>CALJOM010000001.1 GCA_937981765.1 uncultured Bacteroidales bacterium
AGCCATTTTATTTTACATTTTTTTGACTTGGTAGCTCATTTGTTTTCAAAAGCATAGACTTTTTCAAGCTCAATTGATTGCATTCGAATATTTTCTGTTTGCCAACAAAAAAGATTTTTTGGTTCAAAAAAAAAGGCTGCCCTAATTGGGCAGCCTTTTATGAATTCAAACATTTATTGAGCTAGGTTTACTACCATAGTGAGTGTGGCATTCCCCACTTTTAGAGTTAATTTGGCATAGCTATCGCAATCGTTCGATGTGTTGCCGTTTTGATCAACTCCGTAGTCAATAGAAATTTCTTTTGTAGTTCGTTGGATTGCCAAATTGATTATCCCTGTGTTAGGGAAAACACAGTTTTCCTGCTTCAATAATTTCCTCTGCTGAGGAATGGTTGAGGTAATAATTTTATTTGCTATTGTAAGACTCCCCGTTCCATAGGCTGAAAAAACATTAGGTGTGTCCGGATTTCCAAAGCCCTCTTCCCATGTAAAGGTTTTTTGGGCTTGATAGGTCGAATTTAAGCCACCTGCTGAGACTGATAGTTCTCCGTTAGCATTCAATGCGGGTTTTTGTACGTTTCCAACGGTGGTCAGTGTCAACGTGCCATTGACTGTAGCTCCTCCGTAAACAAAATTGGTTATGGTAGCTACTCCTCGAATGCTTGGGATTGTCCAAACGGGAATTGTATCCCAATCAATGGTTATAATGCCTCCATTATTGGGGTAGGTAAGGGTTACAATAAAATTAATACTGTCGTAGGTGCGTTCCGGCCCATTTTTAGGGAAATGCTTGGTTAAATCTTCCGATATCCCGTAGGTGGATATGGCGTTGAGGGTTCCTCCAAATGAGTTGTTAGCCTGGCTGTATTGCACTGCATCGTTCTTTAGCTCTTCGGCTTCGGCTGGTGAAATTGTTTCGGGGCTAACAACTTCTTCGCATGCAGCGAATACTAACATTGCTAATGCCAGCATCGTGAGTTTTTTTTTCGTTTTCATGGCAGTAATATTTAAGGGGTTAAAAAAAAGTCGTATTAAGCCATTCCGGTCGAAGGATTAAAGTTTAGAGGCATATTTTGCGGAGTGCCCTCCGGAATTTTAATCATTCCATGTACCGATTCATACTTAGCTATATTGTCTTGAAGTGCATACAATAATCGTTTAGCATGTTCAGGGGTAAGAATTATTCTGGATTTTACGGGAGCTTTAGGCATGCCGGGCATTACCCGTATAAAATCGATTACAAATTCTGCCGGCGAGTGGCTTATTACAGCCAAGTTGGAATATATACCCTCGGCAATATCTTCATTGAGTTGAATGTTTAGTTGTCCTTGCTTCTCTTTTTCCATGGTTGGTAATTTTCTTTTATGTCAAATTTAGATAAAAAAGCCGATTATAAAAAAAATAATCGGCTTTTTAACAAAATAATAACGTTTTTATGATTTTGCTTTAGAACGCTCCTTGCGCGCAGGAGTGGGGATAGCGGTTTCTATCGCATCTTTGTTCCCTACAATGTAGTTTGAGTATTCTCTTACTCCGGTTCCTGCTGGTATTAGATGACCAACAATTACATTCTCCTTCAATCCGGTCAGGTAGTCTTCTTTTCCATAGATAGCTGCTTCGCTTAGCACTTTAGTTGTTTCTTGGAATGAAGCTGCTGAAATAAATGAGCGGGTCTGAAGTGCAGCTTTGGTAATTCCCTGAAGTACTTGTTTTGCTGTTGCAGTTTTTGCAGGTTCTACCGTAACGGTTTTTAGATCTTTACGCTTTAACAGCGAATTTTCGCTACGTAATTGATGCAGAGAAACGATTTGTCCTTTTCTCAGTACCTGGCTGTCACCTGGATCAACGACTCTAAATTTACCATAAATTCTGTCGTTTTCTTCAAGCAGGGCGTATTTGTCAACTTGCTGCCCTTCCAGGAATGTGGTATCTCCCGGATCGATAATTTCAACTTTCCGCATCATCTGTCGTACGATAATTTCAAAGTGCTTGTCGTTAATTTTAACACCTTGCATACGGTAAACTTCCTGGATTTCATTAACGATATAATCTTGTACGGCGGTCGGCCCCTTTATGTCGAGAATTGTTGACGGAGATACGGCGCCGTCGGATAAGGGGGTTCCGGCACGTACGTAGTCGTTTTCTTGTACCAGGATCTGCCTTGACAGCGGAATAAGGTATTTTTTAACGTCTCCACCACGGCCTTCAATAATAATCTCACGATTTCCGCGCTTAACTTTGCCATATTTAACATCACCGTCAATTTCCGAAACAATGGCCGGATTCGACGGATTACGAGCTTCAAAAAGTTCAGTTACACGGGGTAGACCTCCGGTGATATCCCCAGCTTTACCTACAATTCGCGGTATTTTTACCAGAATGTCACCCTGTTTTACCTGGCTGTTTTCTGAAACGTTAATGTGAGCTCGTACCGGTAGGTTGTAGCTTTTCAGTTCTTCTCCCAGTTCGTTAACGATTTTGATTTCTGGGTTTTTGGTTTTATCCTTTGATTCTATTATAACCTTTTCTTTGTAACCGGTTTGTTCGTCCGATTCTTCCCGGTAGGTAACGCCCTCAATTACATTATGGAAGATTATCTTTCCGTTGTTTTCGGCGATGATAACTGCGTTGTAAGGATCCCAATCGCAAATGCGTGTTCCTTTTTGAACCTCTTGTCCATGTTTAATGTATAATTTAGCTCCGTAAGGGATAGCGCTGGTTGAGAGCGGCAAATGCGTGTTGGGGTCGATAATCCTCATTTCGGTTAATCGACTAATAACAACTTGATAATTTAAGCCCGATTCATCGGTATAATCAACGGTTCTTAGTTCGTCGAATTCTACAATTCCGCTATAGTTGGCTGTAATTCCCGATTGCGCGGTTATGTTCGAAGCAATACCCCCAACGTGGAATGTTCTAAGTGTTAACTGTGTTCCGGGTTCACCAATGGATTGTGCGGCTATAACTCCCACGGCTTCTCCTTTTTTTACTATTTTGTTGGTTGCAAGGTTGCGGCCGTAACATTTAGCGCATACTCCTATTTTGGATTCACAGGTTAAAACCGAACGTATTTCAACTTTCTCGATAGGAGATTTTTCGATAGTTTCGGCAATTTCCTCCGTAATCATTTCTCCCGCTTTGATTATTAGATCGCCGGTAATGGGATGGTAAATGTCGTCAACTACACATCTACCAAGAATACGTTCATAGAGGCTTTCTACCATTTCGTCGTTTTTGCGTATTTCGGTAGCTGGTAATCCCCGTAATGTGCCGCAATCCTCTTCGGTGATAATTACATCCTGCGAAACGTCGACCAATCTACGGGTGAGATATCCGGCATCTGCGGTCTTCAACGCTGTATCGGCCAAACCTTTGCGTGCCCCGTGGGTTGAAATGAAGTATTCCAATACAGACAGACCTTCCTTGAAGTTGGCAAGAATTGGGTTTTCAATGATTTCATTTCCGGTGGCGCCACTCTTTTGTGGTTTTGCCATCAAACCACGCATCCCGCACAACTGACGTATCTGTTCTTTCGAACCCCGTGCTCCTGAGTCGAGCATCATAAACACGGAATTAAATCCATCGTTGTCTTTGGCAAGTTTTTCCAATACAATGCGGGTGAGGTTAGAGTTAATGTGGGTCCAAGTGTCTACAACCTGGTTATAACGTTCGTTGTTTGTAATAACCCCCATGTTATAGAGAGAAGTAATCTCGTCAACTTTGGCGTAACCGTCTTTTATTAATTTCTCTTTTTCTTCGGGAACAATAACATCGGCGAGGTTGAACGATAGTCCTCCTTTGAATGCCATACGGTATCCCAAATCTTTGATGTCGTCAAGGAATTGGGCTGTTTTTTTAATACCACATTTTTTGTAAACATTGCCGATAATATCACGGAGCGATTTTTTGGTCAGAAGTTCGTTAATGTAACCCATTTCCTTGGGTACTACATTATTGAATATTACCCGACCTACTGAGGTGCTAATGATTTCGTATTTGTATTCGCCATTGGGTTGTAAGTTGTATATTCTTACTTTGATCTCTGCGTTTAAACTAACCGCGCGTTCGTTGTAAGCTATAATTACTTCCTCCGGCGAGTAAAAGATTTTGCCAGAACCTTTAGCCCCTTTTCTAATCTTGGTTATGTAATAAAGACCCAACACCATGTCCTGCGAGGGTACCGTAATTGGAGCTCCGTTTGCGGGGTTCAGAATGTTGTGGCTTCCAAGCATAAGCAATTGTGCTTCCAGAATAGCGGCATTGCCTAATGGTAGGTGGACTGCCATTTGGTCTCCGTCAAAGTCGGCGTTGAATGCTGTACACGAAAGCGGGTGCAACTGAATGGCATTCCCTTCAATTAGTTTCGGCTGGAATGCCTGAATACCCAATCTGTGAAGTGTTGGGGCACGGTTCAGAAGTACAGGGTGGGATTTTAATACATTCTCAAGAATATCCCATACAACGGGGTCTCTGCGGTCAACAATTTTCTTAGCCGATTTTACGGTTTTTACAATACCTCTTTCTAGAAGTTTCCGGATTACGAAGGGTTTGTAGAGTTCAGCTGCCATGTCTTTGGGAAGCCCGCATTCGTGCATTTTTAATTCCGGACCTACCACAATTACCGAACGGGCTGAAAAGTCAACACGTTTCCCGAGCAAGTTTTGACGAAATCGTCCCTGTTTTCCTTTCAGGCTATCGCTAAGCGATTTTAACGGGCGATTAGCATCGGTTTTGACAGCGTTAGATTTACGGGAGTTATCGAATAACGAATCAACGGCTTCTTGAAGCATCCGCTTTTCATTACGAAGAATAACATCGGGGGCTTTCATTTCAAGAAGCCTTTTCAAACGGTTGTTCCGGATGATAACTCTTCTGTAAAGCTCATTGATATCGCTGGTTGCAAATCTACCACCATCTAGAGGCACTAGAGGGCGAAGTTCTGGTGGAATTACCGGAATAACTTTCATTATCATCCATTCCGGCTTGTTAACTTCGCGTGACATGCGGAATGCTTCCACTACTTGAAGTCGCTTCAATGCTTCGTTTTTACGCTGCATGGAACTTTCGTTGTTTGCCTGATCTCGAAGGCTGAACGAAAGGGCATCGAGATCTAATCTCTGAAGAAGCTCGTGGAGAGCTTCTCCTCCCATTTTTGCAATGAATTTGTTGGGATCATTGTCTTCAAGATATTGGTTTTCTCTTGGGAGAGAATCTATAATTTGGTTGTATTCTTCATCCGATAGAAGATCAAGATAACTTAATCCCTCTGCTTCTTTGATCCCAGGTTGTATAACAACGTATTTTTCGTAATAAATGATCGATTCGAGTTTTTTTGAAGAAAGGCCAAGCAGATATCCAATTTTATTGGGTAACGATTTGAAGTACCAGATATGGGCTATAGGAACAACTAGATTGATATGTCCCATCCTTTCACGCCGAACTTTTTTTTCGGTGACTTCAACACCGCATCGGTCGCAAACTATGCCTTTATAGCGTATTCTCTTATATTTGCCGCAGTGGCATTCGTAGTCTTTTACCGGACCGAATATCCTTTCGCAGAACAACCCATCACGTTCGGGTTTGTAAGTCCGATAGTTAATAGTTTCCGGCTTGAGAACTTCTCCGCTCGATTGTTCGAGAATTTGCTCAGGAGATGCCAGACTGATGGTTATTTTCGAGAACTCTGATTTTATTTTTGAGTCTTTGCGGTAAGCCATATGCTGAAAATTTGTGTTTCGTTTGTTTATTCTAATTCTACGCTTAGTCCTAATCCACGCAATTCATGGAGTAAAACACTGAACGATTCAGGAACACCGGGTTTTGGAAGTGGCTCGCCTTTGACTATGGCCTCATATGTTTTGGTACGTCCTTGAACATCGTCGGATTTTACGGTTAGTATTTCTTGCAAAATATTCGATGCTCCAAAGGCTTCCAAGGCCCAAACTTCCATTTCCCCAAATCGCTGTCCTCCGAATTGTGCCTTCCCTCCAAGTGGTTGTTGGGTGATCAGTGAGTATGGCCCAATGGAACGTGCGTGCATTTTATCGTCAACCATGTGGCCGAGTTTCATCATATAGATAACTCCTACGGTTGCTGGCTGGTCAAAACGTTCTCCCGTTTCACCATCGTATAGATAGGTTCTACCAAAGGTTGGTAAGCCTGCTTTTTCTGTGTATTCGGTGATTTGTTCAAGGGAGGCTCCGTCAAAAATTGGGGTTGAGAAATATAAGCCCAATTTTTTCCCCGCCCATCCCAACACGGTTTCATAAATTTGTCCTAGGTTCATACGAGAAGGCACACCAAGGGGGTTTAGTACTATGTCAACCGGTGTTCCATCGGGTAGGAATGGCATATCTTCTTGGCGCACTACTTTGGCAACGATACCTTTATTACCATGGCGTCCGGCCATTTTGTCTCCAACCTTAATTTTACGTTTTTTAGCAATATAAACTTTTGCTAGTTTTACAATGCCGCTTGGGAGTTCATCTCCAATACTTATGGCATAACGTTTACGCTTAAACTCTGCCTGAATCTCCTTGTAGCGTAACGAATAGTTGTGCAGGAGTTTTTCTACCAGTGCGTTTTTGGTTTCGTCACCAGTCCAGTTAGTAGGTTTAAGCATCAGATGGTCGCCGATTTCGCTAAGATTTTTATGCGAAAATTTTGAGCCTTTGGCTATAACTTCTTCATTCAGATAATTGTATACACCAGCCGATGTTTTTCCGCTGAGGATTGTTGTCAGTTTATCGACCAAAATGTTTTTGAGTTCCTGAAGTTTTTGATTTTCTTCTTTGTCGATTTTTTCTAACATTGTTTTTTCAACGGCTTTAACTTTTCGGTCTTTTTCGGCGCGAGAGAATAGTTTTTTGTCAATCACTACGCCAAAAAGCGAGGGACCAGCTTTGAGTGATGCGTCTTTTACATCTCCGGCTTTGTCTCCAAAAATGGCTCGAAGTAATTTTTCTTCAGGAGTTGGGTCTGTAGCTCCTTTGGGAGTGATTTTTCCTACTAGAATATCGCCAGGCTTAACATGAGCGCCAATTCGGATCATACCGTTTTCATCCAAATCTTTAGTCGCTTCTTCACTAACATTAGGGATATCGCTGGTTAATTCTTCCATCCCAAGCTTAGTTTCCCGAACTTCAAGAATGTGTTCGTCTATGTGGATTGAGGTAAAAAAGTCTTCTCGAACAATTCGTTCCGATATTACTATTGCATCCTCGAAATTATACCCTTTCCATGGCATAAAGGCTACCATCAGGTTACGTCCCAAGGCTAATTCACCAGCTTCAGTTGAATAACCTTCAGTGATAACTTGTCCTTTGGTAACTCTTTGTCCAATCCGAACTATAGGTTTAAGGTTAATGCATGTATCTTGATTAGTTTTTTTGAACTTGGGTAACCGATAACGTTTGGTTTCGGATTCGAAATTTACCAGTTTCTCCTCTTCTGAGAGATCGTAACGTATTACGATTTCTTCCGCGTCAACGTATTCTACTACACCGTCTCCTTCAGCCACAATTAAAACTTTAGAGTCTTCGGCAACTTTTATTTCGATTCCGGTTCCAACGATCGGACGCTCTGGTTTCAACAGCGGAACCGCTTGACGCATCATGTTCGATCCCATGAGGGCACGGTTAGCATCGTCGTGTTCCAGGAATGGGATAAGAGAGGCTGCTATAGAGGCTATTTGGTTGGGGGCAACGTCCATAAGTTCAACATCCTTGGGAGGAACTACAGGATAGTCGGCACCTAGCCTACATTTTACCCGGTCCTTGATAAAGGTGCCGTTATCATCTAAGGGCGCATTTGCCTGTGCTATAATTTTGTCGTCTTCCTCTTCTGCACTTAGGTAAACAACCCCTGAGTCTGTTAAATCTACTTTCCCTTCTTGAACTTTGCGGTACGGTGTCTCTATAAAGCCCATGTGGTTTATCTTAGCGTAAACGCAAAGAGAGGAAATAAGCCCGATATTTGGCCCTTCAGGTGTTTCTATCGGACACAAACGTCCATAGTGCGTATAGTGTACGTCGCGAACTTCAAAACCTGCTCTTTCTCTCGACAACCCTCCGGGACCTAACGCCGATAAACGACGCTTATGAGTCATTTCGGCCAATGGATTGGTTTGATCCATAAATTGAGATAGTGCGTTGGTTCCAAAGAATGAGTTTATCACTGAACTCAATGTTTTAGCGTTAACTAGATCAACTGGTTTGAAAACCTCATTATCCCGAACGTTCATTCGCTCCTTGATAGTTCTTGCCATTCTGGCCAACCCAACCGAAAATTGATTGTAGAGCTGCTCACCAACTGTTCGAACCCTACGGTTACTTAAGTGGTCAATGTCGTCAATGTCAGCTTTCGAATTTGAAAGTTCAATCAGGTGTTGAATAATGGCAATGATATCTTCTTTGGTAAGAACATGTATCGATGGATCGATGGAAAGTTTGAGTTTTTTGTTAATTCTAAATCGGCCCACATCTCCCAGATCGTAGCGCTTATCGCTAAAGAATAGTTTTTCTATGGTATCGCGAGCGGTAGCTTCATCTGGCGGCTCACTGTTACGAAGTGTCCTGTAAATGAAAAAGATCGCTTCTTTTTCGGAATTACATTGATCTTTTTGAAGCGTGTTATAGATTATAACGTAATCGCTTTTTTCGATATTTTCTTTTTGTAGAAGAATAGTTTTTACGCCGGCGTCAATGATTTCGTCAATGTGATCGTTTTCGAGAATTGTTTCACGCTCAATGATAACCTGATTTCGATCAATCGAGACTACTTCTCCGGTATCTTCATCTACAAAATCTTCAATCCACGATTTCAGAATTCGCGCAGCAATTTTGCGGCCAACGTATTTTTTCAGATTTGCTTTAGAAACCTTTACTTCCTCGGCTAATTGGAAGATTTCTAGTATATCTTTGTCGCTTTCGTAGCCTATAGCACGTAAAAGAGTTGTAACCGGAAGCTTCTTTTTACGGTCGATATAGGCGTACATCACGTTATTAATGTCGGTTGAAAATTCGATCCACGCTCCTTTAAATGGGATTACTCTTGCTGAATAGAGTTTAGCTCCGTTTGCGTGAATGCTTTGGGCAAAAAATACTCCCGGTGAACGATGTAACTGACTAACTATTACTCGTTCGGCACCATTGATAATAAACGTGCCTTTCGGTGTCATATAGGGAATGTTACCGAGATAAACTTCCTGAACTACGGTGTCGAAATCTTCATGTTCAGGGTCGGTACAATAAAGCCGCAACTTGGCTTTTAATGGAACACTAAACGTTAGGCCGCGCTGAATACATTCATCAATTGAATATCTTGGAGGGTCTAACGTATAGTCTAGAAACTCAAGCACAAAACTGTTTCTGGTATCGGTAATTGGGAAATTTTCGAGAAAAACTTTAAACAGCCCTTCATTTTTGCGTTCTTCGGGTGTACTATCGAGTTTACAAAATTCTTCGAATGATTTGATTTGAATTTCCAGGAAATCCGGATAATCGTAGTGGGATTTGGTGGAGGCAAAGTTTATCCTGTAATTGTTGTTCGGAGTCATAGTTGTGTTGTATGTAATTGAACAATTGGAAAAACAACAAAAAGGCTTAGAGCCATTGGCTCTAAACCTTAACCCGTTTTATCGGAATTATTACTTGATCTCAACTTCTGCTCCTGCTTCTTCGAGTTGTGTTTTTAATGCCTGGGCTTCATCTTTGCTTACACCTTCCTTAATTGCTTTAGGAGCTGCATCAACGATATCTTTTGCTTCTTTGAGTCCTAAACCGGAAAGCTCTTTTACAAGCTTAACAACTTGAAGTTTAGCTTGTCCGGCCGATTTAAGAATAACGTCGAATTTGGTTTTTTCTTCCACTGCTGCTCCACCACCTGCTGCGGGGGCTGCTACTGCTACTGCAGCGGCTGCTGCGGGTTCGATACCATATTCGTCTTTCAGGATTTGAGCTAACTCATTAACTTCTTTTACAGTTAAGTTTACTAACTCTTCAGCAAGTTTTTTTACGTCTGCCATTGTTTTATTGTTTAAAGAATTATTGACTAAAAATTAATTTCTCTCTTGTAAGGTTTTAACAACGCCTGCAATAGTATGGCCACCGGATTGAAGTTGTCCGATTACTTTTTGCATTGGTGACTTGAGTAATGCTACCACGTCGGCTATCAACTCCTCTTTGGACTTGATGGAGGCTAGTGCATCCAGTTGGTTATCACCAACGTAAACCGATTCGGCAACATACGCTCCTTTTAGGATGGGCTTATTTAGCCTTGGATTATTTTTCCGGAATTGTTTAATGAGTTTCCCGGGTTGATTGGCAACGTTACAGAACATAATGGCACTTGACCCTTTAAGAACCTCCTTTAGTTCTGCGTAATTACCATTTTGAGCCTCCAAAGCTTTAGACATCAAGGAGTTTTTTACCACCAACAGTTTAATGTTATTTTTAAAGCACTCTTTGCGTAATTGGTGGGTTTCAGCAGCATTTAGTCCCGATATGTCTGTAATGTAAAAGTGACTGAACTGTGCTAAATGTTCCTTGAGCGATTCTATGATTTGCTGTTTTTCGTCTCTTGTCATATTCCTTGCGTTTTAGAATTATTCATCAAACGACCTTGGATCAACAGGAATCCCAGGACTCATAGTACTGCTCAGATACACACTTTTAACATAGGTACCTTTTGCTGCTGCAGGCTTTAATTTAATCAGAGTATCGTAAAGTTCTTTAGCGTTGTCTCTGATTTTTTCCGCATCGAAAGAGACTTTTCCTATCGAAGCGTGGACTATTCCAAACTTGTCGACTTTAAAATCGATTTTACCAAGTTTTACCTCTTTCACGGCGTTTCCAACCTCAGTTGTTACCGTACCACTTTTGGGGTTAGGCATCAAACCTCTGGGCCCTAAAATTCTTCCCAAAGCGCCAACTTTACCCATTACCTGTGGCATGGTTATGATAACATCTACATCGGTCCAGCCGCTTTTGATTTTCTCAATATACTCATCGAGCCCTACAAAATCGGCTCCGGCGTCTTTAGCTTCTTGTTCCTTGTCTGGAGTACACAAAACTAAAACTCTTTTTTGTTTACCTGTACCGTGAGGAAGAGTTACAACACCTCGCACCATTTGGTTGGCTTTGCGTGGGTCAACTCCCAAACGTACGTCTAGATCAACAGAGGCATCAAATTTGGTGAAGGTAATTTCTTTAACCAATTGTGCAGCCTCTCTGATTTTGTAAACCTTTCCGGGCTCGATCTTTGCGTAAGCTTGCTTTTGATTTTTCGTTAATTTAGCCATCACATTGATCTTTTATCTGTTAAAAAGGAGATTCTCCGGTTACGGTTATCCCCATGCTACGTGCTGTTCCTGCAACCATTCTCATTGCCGATTCGATGGTAAATGCATTCATATCTACCATTTTGCTTTCAGCAATTTTTCGAATATCATCCCAGGTAACAGAGGCCACTTTTTTACGGTTAGGCTCGGCCGATCCGGTCTGAATTTTTGTCAATTCTTTTAATTGTACTGCTACGGGAGGCTCTTTGATTACGAAATCAAACGATTTGTCCGCATAGACTGTGATTACTACCGGAAGAATTTTGCCGGCTTTGTCCTGTGTGCGTGCGTTAAATTGCTTGCAGAACTCCATAATGTTCACCCCTTTGGAACCTAATGCCGGTCCAACCGGAGGAGATGGATTGGCAGCTCCGCCTTTGATTTGCAATTTAATTAGTCCAGCAACTTCTTTTGCCATAATTTCTCTCTTTCTTGTTATTGTTCTTTCTCAACTTGTGTAAATCCAAGTTCCACGGGTGTACGTCGTCCAAAGATTTTTACAATTACTTTCAACTTCTTTTTTTCTTCGTGTACCTCCTCAATTGTACCCGTAAAGCCGTTGAAAGGACCTGCCGTAATCTTGACACTTTCGCCAATTATAAACGGGATGCTTATTTCCTCGTCTTTTTCGGCCAACTCGTCCATTTTCCCAAGAATTCTCCGTACCTCACTTTCTCGTAGTGGGGTAGGTTCACCGCTCGAACTCCCAAGAAAACCAATTACGTTGGTCATGTTCCGTATTAAGTGCGGAATTTCACCGGCCATAATGGCTTCTATTATTACGTAACCCGGAAAACTGATGCGCTCTTTGCTCTCTTTTTTCCCGTTACGTAAAACGTAGATTTTTTCGGTAGGTATGAGAACCTGAGAAACAAAATCCTCTAATTTTTTGTTTCGGATTTCACTTTCGATAAGTTCCTTTACCTTTTTTTCCTTACCGCTTACGGTGCGGACAACATACCATTTTTTTTCCATGGTGTGGGGACGTTAACAAGTCGCTAGTAAAAAATACTGTAAACCCCGCGCATCAGACCACTGAAGGCGGTGTCCATTAAATAAATGAGGAGTGCTATGATTAAGGAAGCAACCATTACAACAATTGTACTATTCTGGAGTTCACTCCACTTTGGCCATGTCACCTTGTTTATCATTTCGTCGAAAACTAAGGTCAGATAGTTTTTAATTTTTTTCATGGTGTAAAATTGTTTTCAACACAACGGAGCCGAGTTAGTTCTCGGCTCTTTTTGAGCAGGGGCGGAGAGACTCGAACTCCCGACACCCGGTTTTGGAGACCGGTGCTCTACCAACTGAACTACGCCCCTGTAAAAGCCACCTCTGTAGGTGGCTATAGGTATTATTCAATAATTTCAGTTACTTGCCCAGCTCCTACGGTGCGGCCACCTTCGCGGATTGCAAAACGCAACCCTTTGTCGATAGCTACAGGGTAGATCAGTTCCACGGTAATTGTTAGGTTGTCACCAGGCATTACCATTTCAACACCTTCGGGTAGATGAATAGTTCCGGTAATGTCCAACGTACGTACAAAGAATTGAGGACGGTAGTTATTGTGGAATGGAGTGTGACGTCCACCTTCTTCTTTCTTAAGGATATAAACCTCAGCTTTGAACTTGGTGTGTGGAGTAATGGTTTTTGGGTGTGCTATAATTTGACCACGTTTAACTTCTTTCTTATCAATACCACGAAGAAGTAGACCTACGTTGTCGCCAGCCTCACCGCGATCAAGAATTTTACGGAACATTTCAACACCGGTAACAACTGATTTTTTGCTTTCGCCCAAACCGATAATTTCAACTTCGTCGCCAGTTTTTACAACTCCGGTTTCAATACGTCCGGTAGCAACAGTCCCACGACCGGTAATCGAGAAAACGTCTTCTACCGGCATTAGGAACGGCTTGTCAACATCTCGAACCGGAACAGGTATGTATTCGTCAACGGCTTTCATTAGCTCTTCAACTTTAGCAGTCCATTTCGGATCGCCGTTAAGAGCACCAAGTGCAGAACCACGAATTACAGGAGTATTATCACCGTCGAATTTGTAGAAGTTGAGCAATTCACGAACTTCCATTTCAACAAGTTCTAGCATCTCTTCGTCTTCAACCATGTCCACTTTGTTGAGGAATACAACAATTCTCGGAACGTTAACTTGGCGCGCCAAAAGGATGTGCTCACGGGTTTGTGGCATTGGACCATCAGTTGCAGCAACAACCAAAATTGCTCCGTCCATCTGTGCAGCACCGGTAACCATGTTCTTTACATAGTCTGCGTGACCGGGACAGTCAACGTGTGCGTAGTGACGATTTTCGGTTTGATACTCAACGTGTGATGCGTTGATGGTAATACCACGCTCTTTTTCTTCCGGAGCGTTGTCGATTGAGTCAAAATCACGGACTTCACTTAATCCTTTTGCAGCTAACACTTTGGTAATAGCAGCGGTCAAAGTGGTTTTACCGTGGTCAACGTGGCCGATTGTTCCTACGTTTACGTGTGGCTTGGTCCTTTGAAATTGTTCTTTAGCCATAATTTCAGAATGTTAATTATTTAATTGTTTCGGGTTCAAAAATACTTTTGAGCCAATGATGGGAATTGAACCCATGACCTCTTCCTTACCAAGGAAGCGCTCTACCCCTGAGCTACATCGGCTTGTTGAGCGGGAGACGGGACTCAAACCCGCGACCCTTAGCTTGGAAGGCTAATGCTCTATCGACTGAGCTACTCCCGCTTGTGTTGTGGGGAGAGAAGGATTCGAACCTCCGAAGGCGTATGCCAACAGATTTACAGTCTGCCCCAGTTGACCGCTTTGGTATCTCCCCATATTATGGAGCCGATGGAGGGAGTCGAACCCACGGCCTGCTGATTACAAATCAGCTGCTCTGACCAACTGAGCTACATCGGCTTATGTTCAAGAACCTAATCCCTCGTTTTGGGTTTGCAAATGTAGTGAGCTTTTTTGATTTCACAAAATATTTTTGATTTTTTTGTCGAAAAAAATAATAACCCACCATTTTTTACTGATTATCAGTATTCAAAAATAGTGGGTTATTTTGATTATCACGGTTAACTTTTCAGCTTTTAAGCAGTTTTGCCCTATGTTTTGGGTCTAGTAACTGTTATGATTTTTTTGTTACAATTATTTATTTCTTAGTTTTTCTTTGTATTTGTTTATTTGAATTTTGAGAGCATCAATACATTCATCGGCTGCTGCTTCGAAAGTTCGTGACTGACGGCTGGCAAACAATTCGTTGTTTGGGATTTTAACGTGTATTTCTACAATCTTGTTTTCTTTTTTTTCGTTGTTTTCTAGTTTTAGGATTACATCGTATTTTACCACATTGTCGAAAAGGTTGTCAACCTTTTGCAGTTTCTTTTCAATGTGGTCGAGAAGTTTTTGATCTGCATCGAAATGGATGGATTGAAATTTTACGTTCATAATTTTTCCTCCTTTTTGTTTTAGTTAACCTCTAGGGTGTGATTGTTTGTACGATTTTTTTAGCTTCTCAAAATTGTTGTGGGTATATATCTGGGTTGCTGCCAAGCTGGAGTGACCAAGCAATTCTTTTATTGTATTCAGATCTGCTCCCGAATTTAGCATGTGTGTTGCAAAGGTGTGGCGCATGGTGTGGGGGCTTTTTCGGTTTTGGTGTGTTACTAACGTTAAGTGGTTTCTTACTATTTGATAAACAAATTTTGGGGACAAAGGTTTGCCTCGGTTGTTTAAAAATAATACGTTTGGGGCTGTGGTCGCAATTTCACGGCGTAATACAAGGTATTTCTGCACTTGATTAATATACCAGTGTGGCACGGGGATAATTCTTTGTTTATTACGTTTTCCTGTTACGATTATTGTGTGGTTTTGTAAGTTTATGTCGTCTATTTTCAGGTTAATAAGTTCCGAACGTCGAATGCCTGTTAGGTAAAAGGTTGTCAGTATCATATAGTCTCGGGCCTTTGGGAAATTAGCCCAATCGATTTCCATGATGTTAAAAAGCTGGGTTATTTGTTTTTCATCTAAAAATGATGGTAGTGGGGTGTTTTTTTTGGGTAAAAGTAGGTTGGATGCCGGATTTTTAGCGGCATTGCCCATTTTAATATGGTATTTAAAAAACGATTTTAATGCAGAGATTCTTCTATGAATTGTTGAATTGCTTTCGTTTTTTTCTAACAAATACAAAATCCACTCACGGATTTCCATCGGACTGACCGTAAGTGGATTTGTTTGATTGAATTTGACACTCAAAAACTCTGTAAATAATGTTATATCGCTTTGATATTCCCTTACAGTGTGTTCTGAATATCTTTTTTCAAACTGAATATGTTGTATAAAAACTTCTACTGCATCCATACAGAATGCAATGTAGTAAGTTTTTTGTAAATATCCAAAAAAATTAAGCTGTTTCGGATTGTTGCTTTATTTGCTGGATGTATCGAGCTCTAATAAGAGTTTGACGACGTTTTTCACATTTTTTTGTGAATTGTTGACGTTCTCTTATTTCTCGCATAATTCCGGTTTTTTCAAATTTTCTTTTGAAACGCTTTAGAGCACGGTCGATGTTTTCGCCTTCTTTTACTGGTACAATTATCATACGTTTTTGTTTTTTAGTTTTTTGAATTTCGAGCCGCAAAGATAGTTTTTTTTTTCAAATTGTAAAAATGAATCAAACCTTTTTTTAGTTGTGTGGCAAAACTTATTTGTTTGAAAGGTTGAACCAATAGGATTGACCTTGGTAATTTGCTTCTATTGTTTGCCCTTGGGAGTTTTGGGCTGATATTTCGATAAGAACTCCATTTGAAAGTACTTCAATTCGTACTGTCCCGGTTGTGAATTCGGTCGTTGGATTGTCACCTTTGGATTTATCTATCGAAATTAGTGAAAGTGTGATTGTTTCGGTATTTGACAGATTATATCGTTGGCTGATGTTCTGAGTTGTAGTATTTAGTTCTAATTTAATTGCGTATCCTTTTCCTTGCAAAGTGTAATAGTTGTTTTGTGTTGGGATTATTTGAAGGGAATCGGTAAGAAGGAATAATCTATGGTAGTGTTTTGAGTCGATGACCCCGTAGTATTCAGTTATTGCTGTGGCCAGATTGTAAGTTATGTTGTTCAACTTAAGTGTGCCTGGAGCGGGTGATGTGCCCGATTTTTCAGGCTTGCAACCATTAAGTGTAATTCCGGCCATAAGTGTTACCATGAATAGTTTTGTAACTCCTGACAGTTTTTTTTTAGCAATTTTGCTATGGAGTTTGGATAACTGGGTTGTTTGATTGCTGAGCTTCATAATGGGTACGATTTAGTAGTGAGAATTTGGTTATAAGGGTTAGTTGGCTATTGTTGCGCGTAAGTTTGTAGGAAAGATGATATGTTGGTGTAAATTCTTTCTTCTGCAGGGATTGAGGAGATAGGTGGATTAAAAGGTATTCCAACCAGGAGTTCATAAAGTTCTATGTATCGTTGGCTTACTTGCTGGACAAATTCTTCGGTCATTTCCGGAACATTCTGTCCGGGATGTCCTTGAAAGTTATTGGCTATAAGCCATTCTCTAACAAATTCTTTGGAGAGTTGTTTCTGAGGGAGATTGTTTTCAAAACGTTCCTGATATTGGTTGGCGTAAAAATATCGGCTGCTATCCGGGGTGTGTATTTCGTCGATAAGTACAATTTCTCCGTTGATTAAACCAAATTCGTATTTTGTATCAACAAGGATGAGGCCTTTTTGGGCGGCTAGTTGAGTGCCGCGGTCAAATAGCGCCAAGGCGTATTTTTCGAGTTTTTGATAGTGGGTTTCTGAAACAAGTCTGGATTTTAAAATTTCTTCGCGGCTTATATCAAGGTCGTGTCCTTCTTTGGCTTTGGTGGTTGGGGTTATAATGGGTTCAGGTAGTTTTTGGTGTTCTTTCATGCCTTCGGGAAGTGGTATTCCACAAATCGAGCGTTTCCCCGATTTGTATTCGCGCCAGGCATGTCCGGTTAAATATCCTCTGACTACCATTTCCACTGCAAAGGGTTGTGCTTTTTTACCAATGGTTACCATTGGGTCGGGGCTGGCTATTTTCCAATTGGGGACGATATCGGCGGTTAGATCTAAAAATCGGGAGGCTATTTGATTCAATACCTGCCCTTTGTATGGGATGCCACGTGGTAGGATAACATCGAATGCGGATATCCTGTCGGTAGCGATCATTACTAGTATGTCGGGATCTATAATATATACATCGCGCACTTTCCCATGATAAACGGCACGTTGATTTTTGAACTGAAAATTGGTGGTGGTTAGTGGAGTCATAGGCTTGCGATTGGTGTAGTAAAATTGTTTGATGGATTGGGTTTAATTATCGGGTTGGCGTTGAGGATTGTTGGTTTTCGTTTCTGGTTTGATTTTGTTGATAGGCTTTAACAATTTTTGCTACTAACGGATGGCGCACAATATCAGATTCTTCGAGTGTAACAAAGCCTATACCTTCGATATTTTTCAGAATATCGTGGGCGTAAACAAGTCCACTTTTTTCATTGGGAGGTAAATCTATTTGTGTTATATCGCCATTGACTATAAATTTGGAATAGCGTCCCATGCGGGTGAGAAACATTTTCAGCTGATTAACGGTGGTGTTTTGTGCTTCGTCGAGGATCACAAAAGCATAGTCTAGAGTTCGTCCACGCATAAAGGCCAGTGGGGCAATTTGCACAATCCCCTCTTCGATATATTGCTCAAGTTTCCGTGGCGGAAGCATGTCATTGAGAGCATCGTAGAGCGGTTGGAGGTAGGGATCTATTTTTTCTTTGAGGTCGCCGGGAAGAAAGCCCAAACGTTCACCTGCTTCCACAGCTGGCCGACTGAGGATTATTCTTTTTACCTCCTTGTTTCTCAATGCCCTTACGGCTAAGGCTATGGATGTATAGGTTTTCCCACTTCCTGCCGGACCTATAGTAAAAACGAGGTCGTTGGCAAGGTGTTCTTTAACTATTTGTTGTTGGTTTTTGGTTAGGGCTTTGATGATTTTTCCATTGTTGCCGTAAACTAAAATGTCGGGGTCGGCAAGTGGGTTGGAGGCGCTGTCGGATTCGCTGAGATGGATGATGTCGTCTTGTGTGAGGCGCCCAAAGCGGCGATAATGTTCAATAAATTTGTAGTATCGCTCGGTGAAATAGTCAACATCGGAGGCTTCTCCAATAACTTTAAGAATATCGCCTCGGGCAACAATTTTAACTTGTGGAAACGATTTTCGGATGGTTTCGAATTTTACGTTGTTAATTCCGTATAGTTCCACGGGTTCAATATCGCATACTTCAATTATTCGTTCTATCATGGGTGGTGATTAACCTGAATTTATTACTTTTGCTTGTTTTCTGTAGTTGAGCAGGCTGGTTGCAAAATTACATAAAATTAATGATTTAATACCTACAGGTTAGCAGATATTCTATGAGCCGCGGGGTTATTACTTTAACAACCGATTGGAATGGAAACTTTAACTTCATGGGAGTGGTTAAAGGTTATTGGCTAGATAATTCAATTTCTGTTCCAATCGTTGAGATTACTCACCAGATTCCCGTTTTCAACGTAAACTACGCTTGTTATGTTGTGATGTCGGTGTATCGTAGTTTTCCTACCGATTCGGTACATGTTATTGGAGTGAATAATTTTTGGCGATCGGACTTTAAAAGCAAAATATTACTGGCACGATATGCTGGTCATTGGTTTATTGGATACGAAAACGAGTCGTTTTTCAATATTTTTGAAAATGACCAAGAGGAACTGTTTCTATGGGAATTACCTTACAGGGATACGGTTTTTCCCGAATTTGAGTTGATGATAAAACCTGCCGTGGAATTGTTTTCCGGGAAGTCGGTCGATGCTATCGGGAATGCAATTTCAAATGCGGTAATTTTTAAATCGCGACCTACGTTTGTTGATGATATAATGACAGCTAGTATTCTGTTTATCGATGTTTATGGAAATGTTGTTACAAATTGTACGCGAGACCAATTTTACGAATTTGTACAAAATCGACCATTTGAAATTATGATTTTACGACCCAAGAATAAAATTACCAAGATTTCGGAAGGATACAACCAGGAAATAGGGACACTGTTTGCCGTTTTTAATTCGTTGGGTTATTTGGAACTTGGGATAGTAAATTATCGCTTAGATTTATCGGTTGGAGTAAGACCCGACTCCAAAATCAAAATTACACGTTTATGATTACACGCATCATCAAATTCAAGCTTAGGCCCGATTCTAAAAAGGCGTTTGACGACCTAATAAGGCAATTTAAGGATGAGTTGCTGGCGTTTCCGGGTGTTCATCATCTTGAAATTTTATCTGAGAAGGGAAATTCCGACAGTATTTTTATTCTGATGATTTTTGTTTCGGAAACCGATTTGGAACAGTTTCGTTCTTCGGTTCTCAACAAAGTGATTAAGAAAAGGCTAAACGAGATGATTGATGGAGATTTTTTAGTATGGATGGTGGAGACCTTAAAAGAGGAGCGATGAGTGAGGAGCGAGTCAAAGCTCTTGAAAACTTTAATCAGTTGCTCGACATAATGGACGACTTGCGTGCCAAATGTCCATGGGATAAGGAACAGACGATTGATAGCCTTCGTAAACTTACCATAGAAGAGGTTTATGAATTGTCGGACGCTATTTTATCGAGTAACCCGGTTCAGTTGAAGAAAGAACTTGGCGATCTGCTTCTTCATATAGTTTTTTATGCCAAGATAGGTTCAGAAAAGGGTTATTTTACGTTAAGCGAAGTTATTCAATTGCTTATCGACAAGTTAATTTTCAGACATCCGCACATTTACGGAAATGTCGATGCAAATGATGCACGGACGGTGGAGGAAAATTGGGAAAAAATCAAACTCACTGAAAAGGATCGTGAAAAACGTGTATTATCGGGAGTCCCAAGTTCTCTTCCTCCGCTAATAAAGGCTTTTAGGATACAGCAAAAAGCACGCGGTGTTGGTTTTGATTGGGAAAAGCCGGATCAGGTTTGGGATAAAGTTCAAGAGGAGCTTTCGGAATTGATGGATGAGCTTAAAAAAGATCCAACCTCCAAACAAGCTGAACAGGAATTTGGTGATTTGTTGTTTGCCTTGATCAATGCGGGACGATTATATAACATCGATCCGGAACAGGCACTGGAAATCACCAACCGAAAGTTTATTCAACGATTCAATTATCTTGAAGAACAAACGTTGCTTAAAGGCAGAAGCCTGCACGATATGACGCTGGAAGAAATGGAACGTATTTGGCAGGAAGCCAAAAAGTACGAATCGGATTAAATGTTGGGTATGAGGAACCAGCAGACGAATTTGCAAATTATTAAGGCAAACGGTGAAAAGGAAGCGTTCAACGTTGATAAACTTTTGTGGTCGCTTTTGAATGCCGGCGTTGAGCGAGAAATAGCCCAAAAAGTTACCGAGGAAATAGGCCGTTGGGTATACGATGGTGCAACTTCGCGGGAGATTTACCACCGTACTTTTACCTTGATGCGCTAATTGGAATCGGTTACGGCGGCTAAATATCGGCTTAAAGAGGCTATTTTTGGATTAGGTCCAACCGGTTATCCTTTTGAACAGTTGTGCGGACGGATTTTTCAATCGTTGGGTTATAGTGTTGAAATTGGAGTTGAGGTTCAGGGGAGTTGTATTCATCACGAAATGGATGTTATTGCTACCAAAGACCATGAACAGTGGCTGTGTGAATGTAAATATACCCACGATAAAGGGAAAACCATTGGTATTCAGGTGCCATTGTACGTTCACTCCCGGGTTGAGGATATTACAAAATGGAGAGCTAAGCAGCCCAATTTTTCAGGTTTTGAATTTATCCCTTGTATAATAACTAACAATCGGTTTTCTGACTATTGCCTGAAGTATGCCCAATGTGTTGGAATGAAGGTAATCTCATGGAATTTTCCGACAGAAAATAGCTTAAAAGAGTTGATTGAACAGTTTCGGTTGTTTCCGATAACCGTGTTGTTATCACTATCCTTTCAGCAAAAGCAGTGGTTAGTTGAGCGTGGCGTGGTTTGTTGTATTCAGTTGATGGAGAATCCCGAAACTCTTGATTCCATGGGCTTGAGCCTTAGACGCAAAAAGAAAATATTGGAGGAGATAGAAAATATATGTCGCTAGCCTGACGACGGGATAGTTTAGCCATTTTATCGAGTCAATTGGATAAAGTGATCCACTTCCGATTGAAACAAATCGTTGTGAGTGGTCATCAGAATTGTTATTCCGGGATAGTTTTGCCGAATTTTGTGAAAGATTGAACGAGCACTGCTAAAGCCTATTCCAGCTGTAACTTCATCAACTACCAGCAATTGTGGATTTTTTAGCAATGCTTGAGCCAGTAGCATTTTTTTTCTTTCGCCACCGCTAAGTGTTTTGCCATTTTCACCAATCCAACTGTCTAAACCATGTGGAAGATTTCCATACCAGTGTTGAAGGTCGACTATATGGATTACTTCTAGAATCTTTTGTTCGGAGTATCCTAGAAAATTTTCCCGAACGGTTCCTGTTAGCAAAAAAGCATTTTGAGTAACGTAAATACATTGAGGCGCTTTGAGCGTATCAGTTTGTTTATTGTTCCATAGAATTTGCCCGGAGTTTCTGTACTCAGGAAAAAAGAAACTATTGAGCAACGTTGTTTTCCCTGAACCGGTTGCGCCGTAAATTGCCACCCAACTGCCTTGGTTTAATGTAACCGTGATTTGAGGTGTTACAAATGCTGTTTCAGGAATTTTTGCGGATATTTGGTCGAAGGTTATGGAAGTTAGAGCCTCTTCCGGTGCTGAGGTTTTTGCAGGTGGGCAAATGTGTACCAATAATCGTTGGATGTCGGTGGTATGTTGTTTAACGGCGTTTTTTTCAATTTTGGGGTTAAAAAGCATTTCGGCAAGCTCGGCCTGGGCCAGGACTCCAAAAAAGATTCCGATTGTCATGGCCGGATTTAATCCGGTAGTGGAAAAGAGTCCAATGACGGTAATTGACAAAAGACTAAAACCAAATCCGCCAATAAGTTGCAACATCAGGGAATGATTAAAAAGTGATTTTTCTGTTTTGTCGAGTTCTGTCAGCCAGTTGTTGAATTGATTTACTGCCCTGGGGGCGAGATTATATTTTTCGATTTCTATTCGCCCGTTAAAGGTATCTAGTAGTTCTTTACGTAATTCCTCTTTCAGTTGTTTGTTTTTCTGAAAAATAGGGCGTTTTTTATGAGAAAAAACTTGCGGCAGAATAAAAAGCAAGATTGCCGAAGATAGAATAAATATCCAGGATACACTGTCGGAAAAGTGGTTCAGGTAGAGCGAGAAGAGCAACAAAGCTACGACAAGGGCTGCCAATGGCATGATTTTCAGAATCACGTAGTTGAGAATCTGGTCGATTCCGTGAGTGCTGTTTTCCAGGATGGAGGCATTATTTTGAACTTGTTTACGAAAGTATGGCAGGTGGGCTACAGCTTTGAACATAGAAAGTTGCAGGTGGCGCTGTGCTTCCAGTGTGGTTTGGTGATTGTGTATTCGCTCAGCATATCGCGATGTGGTTCGCAAGATGGTTAAAAGTCGTATTATCGATGCCGGGATGAGGTAGGAAAAGGTGGTATTGGCAGTTATAAAGGCTACGCTGCACATTGCCAGAAACCAGGCTGAAATTGCCGGTAACGAAATAAAGGCTAGGGTCCAGAACAGCAAAATCAAAAACCCGGATAACCATCGTTTGGATTGAGGTAAAAAGATATGTTGAAGAAGGAATTTATTCATGCTCTACTTGTTCTCCCCAGTTTAGTTCAACTACAACGGATGCAAATTTTTCAAACTGTAAATCGTGGGAGGCTACAATAACTAATTTTGTTTCGGCTAAAGCAGCTATTTCATTAATAATAATCTGTGTTGTATTGGAATCTAAGTTGGCTGTTGGTTCGTCTAACACAACTACTGGTTTAGGATGGAGCATAAGTCTTGCCAATGCTATTAGTTGCTTTTCTCCGCCGGATAGTTGTTGTCCGTTATGCGTTAGGGTTGTTTGCCAACCCTCTGGTTTCTGTTTCAAAATGGCATTCAAAAATTGGGGATAATTTACTTGTGGTTGGTGGATAAGAAAAACATTATAGGCCAACGTATCATCGAAAATAAAGGGGGTTTGATTTAAAAACGAGCTGTTTTCTTTTAACCATAGGTTTGATCTTGTAGTATCCAGTCCATTAACCGAAAGCGAACCTTCTTTTATCGTCACGATTCCCGAAAGGATTTTCAGCAAGGTTGATTTTCCAGAACCGCTGATTCCTTTAATCAGTACCAGTCCGCAATTGGGTAAACGTATGTTAATGTTGGATAAAACTTTGGCGCTTGATTTTGGGTAGGAAAAGCTCAGGTTTTGTATTTCGATATTGGTGAAATTGACTTTTGGTATCGGTGTTTCTAATGTGGGCGCGCTGTTGAGTAACGGAATTAACCATTGCGATGCTGCCAAAGCTCTGTTTTTATCGTGATAGGCTGAAACAAATTTACGTAGATAATAAAAAGCATAAGGGGTGATTGTCAGGCCGAACAAAGCTGGTTGAAAGTCGTACCCTTGGCCGTAGTTTTTGCCAATCATAATTCCCAACAAATTCATACCAAAATAGATAGCCACTCCTGCAATGGCTATGGACACAAACAACTCTAAAACCGCCGAGGATAAAACGGCTACACGCATAACCTTCAGAGATGCTTGATTTAGCTTCTGGCTTTTATCGCTAAGAAACTGGTATTGTGTGTCCCAACTGTCTAAATTAAGAATTTCGGCTATGGTTTGAAGACGATTGTAAAAAACCGCCGAATAGCGCACGAAGAGATTTATATGTTGGGCATGAACAGTTTCCGCGCCAATGCCTACAATTATCATTAAAACGGGAATAATTGCAAACGATATCAACAAAATTGTACCCATCCAAAAATCAATGGCAAAGCCAACAATAATAAGCATCAGTCCTACAAGGATAGAGTTTACTGCATTGGGAATAAACGAAGAGTAGAAAGGCTTAAGGTCGTCGCACACGTTAGTAACCAGCGTTGACGATTCTACCGAGTCTAGATGGTTGTTATGCAAAAGACTTTGGTAGATTTGGTTTTTTAGTCGGCTTATGATGGTTGTTCCGGCTTTAAAGCATAGCGCTGAATACAGGTAAGAAAAAAAATATCGGCCACCAAGAAATAGCGCTGCACACAGAAGCAAATTGTGATTTGAAGTTCCCTTGGCAAGCCATTGGGCCGCAAATTCCGATACAACCCATGCAAACCCAAGGTAGAATAAACTACCGAGAAATGCATAACCAATAGCCAATGAATAGGTTTTTCTTTCTGAAAACGAATTCAAAAACATCCACTTTGAGGGCTCCTGGGTTATATTCGATGTGTTTTGGCCGTGATTAAGCCATGCTGCATATTCCTCCAGAGAGGGATTTTGTTGGAAAATTTTCCGAAAGAAATTTATCACCATTCTTTAAAATTGGGTTGTTACAGAGTAACGTTTCACGGTTAGATTGGTTTACCCGGCGTACGATTTTAAGTAAACATTTTCTTCCCTAATTCTAACTGATTATTTGAGGGAATGCATGAAAAAATTGGACTAACGATTCAAGGCGATTACCTGTAGTTTTTCAGAAAAAATCGCGCTCTTAAAACCCGTTAAAGCTGAAAAACATGGGGGGTAACAACAGAAGAAAACCTACAATTACCAGTAATAGAATGAATTTCCATCCCCATCGGAACCAAATGTCGTAAGGAATGCGGGCTATCCCCAAACATCCGATAAGAATTCCGCTGGTTGGAGTAATCATGTTGGTAAATCCATCGCCAAACTGAAATGCCAAGACGGTTAGCTGTCGCGATATTCCAACAAGGTCGGAAAATGGGGCCATAATGGGCATGGTGAGCGCTGCTTTTGCCGAACCCGATGGTATAATTATATTCAGCCCGGTTTGAATCAGGTATATCATCCCCGTTGTTCCTGTTTTCCCAAATTCCTGCATCGATTGAGAAAGGGAATACATAATGGTGTCGATAATTTTTCCATCCGTTAGTATTACAATTATTCCCCCGGCAATTCCTACCACAAATGCGGCCGAAAAAATATCCTTAGCCCCTTCAATAAAGAGTTTGGTAATATCATTGGCCGATTTGTTCATGGCAACTCCTGCTGCTATCCCCATCCCGAAAAACAGTGCTCCAATTTCTGCTACATACCAATGGTATCCCATTACTCCGACAATGAGAAATATTATGGTGAATGCCAAAAGGTTAAGTATGTAAAAATGCACTGATTTCCTTAGCGAAACAATTGAAAGGATTGTGAATAGAGCTGTAGCTATTGGAATTGCAGGAAATTGAAACGATGTGTTACCGATGGTTAGTTTCGATTGGGGATAGAATATTGAGAAAAGCACCAGCACGAGGTTTACCAACAAAAAACTTATCCATGCACTTCGGGGTGTTTCAAAGGCTATGGAGTCCATGTCTATTTTATCGCGTTGCCTCCAGTATTCATCGGCTTCGTACATCAGGCTCTTTTGTGGATTCTTTTTAATGCGATGCGCATACCATAACACAAAGACTATGGTTATAGCATTTAGAATAATCCAACAGATAATACGATATTCTAGTCCACTAAAAATGGGCAAATCTGAAAGCCCTTGAGCTATGCCGATGGTGAATGGATTTAGAATTGCGCCTGCAAAACCAACATGAGCAGCAACGTAAACCATACTGATGCCTACTATAGAATCGTAGCCCATGGAAATTGCAAGAGGCACTAAGATGATTACGAAAGCAATGGTTTCCTCGCTCATACCAAAGATAGCCCCAAATGCGCTAAACATGATCATTATTAAGGAAATAACCATGTTGTCGACTCCCAGTTTGTTAATGATTTTGAATCGTTCAAGTTTGCGCGACCATTGGATAAAAGTCATTATTCCCACGTCCAGGGCTTTGGAGGCGTTCATAATCCAGAAGGCTCCGCCAATAAGCAGAATAAATACTATAATAGCCGCCTGGTTGGAAAAACCTTTGGCAATGGCTGTAAAAACCTGCCATGTTTGTGGCCTTGATTCTACCAGCCGGTATGAATCTTGCTCAATTATCGTTTGCTTAGTTCCATCGGGGAGGTGTTTTTGTACCCGGTTAAATTCTCCGGCCGGAACAAACCACGTTAAGATAGCCGCAAAAACAATAAAACTGAAAACAATTACGTAGGTGTGGGGAATCGGGAGTTTGGTTTTCATTATTGAGAAAAATTATTCTGAAAATGGAAACGGTCTATTTCTGGAGGGCTTTTTTCATGGTTTCTCCAATAGTTGCTGGGGATTCAACAACATGAATTCCGCATTCTCTCATAATTTGCATTTTTGCCTCGGCGGTGTCGGCTTTTCCTCCTATTATAGCACCGGCATGCCCCATTCTTCTACCTTTGGGTGCTGTTTGTCCGGCAATAAACCCTACCACGGGTTTTGTTCCATGCTCCTTGATCCACAGAGCGGCCTCTGTTTCCATGGAGCCGCCAATTTCTCCAATAATAACAATTCCTTCGGTTTCCGGGTCGGCCATAAAGAGCTTGATAGCATCTAGGGTAGAGGTGCCTACAATTGGATCGCCCCCTATACCAATACAGGTGGATTGCCCCATTCCGCATTTGGTAATTTGATCAACAGCCTCGTAGGTTAATGTGCCCGAACGCGAAACAATGCCAATGGTCCCTTTTCGGTGGATAAATCCGGGCATGATTCCCACTTTGGCTTCGCCCGGTGTTATTATTCCTGGACAGTTTGGACCAATCAGGCGTACATTACGCTTGGATATGTATTCTTTAACCTTAACCATATCGTTTACAGGAATTCCCTCCGTAATAGCTACAATTAGTTCAATTCCGGCATCGGCGGCTTCCATTATGGCATCGGCAGCAAAGGCTGGTGGTACAAAAATTATGCTGACGGTAGCGCCTGTTGCTTTGCGAGCTTCTTCAACCGTGTTGAACACAGGTAAATTCAGGTGTGTGGACCCTCCTTTGCCGGGGGTTACTCCGCCAACAACTTTGGTGTTGTATTCAATCATCTGTTGGGCATGAAAGGTTCCTTCGCTTCCGGTAAAACCTTGTACAATAACTTTGGAGTTTTTGTTCAATAAAACGCTCATAGTTCAATGATTATATTTTGATTCCTATAATTAGCACATCGTCGGTTTGTGAACTTTGGCCTTTCCAGGTTGAAAAATCGTTGGCAAGCAAGCGCTGTTGCATTGCTGGTTCAAAGGTAGCATATTTTATTAAATTCTCCTTAAGCTTCGATTTTTTGAACTTTTTATTGTTCTCGTCGAATTGGTCGGCATAGCCATCGGTATAGAGATAAATCGTATCGTTGGGGGTTAACGTAAGGGTGTGTGTGTCGAAGGCTACGAATTTGGGATTTTTTTCAGTTCCTGCCGATTTTGGACTTCCTTTAAGTTCGATGATTTCGACCTCCGTTGCTGACTTTTGTCGGACAATAAAGGCGCCTTGGCGTGCTCCAGCAAATTGCATTTCAAGTGTCTCCCGGTCGAAACCGCAGAGGGCTAAGGACATCCCTTTATCGGGTTGATGGGGTTCTTTTTCCGTCTGGAACGTGGCTGCAAGGTATTGATCGGCAAAGGCTATTATTTCACCGGGTATTTTGAGGTTTTGGTTTGTGATAGCGGTTTGAAGAGCATTGTAGGCCTGAATGCTGGTAAGGGCTCCTGGGACTCCATGACCGGTGCAGTCGATGGCGGCGGCATAAATTTTATTGTCTATCTGTGCAGCCCAGTAAAAGTCGCCGGAAACGATATCTTTAGGCAGGTACAATACAAAGTAGGTTTTCCATAACCTAGCCAATTCGTTCGACGACGGAAGTATGGCGCTCTGAATGGTTTGGGCGTAATTAAGGCTATCGGTAAGCGCTTGATGCTGTTGTTGTATAATTTTCATCTGTTCTCCCATACTGTCGCGTTGTGCCCGAATTTCTTCCGATTGTTGACTAATTTGAAGATTGTAGGTAGCTAATTGTTCGCTGGTTTGTTTTTTATGCTTGTAGGCTTTATGCGTTATATAGGTCGAAAACAGCAATAAAAACACTGCTATAAGGCTTGTAATCAAAAGGTAGTTTCGGAATCTGAGTTTTTCACGGGTTTCGTAGGCTTCGCTTGTTAGCTGGGCTATCTCTTTTTCCTTTTCCTTGAGTTGGTAGCGCCGTTCAATTTCTGTAATTTTTTCCTTCAACTCAATGCGGTTAATTGAGTCAAGAAAATTGGAGTATTTGGATGAATATTCGAGTGCCTTATGGTAATCGCCTTTTTTTTCTAAAGCAGTTTTTAAAAGCAGATAGGTATCAATTCGGGTAACGTTGTTGTGAAATTGCGGAGGGAATTCTTCAACTTTTTTTGCTAATCGGAGAGCTTCATCAAGGTTGTTTTGTTTTACCAATATATTGGCTTTCGATAGCATTGATGTTATTTGCGTGTGCTGATCGAGCTGATTTTGCGATAGCCGAATGGCTGAATCTGCAAAGAGTAATGCTTTATCGTATTGTTTTAATTTATGGTAGATACTTATCATTGAGTTCAGTGTATAAACTTTTTCCCGTGTGGCTTTACTTTTGGTAAACAGGTGATTAGCTTTTGTCAAGTATTCCAAGGCTTTGGGATAATCTTCCTTTAGAACCAGAACATTCGAAATATTGTAGTAACACTGGGCAATTCGAATACTGTCGGATACAATAGCGTAGTTATCGAGCGCTTTTTTGTAATACTCAAGACTCCGGTCGAGGTCGCCTATGTCGTTTAGGAAGCTGCCAATTAGTGTTTGAACCCGTCCCAGATTACTATAGTCCTTTAGTCCTTCGTACATGGTTACCGATTCTATCATCTTTTCAATGGCCTCTTTGGCTCTGCCGAGGTGTTTTAAAACCATGCCTACATTCGATAGGCGAATGGCAATTTCGTCGGGAGAGTTTTTTTCTACTGCCAGTTGGTAGGCCCTTTCGTAATATTCCAGAGCCTTGTCGTAGTATTTAGTATAGAAATAAATGTTCCCAATGTTGTTGATGGTCGAAGAATTATTATCCGGGTCGTATTCCTCTTTTAGCTGCAGGGCACGCAGGTAATATTCCAGCGCTTTATCGTAGAGAGAGAGTTTTTCGTAATAATGGCCAATGTTGTGGAGTGTTTTGGCTTCGCTAACCCGGTTTCGATTTTTTTGCGCTTGATTGGCCGACTTTTCCAAATATTCAATGGCTTTATCCGATTCTCCTAAGATTCCGTAGCAAAGCCCAAGGTTGTTATAAACGGCCTCAACACCTTCAAAATCCTTCACTTTTTGATAGATAGCAAGGGCTTGTTCGTAGTTTTGAATTGCGTCGTGAGTTTGGCCTTTTCTCAGAAAAATGTTACCCCGTAGCTTATAGAGATTCCCTGAAATCTGTGTGTTTTGCGAAGACGATATTTCTTTCACGGAGTTATCGATAAAAAACATTGCGCTATCGAAATTTCGTTTCTTAATGTATGCCTCGGCAAGTCGAAATCCGATTTCGGCTTTTTTATGCTCTCGCGTCTTTTTAAACTCATGCCGCAAGCTGTCGATGTTTTGTGCACAAATGTTGCTAAGTACGACAGCGGGAAGAATTATGGCTATCATAGGAGCCTCAAGGTTATTTGTTAATGTGAAATATTGGTTCTATATCATCAACCCTACCATCGTTTGGGGCTGGTTTTAATTTAAAGGTTCGTATCACAATATTATAAAGATTGAGATTCAGCATGGGCGGATGTAGGTAGTTTTTTTTGAATGCCGGACCAATTGCATAAAAAATTCCCCACATTTCGTGAAACTGATTGTCATACCCGTGTGTGGCCCCTCTATAATTATTTGCTTTTGCCTCAAATCCCAAGTTGTATCCAGGATCTGCTATCACCACAATGGGTAAAATTCGGGGGTTTTTACCAAAATGAAACCGTTCTGGCATTTGGGTCCGTCTCCATGCTGTAAGGTTGGGTATTTTTTGAAGTTGTTGCAACAAAGAATCTTCCGAGCCTTTTATGGCAGAAATGTGCAGTACAGGTGTTCCGCCAGTGACAAGAGCCACTAACGATGTGTCAATATAGTTGTTAAGATTGATGTAGTTATCGGGCGTTATGTCTGTCATCCCATGATCGGACACCAAAATAAAGTTAATTTGGGAGGCAATGGGCAAATCGTTCAAACGGCCGAGTAAAACTCCGGTTAGGCTGTCGAGTTTGGATATTAACAAAAGCACACTGTCGTGAGTGGCACCATGCCGATGAATTGTTTTATCAGGTTCCGGATAATACAAGGTTATAATCTGGGGGCGTTTTTCTTCTGGCAACGACAGCCAATATATTGTAGTGTCAATTCTAGCCTCGAATGAAACCTCGTCAGAATAAATTTTCCAGTAGGTGGGATATCTCCCTCCAATGGGCGCCTCGGAGCCTACCCAATAGAAGGTAGCTGTTTTTATACCTTGATTTTCTGCCGTTACCCAAAATGGTTCTCCTCCATAGAAAGCCGGGTTTTCAACGGCATTTCTTCGTCCAATGGAGTACATACCTAATGTGCTATCCCAAAAACGGTTGTCAACAATTCCGTGATTGTCTGGATGTAACCCTGTGGCCATGCTGTAATGGTTCGGGAATGTCTTGGTGGGAAAACAAGGAATGAAGGCTACAGCTTTGGTACCGTATTTTTGAATGGAATCCAGAGTGGGGGTATGTGTTAGGTTTTGGAAATCGTAGCGAAATCCATCCAGCGATAATATGACTAAATATGGTTGATTTTTTCCCTTACCGCTGTAAATCAGATACCATCCAACCATTACTATCAGCAGAAGGAGTATGCCTAAGGCAAGAATCCTTAATTTGGAATGCAATCTCATTGCCGAAACTTTTGGCTAAATTTAACTATTTTTATTTATCACCCGCAAACTACACCCAATTTTTAAATAAAAGCGTACCTTTGTTAAACCTCACAGAAATGGGATTGATTGTTTATGATTTTCGAATTACTTGTATTTGTTTTGGGGCTAGCACTAACTATTTTGGGGGCTAACTGGCTTATCGATGGTGCAACATCCATTGCCCGACGGTTTGGAATTTCTGATCTAGTGGTAGGGTTGTTAATCGTCTCTATCGGGACCTCTTCTCCGGAACTAATTGTTACGTTATTGTCTTCGCTAAAAGGTCAACCCGATCTGGCAATTGGGAATATTCTAGGTAGCAACATTGCAAACATACTGCTGATTTTAGGTCTTTCATCAGTAATCCGACCAATTCCCTTAGAAGGTTCAACATTATGGAAAGAGATTCCATTCGGATTTTTGGCAGCGTTAGCCCTTGGAGTTATGGTAAACGATATTTTGTTTGATGTTTCTGCCTCTAACAACTACCTTTCGCGAGCTGATGGTATTGTATTATTGCTGTTTATGGCAATATTTTTTGTATATTCCTTTGAAATGATGCGTAATACCACCCAGCATACCAGCTCCAGTCCAAAGTATTCGCTTGTAGTAGCGTTTCTTTGGGTGATTGTTGGAGTAAGTGGGCTTTATTTTGGAGGAGAATTGCTGCTTCGTGGGGCACTGAAAATGGCTGAATATGCCGGATTAAGCCCCCGTGTTATTGGGTTGACCATTGTTGCGGTTGGAACCTCAATTCCTGAATTGGTTACCAGTTTGGTGGCTGTTGCAAAGAAAAAAACGGAAATTTTGGTTGGGAACCTTGTAGGGTCCAACATTTTTAACATATTTTTAATCCTTGGCGTCTCAGCAACTATTCATGAAATACCATTTGCCCAGGAAGCAAATTTCGATGTTATTACTTTGCTATTGACAACCGTGCTGTTTTTCTTTTTCGGATTATTTTTTGGATACAAGGTGATTACTCGTGTCGAGGGCGCTATTATGCTGGCAATGTATGGAACCTACATAACATTATTGATGTTTATCTAACCACTTTCAAAAACAACCTAGTTTGAAAAACATTTTGTAAATTTAGCCTATGAACAAAAATAAAATAACCAGCCATGTCTGTACTAAAAAATTTGCAGCCGAATGAAGTATGGCACTATTTCGAAGAAATTTGTCAGGTGCCGCGACCTTCCAAAAAAGAAAGCAAAATCATTGAGTATTTAAAACAATTTGGTTTAAGACACGGTCTGAACACCAAAATTGATCATGCTGGAAATGTTTTGATTTGCAAACCGGCCACCCCTGGTATGGAAAACAAACCCACTGTTGTGCTCCAAAGTCATATGGATATGGTTTGCGAAAAAAATTCCGATGTTAAGTTCGATTTCGAAACCGATCCTATTCAGCCCGTTATTGACGGCGACTGGGTGAAAGCCAACGGAACCACCCTGGGTGCCGACGATGGAATTGGAATGGCTGCTCAATTGGCAATTCTAGCTTCTAAAGATATTCAACACGGCCCTATCGAATGTTTGTTTACCGTGGATGAAGAAACAGGCCTTACCGGAGCTTTTGCTCTTGAGCCCAATTTTTTCTCAGGGGAAATTTTGATAAATCTTGATTCGGAAGACGACAACGAAATCTGTATAGGATGTGCTGGAGGAATTGATACCGTGGCAACGTTTAGTTACCATACCAAATCAAAACCCTCCAATTCCAAAGCCTTCCAATTATCGATTTCTGGTTTGAAAGGCGGTCATTCTGGCGATGACATCAATAAAGGGCTAGCCAACAGCAACAAGTTGGCTGTACGCTTTTTGCTCGAGGCACAAAAGCTCTTTGATATCAAGCTATCGCATTTCGACGGAGGAAATCTTCGAAACGCAATACCACGAGAGGCTAAGGCGATCTTCTTTGTAAAAGAAAAACTCGTTGAAAGCCTTTTCAAATTTTATGAAAGCTATACCCAGAACGTTAAAAAAGAATACAAAACCACAGAGCCAAATTTAACGGTTGAATTAAAAGAGGTTAAAGCCCCCAAGTATACAATAAACAACAAAGCACAACACAATTTGTTTCATGCCCTGAATAGTGTATGGCATGGTGTGGTTGAAATGAGCAGCGATATTCCCGGATTGGTTCAAACGTCAACCAATCTGGCTTCGGTAAAATTTGTTGGCAAGAAAACAATCGAGGTAACTACAAGTCAGAGAAGCTCTGTAGAATCACAAAAGCGCGCAATAGCGCAAACGGTTGCCTCAACCTTTATTCTTGCTGAAGCAAAAGTAAAACATTCCGACGGCTATCCCGGTTGGACACCCAACGTTGAAAGCCCCATTTTAAAGGTTGCTGTAATTCAATACGAAAAACTTTTCGGAGAAAAACCTCACGTAAGAGCCATACACGCCGGCTTAGAATGTGGCTTGTTTTTAGAAAAGTACCCAGATTTGGATATGATCTCAATTGGCCCAACATTACGTGGAGTTCATTCTCCCGATGAGAGAATTCATATTCCATCGACTAAGAAGTTTTGGGATTTTTTGATACATATAATCAAGGCAATTGAATAATGCTCGAAATAAAAAAGCCGCCTTTTGGTGGCTTTTTGTTTATTGTCAGATTGTTACTTGTGTGCAATTTGATTGTACTCGTCATCGGGAATATCGTCGATATAATAACGAATAGGATTTACCGGCTTATTGTTAAGTCGAACTTCATAGTGAAGGTGAGGTCCGGTAGATACACCGGTATTTCCAACAAACCCTAGGAGTTTTCCTCGTTTGATAGAATCGCCAACATGAACTACAATTCGTTGCAAATGGGCATAAATGGTTGTATATCCATATCCGTGATTTATTAAAACGCGTAATCCGTAGCCATTATCCCAACCTGTGGCTGCGACAACACCGCCACCGCTGGCGTAAACCGGAGTTCCGGGTAATGCCGCATAATCTATTCCAGTATGTTCTTTGTATTCTCCAAAAACCGGATGAAAACGGGTGCCAAAATAGTCTGAGATACGGAAATAATTGCTTTTACGCATTGGACAAATACTTGGCACGAAGGCTATGTAGCGCACTTTTTCTTCGCCTAGAGATTGTATATCGTCGAAAGATTTTTGTTGGATATGAATTTGATTTTCAAGTAAATCTGCTTTTTGGAACACCTTGGCTAACAATCTACCGTTGCTCAGTATATTAAACTTGTGATATCGGTCTGTACCCCCAAAACCAGCTTGGCGAATAGTAGGTGGAAGTGGATTTAACCCTACAAAGTTTCGGTACAGAATATCGTCTTTTTCTTCAATTTCAGCTAAATCTTGGGAATGTTTATCGAATTTCTTTTCTAAGGCCATCAACTCCTTAATTAAGGTTTGATTTTGTTTCTCAAAGAATTTTCCCGTTAAAGAAAATCCTGATAGAATACTTACAACAAAGAAAAGAGCCGCAATGGCAAAAGAAATTGTTAAATAGCGCCCAACACTCTTTAAACGCTGCTTGAATGTAGGTTTATGTGGCTTAAATGTTAGTGTTACCGGATCTAGGATAAACTTTTGTTTCATTAACCCTTATATAACGCTATTTAACAATTTGTTAACGATTGCAAATATATGCCATTTTTTTCGAATACCAAATTTTTTGTGATTTTTTTTCATTCTTCTGGATATCAATTTGATAAGTTCCTTTTATTAATATGCACAAAGCCTGTTTCAAGGCGTTAATTTCATAACTAGTTAAATTTTACGTTTACTGAAGCTTATTCGCGAAAAAATGTTTCATATGAGATTTTTTTAACCCTAAATGACAATATGACTGCAATTGGTTTTGCTGAGATGACAAGGTGGCATTACTGCCGTTTTATTTCTTGTAAAAACTACTATGGATTCATCATAAATATAGGCTGTTGGATTTAAAATTAGTTTGTTCCTCCGCCACTTATCTCTGACAGATTGCCCGATGGTAAAATTTGGTAAAACCTTTGTCAAGGAATTATCAAAACAAAATAAACGTAACTATTATGAATTTGAATCAGTTTACCATAAAAGCCCAAGAGGCTGTTGAAACTGCTGCTTTAAAAGTGAGGGAACTTGAACAGCAGGCTATTGAACCGTCACATTTACTTTACGGTGTGCTTAACGTTGAAAATAGTATTGCTCCAAGGCTTATTGAAAAATGTGGCGGAAATGTTTCGCGCATTTCTTCCGTCTTGGATTCCATAATTCGTAGCTATGCTAAGGTTAGCGGAGCAGAGCCCTATTTGTCGGGCGATGCCCAAAAGGTCTTAGTCGATGCTACTGAACTTGCCCGTAAAAATAAGGATGCTTATGCCTCGATTGAGCATCTGTTGCTGGCAATTTCACAGGGGAAATATCAGGTAGCCACTATGCTTCGAGACAGCGGTGTGGATCACAAAGCCCTTGAACAGGCCATTGCGGAACTACGAAAAGGAGCCAAAGTCAATTCTCAAACCGCCGAAGACACATATCAGGCTTTGGAGCGTTATGCCATTAATCTTAACCATTTAGCTGCTTCAGGGAAACTCGACCCGGTTATTGGTCGCGATGATGAAATTCGGCGTATTTTGCAAATTCTTTCGCGTCGAACTAAAAATAATCCCATTTTAATTGGAGAGCCCGGTGTTGGTAAAACGGCTATAGCCGAAGGTTTGGCACACCGGATTGTTAAAGGCGATGTACCGGAAAATTTAAAATCCAAGCAAATCTATTCGCTCGATATGGGCGCTCTAATTGCTGGAGCTAAATACAAAGGGGAATTTGAAGAGCGCCTCAAGGGGGTTATTCGCCAAGTGATTGAGTCGGATGGGGAAATTATTCTTTTTATCGACGAAATTCATACCTTAGTGGGGGCTGGCAAAAGCGAGGGTGCCATGGATGCTGCTAACATCCTCAAACCGGCTTTAGCCCGTGGAGAATTGAGAGCTATAGGAGCAACCACTCTTAATGAATATCAAAAGTATTTTGAGAAAGATAAAGCCCTGGAGCGTAGGTTCCAGATTGTTATGGTTGATGAACCCGATGTTCAGGATGCCATAGCCATTCTTCGCGGACTAAAAGAACGCTACGAAAATCATCATAAGGTTCGCATTAAAGACGAAGCTATTATTGCTGCCGTTGAATTTAGCCACCGCTACATTAGCGACCGATTTTTACCCGACAAGGCAATCGACCTAATGGACGAAGCAGCTTCAAAACTGCGAATCGAAATCAATAGTGTGCCCGAAGAAATCGACGATTTGCAGCGACAAATAATGCAACTTGAAATTGAAAAAGCTGCTATTACTCGTGAGGGCATTAAGGAGCGATTACACGAAATCGAAAGCAAACTTTCCAATCTACAGGAAGAGTTGCGTGAAAAAATGTCGCGATGGAAAACTGAAAAATCGCTCATAGAGGAGTTGCAGTCGTGGAAACAAAAAATTGAACAGCTCAAGTTTGAAGCCGAAAGGGCTGAGCGTGAGGGAGAATATGGCAGAGTAGCTGAAATTCGGTATGGAAAAATCCGCGAGGCTCAGGTTAAAATTGGTGAAATTCAAGAAAAAATTCGGGAGATTCAAGGTCAGCAACCGATGATTAAGGAAGTGGTTGACGCTGCTGATATCGCTGAGGTTGTTTCCAGATGGACCGGAATTCCGGTTTCAAAAATGCTGAGTTCCGAACGAGAAAAACTATTGAAGCTGGAAGAGGCCCTACAGCGTCGGGTTGTTGGACAGGATGAAGCCATACGGGCAGTGGCCGATGCAGTCCGCCGTAGCAGGGCTGGATTGCAGGATGCCAACAGGCCTATTGGTTCCTTCATATTTATGGGGCCGAGTGGTGTGGGAAAAACCGAATTAGCCAAGGCTCTTGCCGAGCAATTGTTTGATAATGAATCGCAATTAACTCGTATTGATATGAGCGAATATCAGGAGCGTCATTCTGTGAGCAGGCTTATCGGAGCCCCTCCAGGATATGTCGGATACGATGAAGGTGGACAACTCACCGAGGCAGTGCGTCGTAAGCCTTATTCGGTAATTCTTCTTGATGAAATTGAAAAGGCTCATCCTGATGTTTTCAATATTTTGCTACAGGTTTTGGACGATGGTCGTCTTACTGATAACAAAGGTAGAACCGCTGATTTTCGAAATACCATAGTAATAATGACTTCGAATCTAGGTAGCCATCGAATTCAGGAATATTTTTCAACATATGGAACCCAAAGTCCGGAAAAGATTCGCGAAACACTGCAACCGGAATTGTTGCGTATGCTGATGCAAACAATCAGACCTGAATTTGTGAACCGTATCGATGAAATTATCATGTTTGCTCCTCTTTCTATGGAAACGATGAGAGAGGTGGTTAAAATTCAGTTTAATCGATTGGCTCAAACTTTAGCTAAGAATAAGGTTGAAATTTCAATTACCGACCAAGCAGTTAAATACCTGGCTGAGATAAGCTACGACCCAACTTTTGGAGCTCGTCCGGTGAAAAGAAATCTACAACGTTTGTTGATGAACGATTTGGCTCGAGAAATTATTGAAGGATATGTGGCTTCTGATACCAAAATTTCTGTAGATTTTAACGGCTATGGAATTTCCTTTAAAAATGTTGCCTAATGGTTAGCTTTTATCGATGCTAGTACGATTTTTTTCAAGCCGGGGACAAGGATTATCCCTGGCTCCTTTTGTTTTTTATAACGGCTCAACTGAAATATCAATTTTGATAATTTCCTTGTAACGATTACCGGCAGCTTCCATATCTCTGTCGCCGGTTTTATAGTTCCATATTACTTTTACTTTGCTTCGCTCACTTAGTTTTTCAAGCAAAAACATCAGTTTAGTAAGTTGCTTAGCTGTGCTTGTTGAGTAGTATTCCAGATTGAATCGAAAAATTGTTTCTGGATTCGGATCGTCAATATATAAATTCATCCACTCAAAAACTGTGTTGAAAAAGCCCACGGCGTCTTCCGGCAAACTTTTTTGCGAAATTTCAAAAATTCCTTTAGATGGGTCGAGAATAACCCGTGGAGAATCTTCTGTTTCTTCAATAAATAGTGGATAGAGCATAGTTCGTTAGAATTTTAGTTAATAATAATCTCAAAGTTATCGTCGTCCACAGCCGGTAGGGGAACAAGCGAAAATTCCAAACCGGTAAGTTTTTCAAAACGTTTTCCATTTTCCAACATATCCACATCGTCGTGATGATAACACCACACAATTCTGACTTTCGACTGTAGTTCCTTTAGGAATATGAATAATTTCGATAGTTGTTTCGATGAGGCTGTATTGTAATATTCGAGCTCGAATCGGAAAACGGTTTCTTGTTTGGGCTTTTTTGCGTATTCCTGGAGCCAATCGAATACGGGTTTATAAAAATCGAAGGCATCTTCCGGTAACGACCGGCCAGCTATTAGAAATTCGGGTAAATCTTCGTCGAGCAAAATCTTGGGGCAATCTTCTTTTCCGTTGTAGGTAAAGGGTTTCATAGGTTGGTGCTATCAACTATCACTTTTAAGGTAAAGAATAATTTGTTTGTGTCAACCGGATAAAAATCGTACTGCAATAAGTTGTTTGATTTCATCCGTAATTCAATTAGGCCTAATCCGGATTCTTTGGAATTATCAATTTGGAAGTCGAAAAGACATTGGTTGTAGTAGTCGTTTAACTCCTTGATACTTAAACTATTTACGTGTTCTATTTTTCGAATAAGCGGCTCTTTCTCCTGTTGATCGATATAGTTACCTGAGTTCAGAATGTATTGATTGTTAGCTTTATTGATGAAAAAGACACCTTGGCTTCCATCTTTGTCGGTGGATTTAACAGCGTGTTTAACAATGTTTTGCAACATTTCAACCATTAAGTTAAACACCACGCGTTTTAGTCGGCCAAGGCCGGCCATCTGATTTTCAATAATATTGAGGAGATTGATAAGACTTTCCTGGTTAAACAATCCGTTGAATATGATTTGTACCCCGTTTTGTTTTAAAAGTTGGTGGAGAAGGTAAACATTATCCATCTGAACCAGATCGGTATCATCAAAGGATTCGCCTTCATCTTGCGGGGTAATGCAGGTATGGAAGTAAAAATAGCTATACTCGTCGTTGATGCGATGGAAATGGTAAGATACTTTGTTGTTCGATTTTCTAGCTATTTCAATAAGGCCTAATCCAGCACCACCTTTTTCCGAAATTTCATTTTCTAACAATACCGATTTGTAATAAATTTTTAGCTCCTCCGGGGTTAGACTTTTTATCTTTTTTAAAAGACTTTCTACATGACTGATATTTTTGTTGTATATCAGGTTAACAGTTGTTACAAAGTAATTTCCATCTTTCTGTTCGATAGCAAAGAATCCATGATATTCATCGGTGGTATCCTGGTGACGTGTAATATTTTGCAGACTTTCTACCATAATGGAGAAAACCCGCTTTTTAATTTTTGCGGATTCTCCCGAACGATTCATGTTTATTTCGGCAAGGAGTATAATAAGATCCGTAATTTTTTGTGTGAAGAGCCCATGATAAACGTAGCTCAGATCAGCGCTTCTGAAGCTGTCGTATAATTCAAAGGCCAGGCCTTTGGGGTAGGATTCATCGTTCGACATGCCCATAAAATGGTTTTTGACGGATAAATTTAATGATTTTTTACTAAAACCCAAAATTTGGATCAAAATCAATCTCCCCGTAGAAAACTTTTCTAGCCTCTCCGGAAAGGTAAATGTTGGTAATCATATTGTTAGTTGGTTCAAACGAAACTTGCAGCCGACCACCTTTAGCAATTACCTCAACCGGTATAGCGTTGATTTTTTTGGTAACAACCGATGTTATTGCGGCTGCTACAGAACCTGTTCCACAAGCCAATGTTTCGTTTTCCACACCTCGTTCGTAAGTTCGGATTAGTATGGTTTGATTTTCAATCTGGCAAAAATTAACGTTTACTCCATGGGGAGATATCTCTTTGTTGTAACGCAATTCTGTCCCCAGAAGATTTACATTGATTGTAGAAACATCGTCGGTAAATACCACCAAATGTGGTGAGCCTGTATCGATCATATAATGGTTCGGAAAGATTTGTACAGGGATTTGTGCATTACTCATTTTCAGTTTTACAAAACTGTCGGATACAATTGTTGCTTCATGCAATCCATCAATGGCTGAAAATAAGGTGCTTTCCCCAATTATTCCGAGATGGTAGGCAAGCATAACTATACACCGACCTCCATTGCCGCACATGGTGGATTCACGTCCATCGCTGTTGAAATATCGCATAAAGAAGTCGCTGTTTGGGCTATTTTCAAGCATAATTAATCCATCTGCCCCTATGCCAAAATGGCGGTTACAGAGAAATCGTATTTGCTCTGTCGTAAGTTTTGAGGCTGTACCGGTGCGATTGTCGAGCATGATAAAATCGTTACCGGCTCCTTGATATTTCCAAAAATCCAATTTCATAGTTGCAATAAATTATCCGCAAAATAACAAATATTTTTCTGGTTTGGAATAAAAGACTAAATAGGTATTCCCCAAAAGGTGTTTTTTATTTATCTGACAAAACGAGCTGAATATTACCAAGATACCTGCCATCTTTTCTGTTTTTGTTAAAATATGGTTAAATTTTTGATCTACAAACAACATTTCACACCATTTGTAAGTAATAAGATGAGTACCCCTAAAACAAATGAACTATGAACTCACGGATGAAAACATTAGCCACTTCATTTATTTCAGGCCTTGTAGGAGGTTTAATGATAGTTTTGATTTATAGTTACTTATTGAAGAATAATTCGCCAACTCCAAACGGGGCCGGGTTTGGAAATAAAAATCCTGCAACGACACAAATTTTTTCAACCGGTAATGGTTCTCGAGTTGTTTATGGCACTCCGGTTGATTTAACCGAAGCTGCTCAAAAATCTGTCGATGCAGTAGTGCACGTAAAAACACTTAGTCGGACACAATCAATAGGTTCCGGTAATCCATTTTTCGATTTTTTCTTTGGCGATCCCAGAGGCATGAACATCCCTCCTCTGGTTGGAACCGGGTCGGGGGTAATAATCACTTCCGACGGATATATCGTAACCAATAACCACGTGATTGAAAATGCCGACAAGATTGAGGTAACTCTCAATGACAGAAGAGTATATGAAGCATCGGTGATTGGTGCAGATCCTGGAACTGATATCGCGTTATTAAAAATCAACGACACTGAGCTTCCATTTCTTCCCTTTGGCAATTCCGATTCAACCAGGGTTGGTGAGTGGGTATTGGCTGTAGGGAATCCTTTCAATCTGACATCCACGGTTACTGCCGGTATTATATCGGCTAAAGCCAGAAACATAAACATTTTAAATCGCCGCTATGCCATTGAGTCGTTTATTCAAACCGACGCGGCCGTTAATCCCGGTAATAGTGGTGGGGCTTTGGTTAACAGCCGCGGCGAACTGATTGGAATAAACACTGCCATTGCCTCTCAGACAGGTTCGTTCACAGGATATTCTTTTGCTGTCCCCATAAGCATTGTTGCCAAGGTTGTTTCCGATTTAATCGAGTTTGGTGAGGTACAACGGGCTTTTTTAGGGGTAGTGATTAGCGATATTAATCGACAGCTTATTGAGCAGTATAAACTGGCAGTTCGCGACGGTGTGCTTATTCAGCAGGTAGAGAGCGGTAGCCCGGCACAAATTGCTGGAATTGAGCCAGGAGACGTAATTACCCACATTGGAACGGTTCGGGTACGCTCGGTAGCAGAATTTCAGGCCCATATGATACGTTTCCGCCCAGGTGATGTTGTTGTCTTCACCATTAACCGTCAGGGGAAAGTTTCGGAACGTTCTACAACTTTACATAACCGTTTTGGAACAACGGCATCGATTAGGCGTACCGACGTTGTAGCATTGTTAGGAGCGTATTTTAGACCGGTTGCCCCTAGCGTAGCCAAAACATTAGGAATCCGAAGCGGATTACAAGTGGTTGAAATTGAGCAGGGGAAATTGCTAAAGGCCGGTGTTCAGAGGGGATTTATTATCACCTTCGTAAATGGAGAGCCGATTACTGATATCGAAAGTTTGAGTAAAGCACTGCAAAAAGCCAACAATGGTGGTGTTTATGTAGAGGGAATTTATCCCAATGGCATGCGTGCCTACTATGCGTTTGCTCTGTAGATAGGTGATTAATAACGTTTTTGATTCTTACCAAAGAGCATGGAATTTAACCTCAGGTCCCAATCCCGCTTACCAGACCAATATTGAGTTGGATACCGTGTTGAGGGGGATTATTATTGCTAATGACTCTGACTTTAGAGAAAAAATAGTGCAAAACAGAATTTTTATGGTACAAATTTTGTTAATTATTCCCGCCGCTAAAACGCAAAGATTTGACAAATTATCCCCCAAAAAAATCCATTAAAACTAATGGAAAATTGAAACCTTTTTTCTAATTGTTCGTAAATAGAGCAACCGTTTGTTTTTTTTGACACTTTTCACTAACCCCATCATAGCTCAGAATTAATTAGCAATAATAGAAATTTTATGAGACAACTTAAGATCACAAAATCAATCACAAATCGTGAGAGTGCTTCGCTTGATAAGTATTTACAGGAAATTGGCAAAGAAGAACTTATCACCGTTGAAGAAGAAGTGGAGTTAGCGCAGCGCATTCATAAGGGCGATGACGCAGCATTGGAGCGACTGACCAAAGCAAATTTGCGTTTTGTGGTATCGGTTGCCAAGCAGTATCAAAATCAGGGCTTAAGCCTCCCAGACCTAATCAATGAAGGGAATATGGGGTTAATTAAGGCTGCCCGTAAATTTGATGAAACCCGTGGTTTTAAGTTTATTTCTTATGCTGTATGGTGGATTCGTCAATCTATTTTACAGGCATTAGCTGAACAATCACGTATTGTTCGTTTGCCCCTCAATCAGGTTGGCTCGTTAAATAAAATTAACAAGGCATATGCAAAATTTGAACAAGAAAACGAACGCCCCCCGACACCTGAAGAATTAGCCGAATTACTTGATCTCCCCAAAGACAAAGTGGTTGACACACTTAGAGTTTCCGGCCGTCATGTATCCATGGATGCTCCTTTGGGTGAGAGCGAAGATAACTGCTTGCTCGACGTAATTGAAAACACCGACAGTCCGGAAGCGGATCGCACTTTGATGAAGGAATCACTCAGCCGTGAAATTGAGCGTGCTTTAGCTACTCTAACCGAGCGAGAAAGAGATATTATTCGCCTCCATTTTGGAATATCGTGTCAGGAGATGACTCTTGAAGAGGTTGGCGAAAAGTTTGGATTAACCCGTGAACGGGTGCGTCAGATAAAAGAGAAGGCCATTCGCCGGTTACGACATACATCGAGAAGCCGATTGCTCAAAGCTTATTTAGGATAATATCCGGGAGCCCCAGAAAGGGGCTCAAATATTTTATTTTTTAACCCCAAACACAAACATTTATGCTTATTGACAACAACTTGCTGGTATCACTTACCTACCAACTGAGAAAGGAAAGCATTAACGGGGAAATCGTTGAAACCGTTAATGAGTCAAACCCCTTGAAATTTATCTATGGCCAGGGAATGCTCCTCCCTAAGTTTGAAGAAAATCTTGCCGGTAAAAAAACAGGCGATGAATTTTCATTTACTCTTGCATCGGAAGAAGCCTATGGAGCTTATACCCAAGAGGATATTATAGACCTGCCGATGTCGGTTTTTGAAATCGATGGTCAAGTTGAAAGTAATCTCTTAACTGTTGGAAATGCTATTCCTATGATGGATTCTTACGGAAACCGTTTAACCGGCATTGTAAAATCAATTAACGAAACTACAGTTACCATGGATTTTAATCACCCGTTGGCCGGCGTAAATCTTCATTTCAGCGGGAAGGTAATCGATGTTAGATTTCCGTCGGAAGAGGACCTGGCAATGTTTAACCAAAGTTGTTCAAGCTGTGGCGGTGGATGTGAAGATGGTTCATGTCACTAAAATTCAGCTTTTAAAATAGTAATAAGCCCGTTCTAAGAATGGGCTTTTTTTAGCCTTAGAATTATTTTCTACTTTTGTTGTCGAAAATTCTGACCTTTTTCAAAATCATGACTATCAACGGAACAGTGCTAATAATCGACGACAACGAAGACGTTCTCCTTTCATTACGACTTCTGCTTAAGCCGCATGTAGAGCAAATAATTACCGAAAGCAATCCAAACAAAATTCCGGAACTACTCCAACAAAAGTCAGTAGATGTAATTTTGCTGGATATGAACTTTAAGCAAGATGCCATAAGCGGGCAGGAAGGGCTTTTCTTCCTTGACCAAATTTTATCCATCGATCCGGATGCTGTGGTTATCTTTATAACAGCGTATGGAAACACCGAAAAAGCCGTAAATGCTATAAAATCCGGGGCAACCGATTTTATTTTAAAACCTTGGCAAAACGAAAAACTTCTTGCCACGGTTTTTGCCGGGATTAGGCTCCGCCAGTCGCGAAATGAGATTTTGTTGCAACGTTCCAGAGTTCGTCAGATAGCTGATACAGTAGATACTCCTTTTAAAGAAATCATTAGCCACTCGAAGGCTATGCAGAAAGTTTGTGAAACAGTACAAAAGGTTGCTCCTACTGATGCCAGTATATTAATATTGGGTGAAAATGGCACGGGAAAAGAGGTAGTAGGGCGGGCAATTCATCGGGCAAGCCTTAGAAATCAGGAGGTATTTATACCCGTAGATTTAGGCGCAATTCCTGAAACGTTGTTTGAAAGTGAACTTTTTGGTTATGAGAAAGGAGCCTTTACCGATGCCAAACAAGCCAAAGAAGGAAGGTTTGAAGTGGCCAACCGGGGAACTTTATTTCTTGATGAGATAGGAAATTTGCCGTTACCCATGCAAGCAAAACTTCTAACAGCAATAGAACGGCGCGAAGTAATCCGTCTGGGAAGTAATTCACCCAAAAAAATTGATATTCGACTTATTTGTGCAACTAACGCCAATATTTTCGAAATGCGGAATCAGGGTCTTTTCCGACAGGATTTGTTGTACAGGATTAATACCGTAGAAATTCGCATCCCACCACTGCGGGAACGTCCCGAAGACATTTATCCACTGGCACAGCATTATTTCGATATTTTTAATCGTAAATATCGTAAAGGTTTGAAGAAAATAAGTCAGGCAGCTATGTTGAAACTGGAAAATTATTCATGGCCGGGGAATATTCGTGAACTGCAACACGCTGTTGAACGTGCAGTAATTCTCTCCGAGGGTACAAACCTGGAACCCGACGACTTTGTTTTGGAAATTCAACACACCCAAACAAGCGATGATTTCATATTCGACACTTATAACCTCGATGAAATAGAAAAACGGGTTATAAAGTCGGTTATTGAAAAAACCAAAGGAAACATTTCTCTTGCTTCCAAGATGCTTGGTTTGACTAGAGCTTCTTTATACCGAAGAATAGAAAAACATGGCCTCTAAACATTTCGAACTGGTATTAGCCCTGAGGATTATTCTCCTTGTGATTTCCATTAGCATAACGGTACTGCTTTATAGCACAACCTCCTTTTATTTCACCGCTTCGTTATTAGTGATCCTTGTAATTTTTCAAGTTTGGGGACTATACTATTTTTTGCAAAAAGTAGTTAGAAAAATTTCGCTGTTTTTTATGGCAGTTAAAACCTCCGAGTTTAATCATACGTTTCAAACTGAAAAGGAGGGGCTGTTATTTTCTGAGTTAAATCAAACCCTGAATGAATTGTTCCAAAGCCTTGCCACCTTGCGAAAAAATAATCAGGAGCAGGTATATTTTTATCACAACCTGATACAACACATTGCTATTGGTATTTTAGCCTACCGTCTCGATAATTCGATTCTGATTATTAACAATCTGGCGGGCAAGTTATTGGGTTGTGGAAATATTGCAAATATGGAAGTTCTTGAAAAAAAATCCCCGGCAATTTTCAATGAAATAACTCAACTCGAAAGTGGGAAACGAAAACTAATAAAAGTTATAACCGATAATGAAATTCAGTCGATTTCATTGGCTGCACGGATCATTAAGCAGGACGACGGAATAGTAAAGATTGTTGCCATTCAGAACATTCATTCGGAAATGGAAGAACAAGAAATGCTGGCATGGCAGAAGCTAATTAGCGTGCTTACTCATGAAATTATGAATTCTGTAACCCCCTTGGTTTCATTATCGGAAACATTGAAGGAGATAACCTTAGGAGAATCACTCAACAAAGATCAGATGTCCGATTTGCGTCTGGCAATAGAAACCATTAACCGACGCAGCAAAGGGCTAATATCGTTTGTAGAAACCTACCGAAGTTTGGCAAAAATTCCAACACCCAATTTTACACCCATTGTGGTTGAAGAGTTTTATCGGCGTATTGGCAACCTTTTTCAAAATGAGTGCAACGAAAAGGGGATTTCTCTACAAACGAACCTCCTATCACCGGAACTAACCTTTATGGGCGATGAATTAATGCTTGAACAGGTTTTTATTAATCTTGTGAGAAACTCTATGCAGGCCCTATCCGATACCCAGAACCCCAAAATTCTCTTAGAAGGGATAGCAAATCCACAGGGAACTGTTCAACTTTGTATACTTGATAATGGACATGGAATTTTACCCGAAGTGCTCGATAAGGTTTTTATCCCGTTTTTTTCCACGCGCCAGGGAGGTTCGGGGATTGGATTGGCGCTTTCCCGGCAAATGATAAAAGCATTGGGAGGAACTATTTCCATAGCATCTAAACCGGGTGAAACTAAAGTAACCATTACGTTTTAAAAGACTATGGAAGAATGGATTAGACTTCATGCCGTAGAAATTTTTGGAGCGCTATCGGGCTTCGTTTATCTCTACTTTTCAATTCGGCAAAATATTCTATTATGGCCGTTTGGACTATTAAATTCCTTAATTTACATTTACGTTTATTATGTTTCGGCGTTTTATGCTGATATGTCGTTGCAATTTTATTATGTTGCCGTTAGTATTTATGGATGGATACATTGGAAAAAGGGAGATACAGAGGAGGGATTGCCTGTAAGTTCGGTTTCATTTCAAGGGTGGTTATGGCTAATCTTTTCAGGATTATTATTGTGGATACTTTTGTATCAGCTTCTACTTCTTACACCGACCGACGTACCACTCGGTGATGCCTTTACTACAGCCTATTCCATTGTTGCTACCTGGATGCTTGCCCGTAAGATACTTGAAAACTGGCTATTTTGGATAGTTGTGGATTTAGTAAGCATGATTTTGTATATTTACAAAGACTTGTGGGCTACGGCAGTTCTATTTGGGGTGTATACTGTGGTTGCCATAATCGGATACAATTCATGGAAAAAATCCATGAATTGGTAAAGGAATCATCCTTCGATATGAATTATCAACAATAAAACGCTTTCAAATCTTTTCGCTGAAAGACAAAAAAATATTATGCAATTTTTTTGATTATATGAATTAAAATTCTGAAATTTGCAGTCCGAAAAAAGACTAACATATTAACAATATATCATCATGTCACGAGTTTGTCAGATAACAGGAAAACGGGCGATGGTTGGTAACAACGTATCACACTCAAATCGAAAAACTAAAAGACGTTTTTATCCCAACCTAATGAAGAAAAGATTCTATATTCCTGAAGAGGATCGATGGATTACGCTCAAGGTTTCAGCTCAGGGGCTGAGAACAATAAACAAGAAAGGTTTGTTAAATGCTTTGAAAGAGGCAAAACAAAACGGGATAGTAACTAACTTTTAATACACACTACGATGGCTAAGAAAGGGAAAGGAAATCGTGTTCAGGTAATTCTTGAGTGCACCGAGCACAAAGAAAGCGGTATGCCCGGGACTTCCCGCTATATTACCACTAAAAATCGCAAAAACACCACCAATCGTTTGGAGTTGAAAAAATACAACCCAATTCTGAAACGAGTTACACTACATCGTGAAATTAAATAAAGATAGTCATGGCAAAGAAAGTTGTTGCAACGCTGCGTAAGACCGGAGAAGGAAAGGGATACGCCAAAGTAATTAAAATGGTTAAATCGGCAAAAACCGGTGCTTATACATTCAAACAGGACATTGTTCCCTCCGATCAGGTAAAAGATTTTTTTGCAAAGAAATAATTGCAACTAGCGTTGGTAAATATGCAAGAGCCTCAGGTTTCGACGGCTCTTTTTTTGTTTGTTATTCATATTAAAAATTGTCATATTTGCATATATTTTACGAAAGGCAAATAAACCGGTTATGGGAATTTTTTCAAGAGAAAAGAAAGAAACACTCGACAAAGGCTTAGGCAAAACACGCGAGAATATTTTTTCTCGGTTGGGCAGAGCGTTAATGGGTAAATCAAAAATCGATGATGAAGTGCTGGATAATCTTGAAGAGGTGTTAATCAGTTCCGACGTCGGGGTTGACACTACTTTAAAGATTATAGAAAGGATTCAGAAACGTGTGGCTCGCGATAAGTATACTAGTACTTCGGAATTGCACCTTATTTTAAAAGAAGAAATAGCAGCTTTATTGCAAGAAAATCAATCGAGTGAAGTTTCCGATTTCGATTTACCCGACGGAATTCGCCCCTATATCATTCTGGTTGTTGGGGTAAACGGAGTTGGGAAAACAACTACTATTGGGAAATTGGCACACCAATATAAAAAGAAAGGTTATTCTGTGTTATTGGGGGCTGCTGACACATTTCGTGCAGCGGCTATTGAACAATTAACCATTTGGAGTGAGCGTGTAGGCGTTCCCGTGATAAAACAACAAATGGGGGCCGATCCGGCTTCGGTAGCCTACGATACCGTAAATTCTGCCAAAGCAAAGAATGTCGATGTGGCTATTATTGATACTGCGGGAAGATTGCACAATAAGGTCAACCTAATGAATGAACTTTCCAAAATTCGGAAAGTGATTCAAAAAGTGGACCCAACTGCACCGCATCAGGTTTTATTGGTTTTGGATGGAAGCACCGGCCAGAATGCTTTTGAACAGGCAAAACAGTTCACTGCGGTTACAGAAGTTACTGATATAGCACTTACAAAATTGGATGGCACAGCTAAAGGGGGCGTAGTTATTGGAATTTCCGATCAGTTTAAAATACCGGTTCGCTATTTGGGAGTTGGAGAGGGGATTGAACATCTACAGGTTTTTGACCGTATGGAATTTGTTGACTCTCTTTTTAAGCAACAGTAGAATATAATTCCCTCATGTACAAGAAGGTAAAAACAGTTACACTGGGATGTTATAAAAACTTGGTGGACAGTGAACGCCTGATGCGACAATTTCAGGTTCATGGGTTTCAATTAATCCCTGAGGATGATTCAAGCCAGTATGTTGACCTGGTGGTAATAAACACCTGCGGTTTTATCCACGACGCCAAGATGGAATCTATCGATACCATCTTGGCGTATGTTGAAGAGAAACAGCGGGGGAATGTTGGTAAAATTGTTGTCTTTGGTTGTTTAAGCGAACGTTATGCTGATGAACTTAAGGTTGAGATCCCTGAGGTTGACTTTTATTTTGGAAAATTTAGCCTGGCAGATATTATAAACGTTACCAATTATTCGGTTGATGACAAACATTTGTATCAACGGGTTTTGACAACACCAAGTCATTATGCCTACCTAAAAATTTCCGAAGGGTGCAACCGTAAATGTGCTTTCTGTGCCATTCCAAAAATTACGGGAAAACATCAGTCAACCCCCATTGAGATGCTTATAAAAGAGGCCTCTTACCTTGCTTATAAAGGGGTGAAAGAGCTGATTCTGGTAGCTCAGGATTTGAATCCCTATGGATTGGACTTATCGCCCAAAGCCAACCTGTATGAACTTATCCAAAGAATTTCTGAGATAAACGGTATTGAATGGATACGCCTTCAGTATCTTTATCCTAAAGGGTTTCCGGCAAAACTCCCGGAGATTATTGCCAACAATCCAAAGGTGTGCCATTATATCGACATTCCATTTCAACACGCAAGCAACAAAATTCTGGCTAGAATGAACCGTCAGCATTCACTGCAGGATAATTGGGACATCGTTAAAAAGTTAAGAAAGATAGTTCCAGATATTGCTATCAGAACCACTTTGATTGTTGGATTTCCAGGCGAGACCTATCACGATTTTCAAACTCTCTTGCGCTTTGTTGAAATGGCGGAGATTGATCGTTTGGGGGCCTTTACCTATTCCCATGAAGAAAACACTCCTGCCGCAAGAAAATTCAGCGATAGTGTGTTAGATCGAACTAAGCAAAAGCGATTGCTGGAATTAATGGCTTTGCAGGAAAAAATATCCTTGAAAAAGAACGAAGCTAAAGTTGGAACACGGCAAAAAGTTATTATAGACAAACAGGAAAACGGTTATTATGTTGGGAGAACCCAGTACGATTCGCCAGAGATAGACAATGAGGTTACGATTTACAATCCTAATAATTTATCCTTTCACGTGGGGGACTTTATACAGGTTGAAATAACCGGAGCACTGCCTTACGATTTGGAAGGAATTGCTGTGAACAAATGGTAACAATTCAAAGGATTGATTTATGCTTGAGGCACTAAAGGTACTTGACCCCATACGCTTAAATTTTGATAAGGGCGGAGTGTTTTTGCTCAATTTAATATTAGCCTTTATAATGTATGGTGTGGCTTTAAATATTCAGCTTAAGCATTTTCGGGATATTGCTCAAAATCCACGCATTGTTGTAACAGGAATAGTTTCACAATTTGTGGTTTTGCCGTTAGTAACCTTTATAACAACGTTGATTCTCAGCCAATGGATTACGGTTGGAGTTGCTTTGGGAATGATTTTAGTAGCATCGTGTCCCGGAGGAAATATATCGAATTTTATTAGTGCCTTGGCGAAAGGAAATATTGCCTTGTCGGTTTCACTAACTGCTATTTCCAGCCTTAGTGCCATAGTTATGACTCCCTTGAATTTTGCTTTTTACGGGAATGCCTATCTCTATTTTTTCACCATAAAAACAAACCTGGCACGTCCGCTGGAAATAGATGCTGTTCAAATGTTTCAAACGGTTTTTATCATTCTTGGAATACCATTGATTCTTGGTATGCTGACGAACAAGTATTTACCGGTTGTGACAAAAAAAATTAATCGTCCCATCAGAATACTATCCATTGTAATATTTGCCGGATTTGTAATTGTAGCTTTTCGAAATAATTACGATTTTTTTATTCGCTATATTCATTACATTTTTATTCTGGTTTTTATTCACAATGCTTTAGCCATGGGTTCGGGATACTTTTTTGCCAAAATTATGAAGCAGTCTGAAATCGACAGTAGAACTATTGCCATCGAAACCGGAATACAAAACAGCGGGCTAGCCCTGGCATTGATTTTTAACCCCAAAATTTTCCCACCTGAGCTAGAAGTGGGAGGAATGGCTTTCATTGCCGCGTGGTGGGGAATCTGGCATCTTATTTCGGGTATGTTGGTTGCCTATTGGTTTGCCCGAAATCCTGATAAAACAAACATCTCATAATCTTTCAAACGCTGTATTTTATGGGCAAGCACAATATTGAAAAATTTTCGTTGGGGTATGAGGCGTTGAAGTTTGTTGGAAGAGCATATCACAATGCGCTCTATTCTGAAGTGTATACTTTTAACCGTCCAGCTAAGCTAACGGGTCCACATATATTTGTATGTAACCACCAAAATGCATTAATGGATGCTATGGCTGTGTTGTTTGCAGCTAATCGCCCCATTGTGTTTCTTGCCAGAAGCGATATTTTTCAAAACCCCAGGGTTGCCAGTCTTTTGTATTTTTTGAAAATACTTCCGGTATATCGGATGCGAGATGGGTTTGACTCTCTAAAAAATAACGACGAGGTTTTTCTTCATACCTTAAGAGTTTTAAAATCATGTCGGTCGGTAGGAATATATCCTGAGGGATCGCATGCCGGTTTACGGAGACTAAGACCATTGCAAAAGGGAGTGGGGCGGATTGCGTTTCAAACGCTGGAGGAGCAAGGGACTGATAAAAGCCTTATGATTATTCCAACCGGAATCGATTACGAACACTTTCAGAAGTTTGGCACCCGACTCGTGGTGAAGTTTGGACAACCGTTCGATGTTGCCCCTTATTTCCCTCTTTACAAGCAAGATCCGGCAAAAGCCCTTAATGCCCTCAAGGAAAGAATATCGGAAGTTATTAGCAAACAAATGGTGGATATTACTTCCGAGCGGTGGTATGACACCATTGATAACCTTAGAGATTGGATATGGGAGTATGGACGATTTAAGGGCTTAAAACCGTTGCAAACTTATCAATTAACAGTCGATTTATCGCATAAATTGTCGGTGGAGGCTGAACAATCGGAGGTTATGTTCAAATTGGAAGAAACATGTGGGAAACTATCGTCAACCCTGAAAAAATATAATCTTAAGCCCCGGGAATTGGATCATAAAAAAGCGATATTCAAAAATCTATTTGCAACAACTTTTGCAGGTCTTTTTACCCTGATAGGAATACCTGTATTTTTACTCTTCGGGTGGTTTCATTTTCTTGTTAAACGGATTGTGAATAAACATATCAAAGATCCGCAATTCCGTACATCTGTGAGATTTGGTGTAACGGTTATTGGTTACATCCTGTTTGCATTTATGTTCAATGCCTGGATATTCTTTTTCTTTACATGGTATTGGTATATGTTTGCAGTTATTATTACGGGTGTTTCCGGAATAGTTGGCCTTAGAATGTTTTCAAAAGCCAGGCTATTTTTTAATCGATTACGTTCCTCGGTATTTCACTCATTGGGTAACAAAGAAATTTCCAGAGCTCTGGAACTTAGGAATAGTTTGTTTGTACAAATCGAATTTCTAATACAATAACCTTTATGAATCCCTCACAAATTGGATCTATTCTTGAAATCATGAAGTCGGAAATAAAACCGGCTCTTGGTTGTACAGAACCTGCAGCGGTTGCTTTGGCGTGCTGTAAGGCAAGGGAAATACTTGGCACGGCCCCAACAGTGGCTAAAATATATGTAAGCGGAAATATTTATAAAAACGCAATGGGGGTTGGAATTCCGGGAACTGGATTAACAGGCCTACCTATTGCCATTGCTCTAGGTTTTCTGAAAGGGGACTCCAGCGATGCTTTAGAGTGTTTGAAATCGGTTGATGAAGCTCTGCTGAGGGAGGCTCAGGAAATGGTTAAACAAAAGATATTTTCTATAAAGGTTAAGGAAGATGTGCCTAAATTGTACATTGAAGTTCAAGCCGAAAATAATAAAGACACGGTAACGGTAATAATTAGCCATAGCCACACCCATTTTTCTTTTATCAAGCGAAATGGAGAGGTGCTTTTGAATAATTTCCCAAACGATGATGTTAAAACAGAGTTTAATCAATCCAACACAGAACTTACCGTGGATATAGTTTGGGAATTTGTTCACGCTGTATCTATAAAAGAGCTCGATTTTTTTGCCAAAACCATTGAGCTAAATTCCCGAATAGCCAGGGAGGGTATCGAGAAAAAATATGGCTTGCAAATTGGGCGTTTAATGGCTGAACCATACCTGTTTGATACATCCAAAATGTCAGTAGCCGAATATGCCCTATTGCTAACTACTGCAGCAAGCGACGCCCGAATGGGGGGAAGTATGTTGGCAGTTATGTCGAACACCGGAAGCGGAAATCAGGGGCTAGTTTCTTCACTACCAATCATAGCCTATGCAGAGAGGCAGGGTGCTACTACGGAGCTATTGTATCGCGCTTTAGCTTTGGGACATTTGATTCCAATTCACATGAAAAAGAAGTTAGGCCCGTTAAGTGCTTTGTGCGGAGTTTTACTAGCGGCTACGGGTGCTGCCTGCGGCATTGCATTTCTCAAGGGGGCAAACAATATTCAGATTAAAGCTGCCATACAATATATGGCATCCAACATCACCGGAATGCTTTGTGATGGTGCTAAGCCAGGATGCTCTTTGAAAGTTCATTCGGGAGTTTCAGCAGCCATTCAGGCTGTTACTCTTGCTATGAATGCTGATGTCCAGGTTTTAGCCGATGGCATTGTGGAAAAGGATGTTGAAAAAACCATTGAGAATATTGCGGCTATTGGTTCTAAAGGATTAACTCCAACCGATAAACTAATCATTCAACTGATGCAAAATAAATCCTGATATGAATATATCGCGTGGAAATTTTTTCTGGCTTAATGGAGAAATAACGGATATCAAACACTTTAAATATCCTAAGGGTGAAAAAGTGGCATACGAGGTTTTGCGTATTATTAACGGAAAGCCTTTATTTCTTGATGAACATCTTCAAAGGCTAAATTCTACCCTTAAAATATCTGGAATTCCCAAAATAGTGCAGTCCGAAACGTATTGGGAGGCTATTTCTTTGTTGTGCCAGGAAAGTGATATTGATACTGGGAATATTGAAATTATTGAATCTGTTGAAGGTTCTTCAATCAGGTTTATTCCACATCGATATCCCTCAGAAAACGACTATCGAATAGGGGTGGCTGTGGGGTATTTTTATGCCGAAAGATTGAATCCCAATGCCAAACTGAAAAACCACCAGCTTAGGCATCGTATCCATCGTTATCTTCAACGACGAAAGCTTTATGAAGTTCTTTTGGTTAGCCATGAAGGGTTTGTTACCGAAGGGAGTAGGAGCAATATCTTTTTTGTGGATTCTGAAAATTGCTTAATAACTGCGCCTCAACCTATGGTACTGCCGGGAATAACTCGGCAGATAATCATGCAATTATGTGCTCAGAATAATATCCCGATAGTGGAGCGAAAAATTCGAAAGAAAGAACTAAAAACTTTTGTTTCAGCTTTTATTTCTGGAACATCTCCTGGAATATTGCCAATTTCGATAATTGGCTCCAAGCGATTTAGTCCTACCAATTCGAGATTGTTGGAGTTGCAGCATCTCTACCGTCAAAAGGCTGGTTTGTAACAGGCGATTGTGAGTTGAGTTCTCTTTGCGGGCAATAAAAAAAGAAGCTGTCTACTAAGACAGCTTCTTTCGTTGAGGTAATGTTTATGTTAAATTATTCCAAGATCTAACATTGCGTCGGCAACTTTGATAAAGCCTGCGATGTTGGCTCCTTTAACATAGTTAACATATCCGTCTTTCTCGCGGCCATATTTTACGCACGATTCGTGAATGTTAACCATGATTTGGTGTAAGCGTTGATCAACCTCCTCACGCGACCAGCTCATGCGAAGAGAGTTTTGGCTCATTTCCAAACCAGAGGTTGCCACACCACCAGCGTTAGAAGCTTTGCCAGGTGCAAATAAAATTTTGTTTTTGTGGAAAATTTCGATAGCCTCCGGAGTACATGGCATATTAGCGCCTTCGCTTACACAAATACATCCGTTAGCAACCAACATTTTAGCATCCTCTCCGTTAAGTTCGTTTTGAGTTGCGCATGGAAGAGCTATGTCAACTTTTACTTCCCAAGGCTTCTTGCCAGCAACAAATTTTGCATTTGGGAAACGTTTTGCATAAGGAGCAACGATGTCGTTGTTCGATGCACGGAGCTCAAGCATGTAGTCGAATTTCTCCTGGGTTGAAATGCCATCCGGATCGTAGATGTAACCATCCGGGCCGGAAATAGCAACCACTTTACCGCCTAACTCGGTGGCTTTAATAACAGCTCCCCAAGCAACGTTACCAAATCCTGAAACGGCTACAGTTTTCCCTTTGAATGACTCACCGCGGGTTGCCAACATTTCTTTTGCAAAGTAAACGTTACCAAAACCAGTTGCTTCCGGGCGAATCAGAGAGCCACCCCATTTGATACCTTTTCCGGTAAGAACTCCACCAGAGTGCTCGTTGGTGAGTTTTTTGTACATACCGAGCATGTAACCAATTTCACGGCCGCCTACGCCAATGTCACCTGCGGGAACGTCTGTGTCGGGACCAACATGACGGTATAATTCAGACATGAAAGCCTGGCAGAAGCGCATAATTTCGCCTTCTGATTTTCCTTTAGGATCGAAGTCTGAACCACCTTTTCCACCACCCATCGGCAATGTGGTTAGGGCGTTTTTAAAGATTTGCTCAAAACCAAGGAATTTAAGAATTGAAAGGTTAACGCTGGGATGGAAACGAAGACCACCTTTGTAAGGGCCAATAGCGCTGTTGTACTCAATACGGTAACCGCGATTAACTTGTACTTGACCTTTGTCGTCAACCCATGTTACACGAAACATAATTACGCGCTCGGGTTCGAGCATGCGTTCAATAATTTTTGCATTGTCGTACTTTGGGTTTGCTTTCACAAACTCCTCAATGCTTTCTAGCACTTCGTAGGCTGCTTGCAGGAATTCTGGTTGGCCGGGATTTCTTTTTTCTAGGTCGGCCATGATTTTTTGTAGATCCATATCAATTGAGTTTAGTTAGGTTTGAAATAATGTTGGATGTTTTCAATTGGTAATGCAAAGTAAAATCTTTAAAACGGATTATACAACTAAAACGATTGCGGAATTGAATTTTTTTATTTGTTCTTTAACATAAAAGTTGGAAAGCAAGTTTATTCGTTGTAGAATTCTGGTTTTAAAACAACGCCAACATTTCGTTTTGCTTCAATTTTTATTTTTACAGGATTGGAGAATTTCACATGGCGTATAAACTCCGATTCAAAAACTGCCGGCTGACAATTAAGGTATTCTACATCGTAATGCCCATCGTTCATGTAGGGATTTATGGTAAAATATCCAACTCTGAACGAAGTTAGATTTTGAAAGAAATGGGTTCCCTGGCTAGGGTCAATTCTAAAATTGTCGAGACCTGATTCGACAATTAATCGTGCCTGAGAAATTTGCGACCACTTAATCGGAATACCCAGCCATGGGTCGGACGAACCCCAACGCCCCGGACCAATCAGAATGTAATTTTTCTTCTTGTTGATAAACCATTGGTTTATTTTTTCCACTTCCGCAGCTATCAGTTTTGTATTGGCTGCATTGAAGGTTTCGGGCCTGACATAGACAACATCATAAATGTTGTCGATTATGCCGTTTCCGAGTGCTTTGTGAGATAAAAGAAGGCATTTTTCAGGTTCAATGTCTCCTAAATGGAACGATAGGCGGTCGCTTTCTTCTACAATGGGACGGATTTGCAGAAACCCGAACATTTTGGGGAGTCCCTTTGGAACATCCAATTGTACGGCAAATTCTATTTCTACAGGATTGTTCATTTCGCGTTGCCCGATTTCCAAAAGTTCTTGTAGAATTTCCGAAAGCGGGAAGGTGTTGTATTTAAGTATGTTAGCAAAGGTTATTAATTTTTTGCCATCGCCAAAAGCTCCGTCGCGTACAATGTTGTCTTGATAATCATAAACCGAACATATTTCGTTGATACTTCCATCATTATCGGCAACAGAAATGTCGAATTCCTTCAGGTTAGCGCTATCGTCGCAACAGGCGGTGAAAGAATCGGGATTCATATCAATGGCGTAGAATTTCTTTTGCGAATCGGAGATGGTTAGGCTTGGGGTTGAGAGTTGGAGAACTTTTTTGGGATACTTTGGTGAAAAACGTAGTACTTTCCCTCCTTCTACAATAACTTTTCCCATGCCTAACCCAATGGACGCTATGCCATCTTCAGGTTTTTCCGGGTCAATTGGGTAGAAATTTACAGAGCGAGCTACTCCAGAGAAGGTGGGGTAGAACTTGCCGTTGTATTCTTTACCGACAACTTCCTGCAAAACAATGGCCATTTTTTCTTCATCGATTACGTTGCTGGTAGCTTCCATATAGGCTTTACTACTACGGAAAAACACTGAAGCGTATACGCCTTTTATGGCAGATTTTATCATAGAAATCATTCGGCGTGGGTCGGGGGTGTAGGGAACCATGTAGGTTGAATAGATGCCTGCAAAGGGTTGGTAATGACTATCTTCCAACAAACTTGAGGAGCGTACGGCTACAGGACTTTCAACGTGGTCTACAAAATCGGCTATCACCTCATCGATCCAATTGGGTAGGTAGGCTTGGGTGAAATGATGAATTATTTCTTCGTCGGGGATATCTTTTAAGGCTATTTCATAAAGCCCATTGATACTCATAAATTGGTCGAAAATGTCGGTGCATAATACAACAGTATGAGGTATGGTTATTACGATATCGGAGTATTTGTAGAAAAGTCCGTTTTTCTTTATGATATTGTCCACAAAGGCCAAACCTCTGGCTTTTCCACCCAAAGAGCCTTCTCCGACTCTGACAAAAATGGCGTAATCGTCGATTCTGTCTCCATTGTATTTTGTAATCACGCCCCGCCCGCGGTTTATTCGGAAGAGACCAATTTCGTGGTGAACATATTTTCGAACATCATCGATTGACTGAAAATCGGCTGCTGTGGCGCGTGCAAAGATTTCGGCAATACTAAAAAGAGCTCTTGCTCGTAGCCATTTACTTAAATCGTGGCGCTCAATATGGTAGCGTAGCGATTCTTCGGGTACAAAGAGTATCTGATTTTGAAACGTTATCAGGTCGGTTGCCCTTCCGACTTCTGCTCCGGCAGGATTGCGAAAAACAAAATCGCCAAAAGCAAAGAAGGTGGTTACGTATTCGGTTAACTCGTGGAGAAGAATTTTGGAGTTTTTGTCGATAAATCCTACTTGCAATGCTTCGGCTCGCTTACGGTTTTCGCTTTCCGACGATTGGAGCAGAATGGCCATGTATGGATTTTCTTTTCTTATGGTTTCTGCCAGCCGGAATCCTGCTTCAGGATCTTTAGTGCCATTTCGGGGGTAGCGTATGTCGGAAATTATTCCCAAAATATTTTCTTTGTATTTTTGGTAGAGGTCCCAGGCTTTATTGTACGTTGTTGCAAGCAATACCTTGGGGCGTCCGCGCCGACGGAGCATTTGTTGGTATTCGTTTGCACCCTCGATCATAAATTTTTGCGATTGTCCGAGTAGAAGTTTGAATAGTATGGGTAAATACGAAGAGTAAAAACGTATGGAGTCTTCCACAAGGAGAATGGCTTGAACACCTACATTTAGAATATCGTTGTCGGCGTTCATTTCGTCCTCAATAAGTTTTACTATAGCTAGTAGGAGATCTGTATTTCCTAACCAGCAGAATACGTAATCGATGGCTGAAAGGTCTTCGTTGCTCAATTTCATCCGAACTTCCCTTGAAAATGGGGTTAGCACCACTATCGGGATGTTGGACCAGCTGGCTTTTATTTTTTTTGCCAATTGGAATGCGTCCATATCGCGAACGCTCAGCATGGTTATTATCAGGTCGATCTGATCGTTTTCTAATATTTCAAAAGCTTGTTCGGCTGTGTTGGCAATAATAAAAACCGGAATTTGATGAAGATTTAGTTGGTAGTATTCGGTGAATATTCTCTCGTCAATCCGGCCATCTTCTTCGAGCATGAACATGTCGTAGTAACTGCAGATTAGCAATACCCTATTTATTCGAACCTGCATCAAGTTTTTAAAAGATGTTTCCCGGTCGTAGTATTTTTTCGATTCCTGAAAGTGTTTGTAGAAGTGGGGTTTCATAGTATAAGGATTTTTTGAAACCAAAGTTTTGGTAGTTCAAAGATAGAAAAATGGTTTGATTATGCTAAGCTTTTCGGGGGATTTTTGGATAGTTTTTAACCAGGTTAGGTGATTGTTAGTAGCACTTGGTCTGTGAGATAATATAAAAACGAGAGCCCTTTACTTAGGAAAGGCTCTCGTTTTATTGTGCCCAGAACAAGACTCGAACTTGCACGTCCTTACGGACACTACCCCCTCAAAGTAGCGTGTCTACCAATTCCACCATCTGGGCAGATAGTTTTGGGACTGCAAAAATAAAATTTTGATTAGTTGTGTGCAAATTTTTTTGTTGTTTTATGCTAATTTTGAATTTGCCGGCAGTTCAATCCGAACGGTTGTCCCTGTAAAAAGCTGACTTTCAACACTTATTTCTCCTCCATGTTCTTTAATTATTCCATAGGTTATAGTCAATCCCAATCCCATGGCGGTGCCAATTGGTTTGGAGGTGAAGAAGGGATCGAAAATTTTTGTCAGGTTTTCGCTGGCAATACCTTTTCCATTGTCTTTTATTTCCAGGATAACTTTTTGTTCGTTGAGTTGGGTTGAAAGTTCTATTATTCCACTATCGACAATTGAATCAATTGCGTTTTGGATAACATTCACAATTGCTGAGGTTAATCGTGAAATAAGGCATTGAACCTGAATTTTACATGGCTGGAAGTTGGTTTTAAAAGTAATGTTTTTGAAAAGATTGCTTTTAGCCGTTTGAAGGGCTTCTTGAATTATATAGTGGATATCAAAAAATTGCCACTTCTCGTGTTCAAAGCGTGTGTAGAACTGCATTTTCTTTATGATTTTAGCGGTTCGTTCGGCGCCGTGAATTATATCCTCCAGGGTTTCTTGAATAATTTGTGTTATTTCTTGATATTCAATTTGGTCGATAACTTCGGTTATTTTGTTAATTTTTTCAGAGGTGTCAACGTTGCTGCTGAGTATTTCTCGCAAGGAATTAACAGCTTCTGTAATCGAAGAGAATTCACGACTTAGGATTGTAGTTCCGCCATAAACAAAGTTTATCGGATTGTTTATTTCGTGGGCAATGCCGGCTATAAAATTACCAATGGATGCCATTTTTTCCGTTTGAATCAGGCGTATTTGAGTTTGCTGGAGCATCTCGGCTTGTTGTTCTATTTCTGCATTTTTCTCTTTTAGTTCTTTGTTTAGTTCAAGCAAGTGGTCGCGTTGAGCTTTTATTTCTTCATTTTTGCTACTAAGATCGGCAGCTTTTTCTTTGAGTTCATCGGTAAGTTTTATTAGCATGGCTTCATACTCTTTTAAGGCGGAAATGTCGGTGTCGATAGCCACGAAAAACTCTATTTTTCCTTCGTCGTTGAATATCGGCGTAATGGAGGTTTGTATCCATAGGGTAGAGCCGTCGGAACGATAGACTTGGGTATTGTAAATTACTGGTTTTTGTCCATAAATGCATTCTTCAATGACTTGTTTAACCTCGAGGTTTTTGCTAACTTGGGTCAAATTGTGATGGTAAGCATTTTTAAACTCTTCCAGGGTATATCCATAAAGTCGGGTGAACGAGTTGTTTACCCATTCAATATCGCCGTTAGGTTTTAGCAACATTACGGAGTTAATGGTTCTATCTGCAATTACGGATAGTTTCTTTAACGATTCGGCCTGTTTTTCAATCTGAAATTTGCTTTGTCGGAGTTCCTCATTTTGTTCGGCCAGTAGTGATCTTGCTTCACGAAGTTTTTTATTACGTCGCCACAGAGAGAATAAGTAGAAGATTATAAGCCCGGAAATAGCAATCAGCGAGGTTAAAAGAATTCGTTGCTGTTTAATACGCAGTTGACTTAGTTCGTTCGATTTGCTAAGTAGGTCAATGTGTATTTTATGTTTCTCCATTTCGTAGTAGCTTTCAATGGATGCAATGCGGGATTGGCTTTCTATGGAAAAGATGGAGTCGTTATAAATGGTGTATAGCTGGAGGTTTTCGTATGCTTTTTGGTGGTTGCCGGTTTGTTCATAAAGTTTGGACAGTATTTCATAGGTGTCTTTAAGGTCGTTTTTCAGGTTTAATTTTTTACCATAATCGAGGGCTTTAAATAATGCCTTTTCAGCCTGTGGAAAGGCGGCTTTTTTAATGTAAATTTCGCCCAGCCTGTTCATCGTGGAAGGAATGCTGAATAGATTTCGTGTTTGCTCGGCAATTTCAAAAGCTTTTTGATAGTAGGTTAGGGCAATGTTAGGTTCGTTGTTGATGACATAATATTCTCCCAACAATTGATAGCATGAAACAGTGTTTGCTGGGGAGTTTAGTCGAAGGGTTTTTTCGAGTGCTTTTTCCAGGTAAATAATTGCTTGTTGGTAATCTCCTTTGTAGGTTAGCGTTCCTCCTATATTTCTTAAATAGATAGCTACACCAAGACTGTCGTTACGGCTTTGCGCAACTTCTAGTGCTTTGCTAAAGTATTCAAAGGCTTTGTCGTAATTTTTTTGGAGGCGGAAAATGTTTCCAATTCCGTTATAGCAAAACGAAATGCCTTTCTTATTGCCCATTTTTTCGTAGAGTAACAGAGCTTCGGTGTAGTAGTGCATTGAGCGGTCGTAGTCTCCGGTTTGCCGGTAAAAACTTCCAAGACGATTTTTTGCTCCTGCCATTCCCTCGGTGTAATCAATTTGCTGGGAAATTTGCAGAGCCATATTGGCATAATGTAAAACCTTACGTGTATCCATTGCTCTATAGCGGAATGCCAGATCGATAAGTGCGTTTACTTTGGAACTATCGTCGGGCATAGATAACACCTGTCTTTCCTTTTCTGTCAAGGTATCCTGAGAAAAAAGAGACAAGTTGAGGAACAAAAAAAATAAAATTAACGAATAGCGGATTGGTGGCATTGAATTTTTCAATTGCTCGACTAATATACCAAAATGGGCTCTGTTTTCCAAATTTTTGGTAAATAAAAAGGTTGCCGAAAACGGCAACCTTTCATAATTTGGAAATCGTTAGTTCAATTTATTTATTCTTTTCTTTATAGAACGGGATTTTTACAATTTTGGCTTTCAGATCTTTGTTACGAATGCGGATATAGATTTCCGTTCCTTCGTTCCAAAACCCTTTGGCTACATAGCCCATTCCAATGGCTTTGTCAATGCTTGGCGAATGTGTTCCGCTAGTAACTTCGCCTATATGGTTGCCATTCTGATCAACAATTTCGTATCCATGGCGCGGTATTCCACGGTCGATCATCTCAAATCCTTTTAAACGACGGGTAACTCCTTCGTTTTTTTGTTTCTCCAACAATGGACGATCAATAAAATTGTTATTATCGGTAAATTTGGTAATCCATCCTAGGCCGGCTTCAATGGGTGAGTGTTCGTCGTCGATATCGTTTCCGTAAAGGCAAAATCCCATTTCAAGGCGTAGCGTGTCGCGGGCAGCCAATCCGCAAGGCTTTATTCCAAATTCTGCACCGGCTTCAAACACTGCTTTCCAAAGTTTAGGACCATCTTCGTTGGCAACATAGATTTCGCAACCTCCTGCGCCTGTGTATCCGGTTGTGGACAAAATGGCATCTTTAATTCCGGCAATGGTTACTTTTTGAAAGGTGTAGTATTCCATATTTTCTATTGGACGATCGCAAATTTTTTGCATTGCCTTGAGTGCTAACGGGCCTTGAACCGCCAATTGGCAAATTTCGTCGGAAGCATTATATAACTCTTTACCTACCTCCATACCCATTTCACGGGCATGTTTGGCACACCATTCCCAATCCTTTTCAATATTGGCTGCGTTGACTACCAATAGATAAGTTTCAGCGTTGATGCGATACACCAGCAGATCGTCAACAATTCCTCCCCGCCCATTGGGAAAGCAACTGTATTGAACTTTACCATCATGCAAAAGGGAAACATCGTTGGTTGTTAATTTTTGAACCAAATCGAAAGCCTTGGGGCCCTTAACCCAAAATTCACCCATATGGCTAACATCGAATACTCCGATTTTTGTGCGCGTGGCAATATGTTCATCCTTAATTCCTGTATATTCCAGGGGCATATTATAGCCGGCAAAGGGCACCATCCGTGCTCCTAGTTCGATGTGAAACTGAGTAAATGCTGTATTTTTCATGATACATTAAATTTTGAAAAGTTTTTCTACAAATGTAGTAATTTAACCTCGATTTTTGGCAAAAGCCTTTTTTATGATTTTTTACAAAATGGGGAAATAGTGTCGGACAATAAAATTCATTGACAATTTATGTCATAATGTCGCAGTTGGAATGGTTTGCCAGCTATAAAATGGCATCTTTTAATAAAAAACTGTCATAAATACATTTGTTTCTTATGGCGGACGGCATGGCATAATGGTTGATAACCTCAAAGAAGAAAAATATGATTAAAAAATTAAAATAGAACATTATGGGAAAGATAATTGGAATAGACCTGGGAACAACCAATAGTTGCGTTGCTGTTATGGAGGGTAACGAACCGGTTGTAATTCCCAACAGCGAAGGGAAAAACACAACCCCATCGGTTGTTGCATTCATGCCTAATGGAGAACGCAAAGTAGGTGACCCTGCAAAACGTCAGGCAATTACCAACCCTGAGAAAACCATATATTCTATTAAACGTTTTATGGGTGAAACCTACGACAGGGTTACCAAAGAAATTCAGCGTGTTTCGTACAAGGTTATAAAAGGCGACAACAATACACCAAGGGTAAAAATTGACGACCGGATGTATACGCCTCAGGAAATCAGTGCTATGATTCTTCAGAAAATGAAAAAAACAGCCGAAGACTTTCTTGGCACTGAAGTAACGGAAGCTGTAATTACTGTTCCGGCATATTTTAACGATTCTCAGCGTCAGGCTACCAAAGAGGCAGGCGAAATTGCAGGATTAAAGGTTCGTAGGATCATTAACGAACCAACAGCAGCCGCTTTAGCCTATGGGCTCGACAAACGCGATCGCGATATGAAAGTTGCCGTTTATGACCTCGGTGGCGGAACCTTCGATATTTCAATTCTTGAGCTCGGCGACGGCGTGTTTGAGGTTAAATCTACCAACGGTGATACCCATCTCGGTGGCGACGACTTCGATCAAAGAATCGTTGATTGGCTAGCCGATGAGTTTAAACGTGAAGAGGGGGTAGATTTGCGAAAAGATCCAATGGCACTGCAACGGCTGAAAGAAGCTGCAGAAAAGGCTAAAATTGAACTTTCCAGTTCCTCCCAAACCGAAATTAATTTGCCCTACATCACCGCCATTGATGGTATACCAAAGCACTTGGTAAAAACTTTTACCAGAGCTAAGTTTGAACAGTTGATTGACGACCTGGTGCAACGCACAATTGAACCATGCCGTAAAGCCTTGGAAGATGCCGGGCTTTCCAAATCCGATATCGACGAAGTAATTCTTGTGGGTGGTTCAACTCGTGTACCTATTATCCAAAAGGTAGTTCAGGATTTCTTTGGAAAAGTACCATCGAAAGGTGTTAACCCGGATGAAGTTGTAGCCATTGGCGCTGCCATTCAGGGAGGAGTTCTAACCGGAGAAGTAAAAGATGTGCTTCTTCTTGATGTTACACCATTATCACTGGGTATTGAAACTTTAGGTGGTGTAATGACAAAACTTATTGAAGCGAATACAACCATTCCAACAAAAAAGTCGGAGGTGTTTACAACCGCTGCCGACAATCAACCATCGGTTGAAATACATGTGCTTCAAGGAGAGCGTCCTTTAGCCAAAGACAATAAAACTATAGGCCGATTCATACTTGATAATATACCACCAGCACCTCGTGGAATTCCACAAATTGAGGTTACCTTCGATATCGACGCCAACGGTATTTTAAATGTTTCGGCCAAAGATAAAGGCACAGGCAAGGTTCAAAGTATTCGTATTGAGGCTTCAACTGGCTTGAGTAAGGAAGAGGTTGAACGGATGAAGCGTGAGGCTGAATTGCATGCTGAAGAAGACCGCAGAGAAAAAGAGAGAATTGACAAACTTAATCATGCCGATTCTCTTATTTTCCAAACCGAGAAACAACTTAAAGAGTTTGGAGACAAAATACCCGAAACCAAACGCAGGCCTATTACTGAGGCATTAGAGCGTCTCAAAGAGGCTCACAAAAAGCAGGATCTGGCTGCAATAGATCAAGTTACGGCCGACTTGAATGCTGCATTCCAGGCTGCATCGCAAGACCTTTACAATGCGCAGAATGCTCAATCGTCCGGTAGTAGTGGTTCAACACAATCCGGCACTCAAAGCAAAGGTGCCTCGGATGAAGTAACCGATGTTGATTTTGAGGAAGTTAAATAGAAAAATACCATCCATCCCGTTAAGGCTGTGCAGATTCATCTTCGATCTGTGCAGCCTTTGTTATGAAAATTCAACATTATGGAAAAAAAGAAAACCATAGCTTTGGTTGCACACGATAATCGTAAAATGGACATGGTTGAGTGGGTTAAATGGAACTGGGAAACGTTGGTAAACTACCATTTGGTATGTACAGGAACCACCGGTAGACTAGTTTCAGAAGCCCTGCAAGAGAAAGCCGAAGAAGAGGTTTCTCCCAAACTTTCGTTCACCTTTTTAAAATCGGGGCCACTTGGCGGCGATCAACAGTTAGGAGCGCTAATTTGCGAAGGGAAAATAGACATGCTCTTTTTTCTTTGGGACCCAATGACCGCACAGCCTCACGATGTGGATGTTAAGGCTTTGCTCCGGTTGGCTACACTGTACAACATTCCTACGGCAATAAATCGTTCTACGGCCGATTTTCTTATCAGCTCGCCGCTAATGGATTCGGATTACAAGCCTATAATTAAGGATTATTCTAGCTATATTACGCGTACAATTCATAAAACTGAAAACTAATGCTGGAGTTATTTCGAAAACGTCAAAGCGACAGGGCTTATGAAACCCGTCCTGTTGAATCGGAGAAAATCGAACGAATACTTGAAGCAGCACGTTTAGCTCCTTCGGCCTGTAATGCCCAACCCTGGAAATTTATTGTTGTAACCGATCCGGAAATTAAAAATCAACTAGCTGATGCAACTTCCGCCAAACTTTTGGGCATGAATCACTGGACTAAGCAAGCTCCGGTGCATATTGTGGTGGTGGAGGAGAGTGCCAACCTAACAAGCAACCTAGGGAGTTTTGTTAAACGCCGTTATTTTCCATTAATCGACATTGGCATTGCTGCCGAACACATTTGCCTTCAGGCGGCCTATGAGGGACTTGGAACCTGCATGATTGGCTGGTTTAACGAAAAAAAAGTTAGGCAACTGCTCCAAATTCCAAGGGATAAACGTCCTCAACTAATAATAACTCTCGGATATCCAGCAGGCGAAACGCGGCAAAAAGTACGTAAATCTATCGAGCAGATTGTTTCTTACAATCGTTATTAATTGAAAAGGGAGACCTCTAAGGCTCCCTTTATTTCTAGAAACTATATCGAATGCGTCCCATAAACGAAATCCCGTGAGATGGTAGCGGACCATGCTGGCTAATATAAGGTGCTAGAAAATATACTTTTTCGTTCAAAAGGTTATTAACACCCAAGGTAAGTTCCAAATTATCGACTAGGAACTTATCTATTCTAACATTGGTGTTAATAATTGCCTGGGGATTGTGTTTAGTTAGTACATCATTCCCATTATTATCTGCGTGGGTATAGCTGTAACGGGTTCCATAAATGGAAGCGTTGGCATTCCAGAAAACATTTTTTCGTATCTTGTAGCTAGCAAACAGCCCGATTTTATGTTTGGCAAATCCCAGAAAATAATCCTTTTGAGATTTGATTCGATAGGTATAGATGGTATCGAATAATGGTTGATAGTAGGAATAGGTAATTCCACCGCTGAAATTCCCCAACGAAATTTTGTAATCGGCTTCAATACCTGCAGTGCCAAGTTTCCCAGCATTTTTGTAGGATCCAATTCCCGATGTATCACTGGAGTAGGTAATTATATCGTTAAACAACGAATAAAAAGCATTGATTGTTAACCAAGAAAATCTTGTTAATTTGTACCCTATTTCTATTTCAAAATTGGTACTCTTTTCGGGATGAATTTTGGGTGTTCCTACCGGTTGACGGTTTATCAGGATCCCTCCAGGGATTCTGAACGCTTGGGCGGTTATTAGCTTAATATGTAATTTGTCGAAGGCTTTAGTAAGCCCTATTCTTGGGACAAACGAGCCTCCGAATTCGTCGCTGTGATCGTAGCGACCGCCTAAAGTTAGATTAAAACTAGAAAATATAAAAACTCCTTGGGCAAATGCAGTAAAATTGTTAATTACTAAAACCTCTTTTCCATTCTGAAACGGCTCTTCATAGGCTGTCGGGTTGTCTGGAAGTGCCAATTGTTGGTTGTAGAAGCTTAGCCCTCCGTTTAAGGAGTTTTTATCGAAGATGTAGTCGACATTGATTCCTGCAGAACTTTTTTGTATATGTTTTTGATTGGAGTATAGCTTTTCAGGAATGTCGGTGTTCCAAGGTTGCTGGAATTTATATTGTATCCATGGAGTTAGTTTTAAATTATCTATTGCCTCCATTGTATATTCCAGGTACCCAATACTGGTGTTAAAATCTTCTTTAATTACATAATCAGTAAAGTTGGTTCCCCATAGATCGATGTAATTTAGTTGATAGTTATCTATCAATCCATAGAATTTCAATCCTTTGTAATGGGCAGTGAGGTCTACAAAAATGGAGCGTATTGCAGAGCTGTCTTCCATGGAATTTGTGTTAAGGGAGTAGTCGGTAATTTTTTCCTGACTACGGTTGCCAAGGTTGTAAGAGGCGTTGAGGTTTAGTTTAAAATCGTTTTTATTGATGCCCCCTCCTCCTGCAAAATTTAGGTGGGAATAGGTTTGTGTAAGCATCGACGATTGTAATGAGGCATATCCCGAATTATTTTTGTCGTGAGTAATAATGTTGATGACTCCCATGGAAGCATATCCACCATAAACAGCCGAACCGGGGCCTCGTATAATTTCAACACGTTCAATATTTTCCGGATTATAGCGATTTCCCAGTTGAGTGGTAGCAAACATGTCTTCGTTAACTTCCATTCCATTAATTAGAAGCAGTACTTTTCCTTCGTTCGACCAAAGTCCTCTCATTCCTATTCCTACGACACCTTCTACATCTACACCAAAATCAACTCCGGGAACAAAAATTCGCAGTAGTTCCAATAAATCGCGAGCTCCACTGTTTCGGATATCATCCTTTGAGATTACCGACACCACTCCCGGTGTTTCACGAATGGAGAGGGATTGTTTGGTTGCAACGGAAACTTCGATATTCATGAGTTCCTCTAACGACATGGAAAAAATTTCTTCGTCCGAAAGTTGTTGTGCCGTTAAAGTAACAGGTAGAAATAGCAAAATCATAGCGGATAGATGCAGAGCTTTTTTCATGGTTATGAGTTTTTAGGGTTTCTGTTTTGGGTATCTAAGTTTAATATTTTTTTTCATTTCTCAAAATTTTGTGAATTTTTTAAGAGTTTGGGCGCGCTAAATTCAACCCAAAACAGTTTGGCCTCTAATGTGGATTTCTAAAAATAATCGGGATTAAAACTTTTCCAATCCCGATTTATGCTATCAAATCTCAAGCTTTAGCAATTGCTGTGGTGCTGTGTTTGTTATTTTTTTTTGAGAGATTCTGCATACACGTTGATTCCGCTGAAAGTTATTCCGTTGAGTGCGTTGGCAACTTCCTCTAAGTGATTTTGTGAGACTTCGAATATTGTAAATTTATCATCAATCTCAATCTTACCGAAATGAATATCGCGGTTGCGTGTGCGATCGTTAATGATGCCGATTAGTTTAGTAGGTTTAAGACCATGATTTTTCCCAATATTGATCTTCAATTTTGCATAACCTTTCTTTCCGGATCTTGCTGGTTGCTGGTCCAGGTTTCGGGAATTCTGTGTCTTTTCTTTTTTATATGGTGTGCTTTTCGATGTAGATTCTTTGTAGATATTTAAATCGGGAGCATTTTTATAATATTCGAGAAAACGATTGAATTCAACGGAAACAAAGTGCTGAATTAGTTCATCGCGGTCGAGCCATTGAAGTTTTTTATAGATAACCTCTAGGTATGGAGCAACTTCAGGAATAACAGTAACTTTTTCAACTTTATCAATGAGGTTGAAGAGTTGTTTTTCGCAGATTTGCTTTCCTGTGGGAACTGGCTTTCGCAGAATGTTCTTTTTCAGCATATTTTCGATAGTGCGAAGTTTGCCTTGCTCTTTGGAGTGTATGATTGAGATTGATATTCCACTACGACCGGCACGTCCTGTTCTTCCACTGCGATGGATATAAACCTCGGGATCGTCGGGAAGACTGTAGTTGATAATATGGGTGATATTTTCTACATCAATCCCACGAGCTGCAACATCAGTAGCTACAAGTAGCTGAAGGTGGTGTGTTCTGAAACGCAACATTACTTGGTCGCGTTGCGCTTGACTTAGGTCTCCGTGAAGGGCATCAGCATTGTATCCGTCGTTAATTAAGTTTTCGGCAATTTCTTTGGTTTCCTGGCGGGTGCGACAGAAAATTATCCCATAGATATCGGGGTTCATGTCGCAAATTCGTTTTAATGCAGCATATTTGTCTTTGGCATGAACTAAATAGTATTCGTGCTGAACGTTTTCGGCACCGGTATTTTTTCTTCCCACAGCAATTTCTATGGGGTTTTTCATGTATTTTTGGGATATACGTGCAATTTCGGGAGGCATGGTTGCCGAAAAAAGCCAAATTTGCTTCTGAGCGGGTGTTGCAGCTAGAATGGTATCAATGTCTTCGATAAATCCCATATTGAGCATCTCGTCGGCTTCATCGAGAATAACACGCTCAACGCTAGCCAGATTCAGAGCTTTACGCTTAATCAAGTCGATAACTCTGCCAGGGGTTCCTACTACTATGTGGCAACCTCTTTTTAGCTGTTGTATTTGTGCTACAATGTTAGCTCCGCCATAAACGGCAGCGATGTTGAGGTCTTTAACATAGTAGGCAAAGTTTTCAAGATCGCGGGTTATTTGCAGGCAGAGTTCGCGTGTAGGGCAGAGAATCAGGGTTTGAACCTGAAGTAGGTTGCTGTCTGTAAGTTCTATGGCTGGAAGCCCGAATGCTGCTGTTTTCCCGGTACCTGTTTGGGCAAGGCCAATTACGTCGGTACGATTGTTTATCAGTACCGGAATAGTTTCGGCCTGGATAGGTGTGGGTTTTTCAAAACCTAGTTTTTTAATTCCTTCAAGAATTTCCGGACTCAAGTTGGTTTCCAGAAATGATTCCATAATTTTTCAATTTTTGTGGTTAATAACTGATTTTCCACTAATTATGACAAATCCGGAATCATATATGTGTTTCTCCCGAAAATTATCCGAATCTTTCAGAATTCAGTGGCTATTGAACGTTTCCTCCAAATTCGGAGAAAAAAGTACGTGGCTTGTTAGCAATAATAAGACCAAATTTGCTCTATGGCATGATTTCGCAATATTTTATTCTAATTGACTATGTAGATTAGGGATTAAAGTGTTGATTTTAAAATGCTTATTGAGTTTTGTGCTAGAAAGTAATTTTTAATTTGAATGCTATTTGACTTCGGGTGTTTCCTTCAATTCGGTCGTTACCGGAACTGAGTTCCCATACATCCTGGTAAATGGTTTGTGACCATTTGGCATAGAGAATTGCGTTGGGGGTAATTTGCCATTTTGCTACCAGATAATACCGGGATCCGATGCCGGAGAATGCAGGTACGGAGAATGCGTAAAGTACATCTTTTTCATAGGTATAAATTCGTGCATCCCACGAATCTACGTTAAATATGACGTATCGGGCAGATATTCGCAACGGAAGGGTTGTGAAATTGTAGGTCATTTCGTGATACATTAACCACCCGTTTTTTTCTCTGCTAAAGTTTTTAAAAATGGTTGTAGCAAGCCGTGTTTGGGATGACCATGATTTGGAATAGCGGATGTCTGCCTGAAAATGAAGGCGAGTTGTTTTTTCGTCGCCGATGAGGTATTCGGGCAGGGTATCGTTGGTAATGTTTCGTTTGGTTTCTTTAATGCGTAATCGCGACGATATTCTCAGGTTTCTGTTTGGGCTCCATTGTGCATCGACCATATAGTCGTATGCCGGGGAAGGGGTGTATCGGCGGTATGTCATCCATGGATAGCTGAATAGATCGGCATAGGCGTTGATATCAACACGTGGAATAGGACTAAGCAAAATACCTGCATAAAAGCCGCGTTCGTTTGCTCCATTGGAGGATTCACCAAATGCAATTGCTTTTGGGCTGAAATATTCGGCCGAATAGTCACGGTAGTGAAACGCTAGCTGTACCAGATCGTTGGTGCGAATTTGCAACCCTTGCATGAAAGCAGTGTTGCCGTTTTTATCTACGGCAGCTTCTCCCCAGAAAATATATCGCCGGAAGATGTATTGATAATCGATGGAGGAGTTTATGAAATTTTTGGTTTTTGGTTCATGGATTCGGTAGAGATCTGCGCGACGCATTAACATTTTACCGTATTGGAGTGTATAAAAATTTGCGCCAATCCTTAAATGGTCGGTTCGTAGAGTAACGTTACCTCCTACAACGGTTTCCGTGCCCTGATTTCGATAGGCGAGTTCGGTGTTCGTTCGGTGCAATCCTGTTTCGGCTATTGTTGAGTAATACGAAATGTTTTCAATAGTATTGGTTTGAAGATTGACATCAATGGGAGTATGAGCAGCAAAGAGTATGGCCGATAGGTTTCGGTATCGAAACGAGGCTGCAAATCCTCGTAGAAAGCCATATTCTGTGGCGCTGGAGTATCGTCGAATTCGGGTTGTGTTTTGCTTTATGGTTAAGGCTTGGCTGCTTTTGCCTGAATAAAATCCGGACCCCATTGTCAATCCATTACCGAGGTTTACGGTGTAATCTCCTACGGCTATTTCGTTAACAATTCTGTTGAGCTTTAGATAGGCATGAGCTGAATAAAAGTCAAAGCCATCCTTTCGATTGCCTGAAAAGAACTCTTCTCCGGGATCTTTCTCCATGGTGACTCCGGCTGAGAAGTTTTGGACTTTGGTCACTCGGTAGCGGGCATAAATTTTTTCGGGACTTCCCGGATAGGCAGGTGGTTTATCGTTTTTGGGTTTGTAACCGTCGGCTTTTTCGATGGTGCGGCGCACTTCGCTTAAAATTTCATGTTTAGGGTTTCGGATAAGTTGGTAGAGTGATGGTTTTGTTTCTGGAATTTCTGTGGTTACAAAATAGCTTAATCTCTCCAGGTCTTCAGGGGTGAATTCTGGAATCATAGAGAGTTCGGAGAGTGTTTGTATTGCACCAAACTGTCGGCGGTATTTTAAAATGATGTTTTTCTGAAATTCGGTTATCAGTTTTAGTTCTACCAGAATGTCTATGGTGGGGTCGTTAAGAGATATGGGGTTTTCTGAAAGGTTTTGGAGTTCTTCTGCCATTACTGCAATCTCGTCTTCCGAGAGGTCGTTTTCGGTCCAAATCTCAGACATTTGTTCAATAATGGATTGAACAGGGTCGTCGGTTTGCCCGAATGTTGCGATTGTAGGGAGCAGCCAGAGCAGAAGCAGCCAAGGTAGAATTTTTATGGTTTTGAATTTCATAGTTCCAAAATCTTCACGCATGATTTCTTAATAGGTCTAGTGGGGTTAAAAGTACCTGCCCAGCGAAAAATGGGGTGTTAGGCCTAATAAGTTATGATAGTCAGCCGCCAGATTGATTCGGTACGATTGGCTTAAAAATCCCAAGCCTATGCTTAAAGTTTTGGGAGTGTGGTTATATCCGGCCTGAAGGGTAAAATTTCGGGAGAGTTCTAAATCTACTCCAGCTCGAAAGGATGTTTTGTAGTTAAGTTGCTGCACTAGTTCAAGGAGCAGAGTTGCTTGTTCAATTGGGGTATAGGCAATTCCTGTGCGGATGGCTGCTAGTGGCTTTTCTTGAATATCATCTACCGGTTTGGATAGGTTGGGGTTATAGATATGTACTCCCCACTGGAGTGGCGGTGTGATTTTGTAGGAAAAACCAACTTCAGCTATCAATTGGTTGTAGTTTTCATAAGGTTCGGAGAGTGATGTTCGTAACCAATTGATCTGAACTCCTCCGCTGAATTTTTCTGATAGTTTTAATGCATAGGCTAAACCTAATTTACTTTCGTTGTAATGTTCATAGCCAAAGAAGTTGAATTGTAGGGCTGTGTATCCTTTCAGCAATGGAGCCGCAGCAAATACCGAATAATTTCCAAACTCTTTGATTCTGTTAGGTATGGCTGAATAGGCTTCTACGTATAGTGAGTCAAACAGGGTTAAATGTGCCTGATTTTGATAGTATCCTGCTTTGGGATATGCTATCACTGCCGAGCTCAATCCTGCCGAGTAGGCTCCACCTTGTTGAAGATGGTTGGTAGACTTTGCGTTAAGTGAAACCGACAATTGTAACGCTACCAGGAGGATTTTTCGGTAATTTCCTTGCTTCATCGGGTTGGTGCTTTAAGGGTCTGAATTACGATTATGCCACTAATCTAAATCTTTTTTTTCATTTTGCAAAATTCGGCTTTAAGTAAGCTCTTATTTGATTATGAGTTTAATTCCAGCTTTGGAAATGGTTGTGTATCGTTTTTTAAAAAGTCTGCCTATGGATTTTTTAAAAAGCTTTTTGCTCATACCGAAAGTAGAAAGAATTTCTCCGGGGGAGCTATGATCGCCGAAGGTCAGGAAATTTTCGGGCACTGCCTGGAGCATCGACATTATTTTTGCTTCGGTTTCTCGTTGTCAGGGTTCTCCTTGGGGGAATTGCGGTTAGGTCTATTTTCCCATCAGGGCGCCCTTTTAGAACATAGCCGTCCACAATATCATAAATGTTCAAAGGCTGAGGGGGTATTGTTTTTATAAAGCATACCAAGGTAGCTTTGATTAAAAATGGCCATGTATCCAAGGGGAGTCTCACGCCAGATTTTCTGGCTTACTTTTTCTCCTTCATTGAGTTGGATATCCTTGTTTTTCAGAAATTGGTCGATTTTTTCGGTAGCAGCCAGGCGGTTGGCGATGATATCCAGATAGAGGGTAACCATTATCTTTTGGTTGGGTTGATGGTTGCTGGTAGCTTGATTTTTTGGGGAGCAGTAAGTGCTTCTTCAATCCCCAGTGGAGAAAATAGCCAAATGAGGTTTTGTCTATAACGGTTAGGGCTTTTGCTTGTCCCAGAAGGAGCATTGGTTTTTGAGTTGTTGCTGTTGGGAGGTTTTCGTTATCGTTGAATATAAAAAGTTCAATTTTATCGTCCGGTGTTAGGGTTGCGGTGACATATTTTTGTGGTAGCAGAACCTCGTTGTTTTCAAGGTCGGTGAGATAAAATCCGTCTGGTGAGATTCTTTATGCAGCAAGTTGCTGGATTTTTACTAAATAGTTCATTGGAATGAATTTTTTTTTAAGTCATGAGATCATGCTCCATGATAGGTTACCGTTTTTTGTGTTGTTTACAACCCGGAGTAGTTTGGTATTTTCGGGGTTTTCTAACAATGGGTCTTGTTCTAGTATTTTTTCTGCGGCTTGACGTGCAATTTGCGATATTTTCTGGTCGGCACTGATGCTTGCTATTCTAAGGTTGAACGGAAGTCCGCTTTGCCTGGTTCCTTCAATATCGCCGGCACCTCGCATGGTTAGGTCTTTTTCTGCGATTAAGAAGCCATCGTTGGTTGATGCCATTACGAGAATTCTTTTACGGCTGTCGGAAGATAGTTCATACGGTGTTAGCAGTATGCAATAAGATTGTTCGTCCCCCCGGCCGACTCTTCCTCGTAGCTGGTGCAATTGCGACAAACCAAATCGATGGGCGCTTTCAATTACCATTACCGTTGCGTTTGGAACATCAACTCCAACTTCAATTACGGTGGTGGATACCATTATCATGGCTTCCTTGCGGATAAATTTTTGCATGGACTCCTCTTTTTCTTTCGGACTCATCCGGCCATGGAGCATTACAGTCAGGTTTTTCCCAAAAGTGGAGGAAATACGTTCGTAGCCTTCCATGAGATTTTGGTAATCGAGCTTTTCCGATTCTTCAATCAATGGGAATACAAAATAAATCTGTTGCCCCAACGCAATTTGTTTCTTAATAAAGTCATTTAATTTGGTGCGGTCGTTTTCAAAGTAATGAATGGTTTTAATTGGTTTACGGCCGGGAGGAAGTTCATCTATTACGGATAAATCAAGGTCTCCATAGAGGGTCATGGCCAATGTTCTTGGAATTGGAGTTGCTGTTACCACCAGCACATGGGGATATTGCTCGCTTTTCGTCCAGAGTTTTGCGCGTTGTGCTACTCCAAATCGGTGTTGTTCGTCGATGGCTACAAAACCAAGTTTTGCAAATTCTACAGTATCCTCAATCAATGCATGGGTTCCTATAAGAAGGTGTATTTTCCCTTTTCGTAGTTGTGAGTGAATTTCTTCTCTTTCTTTGCGTTTGGTGGATCCGGTGAGGAGTGCCACGTTGAATCCTAAGGGGCCAATAAGTTTGGTTATGCTTTTGTAATGCTGATTTGCCAAAATTTCGGTTGGTGCCATAATGGCCGATTGGTAGCCGTTGTCGGCAGTTAAGAGTACCGCTAAAAGAATCACAAGTGTTTTACCCGAGCCAACGTCGCCTTGCAAGAGTCGGTTCATTTGTTTACCGCTTTTAAGGTCGTTGAAAATTTCACGAACAACCCGTTTCTGTGCATTGGTTAGTTCAAACGGTAGGCGAGTTTTATAGAATTGATTAAAGAAATATCCTACCTTGGGCATGGGAAAGCCCTTAATGTTCTTCTTTCGTAGCTGCTGCCTGTAAAGAAGGGTGAGGTGGATTATGAAAAATTCGTCGAATTTAAGTCTGTATTCTGCTTTTTTCAGTAGGTTATGGTTGTTGGGAAAATGAATTTGCCGAATTGCTTCCTGAAACGATAACAATCCAAGGTCATTTCGAACACTCTCCGGAAGCATATCTTTAAGAAACGCCTCACCCATGGAAAGAGCCTGAAGCATTAATTCCTGGATGTGTTTTGATGTGATATTGTTTTTCCTGAATTTTTCCGGTAAGCTGTAGACAGGCGAAAAGGTAAAATTGTTTCTGGCATAATACTTCTCAAGCGGTTCAATTTCCGGATGGGCAAAGCTGATTTGATTGTTGAACAGATTTGGTTTTCCGAAAAAAAGATATTCGGTGGTTGTATTAAGGTTTTTGGTTATCCAGGAATGTCCGGCAAACCAAATAACTTCGGTAGTTCCGGTGTTGTCGCTAACCGTTGCGGATAAGATTTTGCGGTTTCTGGCCTCGATGGTTTTAAATCCTGTTATTCTACCCTTAAATTGTATTAGTGCTTCGCCTGGTTGGATATCGCAAATATTAAAGATGCGGCTTCGGTCGTAGTGTTTGTAGGGGAAATACATTAACAGGTCGAAGACAGTGGTTATTCCCAGTTCTTCTTCGAATAGTTTGGCACGTTTTTCACCAACGCTTTTCAAAAATTTTATCGGGGTTTCTAACGGATTTTGTCTCATACAATCACAAAGGTAAGCAAAAATCTCATTCTATTTTTTGGGGTTAAATGGCAGGTTTTTTAATCTTTGCACTCAGAAATTATTCGAATATGGAATCCGCATATCTGCGTTTGGTAAATTTATCGCGCTATTTTTCTTCCGGTGGTTTGCTTACAATGGCGTTGAAAAACATTACTCTCGATATTCAGCGGGGAGAATTTGTGGCTGTTATGGGGCCATCGGGTTGTGGCAAAACTACCCTGCTGAATATTTTGGGATTAATTGATGTGTCAACTTCAGGGCATTATTTTTTCTCCGGCACCGAAATCACAGGCCTAAAGGAGCGCGAGCGTGTTGCACTTCGGAGAGGTAATATTGGTTTCGTTTTTCAGAATTTTAATCTGATTGACGATTTGACAGTATATCAAAATATTGAATTGCCACTGGTGTATTTAAAAATCGGTGCAGGGAAACGTCGACAGTTGGTTGAGGAGGCTATCGAGCGCCTTCAGATTACTATGCAGATGGATTATTTCCCGTGGCAGTTGTCGGGTGGGCAACAGCAGCAAGTGGCTATTGCGCGGGCTATTGTAGCCAAGCCAAAATTAATTCTTGCCGACGAACCAACCGGAAATCTCGACTCTATTAGCGGCACAAAAATCATGGAAATTCTTTCGGGGCTTAATCGTGAAGACACAACAATTGTAATGGTTACCCATTCTGAACGTGATGCAGATTACGCCTCACGAATTATTCAACTTTTTGACGGTAGAATTATTCACGAAAGTGCGCAACGTTTCCTGACAAAATCTAAACAGCCATGACCAAGGCTTCCCTTCAAACGTTTATTCGATTTTTATTCAGGAATCCCTTTTATTCAATCCTGAAGCTATTGGGATTGTCCATTGGGCTGGCGGTAATTATTATGGTTGGGATGTATGTAATTCATGAAACCAGCTACGATAGGTTTCATTCGGATTACCAAAGAATTTACCGTGTGGTTCAAGTTTCAAATTTCAATGGCATTGTGGAAAATTCCTCCAGTGCGCCTTTTCCCTTAAAAAATCATCTCGAAAGGGAATTTCACGGGAAAATCGATGGGTGTTTTCGGATTTTTAACTATCAGAATGCTTCGCAGTTAGTATCTTCGAGCGATAAAACGGCATTCGAGAGCGGTTTATTCTATGTTGACCCTGATTTTTTTCAAATTTTCGGTATCGAGATTTTGCAGCAGAAAAAATCAAATTGCCTGAAAGACCCTTTTACTGCTATAATCACTCAATCGGCTGCTGAAAAATATTTCCCTGGAACAAATCCCATCGGTAAGAAATTAACCATTAACGGCCGTTACGATGTACTTATCGAAGCCTTGGCTAAAGATCCCCCATCTCAAACTCACTTTAAATTTCAATTACTGGTTTCCATGGAAACGGTGCGGGAAAATTATGGTGGGCGTTTCCCCGATACTTGGGCATGGAATCCTTGCTGGACCTATGTCAAACTGAAAGAGAATGTTTCTAGGAAAGAATTTGAGTCTGAGTTGTTGGCCTTCTCTTACAGACTTTTCCCGGCTAAAAGAGATTACAGTTCATATTTTACGTTGCAACCAATAGCCGACATTCATCTTTTTTCACGACTCGATTATGAAATTGCACCCAATGGCAGTTGGTCAAACGTAATAACCTTGGCAGCGCTTGGGTTGTTTATTTTTATCTTATCTGTCATTAATTATATTGGATTAAGCAGTGCCAAAAGTTTTGAGCGCTCGAAGGAGATTGCCGTGCGAAAAGTTACAGGAGCAACCGATTGGCAGATAGTTATCCAGTATATTCGTGAGGTGGCATTTTTTGCCTTCCTGGCTGTGTTGATTTCTTTATCTCTGGTTGAAATTTTTATGCCCTATTTCAGAGCATTAGCCGGCGTTTCGTTCACTTATGGATCAATTACCTCATTATCAAGCCTAGTGTTGATTATCGCCGTTTTGGTAATTGTAACTATTCTGGTAGGAATTTATCCTGCATTTTTGTTGTTAAAAATCGATATGCTTGAAATTATAAAAGGGAAACTTCCGGCAGAAAAAACTCAGAGCCGGATTCGAAAGTCGTTGGTTATGATTCAGGTTGCGTTGGCTATTGGTTTGTTGGTTGTTAATCAAGTGGTTAAAAGGCAATACAACTTACTTACTACACACAATCTCGGATTTCGTTCGAAAGATATTCTCATAATTCCAACCCGATTGCCCGAGGTTCGGGAAAATTATGATCGATTAATCGCAAAAATCAGATCCTTGCCAAAGGTGACCCACATTACCGGTATGGACTATAAAATCGGGATTAACCACAACTTTTACCTTTTCAATACAGACAGTGACCGCAAAAACGATTGGCAGTACTTCCCGGCGCTTTTAGTCCAGGATAATTTTGTAGAAACCTTTGATATTGAGATTATTGCCGGGCGTAGCTACAATTCGGCTTTTCCCGGGGAAGGTAATCGTTCCATTCTGATAAGCGAAACCATGTGTAACCATTTGGGAATTACTCCGCAAGAGGCATTGGGACACCCTTTCATATCGTGGAGAGGTGAGGAGCGGGTTGTGGGGGTATTCCGGAATTTCTCGGCAAAATCGTTGCACTTCCGTCAGGAACCTTTTGTGCTCGATATGAAAACCTCGGAATACGATAAAGTGTTAACCAGCCACTATACAGCCATTCGTGTTAAAGAGGGGGCTATGTCAGAAGTAATCCCAACCATTGAAACCATTTGGAAGGAGATTTTTCCAGCCAAGCCCTTTCAATATTCACTGCTCGAAGACGAAATCCAAAATCATTATCGAATCGAAAAAATGCTTCTCTTGGTTGCTTCGGTGTTGACAATCATAGCCGTTTTAATGGCAATGGTGGGTTTGTGGGGGCTTGGGGTGTATTATTCTTCACGCCGGAAAAAAGAATTTGCTGTCCGCTTAATTCATGGAGCAATGTTTGGAGATATTCTTAAACTTTTGTTTCGCGATTATCTTCCTTCTTTAGTATTAGCTACTCTGGCAGCTTTGATTATAAGTTGTATAGTCTCTGCCACATGGTTAAGTGTTTTTGCTGTTTTGGGAACAACTTTGGTTGTATCGTTTTTCTATACTTTTGCTATGGCAGCAGTTGTTTTTTCGGCAGTGATAATTCTGTACGCTTACCGGATTTCTCAACTTCAGCCTGCAATAATTTTAAAGAGCGATTGAAGATTTCACGTATTTGTTAATTTTGCCACATCAGAATTGAAACGTTTCTTACACTAGTAAATCTACCCAATTATGAAACAGTGTATTGTGCTTCTTTTTTTGCTAATGCTCGTTCAGCTCAACGCACAACCGTATGAGCATAGTTATTTGGTTAAGGTTGGCGATATGGCTCCCGATTTTCAGATTACAGAGCTCAACGGCAAAACCTATCGGCTTAGCGACCTGCGTGGAAGTGTTGTTATGCTGCAATTCACCGCGAGTTGGTGTCCGGTTTGTTTAAAGAAAAAACCATATATCGAAAATGAAATATGGTTGCCCGGAAAATCCAAAGGGCTGAAAGTAATAGGGATTTGTTACGACGAATCGAAAGAAAAAGTAAAAGAGTTTACGAAGATGGCTAAAGTAACCTACCCATTGGTCCCTGATATGGGTGGCGACATTTTCGGTCTGTATGCAGTTAAAGGTTCGGGGGTTACACGAGATGTAGTAATCGATAGGAATGGAAAAATTATTGCACTAACCCGCTTGTTTAACATCGAGGAGTTTAATGCAATGAAGGAAATAATTTTTAAGGAATTGGATAGGAAGTAGGCTCTATGTATGACAAAACACTAACAAAACTTTCTTTCTCACTGCCAAAAAAATGCTTTTGCCATGGGAATTATTGTCTACATGGCTTCTTATTTTACGGTTAAATTATTTCTTCGTTCTGAGTAATAGCCTTGCAGTTAAACAGAAGGTTACAGACTGAATATCAGACTTTCCTAAAGATGGCCATAACCGAGCAGATTTCTCCTTCTTTGTAAATATATTCTTCGGTAACCAATTCAAATCCGTTACGGGTGTACATTTCAATGTATTTTTGCTTATTACGGTAAATAGCCCGGTATTTTAGATTGGGTTTGCCGATTTTTGGTTCACCTTCCGAAATAGTGTCTTTAATGACAATATAGGATTTGGGTTTTACGGCATTCCCGATTTTCTTAATGAAGTTTTCACAAACCGAATCGTCGAAAATGCAGGTAAACAATCCTAAAACCATTATTGAATCGTAAACTTTCTCAAATTCAAAGGTTTCAGCCTCAGAAACTTGAAAATTGATATTCGTGATATTTCGTTTTTCGGCCTCTTGTTTAGCCTTTTCAATCATCGACGGACTGATATCGTAAGCATCAATATGTTTTACATATGGGCTCACCATAAACGACCAGTCGCCGCAGGCACAGGCATAATCGCATATAACCTGATTTTTATCCAGTATCGGAATATAATGGGTTAACAAAAATTGCTTCTGATTATTGAATCGTTCAACGGATACCTTTGATATTTGCCAATTTTTGTGATTTTTCCAAAATGAACGCGATATCTCGTTATCGGCTTTGAAAAGGTTGGTGAATTTGAAATTGAGAATATACAGCAAAAACTTTTTTATCATGGTGAATAGTTTTTGTTAATTTTGATTTTACTCGCCAAGTGGATTCAAAAACGAAGGCTCTGAATACCTGCTCGATTGATTATTGAAAACGAGTAGAGAAAAAACTCAAAAACGTCTCTTATAAACAGGAGTGAATTGGGTTTGGTTTATAAACAATCGTTGGAACAATCCGAACTTTTGCAGCCACAACCACATCCGCCAGTGGGACGATACCCCAATTTCTTCCGGTAGGGCAGATTTGCCTGAATCCACGAAACGATTCCGCCATCGAGGTTGGCAATCGATGGATAACCCGCTCGATTTAGCAGGTTGGCTATTTTTGTACTGCGCACTCCTTCGTTGCAGATTAAAATAATATTCTGGTTTTTAGGTATATAGTTCATTCTGTCGAGGATAACCGACATGGGATGATAAAAAACATTTTCCATAGGAATTTCATCGCGTTTGGTTTCGTCGGCTTCCCGAACATCAATAAGTATTGCCTTTTGTTCTTCCAGCAAGGCAAATGCTTTTTCCGGAGTTATGTGTTTTACTCCTTCAATGTGAAAGGTTTGGATGGTTGGATAGGGTGTTGTTTCCATAATTTGTATTTTTTCAGCGGTGAAGAAAATTGTTAACTACCCTTGTTGAAACGTTCCAGAATTGTGTTGTCGTCGATTTCTTTGGAAAGCGATTCAATGGTGCTGTAGGGAACGTCAAACAAATCTAGAATTATCAGGCCATCCAAAGCATCGTTGAATTTCGGGTCGATATTGAATTCAATGATACGGGCGTTTTGTTTTAGGTACTTTTTCAACAAAACGGGCATTTTAAAATTATCTGGCTCTATTTCACTGATTAGTTTGTCGATTTTATTCATGTCGTTTTTGGACTTTTCTACAATAATATCGGTATCGAATTTCATGTTTGGTTTAAATGGGGTTCGAGGCTTAACATATTTTGCCAGGTCATGGTCGAAATGGTATTCTTTAATAAATCGTATAATTAACTCTTTGCTAAATTTGGAATACTGGTTGCTGATGCTTACCGGGCCAATCAAATAACGATATTCGGGGTTTTTTAACAGGAAATAAAGTATCCCCTTCCAGAGAAGGAACAGGGAGAACGGTTTTTTCTGGTATTCTTGTACAATAAATGACCGTCCTAATTCTAGGCTTTGTTCGAGAATAGGTAGCATTTGTTCGGAAATCCTGAAAAGCGAACTGATATAAAATCCATCAATACCGTATAGGTTTACGATATCTTTTCCGCGACCAACACGATATGCGCCAACGATTTTCGATTCTTTTTCGTCCCAAATAAATAAATGGTAATAATATAGGTCGTATTCATCTAAATCTATGCTGAGGTTAGTTCCCTCACCAACGGCTCGGAAGGTAACTTCGCGAAGTCGGCCTATTTCTTTTAATATATTCGGAATAACACTGCTGGGAGAGCAAAATACGGTCATTTCTCCGCTTTCGAAGAGCTTATAATGTTTGCGCAGGTTTTCCACCTCCTTTATAAGCTGTTCGGCAGAAATTGGGTCCACAATGGGTTGTGGCTCTTTTTCCAGCTTGAGACGGGGGATATAGAATTTCTTGATATCGATGTTATTATCCAAAGCATAAACTCTCGACCGCAAATAGCGACCGAGTTTTTCTATGTTGTGCGATAGTTCTTCAATTTCTGTGGGAGAAATCACGCCTCCAATTCGCACCTTAATGTCGCGATTACGTTTGGCAATTAAATCGGCGGCACTACCTATGGCTGGGTGGATGGCTCCCAAAATGTGGAATAGGTTTCCGTTGTTTCCTCCTATGTGGATTGGGATAACCGGTAATTTTACGTTTTGAATAAATTTAATGTATTGTGTTTTCCATCGACGGTCGATGATGTTTCTTGCGTCGATACTGTAGGTGCTAACTTCACCGGCGGGGAAAATTATCAGGGGGTGCCCTGAGCCTAGATGCTCCATGGCTTTTCGAAGTTGACCAAGTCCAGCTCCAAAGGGGCCAAGAGTTTTGGATGTATCGAAATGAATGGTCTGTTCTTTTAAAATATCGATTCGGTTGATTAATTCGGTTCCAAGAATTTTTATATCGGGTCGGATGGAATTCAACGCTTTAAAAAGAATAAGCCCGTCAACTCCCCCGAACGGGTGATTGCTTATAACTATAAAACTTCCCTCAGCGGGAATTTGTTTTAATTCCGATTCGTTGAATTTGATGTTTAGCCCAATTTCCTCAATAAATTTGCTTAAGGCTTCTATGTCGATTTTTTCCTGAGCTTTTTCGGCTGGATGAATATCGATAATGAACTTAATCAGTTTTTTGAGTGTTTTATTTGCCATTGGTAGATGCTTTTAGAGAGATTCGGGTTTGTGTGCTCGTAAAATGGTGTCAATTTGTTTTTCTAGTTCTATAAAGTCGATTACTGCATCTTGTTGCTCACTGGTGGTGTTGTTGGTGCATATAATGGTTCTTGAATTAAATTTTCTGAGGGTTTCGTAGTCGTGGGTTGCCACAATAATTGTGTTACCTTTTTGTTTTAGCTCCCACAATAGGCGCATAATTCCTTCGGATGTTTCGGGGTCTAGATTACCTGTGGGCTCGTCGGCCAGGATAAGCTGAGGGTTGTTGAGAATGGCACGGGCTATAACCACGCGTTGCTGTTCGCCTCCGGAAAGTTCGTGTGGCATTTTATAGCCTTTGAAACTTAATCCTACCATTTCCAATACTTCGTTGATTCTAAGATCGATTTCTTTCTTTTTATTCCATCCGGTGGCTTTTAATACAAAGCTAAGGTTTTCATATACTGAACGGTCGGTGAGAAGTCGGAAATCCTGAAAAACCATGCCTAATTTTCTTCGTAGCATGGGAATTTCTTTAGGCTTTAGTTTTCGCAGATTAAAACCACAGACCATGGCTTCGCCTTGATTAACAGGTAAATCGGCAAACAGTGCTCTCAGGAGAGTTGTTTTACCGGTTCCTGTTTTTCCGATAATATAAACAAATTCTCCCGGATTTACCGAAAGATTTACATCTTTCAGTGTGGGGATGTTGTCGTGTGCTATAACGGCATTTTTTAGTACACAGATTGGCTCCATAAATTTGGATTTGCACAAAGATAATAAAAATCGGGTGGTAAACCTGAATTAGTTTTGGGTGTTCATTTTTGTTTTCTATTGATTCCAATGAAATTAATTTCCCCTGCCGAACCCATATTGTTTACGTATTTGGATTGCATTGGTTTCTTCTTCCTTGAAAATTGTTGGGCCAATGGGAGTTAGCAATTCTTTAGAGTTGTTTTTGGGCGATTTTATTTGGTTTGAAATTGGGTAGGCGTTCATAATTTCTGGGTCGGGTGGTGTTAGCAGTTCGGTAATTTTCGATAGTGGTGTATCAGGATTAAGCCACAGCTTTTCGTCGCTGGGTTTTAATATTACTGGGCAGCGGTCGTGCGAAATGGCTTGCAAAACAGCATTTGCAGGGGTTGTAATTATGGCAAATGAATAGATTTCCTGGCCTGTTTCCGGATTGCGCCAGGAGTCCCATATTCCGGCAAAGGAAAATGGATACATTTTGTATTTAAGGTAAACAACGTAGGGTTTGTTCAGTTTGTTTTGGCGGGAGCCTTCTATGAAACAGTCGGCAGGAATCAAACATCGCTGAGAACGGATTGGTTTTCTGAATGCGGGTTTGTTAATTATGTCGCGGGCTCCTTTGTAATCGGGGTTGTTGTTTGGATTTCTGTCGCCTTCTGAGCGGGCATTAAATAGTAGCATGCTGTTTTTTGCCCAGAAAGGCGTAAGTCCAAATCGAAAAAGCTGAATTGTGTTAGGAGCGTTGGAGGCTATTACGGGAGCCAAGGTGCCAGGCGAAATGTTATAGTTGGCTTCCCATTTCAAATCAACAGGAGCCGTAACACCAAAACGTGTTTCCAACGTCTCTAGTTTTGATGCCAGAACATATCGACCGCACATGTTGTATATTTTTGAAAACAACTTTTCCCGGCGGAGCTTTACTCCAGGTAGGTATAACCGTACAATCCTGAACGATAATTCGACAGGAATTCTTTCCCTTCCTGAGTGGTAATCTTGCCCTCTTTTACCGATTGCGTTACCCAGGTCTCTACCGTTCTGACAAGTTTTTTGGCGTTGTATTGAACATAGTCGAGAACCTCGGCTACGGTTTCTCCATCGATTATTTGGTCGATGGTATAGCCATCCTTATCGACAGAAATGTGTACGGCATTCGTATCGCCGAACAGATTGTGAAGGTCGCCCAAGATTTCCTGATAGGCGCCAACTAAAAATACTCCTATATAATAAGGCTCTCGCTGTTTAATGCTGTGCACGGGTAGGTAGTAAGAAAAGTTTTTGGTTGAGATAAAATTATCGATTTTCCCGTCGGAATCGCAGGTTATGTCTTGTATGGTGGCCGAACGATCTGGTTTTTCGTTAAGCCGTTGCAACGGAATGATTGGGAAAATTTGGTCAATTGCCCAAACGTCGGGCAGCGATTGAAACAGGGAAAAATTGCAGAAATATTTGTCCGACAGAAGCTTAGGCAATTGCCGAAGTTCCTCTGGAACATGCTTCATTTCCTGGGTCATTAAATAAAGATCGTTGGCTATTGCCCAAAACAAACGTTCTATCTGTGCGCGGGTTTTTAAATCCAGCAGCCCAAGGCTAAACCGGTCGAGTGCTTCTTCTCTGATTTGTTGGGCATCGTGCCAGCTTTCAAACATTCGGCTTTGGTTCAAATTATCCCAAATTTTGTATAGGTCACGAACTAATTCGTGGTCGTTTTCCGAAATCTCCTCTTCGCTTCCCCACATTGGGAGTTTAGTTGTTTCAAGTACCTCAAATACCAAAATGGAATGGTGGGCGGTAAGCGAACGACCCGACTCGGTGATGATGTTGGGATGACTCAGGTTGTTTTTATCGGCTGCATCAACTATGGTCGATACTGCATCGTTAACATATTCCTGAATAGAGTAGTTTACACTGCTTCCACTTTCGGAAGAACGTGTTCCATCGTAATCCACACCCAACCCTCCACCAATGTCGACAAACTCTAAGTTGAATCCCATTTGCGAAATCTGAACAAAGAAATGAGAAGCCTCTCTAAGTGCTGTTTTGATTCGGCGGATTTTGGTAATCTGGCTGCCCAGGTGGAAATGAACCAACTTCAAACAATCTTTCAATCCATAGTTCTCCAGCATTTCAAGGGCTTGAAGCAATTCACTCGATGTTAATCCAAACTTACTGATATCGCCACCACTGTCTTCCCATTTTCCACTGCCGGAGCTGGCTAGTTTAACGCGTATGCCTATGTTGGGTTTAACTTTTAATCGTTTGGCAACGTAGGCAATTAGTTTGAGTTCGTTAAGTTTTTCAACCACCAAAAATATTCTTCTGCCCATTTTTTGGGCTAGAAGCGCAAGTTCTATGTAATCTTCATCCTTGTATCCGTTGCAGATAATTAGCGAATCACTATCGGTGTTGATAGCAATAACGGCATGTAGCTCGGGTTTCGAACCAGCTTCGAGTCCTATATTGAATTTTTTCCCGTGGTTAATTATTTCTTCAACCACCGGACGCATTTGATTCACTTTGATTGGGTAAATAATAAAATTTTGGCCCTTGTATTTATATTCTTCTTTTGCTATTTTGAAACAGCTGTCCATTTGCTCAATTCTCGTATCGAGAATATCGGGAAACCTTATCAACATTGGAGTCGATAAATCCCGGAGTTGCAATTCATCAACCAGTTCCTTGAGATCCACCGGATAATCGCCTTCCCTTGGTGTAACAATTACATTGCCCTTTTCATTTACCGAAAAATAGTTCAGGCCCCATCCATTGATGTTGTATAACTCCATTGAGTCTTCAATGCGCCATTTTCTCATTTCCCTTGTGTTTGCCAGTTAAAAAATAATTTCAGACAAGCAAAGATATAAATTTACCTCCAAAATTCAGGGGGAAATCATTATCTTTGTGTGCTAACAAAAAATATTACCATGATGAAGATTAATTTAAACAAGGCGTTCAATAATGGAATTGCGGACATTCGGATTGAAATACAACAGGCAAAAGAGGCACTAGCTTTATTACAAAGCGGAAAGGGGAAAGGAAACGATTTTTTAGGTTGGTTAACTTTGCCGGGTTCTATCACTGCGGAATTGATTTCGGATATTTCCAATACTGCCGAACAAATTCGCAACTCCTCCGACACTGTGGTAGTGGTAGGAATTGGTGGCTCCTATCTGGGAGCACGAGCTGTGATTGACGCTCTTACACCACCGTTTTTCAGTCATAAAACAGAAATTATTTATGCCGGTCACCACCTGGATGCCGACTATTATCACCATTTACTAAACTATTTGCGAAATAAACGCTGGAGCATTGTGGTTATCAGTAAATCGGGTACTACTACCGAACCTGCAGTAGCGTTTAGACTACTAAGAAAGGCTCATATTGAGGCTTTTGGGCTGGAAGGAGCAAACCGAAGAACCATTGCAATTACCGATGCTTCGAAAGGGGCACTTCGAAAAATGGCTAATCAGAATGGGTTTAAAACCTACGTTATCCCTGACGATGTTGGCGGACGCTACAGTGTGCTAACACCGGTAGGGTTGCTTCCGATTGCCATTTCCGGGATTGACATTAAACATTTGGTAGAGGGAGCGAAAAATGCTGAGAAACAATTAAATCAGCCGTCGTCAGAAAACTATGCCATTCTTTATGCTGCTGCACGAAACAAATTGTATCGTGAAGGAAAGAAAATAGAAATGATGGTTACCTACCACCCGCAATTGCTCTATTTTATTGAATGGTGGAAACAACTTTACGGTGAATCCGAAGGTAAAGAGAACAAGGGGATTTTTGTTAGCGGAGCCACATTTACCACCGATCTTCATTCGCTTGGACAATATATTCAGCAGGGTGAGAGGCATTTGTTTGAAACACTGATTTTGGTTGAAAATTCGCACCAAAAAGTTTCTGTGGTGAACGATGAGCAAAATATCGATGGGCTGAACTATCTTTCCGGTATGGATATTCACAACATTAATAACACGGCTGCACAGGCAACACTTTTGGCGCATTGCAACGGAGGAGTCCCCAACATAGTTCTTTCTATCGACAAAATTACCCCAGAAAACATTGGTTATTTAATCTATTTTTATGAGATAGCTTGTGGCATAAGTGGATACATGCTCGGGGTAAATCCTTTTGATCAACCAGGTGTGGAAGATTATAAGGTTAATATGTTCGCATTACTGGGTAAACCTGGTTTTGAACAGCAACGAGAGCAATTGAAAAAAATGCTGTAAATTAAACGCTTGTACAGTGTTAAAAGTTTGTAATGATAGAATAGTTTGAATTATAAAACTAATTGATTATGAAATATTTATCTTTTATCGTTGCCGGTATCTTTTTGCTTGTAACATTAAGCTAATATTCAAATTAACCACAACAACCGCAGAATCAAGGCAAACTGCCACTGTTTCGGAGGTTTTGGATTCTGATTATGTCAACATGGTTCAATCCATTAAGGATTACTACCGAAGCAAACATTCATTAGAGGCTAAAATTGAAGGAACAAAAACCGATACTACGTGGAGTTAACCTTTTATGATCCGCAAAACGCTCTTGAGCGGCCCCGAGAGTTTATGACCACGGTAGTGATCCCGTTAACAGCCAGACAAAACTTTTATGAAGCCACTTCAGTTTTGATGGGCGATTTAAACAACGATAACAAAAAAGACGTTGCCATTGTTGTTCATACCGAAGGAGGTGAAATGGGGGCAAACATCTCATGGCAGGATATTTTCGTTTTTCTTGCCGATAAAGTAGGCTCTTTTAAACTCATAACCGTTGTCAGCGATCCCGATCTAACTAATTGCGGAGGAATTTTCAAAATTCGGAAAATAGAATAGAATTTTTTAGTTGGAATTATGGATTGTTATGGAGAGGACGATTCCCGCTGCTGTCCATCTTTAAAAGGCTTAAAAACAAAAAAGACTGTCGAACTCGACAGTCTTTTTTTGTGTGACCCCGACAGGACTCAAACCTGTGACTTTCAGAACCGGAATCTGACGTTCTATTCAACTGAACTACGGGGCCAGTGTTTATCCGCCTGCAAAGATAAAATCTTTTTTGCGAAAAATAAGGGTGTGATTCAATTTTTCTGATTATGGCAAAGGCCATTTGGGAACAAGACGGTTGTTAATTAACCGGAATCGGTAATCTTGAATTACGGCCTTGAGAAAATCCAATTCGTTCTGCGTTTGTTGTTTTGTATCGAGTCTGTTGTCCTGTAGTAATGGGTCGGTAACCGGATTGTAGATTCCAAGAACATGGGTCCCGTCGAATTGAATTAGAAGGCTGTCGGTTATTATTTGGTAAACACCGCTAAGGTAATTAACAGTCCAGCCTGTGTCTCTAACAAATACAGAACTTCCATACGATACAATAGCTTCGTTCAAACCCAGATAATGAATAACGGAGGGATAGATATCTGTGTGTTGTACAACATAATCCAATGTTTTTCTGGCTTTTGGATGTTCGGGAATGTAAAATATCAATGGTATTCTGTAACTACCGTGAATATTCGCAAAGCTATCCGTAAACGAAACTGAGGTATGGTCGGCCGTTATCACAAAAAGCGTGTTGCGATACCATGGAGATTGTTTTGCTCGGTTAAAAAATTTTCGCAAAGCATAATCAGTATATGCTATGGTTTTGAGTATCGGTAATTTCCCTTCGGGGAAACTATCGCGGTATTTTTCTGGCAACCGGTAAGGATGGTGACTCGACAAGGTGAAAATCCCGGCAAAAAACGGTGTGGAAATGGTGTCCAAAACATTGGCTACGTATTGCAGGTATGGTTCATCGTAAATACCCCATGCCCCATCGTAATCTTCTTTATTCCCCCGGTATTCGTTCAACCCGTAGTAATTATCTACTCCTGTTGCCTTGGTGAAATTGTCGAAGGCCATGGTACCGTTGGCACCTCCATGAAAAAAGTGGGTAGAATAGCCGTGCTTTTTTAGGATTGCGGGTATTCCCTGAATGTTATTTGCGTGAAATCGGGTTGAAACGTATGGATAATCCATCAGAGCGGGAATTCCACTCAGAATGGCAGGTAGTGCTTCAATTGATTTTTTGGCGTTTGCATAAGCGCGGCGAAAAGTTATGCTTTGATTCATGAGTGAATCTAAGAATGGGGTATAACCGGGGGCATTTCCCGATAAAAATTGGCTGTATTCTGCCCCAAAACTTTCTAATATTAGTAGCACTACATTTTGATTCGGGAAATCCTTGTCAAAATTAACGTATGCTTGTTCGGGGGTGAAAATTGCTGAAAGTTGGTCGGGAGTAAAATAGTCGATATTTTCGAGCCGTATCTCACCGTAAGAATTGAGAATTGTAAAGGTAGAATTGGTTATAAGAGCTATTTTATCGGGGGAAATATATTGCGCAGCAGTAAGCGAGTTGATTGGCCTGAGTTGTACGCCTCCACGGGTTCCTATAGTAAAGATTCCCAGGAACGCCAGAAATAGGGGTGTTTGGTTAATCAGGTTTTTTGCCCGGATGGGTTCTTTTTCATAATTCGGGTTCTTAAAAGGATAGAGCTTGTAAAGAGCCACTAAAGAGATAATCCACAGCACAAGAATATACCAGAAATCCATCAGGTATTTAGGTAGGAGGGTAATAACATCGTTTCCCGTATTAAGAAAGTAGAAGAAATCAAAAGTAGAGCGTTTCAGTACATAAGAGTAATATTCTATGTCGATAAAATTGAAAATTAGCCAGAAGCCATTAACAACCAAAAAATAATATCGGTTGAATAGTTGAAGCCATCTTCGATTTTCCAAATTCCCGGGTAGTATGTGTAGCAGTATAAAAGGAATATTGGTGTAAACAATTGCCGAAATATCGAATCGAACCCCGGCTGCAAAGGCCTTCAATAAGTCGGGGAATGGTAATTGAAAGTGAGAAAAGTTAAAAACAAGGAAAAGGAGTCGTAGGCTGGTGTATATAGCTAACAAGAGTAGCAAACGAAGGAAGAGAAACTTAACTATTTTCAGGTAGTTGTTCATGTTCAGGGGTGTGCTTTCCGATTATGTTCTAAACAAATTGCGTGCTCAAATTTATCTGTCGGAGATTTTCCCTTCCTCAAAGTATGATTTTTTTTTAAAGTGATTTGTCATTCTCCCCGAAAGCTAAAATCGTGATTGATTCCCATGGCTTTCATTATTTTTTTGGGGAGGTCGGTATTATCGTAAACACCCTGGAATAATTCTGATTTTACTCCAGTAGCAAAAACCGGGGTGGGGTGGAAGGTGTGGGCTTCCGTTCCCCAGGCTATACCTGCTTTACGATTTAGCAACTCAATAGCCATGGCTGCTATGGGATACAAATCAACTTTTGATTTTTTCGACTTAATGGTCGTAAGCATTGCTTCCAATTTCTTGAACTCATCGGCAGATAAAGGAATTTGTTCGGTTCCAGCACCGGTGTATTTTGCTATGGTGTCGGTTACCATTGTTACGGTTGTGGCATTACCCTTAATTTGATATAAATTGTTCAGTACGGCTGCCAGAGAATCAATGCTAATTCGTTGATATTGTAATAATTGAAGATTTGATTTATATTCCATCTCTCTGGACCCTAGACTTAAACCTCCGGTTTCGTGGTCGGCACAAACTATGATTAACGTTTCTTTGGGATGTTTCCGGTAGAATTCCAGGGCTACTTGGATAGCATTGTTGAAGTCGATAATTTCGTGAATGGTTGTTGCTGCATCGTTGGCATGGTTTGCCCAATCGATTTTTCCTCCTTCGAACATAAGGAAAAACCCTTTAGGATTGTAGAGTAATTCAATCGATTTTCTGACTAAATCTGCCAGGCTTAGGTCGTTATTATTCCTGTTAATTGCAAAGGGTATGGCACCCTCGTTGTCGAGCTGTTGGTTAATTACAATCAAAGGTTTTTCCAGCTTGATTAATTCTTTAAATTGCTGATTATTCCTTAAAATTTGCAATTCAGTGGTTTGCAGAAATTGGTAGAGCGAATCATAATTTTCTTTTTCGCTGTTAATGGCAATTCCGCCTCCGCCATACATATCGTACATAAACTCTGAGAGTTGTTTTCCGATGATTGCATATTCTGAGCGGCTTTGAACGTGGGCAAAAAATGCCGCCGGAGTGGCATGATTTACTTGAACGGTTGAGAAAATTCCAACTTTAAAACCATTCTCTTTTAGTGTGTGGGTAATTGGTTTTAACCTCTTGCCCTGCGGATCTAAACCAATATAGTTCACGTTGGTTTTGTTGCCAGTAGATAGAGCTGTCCCAGCTTCAGCACTTCCTGTGATAAGGCGGTTAGCCGCATGCGTTTTGGTTAATCCAACATGATCCATGGAATAGAAAACCAGGTGATTGGTGTCGTAGCCTGTTTTGCTTATATCGGCAAGGTAGGCTTCTGTCAACGCAATATGTGCCAATCCCATTCCATCGCCGATAAAATAAAACACATATTTTGCCCGTGGCTCTGTAATTGAATTTTTGCAGGCTGATATGGCAATCGTAATGATTAATGCAAAGATCCACAAAGTTTGTTTCTTCATGTTGATACGACATTTTTGATTATTAATAAACCCCAAACTGCTTGCACTTAAGATTTTCCGCTTTTACCCTAAATACGGAAACGCTATGAACAGCCGGAGAATTGTAACTAAAATCTCGTTTTGTATATTGTTGCATGATAATATTTAGAGCCTCAATTTTTTTATCGTAATCTTGAATGAATTCCACCTTTCCATTAGCGCTTACACTTCGGTAGTGCATGCCATAGGAACATGCCACATTTTCGTGTTGAAAAAATATTTGGTGATCCACACTTAGCATAATTGAAACATTCGGGTTTTGTTTCAGCGCTTCCATTTTTTTTCCTTTATGGTCGCCGTGGAAATAAAAATAGCCGTCTTTATACCCAAAATTCATAATCACTACATAGGGCTTCCCGTCAGTATCAATCATTGCGAGAGCGCAGGCATCGGCCTTACCAATTATTTCTTCAATTTTCTCCTTTTTGTCTATCCAGATGGTTTTTCTCATAATTTTATGTTTATTGCTATGATTTAGGCTTTTTGCGTCGAAGGTAAAGTTTGGTTCCAACCTCGGGAGTCTCGTTGCCTGTAAGACGATTTAAACGCTTTAGGTGTTTAAGTTTAATAGCATATTTTTGTGATATTGACCACAGTGTTTCGCCTTCTTTTACAATATGGTATTTATAATTAATATCTGCTTTTCGCCGTTTAGGTTGAAGGTAGATGATTTGGCCGGGGAATATTTCTGCAGACATTTCTCGTGAAATATCGTTGTAGCGGTAAAGTTCCCATGGTAATTTGTTGTATTTTTTGGTTAAACTTTGCCAGGTATCGCCTTTTTCGGCAACTACATATTCTACCCGATTTATTTCACCACGCTTTATTGTGTAAATATCCACAACTGCCTGTTCGGGGGAGTAGCCTCCGGTTTCTTTTGCTTGATTAGCAGAAATGTTTTTCAGGTTAGTTTGGACAAAGGTTTTTCCCGATTGGGTTTCCTCATCATAGAGGTAAAGTTGATATCGTTCTATCAGCTGAATCAATATTTTGTCGTAATTTTTATTTGTTGCATAGCCGGCATTTTTGAGTCCCTTTGCCCATCCTTTATAGTCGGTGGATGAGAGTTGAAACAGGTCTGCGTATCGTTTTCGTGAAACCAGAAAATTGCTATGGTCAAAAAACGATTCTTCGGGCTTTGAATACACCCTGAAACATTCTCCCGGATGGTCATCGTCGTGCAAAATTTTTTCCCCGGTCCACTCTCCATGGCATTTTATACCGAAATGGTTGTTGGCTTTTAGTGCTAAACGGCTGTTTCCCGAGGCCGACTCTAAAATTCCCTGTGCCAATTTTATGGATGCAGGAATTCCTGTGCGTTTCATCTCTGCGATAGCAATATCTTTATACAGAAGGATATAATCTTCGGTAGTTATTTTTTGTGCACTTGCCTGGAAAAATAGAATCGCTGTAAGTGTTGTGGTGGTGATTATTGATTTTAGAACCATGCAATGGTAAATTGTTATTTATGACCGCGACAAATATAATGATTTTACGCTGTATTTTAAACCAAAGCTGTGTAAAATGTTTGTTAAAAGTTTTATATTTGCCACCCCAAAAACAAGGAGGCCTATCCATGGAAAAACATCAAATTATCACCACAATTTTCGAATACAATTCGTTGAGCGAGTTACCAAATGAATTTGCCTCCTTGTGCGAGGAGGCTTCGAATGCCGCTATTTATGCTTATGCCCCATACAGTAAATTTCGTGTTGGCGCCGCTCTTTTGCTTCAGAATGGGCAGATAGTGAAAGGTAGTAATCAGGAAAACGCTGCCTATCCCAGCGGTTTGTGTGCTGAACGAGTAGCAATTTTTTACGCAAACGCCAATTTCCCGGATCAGGCAGTTAAAGCCATTGCCATTACCGCTTTTCAAAATGGAAATATGGTTGAGTTTCCTATATCTCCATGCGGGAGCTGCCGGCAGGTGATTTCGGAAACACAAGCGCGTTATGGACAGCCCATTACACTCATTTTGTGCAGTAAAAAGAAGGTTTTCTTAATCCCCGACGCAAATACTCTTTTGCCGTTGCTATTCAGTAAAGCCGATTTAGGGTAGGAGTCTTACAAACAATTTTCCCAAAAATCCGAAACTTAAGATTCTTGCCCAGAAAACTATTAAAGGGGTGAGCTTTTTTAGGGTTATGGTTTGGGGAAAAGTGTGGATTCAACAATTTGGCAAATAATATGCCCGATCATTATGTGTGCTTCCTGAATTCTCGGGGTATCTTTCGATGGAACGTTGATCAGAATATCAGCCAGGTCACGCATTTTCCCTCCTGTTTCTCCGGTAAAGGCTATGGTTTTAATGTTTAATTTCTGAGCTTCTTCTATAACTTTAATAACGTTGGGCGAATTTCCCGATGTGCTAAAGGCAACCAGAATATCGCCACTTTTGCCAACAGCGTTAAGATATCGGGCATAAATCTCATCGAATGAGTAGTCGTTGGCAACGGCGGTTAGATACGATGTATTAACATGCATTGCTTCTGCTGAAAGGGGGGGGCGGTCGTAGTAATAACGCCCACTTAGTTCGGCGGCAAGATGTTGTGCATCGGCCGCTGAGCCTCCATTCCCGCAGAAAAGTACTTTTTGCTGTTTGTGATAAGCTTCAACAATTGTTTGGGCTGCTTTTTCTATTTTACTTAGTAGCTCAGCATTTTCAAGAATTTTGGCTTTTACCTCTATTGAATTTTCAATAGCGCGTTTAATCATAACAACTGAATTTATGGTATATCAATTTTAGGGGATTTATTTCTTCGGTAGGATTAGCTCTTGGTGTAATTTCATGACTGTTTCCGTCATATTTTCCCAGGCATATTTTTTCTTTTCCTCTTTAATTGCCGTAATGAAATCGTTTGGATTTCGATTGGTGAAAAAATCAACAATACTTTCGGCAATTGCTTGAGAATTTACCTCCACAACATAACCTACTTTTCTGTGGGGGACAATTTCGGCCAATCCGCCTACATTGGTAACAAGCATTGGTTTTTCAAAATGATATGCTATTTGAGTAACTCCGCTCTGGGTAGCCGATTTGTAGGGTTGGGCAACAAGGTCAGCGGCTGCAAAATAGAGATTAACTTCGTGGTCGGGAATAAAGTTAGGGAACACTATTACCTTATCTTCAAGATTAAGGTTTTTAATCATTTGGTAATATTTTTCGCTATCGGAATAAAACTCTCCGGCTACAATTAGCTTAACGGGTAGTTTAATCACATTTTCCTGTGCGAAAGCCTCCAAAAGTAAGTCGAGGCCCTTATAGTCTCGTATTAATCCAAAAAAGAGAACGTAGCGATTATTAGGATCAAGTTTTAGCTTTGTTATAGCAAAATGTCTGTCGATCATTTCGCCGAAATTATCGTACAGTGGATGGGGCGATAATTTTCTGGGTTTAGTTTTATTGAAACGGGAAAGCTCATTAAGTACGCTGTCGGACATTACCACAAAACCATCTACGGAACTCACAAAATACCGTGTGAGTATGGAATCTCCAAATCTTCGTTCATGGGGAATGATGTTGTCCGCAATCGAAATTACCTTGGTGTGTCGATTCGATTTCACAATTCTGGAAATAGTTCCCAAACAGGGAGCCATAAACGGCAGCCAGTACCTGACTATAAGAATATCGTATCGGGCTTTTTTTAACCGAAGCCCTGTCAATATCCAGTTAATTGGGTTGACGGAGTTAACAGAGCGTTCTATTCGTACGCCTCCTTGATATTCCCATTGTGCATACTGAGTTTTTCCGGGGAAAAGAAATTTGGGGTACTGAAGGGTGAAGGTTTGAATAATTACCTCGTGTCCTTCTTTCTGGAAAATTTCTGCCAATCGTTGATTATAGACGGCTATGCCTCCTCGAAACGGCCAGGCTGGCCCCAATATGCATATTTTTGCCATAGGTGATTTGTTGTATTAGTTTTTACTTAAATCTTATTGCGGTTTTCTGCGTAAAGCTCTAAGTTTTCCAAAGGCTTTTGTTTATTATCTTCTTTTGGCAAGGGTTCGTAAGGATATACATCCAATATCTTGGTTGTGGTTATAGAATCAATTGTCCAATCAAGTAGTACGGTTGAAAGGTTTGTTTTTAAACTTTCTAAGGCTTGAAATATATCTTTGCCGGCAACATAAACCGTGTTTTCTATTTTTTGTTCTTTCCCACTTTTTTCGTCAATTGAAAGGTAGGTAATCCGTGCTTTGAACCATAAGATATCTTCGGTTTGGCTTGGGATAATTTCGTCTACGCGAGCCATTTTTAGACTGCTGACAACAAAATTTACCCTGTTTTCGCTTTCGAAAATTTTGTAAAGACGTTGTTCAGCCTCGGTGAACGAGAATGCGTCAATAAGATAGATTTCTGAAATAGATTTTAGTTTCCCGTACTCATCGGTTGCGTCGTATTTAATTTTACATTCGAACCAGGTTGCCATAATTTTGTTTTACGATAAATAAGCCCGACTGTTGCCGGGCTTATGGTTGAATTAATTTGTAATTCGATTATTGAAAAAGTTTTCGTGCCAGGTCAACAACACGGCAGGAATAACCCCACTCGTTGTCGTACCAAGCAACTACCTTAATCATTTTGCCGTTTACCATGGTTAGGCCGGCATCAAAGATCGAACTGTGTGGGTTGTGAATAATATCGCAAGAAACAATTGGATCCTCAGTATATTCCACAATCCCTTTCATTGGTCCTTCGGCATATTTTTTTACCGCAGCGTTAATTTCTTCTTTGGTAGCTTCACGTTTTAGCACTGCTGTAAAGTCGCACATAGAACCGGTTGGGGTAGGAACGCGAACAGCCATTCCATCAATTTTCCCTTTTAGATCGGGGATAATTTTCCCAACAGCTTTTGCAGCTCCGGTTGTGGTGGGTATTTGCGAAACAGCTGCTGAGCGAGCACGACGCAAATCTTTGTGCGGAGCGTCCAGAATCATTTGGTCGTTGGTGTAGGCGTGAATTGTGTTCATATAACCCATTTCTACGCCAAATGTTTCGTGTAAAATCTTAACAATAGGCGCCAAACAGTTGGTTGTACACGATGCGTTTGAAATGCATTGATCTTCAGGTTTTAGATCATTATCGTTAACTCCAAGAACAATCATTCTGTCGATTGTATCATCGGCAGGAACAGTTAAGATTACTTTTTTAGCCCCGGTTTTTAGGTGGTCACCGTAGCCACCCTTGGGACTTTCTTTTGAGCGGAAAACCCCGGTTGATTCTATAACCACATCGGGTGTTTTTGCCCAAGTTATTTCAGCGGGATTTTTAATGGCTGTTACCAGTATTTTATTTCCGTTTACAATAATGTTTTGATCATCGTATTCAACCGTACCGTTAAATTTTCCTTGTGTAGAGTCGTATTTTAGGAGGTGTGCTAAAATTTTTGTACTTGTTAGGTCGTTAATACCTACAAATTCGAAACCTCCCTGTTCAACCATAATTTTAAAAACGTTTCGACCAATACGGCCAAAACCATTGATTCCAACTTTGATAGTTCCCATAGTAATTTTGTTTAGAAATTCATTACAAATATAGGTTTATTTTTGCTTTTTGCCAACACTTGGGCAAGAGTAAAAGTTGCCTTTTCTACAACATATTTTGTGAGTGTTTTTACACATATATATTCCCACGTAAAAAAAAAGAGGCTTTCTCAATGGAGTAGGCCTCTTTGATTGCGATTATTGCTGATTAACGTTTAAGCATTTTAACGGTTTTACGTTCTTTACCGTTGATGCACTGAATCAGGTAGGTTCCTGACTTTAATTGTGCAACCGGTAGGGCTATATTGTGAGTTCCTGCTTCGATGGTTCCGGTGTTCAATTGTTGAATCATTTTACCGGAAAGGTCAAAGATTTGGATATCGATATTAGTTCTTTCGGTTACCAATAATTGAATAGTACCATCATTGAGAACAGGGTTGGGATAAAGTTTCAATTCGAAACTTGTTAGGTTAGCAATCGGGTTATTGTTGTTGTTCGAACCGATGCTTGTCCAAACGTGAGCGGTATCAATAAATACCCCACGTCCGTGAGTAGCTAAAATGTATGTGCCATTCTTGTAGGTAACCTCTTGACGGCGTTCTACATAGAATTGTCGAATATTCAGTACGGGATAGTGACCAAGGCCACTGTTCCCTTCTTGCCAGGTTACGGTTTTACCTTCTTTAGCCGCCAAATAGTTATCCATTACAAACACACCATATTCGGTTCCAATAAGCAATTGCCCACTTATGGATGGGTTTTTATTAACGCAAGCTGTGTACACAGGCATGGGCGGAAGATTCCCTTGAATAGGGATAAAGTTATCTTCAAAACTTTCGCTGTTGGTTGTTCTTGCATTATAGCCAACATAAATATAGTTGTTGTTCCCATATTGTCCTAAGGTAAGAATGAGAACTTCTGGGTTTTTGGGATCTGTTTCCAAACTTGTTATAAGACGGTTCTGTATTTTACCAATCTCTTTAATTTGAGTCCTTCTCTGGGTTGGGTCTGTCCCAAATTTTGCGAATACACACGCGTGACTAGCTTTTTCGGCTGCATGAAGGTTTGAAACACGATAGATATATGCCCAACCTTGCGCATCGGGCTCGGTTGCACCATATGCCACATCGCCATCGTCAGAAAATTTAACAGCTATAAATCGAGGAGATGTCGCTCCTATTACACCTTTAGCGGCAATCTCCCACCATTCATTTTTTGACATGGGCACCAAGAAATTGAATGGCTTTCTGGTGAACCACATCTTGTTGGCTAAACCTATTAATAACGTTGCTTGATAAGGATCGGGGAAAATTAGTGTATCTCCAATATCATATTTTCTATTGCCAGTATAGAATCTGATTTTCTGACCGGATATGTTGGCTGATTCAATCCAGTACCATGTGGCAGAGTCGTATGGGCGTAAGGCCATAACTTTAGAAGTGTCTACGCGAACATTGCTGTAGTCATCGGTTTCCCATGTAGACATTGGTACTAATCTGGGAGCAGCATTAGGTTTCCAGGAAAGTTTGGTTGCGTCCCATCCTTCAATTTGGTTAATCCGGTAATCCCAGAAATACTGTAAGTTTTCGGCGTAGTCGTTCGATTTTTGAATTCTGGCTGAATCGGAAGAGAAAATCATAAGATTTGGACTTAAGCGGGAGAACAAACAATTTAATCCGTCTCCACCAAATAATCTCTGTGCACTTTGATTCTGAGATCCTGAGAGATTATATCGCATCAATAAAATACCGTTGGACTGGGATGCTGCCAATATTTCACCTTTGGAGTTAATGTCGGCATTATAGAGTTGGGTAATGTTAAAATAGGTATTAATTGGGCGGGTGCCGTTATTGTCACGTCTGAATATACCTCCATCGGTTGCAGCTAAAAATCCATTTCCATTAGGAAGTGGTTCTATCCAATGAATATTTGCATGTATGTAGGAGCTGCTGGTTTCAGGAGCACTCCAATATGAGATTTTATTCCATTCCATAGCAGTTTGCCCTACAGTACTAGACCCTCTCCAGATATCAATCCCTCCTAACAGAATTGTGTTTGTTCCTATAGCTCTCAGGGCATGGCTATATACACCAACTTTTAGTGTACCAAAAACGTTGAACTCTGCATTACCTCCAAAACCAACTTTAATCCAACTTTCTCCTCCATTTAAAGAGCGATAAACCCCTTCAAGGTCTCCAGCGGCGCTGGCGATAGAAGCAAATACATAGTTAGGGTTGGAGTCGAGAAAATCGTAAACATAGCGTCCGTCTAATTCAGGAATTTTACCATTCTCAAGGGATCCGCTTACAACAGTCCATTCTGTTTGTCCATTTTTTCTCAAATAGGTTTTCTTACCGACATTGGCGATAAAATCACCGGCTGAACTTACGGCAACATCCCACGACTGGCCTGTTTCACTGATTGTTTTGGTCCAAGTTTCTCCACCATCGGTGGTTTCCCAAAGACCGGTAGTCGTAGCTGCCATAAGATTGTTAGCGTTGGTTGGGTGAGCAACTAAACGGCGAACACCGTAAAAATCGGAGGAGTTTGCCGGAGCTGTAGATGCTAATCTTCTGAATGTGTTTTCATGCTGAACAAAGATGCCACCACCTCTCATAAGAGGAACACCTTGATTATGGGCCAAAAATGAGCTGTTTCCCGGATTGTTTGTAAAATTAGGCATAAATGCCTCTCCGGTACCGAAATAAATTTTTCCGTTAGCCGCTTGTGTAATAGTGGTTACTGTAGTTGGGGTATAACCATCAGGTACTGAATACTCAACCTTTTCCCAATATTGGCCGGCAGTGGTCGACTTCCATATTCCCCCACCAATTGAGCCCGCCCAGTAGATACTGGGATTGTTTTTGTCAATTAACACAACTCTGGATCTTCCTCCAATGTTGTTAGGACCTTTTTCAATCCAGTTGAATGACTCATGATTGCCTGATTTTGCTAGGGTCTGAAGTCCTGCTTCAGCTTTTCTGATATCTTCAGGCGAGATGGTGTTGGTTTCCTGATTGGCTTTAATTCTGTGTAGCCACTGTAGGTAGCCGTCGGTAGAATAAATTTCCTGGACATAATTCTGCGGAGTGTAACTCCGTTCACTATTGTCCTCAAGAGTGTAACTCACTGTGAGTCCGCTTAGCAGCGCAACTCCTAATAAAATCGAAAAGTGTTTAGCTCTCATAAACGTTTGATTTATTTATCAATTTATTGTTTCGTTAAGGCTTCGTTTGATAAAATCATTATATCAAACTACTATTCCTCTCATAAATAGGAGTTTAGGAATCGTTTGATGAAAGAAATAGGGCTATGGTATTAATTTGTTTGATCAACGGTTTGGGCCTGTGAGTACGCCGGACAGTCTTGGGAACTCTTACACCCAACGACAGCAACTAACAGCAATCCAGCTAAGACGAAAAAGTAAATAACTTTTTTCATAATTCTATTCCCTTTTTAAATTAGACCATATTTTTGTGCCCCCAAATATAAGGTTTCCTCTTTAAAAACGTAACATTTTCTTCACTTAAAATTACATTTTTTTTCTTTTTTGTCGTTTTTCTTTTTTTACGTTGCATTTCGTTATTTTAACAAATAACATATTTTTGCAGTATCTATCCTTGTTTCTATCGACTATTTAACTAATTAATCTATTCGAGTATGACAGAAAATCCAATCTTGAAGCATCGTTCGATTCGGAAATATCAAACCAAACCTATTGATGATTTCCTTTTGAAAAAGATTCTGGAGGCTGGAATCAGAGCTTCTAATACTGGCAATATGCAAGTTTACTCTATTGTGGTAACCAGAGATTCGACGTTGCGTGAAAAACTTTGGGAGGCTCATTTTAAACAGGAGATGGTTCGGCAAGCCCCTGTCCATATTACTTTTTGCGCTGATATTAATCGGTTTAACAAATGGTGTTTGGTGAATAACACCAATCCCGGTTACGATAATTTTCTCTGGTTTTTAAACGGAGCTATCGACACTATTTTGGCAAGTCAGAATATATGTGTTGAAGCTGAACGTAATGGCCTGGGAATTTGCTATTTGGGTACAGCAGCTTATAATGCGGATAAACTCATCGAAATTTTAAATCTTCCAAAAGGGGTTATTCCTGTAACAGCAATAGTGTTGGGTTACCCTGATGAAAACCCGCAGCTGACAGATCGTCTTCCTTTTGAGGCCGTGATTCATAATGAAACGTATCGCGACTATTCAACAGAGCTAATCAAGGAACTTTATGCAGAGAAAGAAAATTCCGAGCTTGCCAAGCGGTTAATAGTTGAAAATCAGGTGGCGAATTTTGCTGAGGTTTTTACTCAGAAACGATATAAAGCTACGGATAATCAGTTTTTTAGTCGAAAGTACTTAGAAATTCTTAATCGGCAGGGGTTTATGAATAACGAATAAAACGTTTGTATGGCATGGAGGATAGGAATACTTTTATGGGTAACTGTGTTATTACGGTTTTCGGCGGTTTGTTCGGCGGAATGTCCTGAAGCTCTTTTTTTATTCAACACCTTTAATCAGGGAACTGCTTTTCAGAATTTACACAATATTTCTGATAAAAAAACACCTATCCTCCGTGCCTTCATTGTTAACGATAGTCTGGCAGAAAATTTTCGTAGTTTAAAATCATTTGTGGGAAAACCACTGGATGCCACTCGTTTTGAACTTGAAATCAATGAGGTTGTTAGAGATTTTAATCGCCGAGGATTTCCCTTTTTTAAAATTATGATAACCCCCATGTTTGTGTCGGAAGACAGTTTAGACCTGCTGGTTACCGTTGATAACTATAAAGAACAAGTAACCATCGATACGATAGTGTTGTTAACCGATGCTGGGATTTCAAAATCATTTTTATTGGGAAGATTAAAAATTCGGGAAGGAGACCTTTTCAATATTTTGGAAATAAAGGAATTCGAACTAAAAATTAAAAGACACCCTTTTCTTTCACTCCAGGGACCTTTGGTTACAAGATTTTCTACTTCGGGGGCAATTTTGGAACTGCCGGTTAAAGGGAGAGTAATAGGCAGCTTTAGTGGAATTGTTGGATTGGCAACAAACTCCTTGACGGGTAAAACATTACTAACTGGCGATTTGAATCTCTCTATCCAAAACGGCTTTAAAAATGGCGAGTTGCTTGAACTATCTTGGAAACGCCCTTCACAGCTTAGTCAGTTTTTGGAAATTAATACAGAATATCCTTTTATTTTCGGTACTCAGTACGGGGTTACTGCGAGTTTTGAACTTCAAAAACGCGACAGCTCTTATTTAAAAATTGGAAGTAGTTTTCATGGTTTGGTAAATATTGGATATAACACACATTTTAGTGCCGGAATAGATTATAACGCCATTGATTTTTTAGTTTCCAATTTTTCGAAAAAGAATGTACACAGACTTTTGTATTCTGCCCAAGGGAATTATTATTGGAATAATAATAGAGGTGTGGAAAGAAGTAATTTTTTGGAGGTTAAGGTTGGCCTTGGTGAGCGAAGACTTCGGGATTCAACCGGAGGGAAAAATATATTGTTAGATATACGATTAATCGGAGAGTATAATTTGAATATTTCCCAGAATAGCGTTCTAAAGGTTTCCGTGAGTTTTGGGTCGTTGCAAACCAAGGCAATGTTGCAATCGGAAGAGTTGAATCTTCTGGGAGGTGTAAATTCTATTCGCGGATTTGATGAAAAGAGCTTATATGTTAAGGACTGGGCTTATATTACAACCGAATTTCATTGGTTTTTCGAAGAAAAAAGTACTATTTTCCCATTTGTTCAAAGTGGAAGATATATCCTGATTCCTGACTCTTTCATTGTTACCAGGGATTTTATCTCCTTTGGCATTGGAACGGGTGTGAACACTTCGGCTGGGAAGCTAAGTGTTTATTGGGCATTGGGTAAGAATTTTCGCGAACCGTTGGTTGGACGTAACTCCAAAATACACATTGGCTATCGGGTGGTATTTTAAAAAATAAAAGCGGGCTGGGCCCGCTTTTATTTTTTGTCGGCTAACTATGCCGGAGAAATTGCGTCGACCGGACATACTTCAGCGCAAGATCCGCAATCAGTGCAGATATTGGGATCAATTTTGTAGATATCGCCTTCGGAAATTGCATCAACCGGACATTCGGAAATACAAGATCCACATGCGATACAGTCTTCTGAAATTTTATAAGCCATTGCTGTTAAGTTTTAGATTATGCATTGCAAAAATAAGATGCTTGCAGTTATAAAAAAAATATTTTTATCAGTTTTTGCAAAAAATCCTTCTGGCTATAGTTTGGCAATTGGAGTAATGCATCCTTTTGTTTTTTGTCCTAACCTCACTAAAGGCTCAGCACTAAGTGGCAATAATATATCTACTCTGGAACCAAACTTAATGAAACCTAGTTCCTGACCTTTTTCTACCGGGGAGTTAGTTTCTTGAGTGTAGGTTTCTATTCTTCTGGCAACAAAACCCGCTATTTGACGTACTACAATTTTTTCTCCTTTTGGGGTTTCTATCAATAGTGTTGTGCGTTCATTGTCGGTAGATGATTTTGGTTTATGAGCTACTAGATATTTACCTTGATGGTATCTAAAATAGGTTAACTTTCCGGAGATTGGAATCCAGTTTATGTGAACGTTCCATACCGACATAAATATGGAAATCTGCAAACAATCCTGCATCAGTATTTCATCTTCAAAAACCTGTTCTATAGCGCAGATAGTTCCATCGGCGGGGGCTACCACTGTTGTTTCCGGAGCGTTTACGTGTCTGGATGGGTAGCGGAAAAACCGGATTACAAGAAGTAGAATTAAAAACGAAATAATAAAAATACTCCATACCATAACCGGCTTTGTAATTAATAGAGCTATTATGGTATTGAATAACAGAAGGAAAATAGCTATGCCCGTAATAATTCCATATCCGGCTTTGTGAATCTTTATCATAGGTTAGTTAGATATTAGCGTGAAGTAAAGGTATACAAAAGAAAACGGCATCACCATAAATAGGCTGTCGAAACGGTCGAGAACTCCACCATGTCCTGGCAACAGGGTGCCTGAATCTTTGATCATTGCCTCTCGTTTGTACAAGCTTTCTACCAGATCTCCGAAAACTGCTCCTAAAACGGTGATAACGGAGAGGATTGCCCAGTTTGTTGAGGGAATTATTGTCCAATGGTGGGCAATAATTTGTGAAACGGTTATGCTTGCAACCAAACCGCTTATAAAACCTTCCCATGATTTTTTGGGTGAGACTCTTGGAAAAAGAGGGGTTTTGCCCATGGTAACTCCCATAATGTAAGCAAAGGTATCGTTTGCCCATATCATAAACAGGATTCCCAGGTTTAGTTGGTAATCATATTCTTCCCCAATTGTCCCTAATATTATCATCAGGGTTAGCGGAATAGTAATGTGAATTAGGGGGAAAATGGTTAAAGCTACGCTTTCCAGAGGTTTTTTGTGCTTGTGGAAAAGTTGAAGTATTAAAACCATAAAAATTGCTGGAATCAGCAGAAGCAAGCTCTCGAGCAGTACTATCTTTTTAATGATCAGGAAGGTAAGTACAATGGTTAGTAGGGATAATACGTGCCCCATAGCCTTTTGAGGCTTTATTTCCAGGCTTTTAGCAATATTAAAGTATTCTTCCAAAGCTACTATGGAAATTAAAATGGTAATCCCCAGCAATGAGTATTCGCTGGCTATTAACGCCATGATCATGGCGAGAGAGAATAATAACCCTGTCAAGGTTCGTTTAAAAAAGTTCTCCACTTTCTGCGTATTTTTGAATTAAAGCTCTGGCTCGGAGTGCATCGTCCTGGGTTACATGAATTTCCAGATCGCCAATAAAAACATAGACAGAGTCTTTTTTGTCCACCACTATAGATTCAATATTATATGATGCTAGCATTTGTTGTATTATTTGTGCCTTTATTTCATCGGTAACCGAGTAAACTGGAATCCAACGACTATTCATGTGCTTGATTTTGTTGTTCTTCTGTAGTTTCGGACTGGGAATTTTCTTCAGTCTGTGATGATTTTCTTTTGCCGAAAATTTGTTCCAGGTCTTCGGTGTAAATAACCTCTTTTTCGAGAAGTTTTTGGGCTAATTTATCCAGCCCTTCGCGGTTTTTTGTAAGAACTTCGCAAGCGGTGTCGAAGGCAAGTTTTACAAGCCGTTTAACTTCTTGGTCGATTTTTTCGGCTGTTTTTTCACTGTAAGGTTTGGTGAACATATATTCGCTTTGGCCTGTGCTATCGAAAAAGCTTATGGGGCCAATTTCTTCGCTCATCCCAAAATACCCCACCATGGCATAGGCTTGCTTGGTGACTCTTTCCAAATCGTTGAGGGCTCCGGTAGAAATTTCGCCAAACACTACCTGTTCGGCAGCGCGGCCTCCCATGGTTGCGCACATTTCGTGGAAAATCTGGTCTGTGGTCGACAATTGGCGTTCTTCGGGTAGATACCAGGCTGCACCTAGCGCCTGACCACGGGGAATTATGGTTACTTTTATCAGAGGGTTGGCATGTTCAAGCATCCAACTAACAGTGGCGTGGCCGGCCTCGTGGTATGCGATTATTTTCTTTTCTTTTGGAGATATTACTTTAGTGCGTTTTTCCAATCCACCTACAATACGGTCTATAGCGTCGAGGAAGTCTTGCTTTGAAACGTTCTTTTTATTTTTTCTGGCAGCTATTAGAGCTGCTTCGTTGCAGACATTGGCTATATCGGCTCCGCTGAATCCGGGGGTTTGCTTAGCCAGGAATTCTACATCAACGTCTTCGGCAAGTTGCTTGAGTGGCCGGAGGTGTACCTTGAAAATTTCTATTCTGCCGTTAAGGTCAGGCAGTTCAACCTGAATTTGTCGGTCGAATCGTCCGGCACGCAAAAGGGCTTTATCCAGAATGTCGGCCCGGTTGGTGGCTGCCAGAATAATTACTCCCGAATTGGATTCAAATCCGTCCATTTCGGTGAGGAGTTGGTTGAGGGTGTTTTCTCGTTCGTCGTTGGTGTTGAAGTTGGGGTTTCTTCCGCGGGCGCGCCCTATGGCATCAATTTCGTCGATAAAGATAATGCAAGGTGCTTTTTCTTTGGCGGTTCTGAACAGGTCGCGAACCCGACTGGCTCCAACGCCTACAAACATTTCTACGAAATCGCTCCCTGAGAGGGAGAAAAATGGTACGTGTGCTTCGCCGGCTACGGCTTTGGCAAGCAATGTTTTTCCGGTTCCCGGAGGGCCTACAAGCAGTACTCCCTTAGGAATTTTTCCTCCAAGTTCGGTGTATTTTTGTGGGTTTTTCAGAAAGTCAACTATCTCTTTTATTTCTACTTTGGCCTCGTCGAGTCCGGCTACGTTGCTAAAATCGATTTTGGTGTTATTTTCTTTATCGAACAGTTTTACTCGGGCTTTGCCAAAGTTGAATATTTGGCCACCTCCGTTTCCTCCTGCCATTTTTCGTAAGAGGAATAAATAAAGTCCCACGATTAAAATAATGGGCAGTAGGTATGAGATAATGGTTCCGAAATAGTTTTCGCGTGTTTCGTAGTAAACCTGTATTTGTTGTTCCAAAGGTATGTCTTGTTGTGTTTCCGACAGTTGTTTTTCGAAGTTTTCAATGGAACCTATCCGGAAGTAGTACTGGGGTTTGTTAGCCATTCCCCAGCCTGTTGGCGGGTTGGGGTATCGGCCTTTACCTAATTCGGAGGGTTTGATAAAGACTTCAACGGTTTCTTTATTTACAACTACTATTTTTTGCACATGCCCTTTTTGCAGCATGTTAACTTTAAAGTCGTTGATGCTGATTTCTTCAGGATTGCTTCCTGAAGAGTAGAATTGAAGGGCAATGAATATTAGGGCTATTATGCCGTAAATCCAATAGATACTTAATTTAGGTTTGTTTTGGGTTTCGTTATTTTTGGGTTCTTCGGTCATGGTTTTACGAATTTATATGTTTTATTTCACCGTCGGCCCAGAGGGATTCAAGGTTATATACTCGGCGAATGGGTTCATAGAAAACATGAACTATGATATCGTAATAGTCGAGTAATATCCATTGGGCATTTCGTTTTCCTTCGATGTGTTTAGCTTTTATATGGCATTGTTCGAGTAATTTGTCTTCTATATTGTTGGCTATGGCTTCTACCTGTGTTGACGAATTCCCGTGACAGATAATAAATCTTTCGACAATTGTGTTTTCAATTTTCGTTAAGTCTATTTCAACAATCTCTTCTCCCTTCTTTTCCTGGATGCTGTGAATTATGGCTGCAATTATGTTGGTGCTTTGGGCTTCTTTCATTTGAATTAAAATTTTCGGTGCAAATTTATTCTTTTCCGGCTATTCTTGCAAACTTAATACTAAGGATACCGGGTGAGTTTTATAAGGTGCTAATATTCGAGATTTTCGTTTTGGGTTGGAGGAAGTGTTCTGGGTTTTCTTCCTACCATAACGGCTATACAACCGAAGAAAAATCTTCTTTTGGGTGGTATTATTATTTCTATGATCAACAATCGGGTTTTTGTAACGGTTTGTTCCCAGTAAGGAGTGGGCGAGGCTTGGCTGCTGAATAGGGGTTGTTCGTAGGTTATCAATTGTCTTCCCCAGAGTGTGTCTTTTATGGTTGTAGTTCCAATAGGAATTGGGTTTTCGTTTTCGTCGTATTCCAGAAAGCCGTTTTTATCTTTTTTGTATAGGGTTATTTCTTTGTCTACTATGTTTTGCACAAAGGGCTCAAAACGTTTTTCGGGCATTATGATGTTGAAATGAATTTTTCCCAGTCCTTTTTCTCCTACCACAAAAATTCGGTAGTCGTATTGTGAATAAACTATGGTTTTAATTCGAATGGTGTCGCCGGTTCCTAGTTGAGTGTAAGTGGTTTGGGATTTGTATTCATAATCTCCCAGCAACTCTTTAGGAGCTAGTTTTTTGTTTTCGCATCGTTGGGCGGAAAGGTCGGTTGCTATGGCAACGCATAGCAGGGCTGTTATTGCAGACTTGTTGATAATCATTCTTTAATAGAGGTAACTAGGATTCGCTTTCCGACTCGTTCTCTTTTTCGTAACTGCGGAGTTTTTCTTCTAGGTCTTCAATATGCAGGCGCATGCTTTCTAATTGCACTCGGTTTTCTTCTTCTGCTATTTCTACCTCTTTTAGTAATTCCTTTTCCCGTTGTTCTGCAAGTTCTTTCATTTGGTTGATTTGTTCAACCATTTGTTTCAGGTTAGCGCTTTGTTCATCAAGTTCACGTTTGAAGGCGTGAATGGCTTTATCTTTGGTTTTGTTATCGGTTATATCGAAGGCCAACATAAGGACTTTGGAATATATTCCGTCGGCGTTTTTTATGGGGTTGTAGGTTTCACGAAGCCAGACATCGCCAAAAGAGGTTGGATAGCATAAGTCGATTTCGAAGGGTACGCCGTTTTGGAATCCTTCCCACATTTCCCGGTATCGTAGTTCTTGTTTGCCTTGAAGTTTAACCAGGTTACGATGGTCGCGGCCGGTGATTTCGCCGGCGCGGAGGTTGATTAGCTGTGCAAATTTTTCGTTGGATTTAAGAATTATGCCAAAGAGGTCTAATTCTACGGCTCCGATGCTATTGTCGATGGCATCGAATATTTCGCGCATTTCGAGTTCGCGACGTGCTGCCTCTTCTTGTGTGGCCTGGAGTTCTTCAAGGTTTTGGCGCATCTCTTCTTCCTGTGCCCGTAACTCTTGCCCTTTTTGTTGCGATTCTTCAAGCAGGCGTGCGGTTTTTTCATTGATTTTTACTGTGGCAAGGGTTCCGGCTATGTTCTCGCTCACGGTTTCCATAAATTTGATTTTATGGTCTTCAAATGGGATAAATCCTGCTATTTCGATTACTCCGTAAATAATGTCGTTGGCAATTAGTGGCACAAGAAGCAATACCGTAGGATTATCATCGCCAAGTCCTGATGTAATTCTGATATAGTCTTTGGGAACTTGTTTCAGGTAAACGGTTGCTTTTTCGAATGCGCATCTTCCCACAAGGCCTTCTTCCAGTTCGTAGCGGCGTTTTACAAGCTTTCGGCGTCCATAGGCTACAGCGGCAGTCATCCTGAAGTGTTTTTCGCTTTCTATGGTGTCGTCAAGAATGAAGAAGGCTCCCTGAATGGCTCCCATGTATTCGATCATTTTTTCTACTACATTGTAGGAGAGCTCCTCTATGTTTTTGCTTTGTCGCAGAATATCGCCAAATTTGGCTAATCCTTGGGTGGTCCAGTTTCGGATTTCGTCTTCGCGTTTGCGTTGAATTTCTGCTTCGTGGGCTCGTTTAAGGTCGTCGCGCATGGTTAGCAGACTGTTGCCCAGAATATCGTCTTGACTTAGTGCCGAATATTCTGCCTCAAAATTCCCTTTCCCTATTTCAAGGGCAAATTGCGATGTTCGGCGCATGCTTGCAACGAATTGGTTTAGTGCTTCCGACATGTCGCCGATTTCGTCGTTGGTTACCTCCATTTCTTCATCGGGCAGGCTACCTTGTGTCATGAGCAGAAGAAATTCACGGAGCCTCAAGATTGGAGTTATGGTAGCTTTGGTAATAAAATATGCCGTAGCGAGGGCTATTATGATTAGGAAAATACCCATAATTACAATCGTGCGTTGGAAGTTCTGCATGGAGGTGAACATTTGGCTGTTGTATTCTTCCGCCTGTTGATTTATGGTGCTCCGGAGGGTATATAGTTGTTTGAGAGCCTTATCGGTTGTGCTCATCACAATACCGCCTTCTTCAACCATAGGACGAATTTCAAAAATTACCATCGGGTCGTCGTAGGCATCGAAGGAGTTTAGCTGACTCATAATTTGCTGGTGTAGAGGAAAAAGAGTATCGCCCAGGAGGGTAAGAATGTTTTCGATTGTTTGCGATTCTTTCGGGCTCCAGTGTTTTCGTAGTTCGTTGATCCGTTTTTTGAGTTCCGGAAAATCTTTTTTATGAAGGTCCTGAAGTTTTATTTTATCGGGAGTGTTCGATTTTTGTTCAATAAAAACCCAGTTTTTTATAAGCATTCGTGAATCGTTAACCAGATTTATCAGGTCGTTTAGCTTGACTATGGATGGAGTGTATACCTGGGCTATTATTTCATTGAGGCGTTTGTTTTTTTGTAGGGTATAGAAGGTAAGGCTACTGTTTAATATTACAGCGAGGGTAACTAATCCAAACCCGACGTATAAGCGGTTGGCGATTGAAAATCTTAATTTCATTCTTCCGATAATTTTAGGGTTTTATCGTAATGAGTTCGTTTACTCATGATGCTTGGTTGCATTATCACCTACAAACATACTATTTTTTCGTGAAATTATATATTTTTTTGTTTTTTTTCCGTACCAAGGTTCGAAAACAGAATTGATACGTTTTCCCTTACCCGGTTGGGCATTTTAGAGCACGATTTTTTCAGGGCAAGTTTTTATTAGTAATAAGCATCCCCGATACTCTTCGGGAGCCTTAGAGTAAAGCGCCTTAGAAGCATCGTTCCATGAGTGTGGTCGAAGGGTGCGGCAGAAGCTACGAGCCCCGAGGGGGCTCAACATCATTAACCGTGGGTGGTAAGCCCACGGAAGTAAGCCCCTGCAAACTCCGAGCGTTTCAGAGTGCAGCGTGCTTCACTTGTCCATGTAGGGATAACGCCCTTGCACCAAAAAAAACAAAAGCCCGCTTACTAGCAAGCGGGCTCTGTTTAGGTGTTTTTAGCGAAACTACAATAAGATGGCAAAAGCTACTGCTGCGAGCGCTCCCGATAAATACATAACATGATATTCTTATTCGGGGCGGTCCATATGTGCATACAAATCAAACCTTCCCACGCACATCATAAGGGAATTTTGTGCAATAGGGTTGTTGTCGCTCATGATACCGCTGATTTTATATTTTCTTTCAACTTTATCAGCGAAATGTATTAGACTTTGAGAAATCTTTTGTACATCTTGGTAATAGGTCTACCCTTTTTTGCTTTTCACCTCTTTTGCGGATATTTTTGGGGAGGGGAAAACGATCTGTTTTTTCTTGCGATAGGCAATAGTCTCGCCATTAGGGCTAATCAGATTTTTTTGCTTTTTCAGCTGGGTTGTTTGGCTGTTAACCGCAATGGCTTACGTTTTCTTAACCGGGGAGGAAAAAGCCATAATGGTATCGTTACTGTTGTTCAAAACGGCGAACGACTTGGCGTTATGATAGTAAACAGGAATTGTAGCTTTGAAATTAACCTGTTGTGCAAAGGTCGGCAAGGTTACTCCCCCCCCCTACAATGGGATAAAAATCGATTTTTTTATGGTGTTAATTTTTGTTTGGTTAATGTAATGAATTTCGGATATGTAATCCTGAGGGTAAAGATAGATTGCGTTTTTTATCCGCTATTCATTGAATAATTTTTAACAAACGATTAACAACCATATGTAAATCATCCATTTAAAAAATCGATGGGTATTTGGTTGGGTTAGCTTCGTGCATTATTCGATAAATTTTTTCAAAAACATCTTCGGCATTGGGTTTGGAAAAATAGTCGCCGTCGGTTCCGTAGGCCGGACGGTGTTCCTTTGCGGTTAGTGTTGCCGGCGGGGAGTCGAGAAACTGGTAGCCTTCCTGTTCTTCAACCACTTTTTGCAGCATGTAGGAGGTTGCACCGCCGGGAACATCCTCATCGAAAAACAGAATGCGGTTGGTTTTCTTCAGCGACTTTAGAATGGTTTTGTTTATATCGAAAGGTATGAGGGTTTGAGCGTCAATAAGTTCGACGTGTATGTTGAAGTCTTTCAGTTGTTCCACTGCTTCCTGGGCAATTCTGACACACGAGCCGTAGGTTACCAGGGTAATGTCGGTTCCTTCTACGAGAATTTCGGGCTTGCCAAGGGGCACGGTGTATTCTCCAAGGTTTTCCGGGGCATTTTCGCGGAGTCGATACCCGTTGAGCGGTTCAATAACAAGAGCTGTTTCATCGGATTGAAGCAATGTGTTGTACATTCCGGCGGCTTGGGTCATGTTTCGTGGTACACAGACAAGCATACCGCGTATGGCATTGAGCACCATGCTAACTGGGCTTCCGCTGTGCCAGATGCCTTCGAGCCGGTGTCCGCGGGTGCGAACAATTACGGGAGCTTTTTGTCCGCCCGCAGTGCGCCAGAGGGTTGTGGCTAGATCGTCGCTCATGGTTTGAAGGGCGTAGAGCAGGTAGTCGAAATACTGAATTTCGGCAATGGGGCGCAACCCGCGTAGAGCCGACCCTATGGCTTGTCCCAGAATGGTGGTTTCACGAATTCCGGTGTCGCTCACGCGAAATTCTCCAAATTTTGCCTGAATTCCTTCTAGCCCCTGATTTACATCGCCTATTTTTCCGGTATCTTCTCCAAAGGTTATCAGGTTGGGATATTTAGCAAACAGTTTCTCAAAATTATCTCTCAGAATTTCTCTTCCTGGCCTAAGCACGGGAGGATTGGAGAATACGGGGGGGATTTCTCTAACATGAGCAACGTTGTATTTGCTTTGGCTATAAAGGTGTGTGTGGTAGGCCTTGTCTGCTTTTTGCTCTATTTGTGTTAACCAGCCCGATAGGCGTTGTTTAAGCGATTCCCTCTGCGGACAGTCGGTGCAAATATGCCTGAGGATTTTTTTTGTAGCGCTTACGTTGTCTTTATGGTTGGGGAAGGGGATTCGTTTTAGGTTGTTGGCAATTTCGGATACTTTATCGTAATGGTCTTTTCTACAAACACAAGTTTTTTGTTCAATAATGGACACCAGATTGTTTCGTTCGTTGATGAGCGGTGTGGTGTAGGCGTTCCAGGCTTCCTTTCTTGCTGCCAGAGCATCGGCTTCTGCTTTTTTCTCCAGCTCAGTTAGTTTTTCTTCGGTGGCGTAGCCTTCGGATAAGATCCATTCTTTCATTTTACGGATCGGATCGAATTCTATTTCCCACTGAAGGCGTTCTGGCGATTTATACCGTTCGTGAGACCCGCTGGTGGAATGTCCCAGGGGTTGGGTAACTTCTTCTATGTGAAAAAGAACCGGAATATGCTCTTTGCGGCAGCGTTCAATGCCTTCAGCATAAACTTTTCTAAGTTGAGGATAGTTCCATCCTTTAGCTGTGTAAATAAGAATGCCGTTGGTGTTGGGCTCTAAGGCAAATCCGCTCAATGCCTTGCTGATGCTCTCTTTTACGGTTTGATATTTTTTGGGAACACTTATTCCATAGCCATCGTCCCATACGCAAACAGCTAGGGGGACTTGCATAACGGCGGCTGCGTTCAAGGTCTCCCAGAAGTGGCCTTCGCTCGTCGAGGCATCGCCAATCATTCCAAAGGCTACCTCGTTGCCTTTGTCGGAGAATTGTTTCCAAGAGTGGAGCTCTTCAACGTTTCGGTAAATTTTGGAGGCGTAGGCTAATCCGAGAAGCCGTGGCATTTGTCCAGCAGTGGGGGAGATGTCGGCCGAACTGTTTTTTTGAGCCATAAGGTTTTTCCATTCGCCGTTTTCGTCCAGGCTGCGTGTTCCATAATGGTTGTTAAACGAGCGTCCGCCGTGGCTGGGGTTATATTCGAGGTCGGCATGGCCATAGAGCGAGGAGAAGAATTCACGGGCGGTGTACATTCCCGTAGCTAACATGAACGTTTGGTCGCGGTAGTATCCCGAACGCCAGTCCCCGTTTCTGAACTCGTGAGCTAGGGCCACCTGTGCAACTTCCTTTCCGTCGCCAAATATGCCGAATTTCCCTTTTCCTGTTAGTACCTCTTTTCTGCCTAAAACACTGAGTTGACGACTGAGGTTTACCAGATAATAATCGTTAAAAATCTGATCGATATTGAATTCCAAATGTTTTCCCATGTCCGTTTTATGTTTTATATTTGAACAATCAAACCTCGATTATGTTGACATTGAAACTCTTTTTTATTGTTTTTCTACTGATAGCCTTGGCTGTGCTGATTCTTTCCGTGCGAATCTGGATTCAAAAAAACGGCCGTTTCCCTAATACTCACATAAGCCACAATGCCGAAATGCGTAAGCGGGGAATTGTTTGTGTTCAGAAATGGGACGCCATGGAGCAAAAACGTATTGCTCCAAAAGTTGATAAAAAATCGCTGAAGATTGATGTAAAACGTCTTGCAGACGATAATTAAGTTATTTAGGCTTGAACTTTATTGTTTCATAACCTTGGTAATAATCGATTTGCGTTTCTGAATAATTTTTAGCAGGTAAGGTCCACTCGCAAGATTTTCTACGTTAATAGGGAAATTGCAATCGGTTATTTTTATTTCGCGTATTAAATTTCCTCCAGTGTCGTACAAGTATGCTTTCCCGAACTTAAACTCCTGTGGCACAGTGATATTTACCATCGTAGTTGCAGGATTGGGACGGACAGTTATCTGAAAATCATCGTTGGCAGTTATCCCCAACGATTGAACATTGAACGTAAAATACGAAACCGGAGCGTTATAGGGCAGGGTAATGTTTTCCGCACCATGGTCGAGTGAAAAAAAATAATCCACCGTTGCGTTCTGCTGAATTCCTGGAATCAGGACCGTGTATTTATCGCCGGAGAGTTGCATGAGGAGAGAAATCCAATCTCCCTGGTTGATTCTGTAATGAAGTCTGGGGGTATTGGTTGGTAATTGGTTTGGACTGAAAATTTTGCATTCGATGGGATATCCCGTTGTGTTTGGTTCAAGAAAGGCAGCTTGTGGCGGAATATGGGCTATGTGAGGTTTTTCGCTGAGGAAGTTATATGCAGCCCTAAGATTAATAATTCCCCAGCCGTAATTGTTGTTTGGTTCGAAGGAGTAGGAAGCGGTGATTTTTAGTGCGTTGAAAAGTTGCATGTTGGTAATTTGTGGGAATGCCTGCCAAAGAATGGCTGCCCCCCCGGCTACCAGAGGGCATGAGAGCGATGTGCCGCTGGCGTAAACATAGTCTTGATTGAAGGGCGAGGCAGAAACGGTCATAACTCCCATGGCCGCAACATCGGGTTTTATGCGGCCGTCGCCTGTGGGACCTCTGGAGCTGAAATCGGCCAACACCCCATCGCTGGAAACTGCGCCTACCGCCATAACGCTATCGCCATCGGCAGGGGCAATAATGGTTGTTGGTTTCGGACCACTGTTTCCTGCGGAATTTACTACCAAAATTCCCAACGAGGCTGCTATATCGCCGGCAATGGTTATGGGAGCGGTGTTTCCGTTGAGTTGCTCATTGGAGTATGTGCTTCCATCGTCGTAATCCCTGTAGCCCAGCGAGGTACTGGTTATGTCGGGTCCAAAATTTAGTTCAGCCCATTCCAGTGCTGCTATCCAGTTGTCTTCTTCCACTTGTGTTTCCGACTCGGTGTTTTCGGTTTTTGTCAAAATGTAAGAAGCCTGAAACGCCGGCCCAATGAGTTTCCCAGGGTCGTAACCGCCAATGGCACTTAAGGTAAGGGTTCCATGATTTCCTGTGCCGAGGTTTCCCACCGTGTCGTGAACGTAAGGATTGTTGTTTACAAAATCGTAGGTTGCAATTATGTTCATTTGCTGAAATGCCGGATGGGATAGATTGTTGTATCCGGCATCCATCATGCAGATTAATATGTTTTGGCCAGTAAATCCAAGGGAATGAAGAAAGGGGACTTCTATTTGTTGGTTTTGTATCCAGCTAAAACCGTAATCGATAGTTTTTTTATCGGCGGCTGATATGTCTATTGATTGAAGCTGAGGTGTGTCTTTTTTAAACTTGTGAACCAGTCCGATTTTTTTTACAAACGGCAAAATGGCCAAGGATTCTATTGTGCCTGGCAAAACCTCGGCCGATACGGCATTAAGCCATCTGGATTGATGCCTGATTTTCAGGCAATAGGGCTCGATTTGCTTCAAATATTCTGAATTTAGTGGATAATCGTAAACTGTAACAAGATCTCCATTCAGGTGTTTGGCTCTTCGTTGTAGGGTTCGTTGTGGTAGCTGGGGTTTATCTTTTTCGTTGTCGTATTTCTTCTCCGTAAAATAGATCCAAACGGTAAGCGGGCTATTTGTTGGTTTTTGTTTTAGCCTGTATTCCAATTCTGACGATATTTTTCCATTAGTGTTTTGTCCTAGCATCACAGTAACAAATACAACTGTCAGCAAGGAAAGGATGAAGGCAGATAGGGGTTTCATAGTTTAAAGCTGTTAGTTAAGGTTTGTGCAAAAATACATTTTTTTGTGACTTCAAAAAATTGTCCTGTAGTTGTGCAGGGTTGCCTATGAAGGTGTATATTTGAAAAGTTTTTGGCAATTTGTAACCATTGCCAATTCCATACTTGGTATATCAGACCATTTGCAACAAAAGTAACAATCGTAGAGTTATGCTTAAATCGTTAAAAATTTTCTTCGTTGCCAGTGCATTGTTGAACGTAGGTTCTAATCTCTCGGCACAGTATAGCAAAGAACTAAGGCAGATTATCGATACTCTGGCATCAAATACTATGGCAGGGCGTAAGGCAGGCGACATTGGAGCCGAAATGGCTTCTCGCTATATTGCCGGATATTTCATTCGGCACAAAATTCCCTCGGTAAAAGGCACTTTCGATACACTGGATTATTTGCAGCCATTTTCAGTTGACCGCTTTTATGCTGTGTCGAAGGTTTATGCTATTTTGAATCAAGACACTATTAGTATTCCCGATGCGGAAGCTTTTTTTCCGCCCAAACGCAAAATTGAGCTTTTGTCCGAAAGCTCCATAGTGATAAGGGTTCAACGCTTTCGAAATCTTTTGCAAGCTCTGGATACTCTTGCCAGTGAGGGATCCCCTGTTATCATAGTTCTACCCTATCGATTGTATAGCAAGGTGGCTAAACAATTTTTTGAAGTAGATTTTTTACTTTCTCCAGCTCTAGGGTTTACAGTGGTTGAAAAAAAGCAAAGGGCGTTGGAGCCATTGGTGCGGTTGGCTAAAACGAGTTTAAACGGTTCAGGGCGCATAGTGGTGTTTATCAGTGAAAACGAGATTTGTGAAAATAAAATCAACGCCAAAGCCGGAAAAACTATCCTTAATCCGAAAGTCAAATTATTGATAACCCGACCAATTTATAACGAGTCGGTTGTAACGGCCAACGTTGTTGCAGTACTTTCGTCGAACCGGCCGGAAAATCCATGGCTTATTGTTGGTGCGCATTACGACCATTTGGGGAAATCGTCGAAAGGGCTGATTTATCGAGGTGCCGACGATAACGCCTCGGGTACGGCTGCCATTATGGTTACGGCCAAAGAACTGGCAAAAGCTACTGAAAAAAAATCTAACAATCTGTTGTTTGTGGCTTTTTCGGCAGAGGAAATGGGGCTATATGGCTCGCGTTTTTTTGTTACTAGTTCTCTAATGCCTCAAAATACCTTGGCAATGATTAACCTGGATATGGTTGGCCGTCCGGAAAATCAAAAATACGAGCGCAATTATGTTTACGCCAAATATCCCTCTAGTGCTAGGAAGGTGTTTAAAAAGCCTGTAAAAAGTGTTACAGTCGATTCGCTCGTGGTGGTTACCAAACCCCCACTGCTCGAAAATTTGATTTATCGTTATGGTTCCGACCACGCCAGTTTTTATTCCAAAGGTGTCCCTTTTCTGGTTTTGTTCACCGGTCTTCATACAGATTATCATAAAACCACTGATATTCCCGATAAAATTGCCTACGAAAATTTGAATCGAATAGTGGTTTGGTTATTCACACTTATTAGAACTTTATAACCATCAATCAGCGGGAATCCCTTTTGCGTTGCTGGTAACGCATCTACGTGATCTGTAAATGGAGTCAATCCCTTGTTTCAATGGCACCTTTGGATTTGAGTCTGATAAATATTGTGGTATATTTGCACCTCGAAAATCAATGTATGAAAACATTTAACTGATTAACTATGAAGCACGTTTTACTTTCGTTTTTTCTGATTTTTGCCGCGATAGCTCAATCGCAAGAAATCACCATTGCGCAAGCACGATTGCAACCAATTGGCACGGTTGTTACTGTCAGGGGAATTGTAACCAATGGCTCTGAATTAGGAGTAATTCGATATTTGCAAGACCAAACCGCCGGAATAGCTGCCTATTCCTCCCAACTTTCCGGAGTCAGGCGAGGCGACTCCATTCTTATTTCCGGAACCCTAAAAAACTACAACAGTTTGTTGGAGTTAGACCCTGTTTCCAGTTTTACGGTGTTATCCAGTAACAACATACTCCCGCAACCAAGCATACTTACTCCATCTCAGGTTGGAGAATCGTACGAGGCACAGCTGGTAACCATTCAGAACTGTCTTATACAAGGAGCTACAGGTAATTTTACCGGAAATACAAACTACACTATAATTTCCGGAGGCCAAACAACCGTATTCCGCATAGGAAATGGAAATCCACTGGTTGGAACTCCAATCCCTACTGCACCCTTCGATCTCACAGCTATTGTTTCTCAATATTCACCCTCAAATCCGACTACTGGCTATCAACTCATGCCACGCGATGCTAACGATTTTGTTCCAAGCCAGAGTATTGCAATAGCACGGCAGATACGGGCCGATGTGATTGCAACGAATTTTGTGCAATTATCGTGGCAAACCAACATTGCTGGAACCACCGAATATTTTTATGGGTTCACACCAGCGCTCGAATTAGGGCATGTGAATACCGGAGTGCAGGGAAACATGCATCAAATAACCATCAACTGCCCACCGGCAACCTTACTTTATGTCAATGCCTTTTCTGTTCAGGGAACCGATACCGCCTGGACCGGGGAAAAAGTTTTTATTTCAAAATCCCTGTCAAGCGGAGACATTAAAGTCTATTTTAATAAACCTGTCGATACTACGGTTTCAACAGGAACAAACGCCATTTCTCTCATAAATCAATTTGCCGACACCATTATCGCTTACATTAATCGGGCACAACAAACCATAGATATAATGATGTACGATAATGAGAGCCGGCCGATAATAGAAGCGTTAAATGCAGCTCATCAGCGTGGTGTCCAAATCCGCTTTATTACCGATATTCCTGGACCAACCGAACCGGCTGATACCGTGCTGGAACATTTGAATCCGGCAATATCTCTATTAGCCGGAAACTCTGACGCCATTATGCACAACAAAATTATGGTTTTCGATCGTGACGATGCCTCCAACTGCTATGTAATAACCGGTTCTACCAACCACACCATTGCCAATCTTACCATAGACTATAACAACATGGTAATTATTCAGGACCAATCGCTGGCCAGAGCCATTATGCTGGAGTTTTATGAAATGTGGGGTAGTACTACTCTAACTCCGAATCCAGCACTAGCAAAATTTGGGTCTCAAAAAACAGACAACACTCCCCATGAATTTAACATAGGTGGAAAACGCGTAGAGCTCTATTTTTCGCCCAGCGATCAAACCGCATTAAAAATCCGTGAAGCATTACAAACAGCAGATCATACCTTACAGTTTGGAGTGATGGCCTTTACCGACGATGCCTTAGGCATAACTATTCGCGATAAACACCTTGCCGGAGTTAACGTTCGTGGAATTATTGACTATGTAAATTATACCGGCAGCGAATTTCAAATGCTTTTAAACAACAATGTTAAAGTTTTAGATTATCAAAACCCGGATGGCTCTGAATGGCCTTTGGGTGCTGTTTTTCACAGTAAATATGCCATTGTTGATAACGGTTATCCGGATTCTAATCCGCTGGTGGTTACCGGTTCTCATAACTGGACAGCATCTGCCGATACCAGAAACGATGAAAACACTCTAATTATTTACGACGCAACCATTGCTAACCTGTTCTTCCAGGAGTTTACGGCTAGCTACAACCATCTGCTAACACCGCTGGCGGTTAACGATACCGTTTCAACTCCAATGAACACCGAAAAAATCATAGACTTTACATCCAACGACTGGATACATTATCAGGCAGGAACACCCAATCTGACCATATTTAGCCCTCCTGTTAATGGTAGTTATACCTTGGGGGGATACCTGATTTTTTATACCCCGGCGAATGATTTTGTAGGTATCGATAGCATCGGATACCGTTTCTGCAATGCAACCTATCCGCAGTTATGCGGGGAAGCTTGGATCAGAATCCATGTATTTTCACCGGTTGGTATGGGGGAAATGGCACAAAAGTTTTCCCCGGAAATTTATCCTAATCCGGCAATAAATCAGGCTACTCTCTCATTGCCCCGTGAAGGCATGGAACAAATCAGTATGATTGATATTAACGGAAAGGTGATACATAGTTTTACAGTCGATTCCGAAAAGGGTGAATGTCTGCTGAACCTGAGCCATCTGGCAGAAGGCATCTATTTTGTTAGGATTGATTCCGTGAACCGAAGTTATTATACCAAACTGGTTAAGCAATAGCTGTCAAAAATTTTTTCAAAATAGCTTAAGCAAGGGAGGGGGGATTTTATCGAAAATCCCCCTTTTTTATGAATAAACTGTTTGGGCTGGGCTAGAAAATAGATGAGTTTGCTAGTAACTATTTTTATGCGGGAATTAACAATTTTTGCTAATCTGTGCCGTTTAAAAAGCGCAAACGATAAAATAGCTTTTTTTGAGTTGGTTTTGAAACCACCCGATAAAACACTAACTTTGCCGACCAAAAAAAATGTGAAACAATGATAGAACTGTTTAAAAAGGAGGTTTCGAGCTTTTTCAGTTCCCTTACAGGGTATATAGTGGTGGTGTTGTTTTTGCTGACAACGGGATTGTTTCTCTGGGTTTTCCCCGGAAACCTTAACATTCTTGATAACGGTTATGCGCATCTGACACCTCTGTTTGCCATTGCTCCATGGATTTTTCTTTTTCTTGCGCCGGCGGTAACCATGAAGTTGTTTAGTGAAGAAAAAAAATCGGGCACAATTCATCTGCTTTTTATCAAACCCATATCCGATCTGGAAATAGTTCTGGCAAAATATTTCGCGGCGTTGGTTATAGTACTAATTTCGCTTTTGCCAACGTTAATCTATTACTACAGTGTTTGTAAACTGTCTACACCGGTTGGGAACGTTGACCATGGCGCAACCATAGGCTCCTACATTGGGTTGTTTTTTCTGGCATCGATCTACATTGCCATTGGGACTTTTGCATCGTCGCTGACCAAGAATCAAATAGTATCGTTTTTAATTGCGTTATCGATATCGTTTTTCTTTTACATCGGATTTGATAGTCTGGGAATACTAACCGGCAGCTACGAAATGGGATATTTTATCCGACAACTTGGAATTAACGAACATTACCGTTCTATAAGCCGTGGAGTTATCGACTCACGCGATTTGATATACTTCTTATCCATGGATATTCTTTTCATACTCTTCACCCGTACAAAATTACAAAGCCGTAAATGGTAAAATAATCTCAAGCTATGGAAAAAAAGACTCTGAAACGTTGGCAGCTTGGACAATTAGCAATACTTATAGCTATTTTAGGCATCGTTATATTTATCTCAACCCGGCTCTATTTTCGTCTCGATTTGACAGAAGATAAACGATTTTCAATCAACCCTCTCACACAACAACAGATTGAAAATCTGGATGATATAGTGTTTTTTAACGTGTATCTCGATGGAGATCTTCCGGCCGATTTCAAAGAATTACGGCAAAGTGTGTTAGACCTGTTGAATGAATTGCGTGCCATTTCTCCGTTAAAAATTCAATATAGATTCACAAATCCGTCGGAAAACCCCGATCCTTCTGTACGTCGTGAAATTTATCGCGATTTGATACGCAAAGGTTTTCAGCCCTATACCATACGTTCAGAAACCAAAGATGGTGTTGTGGAAAAATACGTTTTCCCCGGACTCACGATAAGCTATCGCGAACGGCAGAACAATGTGAATTTATTTTCAAACAGTAGCGACAATCCCAATATTCCCCTCGAGCAACTGGTTAACGAATCGAAAGAACGGCTCGAGTACACTATACTAAATGCCATTAAACGAATAACAACCCTCGACAGCAAAATAATCGGAATTGTTCATGGATTTGGAGGGCTGCGGGAAATAGAAACCCACGATGCCGCCTTTTCGTTGGCCGAAATGTATCGCGTGGGTTATATTGAACCAAGAGAGAGAATTTTTTCCCTAACTGATTCTATGGGAAAACCAAAATTTGATGCACTTATAATTGCTAAACCTACTCAAAAATTCTCCGATCGGAACAAATATCTGATTGACCAATACATTATGAATGGGGGAAAGGTTTTGTGGCTGCTCGATTATGTTAGTGTAAATATGGATAGTCTTGCCAACTCCAGAACTACCACAGCCATGCCCATGGGAAGAGATTTGAACCTTGACGACATGCTTTTTAAATACGGCGTTCGCGTTAATTCCAACATTATACAGGATTTACAGGCAGGTCCAATTCCGGTAAACACTGCACCCACAGGTGCAGAACCCCGTTTTCAGCCGGTAAAATGGATTTATTTTCCGGTATTAGTCCCAGCAGGAAATCATCCGATAGTAGCCCGGGTAGGAAAAATTAAACTGGAGTTCCCAGGCACAGTCGATACTGTTGGAACATCAACCAACGTTAAAAAAACCATACTTTTAACCTCGAGTGAATACGCACGCGCCATACCAACACCAGCTTTGATCGACCTCAATATCATAAACGAACGTCCCAATCCAGCTACGTTTAAAAACTATCCGCTACCAATTGCCGTATTGCTGGAAGGGGAATTTGAGTCGGTGTTTAAAAACCGTTTGACCGAGGCTTTAACACAAAATCCGATATTTCGATTCAAGGAACGGTCAAAACCTACAGCCATGATCGTTGTTGCCGATGGCGACATTATTAAAAATTACTATGGACGACTCGACAATAACCTTGTTCCTTACCCACTGGGAGCTGATAAGTGGTTTAAAGACATTTATTACAACGGTAACCATGAATTTATTCTCAACGCCGTAAACTATTTGGTTGGCGATCACGAATTAATTGTATTACGAGGGCGAAAACTAAAAATCAGGCTTCTCGAACGCACCAAAATTGTCAAGGAACGTACTACTTGGCAGACTGTAAATGTAGTTTTTCCACCACTTTTGATAATAATTGCCGGAGTTATCTTTGTAATTCTGCGTCAACGTAAATATTCCCGATAAACCCACCTGGTTATGAAAAAAAAGCTAATCCCTTACGTAATTCTTGCTACAGTTCTTTTGTTACTTGTTATAATTGCACAAATCTTTCCTACTGGACGTTCACGCATAATTGACCTTCTTAAATTTAATAACCGCGCTACCATGAGGGCATTCAGCGAATTTCATATTCGCGATACAGCCTCTATCGATAAAATTTTCATGGTTGATAAACTAAATCAGTCGATAACCTTAAGCAAGGTTAATAAATCCTGGATCGTTAAAAAAGAAGATATTCAATACCCTGCGCGCTACGATGCTGTAAAATTACTTCTTTATACGTTGCATACCATGCGGGTAAAAATGCCGGTAGCCATTTCGGCACAGGAAGAGATTCTTCGCAAAATGGCTGGACGCTCCATAAAAGTTGAAGTTTATTCCAAGGGACGACACTTAAAAACGTTTTATGTTGGTGGAGTTACCCAGGATAATCTGGGAACCTACATGCTAATGGAGGGAGCTGATATACCTTTTGTAGTCGAAATTCCGGGATTCAGAGGATTCATTGCCAGCCGTTTTTCTACCGACATTCTTAATTGGCGGAGTAATATTTTGCTTGCCGAACCTCACGAAAAAATAAAAAAAATCGAGGTTAAATATCCTGATAATCCCAAAGCAGGTTTTACAGTCGTGCAGCCAAAACCCAGGCAATATCAATTATTTGACTTTGCAAACCAGCCCGCTAAAAGTTTCGACTCGCTTGCCGTTAAGGGATTTATGGAACAGTTTGAAATAGCGCATTTCGACCGTTTTGTTAACCTTAAAACTAAAGAAGAATACGATAGCGTTCTAAATTCCAAACCACTGATTATTATCAGCCTGAAAGATCAGCGCGATAGTCTTCAAACCTATCGTTTTTATGAAATTCCCGCCGTACCCATAGATGAAGAAGGGGAGATGACCAAACATCTATATCCTCAGAGCATGTGGGTTATTAACAATAAGGGCGATTGGGTAATAGTGCAAACTTATACCTACCTGCTAATGTTTCGTCACTGTGGCGATTTTAAGCCAAAGTTTTAGCGCCCAAAAATTAACCTGGTTCCACTGGCTTAATTTTTTCGCTCTATTTGATGGTCAAAAAAGAGTAAAAACTTGTTGGAAAATATTACCTTTGTATTCCCCGATTTTGAGGGTGATTTTGTTGTAATGAATTGAAATTGTTGGCGTTAGTTAACGAAAAAATAGTTCAAATAATTAAACCGAAAGCAATATGAAATTTGTAATTTCGAGTAACGATTTACTAAACCAGCTCCAATCGCTGGTAAAGGTAATAAAGTCAAAAAACACCTTGCAGGCACTAGATTGTTTTCTTCTTTCCATTGAAAACAGACAATTAACGCTCACGGCCTCCGATTTGGATACCACAATCAGTGCAATAGTCGACCTTGATATTGCCGAAGGTGAAGGGGAAATAGGTATTGATGCTCGGCGGTTACTCAATACTGTTAAGGAATTCAATGAACCACTCACCTTTGACATCGATACCGAAAATCTGAAAGTGGATATCATTTCGTCAAACGGTAAATATACCCTTGTGGGGATTAACGGCGAGGAGTATCCAACCATTCCGCGGATTGATGAAGTTTCGAGCAACAAAATTGTTATGCCCGCTGAAACACTTCTACGGGCGATCAACCATACTATTTTTGCTGCAATCGATAATGAAGCACGTCCAATTATGGCGGGGGTTTACATGGGCTTTAATTCCGAAATGATGACTGCAGCGGCAACAGATACTCATAAATTGGTTCGTTACAGACGTAAAAATCTATCGGTAAAACAGGAATGTAATTTTATTCTGCCTAACAAACCGGCGAGCCTATTGAAATCGCTTCTGCCGAAAGACGATACATCGGTAGAAATAGTTTTTGACCCCAAGAATGCTCAAATACGATTCAGTACCATAACCTTTGTTTCTCGGTTAATTGAAGGAAATTATCCTAAATTTGAGAGTATAATACCGGTAAACCCACCGTTCAAAATGATAGTTGACCGAGCTACCCTCCAATCTGTATTGCGGAGAGTGGGGTTGTATGCCAGTCAAAGTGTGCAGTTGGTAAAATTTGAAATTGCACCCTCGGAATTAGTTGTTTCAGCTCAGGATACCCACTTCAACATTAGTGCTTTTGAGCGTATTCCCTGCTCGTTCGATGGTGATTCAATGGTAATTGGATTTAAATCGGTATTCTTATATGAAATTCTCGACAATCTGCCAGGCGAAGAAGTTTTATTTGAACTTTCCGAGCCATCTAGAGCGGTGCTCATTTCTCCAACAAAATCAGAGAACGAAAACGAAGATATTCTATCGCTTCTGATGCCTATTTATATCGAATAGTTTCATGGTTTATAATAGCAAAGCAGGGTTATAAAAAATCCTGCTTTTTTGTTATTAAACTTGAGGATAGCAGTGGATGGTTTACATTGGCCGGTTGAACAAAAGCACTTGAGGCTTAGCTTGGGTGTTGCGTTGTTTTTTGTGATGGTGATGCTGTTTGTACATCTATTGCCTATTAACAATTGTTATGGGATTCAACCCCGGGAAACCGATGGTTTGATTGGCCTTTTGTTTTCTCCCTTCCTACATGTCGACTGGCTGCATTTAGGGAGCAACCTGCCTCCTTTATTTCTTTTGCTGGCGGGATTATTCTATTTTTATCCCAACCGTTTTTTTGAGGTTCTGTTTTTGGGAATTCTTTCTACAAATTTCCTTGTATGGATTTTTGCCCGTTCAGGATGTATTATTGGAGCAAGCGGAGTTGTTTACAATCTCGCAGGCTTTCTGGTTCTCAAATCTTTTTTGAATAACGACAGACGTTTAGGGGCCTTTGCCTTAATATTTATCTTCCTTTACGGCGGTTTGGTTTGGGGAGTATTCCCTCATAACGCCCCAATTTCGTGGGAATCGCATATGTTGGGAGCCCTAACAGGATTTATATTTGCGTTGGTGTTCCGCAAACAGCAGGCATGGAATTCTCCTACTTATATATCACAACCTAATGAAGAAGATGAAAGTCAAATGTCTGATAACTCCTGGCAATCGTCTACCTCAACCCTGTTTAAAACGTCGGAAGACATCGAAGATTGGTTAAATTACAAGGAAATAAACTATTTTTACCAAGAAAACAAAAATCCTGAGTCCGATTCGTGATTTAGATGTTTTGAGTCGGAATTATTACCAACAAAAATGCAATGAATCGAACAACTTCTTCCGTTTATCTGGCTGTTTTTATAAGTGGCTTTGCTTTCTTAAGCTACGAAATCAATCTTTTCAGAATTCTGGCTACCTTATATGGAACCACTATGGTGGCTTCTACCATTGTTCTTTCCACCTTCATGGCAGGCTATGGTTTGGGAGCGTATCATTTTGGGCTTCGGTCGGGGAATAAAAATTCGTACCGAATGATGCCAGTGCTTATTGCACTCATGGGTGTTTCGGGATTGGTAGCGTATGTTTTTATTGCCGGATGGGTTTCAAACCTCTATATCGAAAACCAATGGGGAGGCCTGTGGTTTTATCTACGAAACGGATTTGCATACTTCTTGTCGGGCATATTTCTAATTTTACCTGCCTATTTTATGGGAGGAATTCTACCGGTTGCATCGCAGATTCTTCAGGGACAAAATTCTGAGCTAAAAAATTCAATAAGTACCTTGTATGCCCTTGATACTTTTGGTGGAGTAATTGGTGCGCTTGCAACCTCTTTTCTTCTTAACAAATATCTGGGACAAATTCAAACTGTAATCATTGTTTCTTTATTGTTGGCTTTTTGTTTTATCATTGTTTTCATCAGCAGTGAATGGGAAAATTCTTCTAACCCTCTGCCTATCGATAATAGGGGGCGCAGTGTGCTTCTAAACTCAAAAAATCATAGTTTACCATTGCTACTTACTGCCTTGGGGATAGGATTTGTTATGAACGGCTTTCAAATTCTGATGATTCGTATTTTTAAAGTTTATCTCATTAACACTCTTTACGCTTTTTCGCTTACAACAGCAATAGTAATACTTGGTTTATTTGTTGGGAGTTACTGGTTTAAACGCCAGATAAAACCAGTAAGCCTGGAGTTGCTTATTTCCCGGTTATTAGTTATGGGCGCTTTGGTGTTACTAGTTGCACTAATTGCCAATAAAATTCCGGCGCTATTTATGTTCCCGTTTTCAAATCTGATTTCATCGGAAATATTCCGGGCATTTGGAGTTCCTTCCATAATTTTAATTTTTACTGTACTACCGGTAGCAATCTTTTCTGGATATTTGTTTCCCACCATTGTAACACTACTCGAATCTAAGGAACAAGCACATGGGCAATTGGTAGGAAAAGCATTAATGTTTAACACTGTTGGCTCTGTAACAGGACCGATTATTACCGCTTTTCTTTTGTTACCAATGTGGGGAATCGTGAGGTCTCTCTATTTTATCGGAATTATTCCTCTGATTACAACATGGATTCTATCAATTCGAATGCAATCTTCCAAAGGGATAACATACCTCAGGCGATTTGCTGCTGCGCTGGCTATTTCAGCCATGGTCTATGCTCTTTCGGTAAAAGATTACCGCATTCTTCCACCATCATTTTTGCGCAATAATACCAATGTGCTGGTTTATAGCGAAACGCTTGAAGGAAATTACGTTGTAGGTGAGGAGCAGCAACGCGGCAACAGGGTTTTATCTACGTATGTTAACAATAGCGCTGTGATTGGAACTACCTACGATGCCATAAAGGTTGTAAAAATGGTTGGGCACTTGCCTTTTTTATTAGGGCTTCATTGCAAAAATGCATTGGTGGTTGGCTTTGGTATTGGTGTTACCACGGCAGCAATAGCTGTACATCAGGAGGTAAAACAGATAGACTGTGTGGAGCTGGTTAAAGACCTTACCAAGGTAGCTCATTTTTACACGGAAATCAACAATAACATTCATATCGACCCACGATTGAGATTTTTTCAGGACGATGGGCGTCATTTTCTTCAGCGAACTAACAAAAAATTTGATTTAATATCAAGCGACCCAACACACCCTATACTTGGCTCCGGAGGACTGTACACAAAGGAATACTGGGAGCTATGCAAAAAGAGGCTTACTGATTCGGGAATGGTTTCGCAATATCTGCCGCTTCATAAACTTACGTCCAATGATTTTTTGGGTATTATCAAAACATTTCAATCGGTTTTTAACCATTCGGCAGTTTTCTTAGGACATTACCACGCTGTTTTGATTGGCTCAATGAACCCACTCTCGATTGATTTTTCGCAATGGGAGCAAAATATGAATAAAACCGCTTCAGACAAATTGTTTTATAACAACCCCTATCATCAAGCGGCAATGTTAGTTCTCGACGCAGAGGGAATTGAGAAAATTACACAAAATCGGAAAATTAATACCGACAATCTTACGTACACCGATTATTTCAATTTTTCAGCCCTGAGTGAAAACAATATCTGGCAGAATCTCGCTTTGTTGAATACCAATAGAACCTCTGTTTTCAATTTCTTCAAAAATATTCCCGACTCTACCTTGATGCAGCGGTTTGTGAAAGGGAATTTTTATCTAACAGAAGGTTTAGCCGAAATGCTTAAGGGAAATCGAAAGGGATTGTTTCTTTTTCTGGAAAAGGCAGTAATGGTTAACCCCGAGAATGTGGAGTATCCACTGTTGATAACCTTCTATAGTCAATGGTCACCGAAATAGAGGCTAAAATTCACTGGTGAAATAGAATCGGATTTCGTTGAATTTTTCTTTTGCCATATCCAGCTCGTAGGCACTTTCCGGCAAAAAAACATCTCTGCCCCATTTATCCTTGGCCAGTTGTCGTTCTTTGCGACGTTTAAAATCTGCCAATTGTTCATGGTTTTCAGAAACAAACCAAACTGCTTTGTAAAAGGGAACGGGTTCCCAACGGCATTGAGCTCCGTATTCGTGCAGGAGTCGGTATTCAATAACCTCAAGTTGTAAATGGCCTACTACGCCAACAATTTTTCGTCCGTTAAACGTGCTGATAAAAAGTTGGGCTACGCCTTCATCCATCAATTGTTCAATTCCTTTATGTAATTGTTTGCTTTTAAGTGGATTAGCATTTTCAATAAAACGGAATATTTCGGGCGAGAAACTTGGTAGGCCTTTAAAATTCAGAATTTCACCTTCTGTCAACGTATCTCCGATTTTGAAATTACCGGCATCGTATAAGCCAACAATATCGCCAGGGTAAGCTTCATCAATAATCTCTTTTTTGGCGGCAAGGAATGATGTCGGATTGGAAAATTTCATCCATTTGTTTTGCCTAACGTGCAGATAATTGGTGTTCCGCTCAAATTTCCCAGAGCATACTTTTACAAATGCTATCCGATTTCGGTGATTTGGATCGAGATTAGCGTGAATTTTAAAAACAAAGCCTGTGAATTTGGTCTCGAATGGGTTTACCTCTCGTTCCTGTGCAATAATAGATCTTGGGCTTGGGGCAATGTGAATAAAAGTTTCCAGCAATTCTTTTACCCCAAAATTGTACAGGGCACTTCCGAAGAAAACGGGAGAAATAGTCCCGTGAAGATACTCTTCTGCTTGAAATGGGGGGTAGATTTCCTTTAAAAATTCTAAATCAGAAATTAGTTTGGTGGTGGCTTTTTCACCAATATAATTGGTTAATTCTTGACTATCTCCGCTGATTTTCAAGGGTTCCTCGGCTCGCTGTTTATCTTGTCCTGAGAAAATGTTTAACGTTTGGTTATATAGATTGTAAACACCTTTAAAATCTTTTCCTGAACCAATGGGCCAACTTAACGGTAAAACATTTATGGATAAACGATTTTCAATTTCATCGAGCAAATCGAACGGATCTTTGCTTTCGCGGTCCATTTTGTTTATGAACACAATAACCGGTGTTTTTCTCATGCGGCAAACTTGCATGAGTCGTAGAGTTTGTGACTCTACACCTTTTGCAGCATCAATAACTACAATTACGCTATCAACGGCCGTTAGTGTTCTATAGGTATCTTCGGCAAAATCTTCGTGGCCGGGAGTATCCAGAATGTTAATTTTTGCTCCCTTGTACTCGAACGACATCACGGAGGTAGAAACCGAAATACCCCGTTGACGTTCAATTTCCATAAAATCGCTGGTGGCTCCACGTTTTATTTTATTGCTTTTAACGGCTCCAGCAACGTGAATGGCCCCGCCAAAAAGAAGTAGTTTTTCGGTGAGTGTGGTTTTCCCAGCATCTGGGTGGCTAACTATAGCAAAAGTACGTCGTCTTTTTATTTCGTTTGAAAAACTCATAGGGTGTTACATTGGTTTGCAAAGGTACAAACTATACCGGGAAGTTTTTTCGAATTTGACATTTCCACGTAAAAAAAATCCGCAGAATGTTACTCCCACGGATTCTTATTATATACTTATCTGAATGTTAGTTAAGCAAAGAGGCGTGTTTACGTTGACGGCCAAGAACGATGTTTGTACCAAATCTCAGACTGAATTCTCGGGCATATTGAGGAAACAAGGCGTCTATTAGATTATCGGTAAGAAAATAAATCTGAACGCCTCCTATTTTTAGTGTAAGGCCAACACCCAAGTTATTATAGTTTTCTTTTTCTAGGCTGTAGGAAATAACACTACCAAATCCCCTTCTATTATAGTTAGCCGAGATGGTAAGTGAGGATTGCATTTCGCCAAACCAGCGTCGGCCCCGGTACATTAATCCGAAATTGAAATAATCGGTAAGAAAATAGTTGGACCCAAAATAAATATTAAACGGCACCGTGGTATTGTAACTAGAATGGGTTAGTTTAGGGTCGAACATGTTAAATAAACTGTCCATTAACAAAGTTCCAATGTCTATCGAATCGTTTAGTAAGTCGTTCAGATTAATGCCTTCGAAATTAAATTCTCCTTTGGCTTTGATATTGGTAACATCTTTTTTCCAATGGATAAAGCCTAAGTCCGTTAGGCTGGCATGCAATTTAAGTTTATCAATTGGACTATAGCTAACGCCAAGGTCAACAGCTAGTCCTAGATTTTTCATATTTAAAGCATATTTAATGGGATTAAATTCTTTATCGTTGGATTCAAAAACAAGTGAATCCCCCTGACGATCCCAACGTAAATCGGTTATTTCAACAAACGGTTGTGAAAAATTCACATCAAAATCTCCAGTAAAACGAAAGTTCGAGGTAGCCGGGTCGGTGTACCAATGGATATCGGTTTTTTTCATGTTGAGGTTGGCCATACCAAAAAGTATTTTGGTTTTTCCTCCTATAACAAGGTCGGGATTAATTTCCATGGCAACCCCTAATCCTACTTCGCGATAGTGAATTGCTCTTGCTCCAAGCCCACTAAGATTGATATATGGGTCGGGAAAATTTGCATTTCCATATAGGGGTAATCTTATGATATCTCGTGGAAAAGAGATTCCTGCTTCTATTTTTTCAACTATTGAAAAATGCCAAAATAGATTGTCGGTACGAAATCCAAGGTGGAGAAGATCGATATATGTATTAAAATTTAGACGAATAGTCGGTTTTAAGCCATCGGCAAACTGCCGTCCTTTTATTGTGTCATGAAACACCCACACCAGCGAATCTCCATAAATTCCGCCTGGCTTATAAAAAATATCAGAGTAGGAGAAACTATTAATGCTAAAACCAAGATTGAGAGGCGGAGGTGCTTGCCCGAATAATGGTACAATGATTCCTCCGAAGTAGCCGTTGTAATCGAAGGTTGCAGCTGGGTTTAATCTAGCACTTTGTGGAAGGGCGTTGAAATAGAAGGCGGTTAGGTTTTCTTGCCCATATAGATTGGTTCCTGAAAATCCTATTAAAAACATGGTAAGTGCTATAATTCCTTTAATTGTGTATAAACGTTTTGGACTCATGGTCTAACTGTTTTTCGGTGTTTACGGTTGTTGCTCCTTTCTCCTTGTTGCTTAAGAATGTTATTGCATCACAGATGGTCGTTTATGGATAGTTCAATATCCATGGTGATTTTAACATCAACAGAATAATTATCGTAATAAATCACAAGGTCTTGAGTTCCCGATTGATTAAATGGTGTGGCGTACTGACCCACTATTATTATTTTTGTTACGTTTTTTAAATTTTCTACACGAGTTCCTGATATTTCAACAATTGTCTCTTTTTTGCTTTTGCCTGTTTGTTGATCGATTCTTCCGGTATTTGGATCGATTCTTCCAGATTCAATAAGCATTCGTGTATTTTCTCTGGGGAACAGTGAGTCAATAGGAATGTAGTTGTCATTAGTTAAAATTCCTTGAAGCTGGATGTTATGGGGAAAACCATTATTGATCTCCACTTTTAATTTGACTGTTTGAATCCAGTTCCATAGAGAACTATCTAGGTCAATGGTGAATGGAAGTGTATCAATTAATGTTAGCCCTGATGTGCGAATATGAAGGGGAATTTCCATGGTTAGATTAACATCGAGTTTGCTGGTATTTAGGAGAAAGTTCATACTATCGGATATGCTGGCTGGATTTACTAAAAATTTGGTACTGTAACCAATGTATTCTGGAAGTGCGCCTAATACTAGTCCTAGGTTGGAGTTGTTTGGATTGATTGGGCGAAGAATTGTGTCGATAGGGGTGATGTTTGGGTAGCCTTCCAACGATGGTTTTCGTAAAGTTATGGGATTGGTATCATACATTGAGCCTCCGGTAATGTTGATAATGAGATCTGAATTGGCTTTTTTACCATATAGTTCCGTAAATCCAAATCGAACCGGTAATCCGAAGGAGTTTATAACATGTACCCAAAGTCTGGGAGTTCCAAATTCAGCAGTGCCATTGGTAATGGAATTAAAGACATCAAAATTGATTTTAGATTTATCCATTTGATATTCGATCTGACCAATATATCCATACAAAATTCCGTAAGAATTGTTGTTAAATTCTACGTAGATTTGCATTTGGTTATCAACGGGGAAAGTGCCTGACCCATTATCTAAAAGAGTAAGACGGTATTCAATGAAGTTGGTGCCGGGAAGAAATTGTTTGCTGTAGTCTATTTCGTAATTGTCTAAGGGTATGTTTCGAATGACATTATTGATTCCTCCGGCTAAATCAATCGTATAGGTAAAGGTTTGTCCAAGATAGGTTATTTGAGGGAAGCGCAGAGTAAGAAATCCCTGATGAATTAGGTTGGAGTTAACTTTAATGACTAAGTCGGAGTGGGTCATAAGTGCCCGATTTATGATGTAGGCGTTTAAATCGTCGAAGGGATATTGTGGTTCATTTTTGGTAAGTAGGGCTTGATTGTTGATGAATCCTCCTGCATTATTAAAATCGGTAACCGTGAAAAGTTGGGTATAAGTTTTGTCGTTCATGGATACGATGTCTTCTGCACTTTTCGATGCAATTTTATCTTTAAAACGAATTATAACGGTATCTCTAGTTAATATGGTTATTGGGGAGGTACTATCAGTTTGTTCAATTAGATCGTTAATGGTAAGGGTTCCATAAACAACAGGAAATGTCCAGCGCGATTGTACTTGAACATGGGTTGATAATTTTTCGAAATCGAAAGAATCGCCAATACATCCTGTTAGGGTTAAAAGTTGGATAAGGCAGAATAAGGCGATTATGGTTTTTATGGTTTTCATGGCTCTATATTTTTCAATTACTACTTCTTAATGATTTTAAATTCTACTCTTCGGTTTGTAGCTCGCCCTTCTTCGGTGGAGTTGTCGGCGATGGGTTGTTCAAAACCGTATCCTTTATATTGTAGCCTGTTTTGAGGGATACCTCGGCTAACCAGGTAGTCTACAACAGCTTTGGCTCTTTGTTCGGAGAGTTTTTTGTTACTTGCGGCAGACCCTACGTTGTCGGTATGTCCTCCAATTTCAATTACTAGGGTTTTGTAGGCATTCAACATGGTTACAACCCTTTCCAATTCGGGATATGAGCTTGGATGAAGTGTAGTTTTACCAAAATCGAAGAAAATATTATTAAGTACAACCTTAGCTCCTATGGCTAGCTTGTTGAGCATAATGTTTTTAGTTATTTCCTGATATCCGGTTGTAGCTGGAATATTAAAGTTTTCGGAGTGGTGCATATAATCTTGGGCGCTCACCATCATGGCATAATTTCTTCCTGAAGGGAGCGTAATGGTGTATTCTCCAGTTTCGGAATTGGTTTGAGTGGTTTGTACTACTTCGTTTTTGTCAACATCTACTACCTCAATGTTTGCATTAACGGGCTGTTCATTAAATGAGTCGAGAATTTTTCCTTTAACGATGGTAAGGCGTATGGTTTTTATCTCCACAGTTTTTTCAATTACAGTTTCGGTTATTGGTTTTGCAATAGAGGCTATGAGAACATCTTCTGAGCTTTGCAAAAGTGGTTTTTCCGGACCGAGGAATGTTATCATGTAAATATCCCATTCTCCTTGATTGTCTTCATGGCCAGTCGAAGCATAGAATCCGAATCGGCCGTTGGCATTTATGGAAAAGAACATGTCGTCGTCGGGGGTGTTAATTGGATAGCCTAGGTTGATCGGTGGGCTCCAGGTACCGTCTTTTTGTACTTCGCATTTAAAGATATCGTACCCGCCCATCGATCCCTGGCGGTTTGAACTGAAATAGAGTGTTTGACCGTCGGGGCTGATAAATACAGATTCTTCACTGTAGATTGAGTTTACAACATTTCCTAAATTAATAGGGGCGCCCCATTTTGAGTTGACGTCTGGACGACGGGACTCGTAAATATCACTTCCTCCACGGGTATATTTCGGGTTGTTGCTCGTGAAATACATTATTTTACCCGAAAAATGTATTGAGGCCGATGATTCGCGATATTTCGTATTAATTCTCCCAAAATATTTTTTATGGGGTTTTTCCCATTTTTGTGCTGTCTTCATCTGGGTTTGGGCAATGTCGCCGTTTTTATCTTTCCCATCAAACAAAAGTATGGCTCGGCTATCTTGAGATATTCCTATTACCGCTGTGTTATTTTTGGGGTCGTTAACTGGTTTGGGTAATAGGATCGGTTCATTCCATTCTCCTTTTTCTTTACGAGACATAAACACTTTTTCCATGGGGGCTCCTGTGGGCTTGTAGATTTTTGCTTTCTTTTTCCCTAACATATCGCGACGGGCAGTAAAGAAAAGGGTTTTTCCATCTACGGTGATTACTGGTGCAAATTCCGATTGGTCAGAATTGATTTTTGTCCCTAAATTATCGATAAACACTCGCTCGGGCTTGGACTTGTATTTTTCTCCGTACTCGGTTTCTTCAATTAGCTTTGTTAAAATTGGGGTGAATTCTAGTAGCTCTTTGTTATTGAGTACGGCTTTGTATTTAGAATAATATTCCCGGGCTTTGGCAAATTCATAATTTAGGTGGTAGCCTCTAGCTAATTTAAACAATATGTCGCCTGAAATTTGGGGATTTAATTTGTAGGCTTTTTCTAAATAGGGGAGGCATTTTTTCTTGTTGTAAGAATATAGGTAGGCGGTTCCCAAATAGTAGTTTAAAGAAGCATTATCGGGGGCGTATTTGTAGGCCTCCTCAAAATAGGTTGTGGCTTTGCTGTATTCTCTAGGTTTATCTTTTTTAAAATGTATTAACCCCTTCGATGCCGCTTTTTTGGCTAGTTTGTAATCGTTTGGATTGGCAAATTGGGTTTTATCAAAACTGAGTTTTACCTTTCTTTGAGCCAGAATTTGATCCGATGTGGTGGCTAAGAATACTAAACTCAAGATAGATAAAAATAGCTTCTTTATCATAAGTATGTGGTCTTATTCGGTTTCACAAAAGATAATGTAGTTTTTGGCTTGAATAAAGCCATATTTTATGGCTTCTTTCCAGTCGAGGCAGGCTCCACGGACGTCGCGAACCATTTCTCGGGCGTTGCCTCTATTAAAATAGGCTTCTCCATACGCAGGATTCAGTTCAATGGCTTTAGAGAGCATGTCGATGGCTTGGGTGTACCGTTTGAGTTTAATAAGTGCAGTTCCCAAATTGTTGTAGGCCATGGCATAATCGTCTTTGAGTTGAATTACTTTTTCAAAGTCGCTGACGGCTCCCTCATAATCACCGACGTTAAATCGGGCACAGCCTCGATTGTTGTAAACCATGGTCATGGTGGAGTCGAGTTTTAGAGCAATGTTGTATTCGTCAAGAGCTCCGTAATTATCGCCTTGCCTACGTTTTGCACTGCCGAGGTTACTGTATGCAATGGCTAATTTGGGGTCGATACGGATGGCTTGTTGGTAGTCTTCAATAGCTCCTAGGTAATTTTCAAGCATTCGTTTAGCGCTTCCTCTATCGTGCCATGCGTAGGCAAAGTCCTCTTTAAATCCAATGCTGAGACTAAAATCGGCAATGGCTGCCTCGTAATTTCTGCGTAGGAATTCTATTACTCCTCGATAGTAGTAGGCACGGTAATCCTCAAAACGATTATCTATAGCTCTTGTGTAATCTACGTAGGCCGAGTCGAGGTTATTAAGCGTGTGATAGGATCGTGCTCGGTTGAAGTAGGCAACGCCTAGTTTATCGTTTATCTCAATGGCCTTTGAGAAATCCTCAATTGCTTTTTCAACATTTCCTAGTTGTATGTAGGTTGCTCCACGATTTAGCAACGCCTTGGCAAAAGTTGGTTGATACGACAAGGATTTTGTGAAATTTGCCAGGGCGGCTTCGTACTTGCCGCTATTAAACTGGTTAACACCCTGATTATAGGCTAATTGTGCCTCCTGATTTTCTGCTGGGACTAATAGTGGGTCGTCAAAAAGGGTTGCTCCATCGCCTTGCCCAAAAGTGTTCAAAACCAGAAACTGTGCTAATAAGGATGTTACTATAAACTTTGCTATTCTCATAAGGGGTATTGTTGGGTTACGTTTATTTTTCAAGCTTACATGTTCTTGAATCATGTTGATGGACTTTAATTCTTTCTTAAAGCAAAGTTATAACTTTTGGGCTTAATTCCCAAATTTTTGAAAAACAGATTCCCATAATCCCTGCTTGTTGTTTGTAATTTTCATCCAATAAATTCCATCGATTAACCTTGAAATGTCCAGCGTATATGAACCAGAAATGTTGACGGATTCAACTACAATTCTACCGGTAAAATCGCAGATGTGAACATTGTATAAAGTCTCGTTTCCCGGAATGATGTTGATACTATTGCTAGCGGGATTTGGATATACCTTGAATTCTGCAAATGTTGGTTTAATGTTTACAACGCAAGCAACGTAGAATCTGATTGTTTCTACTTCTTCGGGGGTTAATTGGGTTTCTCCCACGTCGGTGGCTGGAATTACCCGCCAGTTATAAAACCTGTTGCAATCCATTTCAAAGACATCGGCCAGCTCAAATTCGTATAAATTTTGTCCTGGTGCATAGGGAACAATCGTTGTGTTTATTATTTCATTCTCTACCGAATCTGTTTGTAATACGTAAAATTTAGTGGGAAGAATGTAATCGGGCGAAGGGTAATATTCGAATGATGCTTTCGTTATTTCCGAACGGTTGTAGATAAAAATGGTGTCGTTATTGGCCGGAATCATATTAGTAACTGAATTGGGGTAATTGAAGATCAACTCGTCGGCACCTATGTCGGGGTGTTGCATATCGCGGTTTTGATTATCGATATCAACTGTTAACCATGGGAAGTTTGTTATGGGTTGGGCGTTTTCCCTGGCAAGTGTTGATTGATCTGGATTAATGTGCAAATCTGTGGTACTAATAAAGGGTGTATTTTCTGTTAACGAATTTTGGTCGAAAATCTGTGTACGTAATTTATATTGTTCCAGAGTACTGTCTATTGCCGGATTTGTACTGTTGAACCCATAGAAAATCAGGTGGTTAGACGATGGTACGCCGGCATAATAGATGTTGTTGTTACTTCGGGTAACGATATTCGACAGAGAAGGTGTGCGTTTAAAGAAAGCAGAGATTATACCGGTTATTCCATCCTGTAAGGTAGAAAGATTAACGAAAATGTTGTTTCTGAGATCGACCGAATCGGTATTGTTGAAAACACAAAGAGCTGCTGAATTGTGTCCGGTTGCAGTTGCCTGATATTGTAGTAAAACCGAGTTGTTATAAATTCTGGCGTAGCTGTAGGTTCGGACATTAATGCCACGTGTTGCAGGGGTTCCTGAAACTGCGGATGCCGGGGCTGCAATGTTCGAAACCATGTTGTTAAAAATATTCCCATTAATTTCAGTTCCCATCAGAATAATTCCGTCGGCAGAATTATTCCATCCGCCTGTTGCATAGACGTTTGTAATGGTGTTTCCTACTATGTTGTGTGTCGATTTTCTGGCACTTAAATAAATTCCAAAAACACTAGTGGTGTTACTGGTAATAGAATCTACTTGGTTTTTGACAATGTTGAATGGGTAAGTTAACGGCTCAGTTGGGTTTCCGCTGGTGGTTGATATAGCTGCGGGGGCTGTAGTTCCCCCTCCAATACGAACCAGGTTGCGAATTTTTGTATTTAAGAGGTTAAAGCCGTTTTGGTCTTTGATATAAACACCGCAAAGTACAATATCAGAAATTTCGTTGTTTTCCAGATTTCCCGAAACTTCATTACCTATCGGCATCAGCGAAGTTGTTGAGGTATTTCCATCGAAAAAGTATCCAATTGCTGTGTTTTGGATTCTATTGTTTATAAAATGGTTGTTATTTGTAGTGCCCTCTAGGCTCTCCGGCGTAAAATCGGGTTTTATATAAATGGCAATAGTCTGATAAAGGTTATTTTTGTTGAGTGTAATAGAAAGGTTTTGAATGAGGTTGTTACTAGCTCCGTTGGTGGTAGAGGAATTTCGCAATCGGATTGCCGTTTCCAGTTTACCGTCGGGATTTTGAATCTCTATTCCTTCGATAACTACATAGTTGGCTCCGTGTAAAATTATTCCGTCTTCATTATCAACATCGGTCCCGGAAAATTGAATTATTGGCCTGTTTTTACTGTTTGAACCTGAAATTACAATTTTCCCCTCAGCGTTCCCTGATGCTGTCAGAATGAGTGGTGAGACTGGAGTAAATATTGCTCCGGCTTGAAGTTCGAACCGTACACCTGCAGATGATGGGCCATAGGTATTCAGAGAATCAAAAACGGACTCCAGCGTTGGATAATTACCTGATGGAACCTGTATTACTCCTCCGATTTGCGCCGATAGGGTGTAACATACAAGGATTGGTAGAAAACTAAGGATTCCCTTTTTCCTTATGAAACTCTGTTGTAACAGATTCCTGGTTGCGTAAAGGAAATTCGATGCACAATTAAACATTCGGTTGTGAAAGGAAGTATTTTTCATAGTAGGTAAAGTTTTATAGATGGTTTTCAAAGTTACGAAGTTTCTTTTTGAGATAAGTACAAATTTCTTTTTTCTAAGGAGCTACATTTTTTTTCTTCTGTGCAATTTCAATATAAAAAGTCTTATATTTGGAGAAGAAAACCATAGTTAAGGAAATGTTTTAGCAACAAAATTTATCTTGTCGAATTTTTTAACACCTTTAGTTACAAACCATCTATGAAAAGAAGATTTTCGTTAATAGCTTTATTTGGTGTTTTCACCTTTGTTTATGGACAGGATTTTGAAGTTTCGCCCGTAAAATTTTATTTTAATGCTGAGCCCGGAACGTCTCAAGTAAAAAATCTTATGGTAAAAAACCATAGCGAACGAACACAATCGTTTTTAATTAGCATGGGCGACTTTACGATTAATAGTGCCGGACAAAAAGAATTTGTTCCTGCGGGAACCAACAAACGTTCCATAAGTAACTGGCTTACGATTACTCCAACATTTTTTGAGTTAGCTCCCAATCAAGAGCAACAGATCGCTGTCTCTATTCAACCTCCGGTTGATGAGTATGGTTCCCGCTGGGGTGTGATTTACGTTCGGCCCACTGTAGAAAGACAGACATTTCAGGCTGATAAAGAGCTTGCTGCTGGGATGACAATTTCACCTCAGATTATTGTTGAAGTTTTTCAAACATCTGCCGTGCCCGCTGCAGTCTTAAGTGCTAAAATTGACCAACTACGGGAAGTTGAAACAACCAATTCTTCGGAACGCCGCTTCTCAGCCATTATTACTAATAACAGCGACATTATTCTTCAGGGAAATGTATTTTTGATTTTATCAGAAATTCAAACCGGTACAGAAAAAGTATTTCCGCCACAGTCGTATACCATGTTCCCTAAAAGTAGCCAGCGTATTTTATTAACCTTACCTGCTGATATTCCCAAAGGGACCTATGCTCTTGCCGCCGTTTTGGACTATGGAAGTACGCAAACCCTTGAAGGTACCCAAATAGTTATCGAATATTAGGGGGTTTAGGAATTTGATGAGAACCTTTGTTTCAACGTTAGTTGTAGTTTTTTGTTTCGTCCTTTTTGCTCAAGGGCAACAGGTCAATTTTGGTTACTCTTTTTATTTAAGCGGAGCCCTCCAAGAGAAATATCAATATCTAATGATTGGCCGAGATACCATAAAACATGGCTTTTATACCTACTATTACGAGAATCAACAGCCGTATCAGCAGGGAATATTCAAAAACAATTTGCTGGATTCAGTCTGGAATCTTTACTACCCCAACGGAAGTCTTAAGGCAAAATACACTTACCTTAAGGGAATGCTCCATGGTGAATTTAGCCTCTATTACACCAACGGGAATATTTACCAAAAGGGAATGTACCAAACCGGTGAGTTGAGTGGAGAAGTTGAAACGTATAACTTTAATGGCTCACTCGTTCAGGTTGAAACCTACAAAGGCAATAAAATCAATGGATTGTGCAGATATTATTATCCCAATGGCAATTTGCGTGAGATATCGTTTCGTGTAGGAGAAAATTCTCACGGGGAAGTAAAGCTTTACCATGAAAATGGAAAATTAAATTATCTAGGAACAAAGATGAATAACCTTTGGCAAGGGGAAATGTTGATATACGACAAAGAAGGAATGTTGGTTTCTAAAGCAAGATATGTTAATGGACGACTCAATGGTGAATATGTAAATTATTATCCCGGAGGCTCTGTTCGTTCTATAACCCCTTTTGTTAATAATCGCGAAAATGGCCAACAAAAAATCTATAACCAGGCAGGACAGCTAATTGAAACAACATGGTTTGTCGACGGGAAACGTAACGGCCCAGTGAAGGCATACTACGGAAACGGGACACTTTATATCACTGGTCAGTACATGGATAATTTGTATACCGGTGAGTGGGAAGTGTTTTGGCCAAATGGTTTACTTAAACAGTCAGGCAGTTTTTGTGCCGGCAATGCTGTTGGATTGTGGTTTTTTGGTTCTCAACAAGGAGAAATTACTCATGCAGGAAGTTATTGTCGTGACGTTAAAGAAGGTGTTTGGACAGAATTTGACCAATGGGGAAATCCGCTGGATTATGTGCTTTACCGTCAAGGAGTTGAATTTATTCGTTATTCGATTTTAAAATCCACGAATCATTAATCCTTCTACCTTACTTTCGAACTGGTAGAAAATTAAAATCAATACCACGAACCGTAAAACCTTTTGAACGTAGCAGCTCAATAATCCCCTCATTACCAAAAAGATGAGCGGCTCCCACGGCACAAAAAACAGCTCGCTCTTTGATTAAGAGTAGTAATCGCTCGGTCATTAAATGATTGCGATCAACCAGGATTTTTTTCATGAACTCTTCAGGAAGTGAAGGGTCGGTGGTTAATACAATCAGTTTATCCCCATCCATGGCTAGATAGGCATTAAGCATAGTGTTGAACAACGAAGGCATGTCTACGGTATCGGTCAGGCTTTTGATTAGCATACGTGCTTGTTCGGTGTAGGATAATTCATCTATCATGGCGATTTGTTCGTCGAATGTTTCCAAGCCCACTACCGGTTTATCCATGGCTCTGGCTTCTTTGATAAAGTGAAGGTCGAGCGGAATGCTTTTGTCTTTTTTTACTAAGCTTTGAATAATGTTGGCACCTAGGAAAAAGGGTTTTACGCGTGCAGCTGTACGTAGCGATGCCCCAGTATACTCATAGTATTTTGATTCTAAGAGGCCATAATCTTCGGGAGATAACAGCTGTTCAAGAGTGCTGTCTTTCATCATAATGGCATTCATCATGATACCATAATCAATAAGGTCGAGTTCCACTTCAACGGCCAAAATATCGGCGCGTTTAAAGGCATTTTCTACAACAGAATCGAACAAAAAAACTCGACTGTCTTGAATATGTATTGTCCCGTAGAGGTAAGATTTATATGGAATAGAGTCGCTGGAGATTTCCCAAAGAAGTGAATTGCCGGGCTTTTTTTGGATAGTAGGTCGTGACTTGATTTCGTGGCAACTGTTGAAAACAAACACGAAACCTGTGAGCGGTATTAGGGCGATGTAACGTATCATTTTTATTGAAAATTAAGGTTTAACACTCCAATCGATTGGTTTTTTACCTTGTTGCATGAGTAATTGGTTGGTTTTGGAAAAATGACGGCATCCCAGAAAACCACGGTTTGCCGATAAAGGCGATGGGTGTGGAGCTTTTAGAATATGGTGTTTACTGCTGTCTATTAGTGGTTCCTTTGCCTGAGCGTAAGCTCCCCATAGGAGAAATACCAGTCCTGTATGATGTTCAGATAATTTTCGTATGGCAGCATCGGTAAATGTTTCCCACCCTTTTTTCTGGTGAGATCCCGGCGAGTCAGCCCGAACAGTTAGGGTGGCATTTAGCAGAAGCACACCTTGTTCTGCCCAGTAGATTAGATTCCCATGTCGGGGGATGGGCAGTTGCAGATCAGAATTTAACTCTTTGTAGATATTTTGTAACGATGGTGGGATTTGAACTCCGAGTGGGACGGAGAAGGCAAGGCCGTGTGCTTGCTTAGGACCATGATAGGGATCTTGCCCCAGGAGGACAACCGTAACTTTATCGAATGGCGTGAGATCGAAGGCCGCAAATATTTGACTTCCGGGAGGATATATTGTATATTGCTTTTTTTCTTCCAACAAAAAGTGTTTTAGTTCCCTGAAGTAGGGTTTTTCAAATTCTTCGCGAAGCACATTGAGCCATCCGGCTTCAATTTTGGGGCTTATTTCACTGCTCATGTTTTGATTTTGAGGGCAAATATAGTGCAGAACAATAATTATCCCTTGTCTAAATCCATCTGATGTTGCCTGTAGGAGAGGTAATGTCTCCATTTTTCGACTAATTGTCGAAAATCATCAGGCCAATCGGAATCAAAGTCCATGGGCTTTCCGGTATCCGGGTGCTCAAATCCTAGGGTTTTGGCATGTAATGCCTGGCGTGGGCAAATCTCGAAGCAGTTCTGAACGAATTGTTTATATTTGGTAAAAGTTGTTCCTTTCAATATTCGGTCGCCACCATAATCGGCATCGTTGAACAGCGGGTGTTTCATAAATTGCATGTGGGCCCTTATTTGATGGGTTCTTCCGGTTTCCAGACGGCATTCCACCAACGATACGTAGCCGAAATCTTCAAGAACGGTATAATGGGTTACGGCATGTTTTCCCATGGAAGGATCGTCGAAAACATACATCACTTTTCGATTTTTGAGATTTCTGCCTATGTATCCGGTAATTGTTCCATGTTTTTCGTTAAAACTGCCCCATACCACGGCATGATATAATCTTCGGGTTGTGTGTTCGGCAAATTGTCGGGCGAGATGCATTTTGGCTTGTTCGGTTTTTGCAATCAGAATCAAGCCCGAAGTATCTTTATCAATACGATGCACTAATCCCGGTCGTGGGTCGTTGCGGTTAAAAAGTTCGTTATCGCGGAGGTGATAGGCCAGTGCGTTTACCAGGGTTCCGTTGTAGTGTCCGTAGCTCGGATGGACCACCATTCCGGCGGGTTTATTGATTACTATCAGATAATCGTCTTCATATACAATGTTCAGCGGGATGTTCTCAGGCACTATTTCGATTTGCCTGGTAGGATAACTCATCATTACCTGAATTATATCGCCGGGCTTGACCTTGTAATTCGATTTTACAGGCTTGCCGTTTACCAGAATGTTGCCGGCATCGGCAGCGGTTTGAATCTTTGTGCGGCTGGCATTGGTTATACGATCATCCAGGTATTTGTCGATACGCATCACTCCTTGTCCAGGGTCGACAATAAAACGGTGGTGTTCGTATTGTTCTCCGGAATCGTCGTCTTCTATTTCCTCTTGTTCGGGGGTGGATAAATTTCTTTCAGTTTTTGCTGAAATATCTTGATTATTAAAGTTGTCTTTTTCCGACGGTTGGTTTTTGAATCTATCGGTTTGGTTTTGAATTTCCTCAAAAATCATTTTTTAGCGGTTTATGATTATTTTTTGAGTTGTGGTTTCACGCCCTTCGGTGAAACGGATAATGTATAAACCATTGTCTAAAGTTTGACAATTAATAAATTCTGGGCGTGTGCCTTCGTATTTTACTCTTCCAGTCATGTCGAGCAGCGTTGTGTGCCATTTGCGGATTGGGTCGGGATAGGAAATGTATAGGTTGGTGGTGGCTGGATTTGGGTAAGCGTTGGGTGTTTCTGTTTGGGATGGTTGACTATTGATTCCAACAATTTGATTTCTCGAGACTATGGGGCGAATCATTAACGGATAGGGATAAGCGGAGGCTACCCACTGCTGTCCCAAATTGTAGAAATTGCGTTGTGGTATTTGTCTGCTCATGTCAAGACCAACACTCATAAACTGGTTTGTGTTTTTCTGGTAGCCGATAAAGAACGATTTTGGCAGGAATATGGCAGTATCGAGCAAAATTCGACTAAAATGTCCTTCGTAATTAAACCTGGGAGTACATCCAGGTTTGGAGTATATTAACTGACCGGGGATTCCTCCGTTGTCTTGCCAAACGCAAAGTGTAAAATAGTTGGTCAGGTATGCTGAATCGTTGGTTGGATTAAAGTAGATATAAACACCGCGAAGAGAATCTTCGGCATACATTTCAAATTTTACGGCCACACGTCCTCCGGCTTGATTTAGGTCGTAGCCGTTTTCGGCTGTGCCGTCGTCGTAAGCATAATAGTTGGAAAATATATGGTAGCGCTGCCCTGTGTTGTTGAAGGTGGGGTACATGCTGGATGCAATGATTTTTGTTTCCAGAAGGTATACAGCCGAGTCGTTGTTGTTTAAGGGGAAAAGGTTTCGATTTATGGGTGCAGAGAATTCTATTTGTTCAAAGGCTTCGTAGTTCATAGCGCCAACAAGCACGCTGTCTTTGTAGGTGCCGAATGGGTTGCTGATTTTGTAGTAACTGGTGATATTCTGGTTATTGTTGTTGTCGTGGTTGGCAAAGTAGAAATCTATTGTTCCGTAAGTGAGGTAGAAGTAGCTTTGATAGTGTCGCCAGGGGATGAAACTATATTGCCGAAATGCAAAATTTGGTGGGCGGGTTATGGTAACATCGCGGATTATGGTGTCGTTATGGTGACGGTTTTTGTCAAGTTTCACGTAATCGATATGCCAGAAATCGCAGTTGGTGGCAATAATACCTCCTCCCGAGGGGCTGATAATGTTTCGGAACCGGAATCGGAATGTGTCTGAAAAATAGCTGGTTTCAGTTATTGGTAGCAATACTTGCTTCCATTGGGCGGGTTTATTGCCGGAGGTTTTCCATGTATTTCTCCATTGTTGTCCGTCCCAGAAGTCCACCAGAAGGCTGTCGCCGGTTTGGGGTAAGTCGGCAAGTCCACCTGGCATATAGAAGAAACTGAGATAAACCGAATCGGCCGGAGATAAGCCAGAAAGGTTAATAGCACGACTTGTTAGGGAATCGCCTGGTCGGTAAATTTGTCCAAAACCGAGTGGATAGAGTCTGCCATTGCTATCGGTAGCGTCGAGAGTCGCAACCCCAATGCTTATTCCATAATTTACAAGGTGTTGATTGATATAGGCGGCCGAGTCGCTCCATTTTGAAGGAGTGGGGTATCCCATATACGTGGAAAAATCGTCGAAAAAAGGCAAAGAGAGTGGCTCAGACAATATATTTTTTTTTGATATTTGAGCTTTTTGGGGTAGGTGTGGGTTGACTGTCAGACCAGTTAGATGTTCTTGTGCCTGGGTTGTTAACCAAGCAATTATCAGGATAACGAGCGGCAAGTTTCTTTTTGCCATGAATTGCAGTTTGTTGTGTGATGTGTTTTCCAAGAAACGCAGCGGATTGAAAAAAATTATTTAATCGGTCCTATAGTGGGTAATGTAATCCAAAGTTAGCCACAGGTCAGCATTATAGCCCTGACGAATAATGTATCCCGAAGGTGGGTATTGTCGGAAAACTCTGGCATTAATTGAATCGGCAAAGCTTTTAACGGTTTTGTCGAAGCTAATTTTTCCTACATTGAGATATTCATTTTGAAGAACTTTTTTAGCCTCTTCGAGCGACATTCCAATAACGTTGGGGACGGTGGTTGTTTGTCCCGAAACACCTTGACCGAGGAGTAAATCCACAGCTTCGCCTTTTTCAATGGGTGTTCCCGGCGGGATGTTTTGTCCCTTGTATCGTTGTTCGAGTACATAATGCTGCATAGGGTCGGGCTGATAAATTAAACGCCCGACATTAAGTCCCGCTAGTTCGAGCGAAACTTTTGCCTGACGGAACGAAACTCCGGTAACGTTGGGCATAGGAACTTTAGGCTTGGAGCGAGCATTGATTGTTGCAAATATTTTTCGGCCTTTCTTTACCCGGTCGTCGGGTTTTGGGTTATGAAGGACAATTGTGCCGGGCTGCCTTCCGGGTACGTAAGTAGAGTCGTTTAAGATTAAAACCAGATGAAATCTTTCTGCTACCTTTTGGGCTTCTTCGTAAGTAAGACCCGTTAAATCCGGAACACGATAGGTGCGACCGTGGTGGGTAAATATCTTCAATGAAAAAAATACCAACCACAGAAACACAAAGGCACTACCAACAGCTATGCCTAAATGTTTCCAGAATATTTTGTCGCGAATTATTGCTTTAAAACTCATGGGTTATTTTTGCACAAAGGTACTATTTTTCAAATAAACTTGAATCGATAGGGCGCTTTTGTTCTTGGTGTTTCGGAAATTATGTCGGTTATTCTATTTGTTGAAGAAATTGCAGAAATTTTTCCGAGTTCCAATTTTTGGCACCCGATTTTTTGTAAACCACGGTTCCGTTTTTGTTAATTACAAATGTTGTGGGTAGCGATTTTGCCGAGAGTGTTTCAGTTTTTCCTTGAAGTGCAAAATAGATAGGAAGTTGAATGTTTTTCTTCGATAAAAAATCTTTTATGTGGTTTTTAGGTTCGTTGACCAAAATCAATACATGTATTCGATCGCCCATTTTTCTATGCAATTTCTCCAGTTGTGAGGCTTCTGCTACGCAGTGATGACACCAGGTGGCCCACCATGTAAAAAAAATTGGCTTATCGAGCATTTCCTGCAGGGTCACTTTTGTGTTTTCAGGGGTGAGCATCATAAAATTCAGGTCATTTTTCGTTAAAGGGATTTCGATGGTGTCTGATAACGATGGTGTTGTCATAAAAACACGTACTAAATAGCTGCCATAATCTCTTCGAAGAGACGGAACCAGCATGATTATTAACAAGGCAACCAGAAGAGTGTCGATCACCTGACTTAATTTCGAGCGATGTTTGAAGCGATTTTTCAAATACTCCTTCAGTTTCATGATGCTGTTGTGTTGAACCTAAGATTTAAACCCTTGGGTGGAACAAAAAAATTTTTTTGTTTAAACACCAAATTTAAACGAAAACACTGGCAAACGGGCTTTGTTTATTTCCCGATACAAAAATTCTTGAAAATATTACCCAGAATTGTGTCGGGGTCGATAACCTTACCGGTAAGTTCTCCCATTAACGTTTGCACGCGGCGAAGTTCAAACGCAAGAATATCAGAAGGGAGTGCTTGCGCCATGGCTTCTTGGGTATTGGAGAGTGCCTGGTGTATTTTAAGAAGAAGTTCGTATTGGCGTGTGTTATTAATTACTACGGCATCTTCGTCGGGAAGCATTGCAGCGGCTGTTTTCACGAGGGTTGAAATCAGATTTGGAATCCCGCTCTCCGACTTAGCCGATATTTTTAGTACACTTTCTTGTGATATTCCGGTTGTGTTGGCTACGGTGGCTAATTTCTCGGTAAGTACAGGATCTGTTAGAAGATCGATTTTATTAGCAATGGGGATTATCTTTTGGGTAGTGTTTATTTTTTGTTGAATGGACTGGAGGGCGTGTATAATGTTCTCAATGTTTTCCGAGCAATCGAAAAGAAACAGAACTATCCATGCTGTTGAGGCTTTTTCGAGCGATCGTTCCATTCCAAGATTTTCAATTTGGTCGGTTGATTTTCTGAGGCCCGCTGTGTCGATAAAGCGAAATTCTAGGTTTTCGAAAGTAATGGTGTCCTCTATGGCATCGCGGGTTGTGCCCGGAATATCGCTAACAATGGCGCGCTCTTCCTGAAGCAGTTTGTTGAGCAGAGTGGATTTTCCTGCGTTGGGATGTCCTACAATGACTACCGGAATACCGTTTTTGATGGCTTGTCCCATGCCGTAAGAATTAACCAGCGATTTGGTTTCGGAATCTATTTCAGAAATCAGTTGTTGTAGTTGGCTTCGATCGGCAAATTCAACATCTTCATCTCCAAAATCGAGCTCTAATTCAACCAAAGAGAGTAAGTGCACCAGTTTTTCCGAGAGCATATTTAGCCTTTTGGAGAAAGAACCTTTCATTTGCGAAATGGCCACTCTATGGGCAGTTGCATTTCGGGCGCTGATAAGGTTTGCAACGCTTTCTGCCTGAGTTAGGTCCATTTTGCCGTTGAAAAAGGCTCGCATGGTAAATTCGCCGGGAAGTGCTGTTCTGCACCCCAGTTCAATCAGCGATTGCATTATCTTTCTCTGTATGTAGGACGAGCCATGACATGAAATTTCAATCACATCCTGACCAGTATACGAGTGTGGTTGTGGAAACCAGGTAACCACAACTTCGTCAATTATTTCATTTCTGAACTGTAAAATCCCAAACGTTGCTGTTCGGGGTTTTAAGGTTTTGGATTGAAGTGTGTTCTTGTCAAAAAATATTTTCGATAAAATTCTTTTTGATTCGGGGCCAGAAATCCGAACCAAAGCAATGGCGCCTGTTCCTGCAGGTGTTGATAGGGCGCAGATGGTATCGGTTATATCAAAAGTCATCTTTTTTTTGCAAAAGTAGTGAATAATATGCCAACCAAAAAACTGATTAATATCAGTCGATTTACATACCATATACGTTATATTTGAAAAACAAAACTGTTCGGTATGCCTATTCTGGAGAAAAAAGAGATTATACTTTGCCTCGGTAGTTCGTGTTTTGCCCGGGGAAATAAAAAAACCTTGCAGGTTATCAATAACTTCATCAAAGAGCATAATTTAAGCCAATACGTACAATTCCGTGGTGGGCATTGTTTTGGTAAATGTGCCAATGGCCCAATTTTGAAAATAAACAACAATATCTACGAAGAGGTTGATTCCATGAATGTTATCGATATTTTGAACGACGAATTCGATGGATATTATTAAGCCCAGCTAAAATTCATTTACAGACTTCTGGCTTAAAATTATATCCCTGCTAGATTTTAGGTCAGTAAAAACTATTAAACAAAAGTTCTAATGCAAGTTGTAAAAATTAATCCTGAGCGATGTAAGCTATGCTACGCCTGTGTTCGTGTTTGTCCGGCTTACGCAATAAAAACCAATGAAAAATCGGCTGAAATTATTCCCGAGCGTTGTATTGGTTGTGGCAGTTGTTTAAGTGTCTGCCCCTACTATGCCATTAAAGACCTTGATGCTAAAAAGGAAGTTACCGCATTGATAAAATCAGGAGCTAAAGTGGCTGCCATATGCGGCCCCAGTATATCGGGAGAATTTCACGATATTACGGATTACACCAACTTTGTTGGAATGATTAAGGCACTTGGATTTACCTACGTTTGCGAGGTAAGTTTTGGTGCCGATCTAATAGCTCTAAAATACAGAGAACTGCTCGAAAATTTTAAAGGGAAGTATTTTATCACGGCTAATTGTCCGGCTGTGGTAAATTATGTAGAGCGCTATCACCCACGCTTGATTGATAACATGGCACCGTTTGTTTCTCCTATGGTTGCTACAGCACAGGTGGTTCACAGAAAATACGGAGAGGATGTTAAAGTGGTATTTATTGGTCCATGCACAGCAGCCAAGGGGGAGGCTAAGCGCTACGAAGGCGAGAAACGGGTTGATTCTGTGCTAACCTATCGCGAACTACGGCAAATGTTCAGCGAAGCCGGAATAACCGAAAACAATGTGGAGTTTGCCGACTTTGATCCACCAATCGGTGGTAAAGGAAGTCTTTTCCCAATAAGCAGAGGTATGTTTCAAAGTGTTGGGATAAACGAAGATTTGTTGTCGGGGCAACTCATTTCGGCCGATGGGAAAGTAAATGTATTAAAAGCACTTAAAGAGTTCGAACAGTTTAACTTGCTCAAACAACATCTCGATTTATTTTATTGCGACGGAAATTGTATAATGGGGCCTGGAACAAGTCCCGGAGGACAAAAATTCTTACGTCGTTCCTTGGTTATTGCTTATACCAAAAAACGGCTGGCAACCTGGAATAAAGAGCAGTGGGATAAAGATATAGAAGAGTTTTTACAGTTAGATTTCAGCCGAGCTTATGAAAATCGTGATATGCGACTTCAGGAGCCAACGGAAGAACAAATTTCCGAGGTTTTACTTCAAATGGGAAAAAGCAATATTGATAAGCAAGCAGCTTGCGGCGCTTGTGGATATAATTCCTGCCGTGACCTTGCCATAGCCGTAGCCAATGGATTGGCTACCAAAGACATGTGTCATACCTATATGGTGCAAAGCCGAAACAAATACGAACGACGTTTACGAGCTGCTAACGAAAAACTCGACAATACCTTAAAATCCCTGAACGAAGCCGAAATGCATGTACGTAAGGAACGTGAAGCATTTCAGGAAGCCTCCCAAATAACCTCCGGATTATTGAATAAACTTCCCACCGGAGTTATCATTGTCGACGACAATTTGAAGATTGTACAATCGAATCAAAGTTTTATCAACTTGTTAGGTCAGGATGCTGCGGATATTGCCGAAATTGTTCCGGGCCTTATCGGTGCAGACCTTAAGGCCTTGCTACCACAAAATGTTTGTACTTACTTTAGCTACGTTCTCGAAAATAATGTTGCGGTTCAAAACAAAGACATACATCTGGGGCAAGGATTATACAACATTTCTGTTTTCCCAATAACACCGGGGAAAATAGTTGGCGCAATCATCAGGGATATGTATGTTCCTGAGGTGCGAAAAGAAGAGGTAATTAATCGAATAAACGAAGTGATCAGCAAAAACCTGAAACTTGTACAGGAGATAGCCTTCCTGCTTGGAGAAGGAACCGCTGAAACTGAGCGCATGCTCAATTCTATAATTCAGTCGTACCAGGACACCAAAAAGAATTTCTAGACCCACAACGCTAAAGCTATGGAAAGCCCGTTTTATGTAGAAATTTTTTGTCAGCAAAAAGAGCATGAAGATGAACGCATTTGCGGCGATGTTTTCGTTTCCAAGCGAATCAAAGAGGAAGGAAGGATAATTGCCGTTCTCAGCGATGGAATGGGGCATGGCGTAAAAGCAAACATGTTAGCAACTTTGACAGCAACCCTAGCGGCTAATTTTACTCGCGAACATAAAGATTTTAAAACCATTGCTGAAATTATTATGAACACATTGCCCGTTTGCAGTGTTCGTAAGATAAGCTACTCTACCTTTACCATAGTAGATATTAACCAGCACACAGGCGAGGTAAATATTCTTGAATACGATAATCCGGAATGTTTGATTCTTAGAGGCAAGGAAATTTTTATTCCCGAATGGCAACATATAGAGTTGGAAAATAGCAACCGTGGTAAGGAACTACGTTCAACCAGCTTTCTTGCACAAAAAGAAGATCGCATTGTATTCTGGAGCGATGGTGTTATTCAGTCGGGATTAGGAACTCCAAAATATCCCTTTGGCTGGGGAATCGATGAGGTTAAACTTTTTACCAGATCGATTATTGAAAAAAATCCGTTTATTTCGGCCAGGAAACTATCCCAAAAGATTATTAACATGGCCATTATGAACGATAATTACCGCCCAAAAGACGATACCAGCTGTACAGCCATATATTTCCGCGAACCGCGAAAATTACTTCTTTGTACAGGACCTCCTTTTGAAAAAGAATGCGATATTGAATTGGCCATGATAGTCCATCAATTTCAGGGGAAAAAGATTATTTGTGGAGCCACAACCGCCGAAATCATTTCGCGCGAACTTGGCGAACCCATTATCGATAGCCTGGAGTTTGAAGATCCCGATTTACCGCCAACTAGCTCTATGAAAAATGTGGATTTAATAACTGAGGGAATTCTTACCCTTGGGAAAGTAACCAATATTCTGCGGTACTACGATAGCAACACCACCCTTGGAAGAGGCCCGGCCGACCAGATAGTTAAAATGTTTCTCGAAAGCGATGAAATACATATTGTTATAGGCACATGTATCAACATTGCCCATCAAGACCCGTCGCTGCCGGTTGAACTTGAAATTCGACGGACCGTTGTAAAACGTATTGCCAAACTGTTAGAAGAAAAGTTTTTGAAAGATGTAACATTGAAATACATGTAGTTCAACCTAACTATGAAGTGAAAACGATTATCGAAATAGTCAGGAATGTCTAAAACTGAAAAACATACACCGGTTTCAATAAACATAAATTTCGATGTTTTTACCCGGCAATTTTCGCACATCTTTCCACGAATAGCGATTCTCGACGAAAATCTCTGCACCATTGCCGACTTTTTCGACGAAACTAAAACTTTCGGTGATGAGCAAGCTCTGGGTAACAAAGATTTGATATCGGAGATAATACAATCACTAAAACCCCAACTTATCTCATTTACAAATAATTCAGAGCAGGCTTTACAAATTGCCAAACCAATAGCTCTTGAAAAGGCGGAGTTTACTATATTTCTGACAATCTTACCCATTTTGAAGCAAACGGGCGAAGGGACAAATTTGCTGTTAATGATTTCAGCAAAACCCTTGTTGTCGAATTATTGCACACAAAAAAAGCAGTGGTTGATGGCTGAATATATCGTTGATAGAGATTTTTACCTTGTTGACTATGAAAAACTTGATCAGAATTCTAATAAGAATTTGACGAAACGATGGGTTCCCGAGTTGTTTGAGCCTGTTATGCGAGACTATATTCTGCAGTCGCTTATGAATTTTGTCAGTCAAGAACAAGAATTCAGTTTTAAAGCAATATTGACTGGAGGAAAAGAACTGGTTGATGTAACTCTACAAAAAGCTGAGAAATCCAACCATTTGAAAATTTCAATCTGGAGTTCTACACCTGGGATAAATACATCAAATTGTCGGTTGCCATTTTCCGATTTAAGTCGCTGTTTGTTGGAAATGGGAAATATTTTTTCCCATAATAGCGATATCCAGATAGCCATAGAACAATCGCTGGAAATGATCAGGCGTGAATTGAGGCTTCATACCTTAGCAATTATGCAGGATGATCCTGCGAGTGAACAGTTTACGACACTCTATACCTCATTCTACCATAAAAATCCAGAGTTTGTGCAGATAGATAAAATACCCTATGAGGTTGCCTTTATATTCAAAAGAATTCTGGAAAAAAATATCCATTTAGTTTCCGATTCAATTTATGCTGGCATGCCCGAGGTTTTGCTTAAACATCTCAAACAAATTGGAGTAAAGACCTATGCGGCCGTTCCTATTTTTATTGCCGGTAATTTTTATGGAGCTCTTGTGGCTGCTCATCTAAAAGAAAAACATTGGGAAATTTCCGAAGTACAATTCCTAATTGCGGCAGCCGCCATGATTGGTCACAACATCGACCGTGAGCTGAATCGGCTTAAACTTCAACAGTCACGAGACGGTTTCCTCAACATATTTAACAGTGCCTCCGATATGGTTTTTATCGTCTCCTTTTCAGGCGAAATTATTGAGGCAAACAAGTCGGCGGCCACCATAAGCGGCTATCCGGTTGATGAACTCATTGGGCAAAATATCAACACCCTTACCACCTCGTCGCAAGATATTGAACCGGCCATGGCAGGAGAAGTTCATCAATCCAAGCAACTTATTACCGGCACTATTTTGGTTACTAAGGATGGAAGAAAAGTGCCTATCGATGTGCGGGAAAAAATTATTACCTATCGTGGAATGCGGGCAATATTGATTGTGGCTCGCGATATTTCCGAACGAAAAAATATTGACCGTTTGATTGTAAAAACAATTCTGGAAACCGAGGAACGTGAACGCAAACAATTTGCGGAAACTATCCACGACGATTTAGCCCCGCTTTTAAGTGCGCTGAAAATATACATTAATCTGTTCGCAACCAAGAAAATTGAGACCGGTACAGAGGATGAGCTCATTACCCAGATGCAGCAGATTATCGACCAATCGATTGCAACAGCTAAACAAACAGCGGTGGCAATGATGCCACATTTGCTAAGCCACTTCGGCTTTGTTGAAGCAATATCCGATTACATTCAGAAAATTAATAAAACGAAAGTAATTAACATTGGGCTTTCAATTTATCCGGAAAACCTAACTATTCTCCCGGCAATAAGCAAAATTTTGTTTGGAGTGGTAAAAGAGTTAATTAATAATACACTGAAACACAGCAACGCTACTAAGGCTCATTTGGAACTGCATAAGCAAAAAGCTATGTTGCGGGTTACCTATAAAGAGGATGGAAGAGGTTTTGATGTTGAATCAGTACTTCGATCCGAACATTCGGGGCTGGGGTTAAAAAATTTAGTTAACAAAATAGATTCGCTTGCTGGTCAAATTTCCTTTATTCGTCCGGAGCAAGGGGGGATTATGTTTAAAATAATTATTCCGCTTCCAGGAGAATAAGTTATCACCGTGTTGGAAGATTTTTGATTTTTGCCAGAGTTAAGGCAAGTGCTGTGTTGCAGGTTCGCGTGATATTGACATCCCTTAGAGTGGTGAAAACGAATTTTTGCGAATCGACTTTCCCATTAATGGCAATGGCAATCCAAACGGTTCCAACAGGTTTCTCAGGAGTTCCACCGGTTGGACCTGCAATGCCGGTTGTAGCAATGGCAATGTTGGTTTGGAAGATAGTTTGCGTCTCCAAAGCCATTTTTTCAGCTACAGCTTGACTTGCTGCTCCAAAATCCTCAATTAGTTTCAGCTCAACGTTTAAAAAGTTGGTTTTAACTTCGTTAGCATAGGCAACCATTCCGCCTTTGAAAAAAGAACTAGCTCCTGGAACCCTGGTTAGCAAATGAGCTAGTTTTCCTCCGGTACAACTTTCAGCTGTTGAAATGGTTAATCTTCTTTCAGTTAGTTCTTTAGCTACCAGGGCTTCCAATGTCAAATCTCCTTCACCAACCAGAAGATTTCCCAAAAGTATCCTTAATTCCTCAATTCGCTGCCAATACATTGGGGTGTTATCTTTAGGGCGCGACAAGCGCAATTTTATTATTCCAGGTGAAGGTAAATACGCTAGTTGCCACTCTTTGGGCAAAGTATTTTCCCAGGATTGCAGTTTAACCGCTAGCTCAGATTCCGGGATCCCCGCAACAAAAAACTGATCAAATTCATTAGGGCATACATCGAATTGGCTCCTAAGATATTGGTCCACACCATTTTCCCAAAGCCATTGCATTTCAAACGGAACTCCGGGAAGGGCAATTAGAACGGGCAAATCATTGCATGAATCGAATATTAATCCGGGAGCTGTTCCAACTTTATTCCTTACATAATTGCCCGGCTCTGGCACAAGTGCCTGCATTCGGTTACGCTCGTTAATTTCGGCATCCGGATTTCGCCGTTTAACCAAGGTTGTAATGTCTTCGAGAACCTCTGAACTTTCAATCAATGAACACTCATACAGCTCACAAAGAACATTTTTCGTAATGTCGTCGTTGGTTGGACCTAATCCACCGGTAAGTACCAAAAGGTCAACATGTTTCAATTCTGTTATTGATTCTTTGATGTCGGATGCCCGATCGCTAATGCTAACTATTTTGTTAGTCTGAAATCCAGACCTAAAGAGCTTCTTGGCAATAAATTGACTATTAGTGTCGGTTATTTGTCCTATTAGAATTTCGGTACCAATGGTTATGATAGCAGCAGAAGGGATTTTGTCTTTCATAGCAACTATTTTCCTTTGCGTAAGCGGTTAAACGGAGATTTAAACAGAGGCCTCTTTGTTGAGGTTGACGGGAAAACGCCATGCCGTATATGGCGGATATCTTCGATAGTGTAGAACGAATTTGGTGCATATTGGGCAATAATTTCTTCGATCTGAGCCATATTTTTCCTGCGAAAAAGAATAAAAACAACAGATACATCGCCCGTTTTCCCTTTCCCTGAAACCACGGTTGCTCCGTATCCCGCCTCGGAGAAAGCCTGAATTAGAGGTTGGATTTCTTTATCGGTAATGATACGCACCAAGTGATTTCCCAAAGCAATTTTTTCTTCTAGCAACATACCAATAAAATTTCCGGTAGCAAAGCCGGCTGCATAGGCGAAATAATTGGTCCAATTATTAAGGTTTTGCATAATCTGGCTAATGGCAAGGATCCAAATTAAAACCTCAAAAAAACCTAATAGCGGAGCCAAACGCTTATATCCCTTGGAGATAAGAATTATTCTAAGGGTTCCAATACTTACATCGAGTATTCGGGCAAAGAAAATCAAAATTGGCAAAACCAGATGAGAAAACCAAAAGTTGTCGATCCACGATTCCATAGTTCAAAGGTTGTTAATTATCGTAATTTATCGAAATAGTCCTCACGTTTGTCGTATTTCAGATCTTTCAGAATGCTCGATTTAACACCAATGGTAAAGAAATAACTCTGTCTTTCGCCGAAAGGCACCCATTCAAAACGCATCATCCAACAGTGGAGGTCTCGACTAATTCCCAGGCTGGTTAACGAAATGGTTTTTCGTTCAAGGTCGTAGCCGGTAGTGTAGTTAACTTTCCATTTAGGGGTAACGGAAAAATCTCCGTTAACGTTGATGGTTTGCAGCACGCGCTTTTGCGTTGTAGGTTTCGAATAGGAGTAGGTGTAGTTGATGTTGATATTCCACGGAATGTCGAAATAGTTGTAATAGAAATTATAATCGCTGGGGTCTGCAGCTTGCGAAGAGGTTTTGCCGTAAAGGGTATTTGAATTAAAAGAAAAACCGGCTGATAGGGTTGTGTTTGTTAATCTTCCCGGTTTTTTGTCTTTTGAATACACAAACGTATTGATACGTCGGTTTGTTACCGGGTCGAGAGCATACCAGTCCACACTCCCGCTTAGGCTTATGTTTATAACGTTAAAAAGTTTTGTGTGTGCGTTGAACGATAGTGGCGACCACCTGAGGCTATCGGCAGCCGTGTTGTAACTTGTTGAGAAATTAAGAGCATCCAGAATCGAAATTTTTTGTTCCCGATTGGTAGTATCTCTTCGGTTTCTCACTTTCATTTCGATGTTGTTGTTCAGCGAAAAATTTATGGCTTGTGACTTTCCGGTGGGAGGCGTGCCATAAATTGCCCCGGCAAATCGGTTATAGTTCAACATGGGAAGTGTGTCAACACTGTAGTATCCATACCGGGGATCGCCGAAGTCGGGACGATAGGAGAAAGAAATTGATGGCGAATGTACCATGCGAATAGCCTTTATTGGGAGGCTGGGATGGAAGGTTATCATTCCGTAAATTGTGGTGTTGATGCTTGCTCCCGTATTATAATCCCAAACACGGTAGAATCCTTTAATTGTATCAATTAGTATGGTGTCTCGAATTGGAGGATCTGTTGCTCCAAATTCAGTAGAATATCCTCGTACATATTCACGGTTCATTTTATTAAAATACCATCTTTCTTGATAAGTTACTTGAGGCGACAGGTTAAAATATTTCAAAAACTTAAAAGCCGTGGAGGCATTGAGGTTGTGATTCACGCCATATTGAAACTTATCAAACATTCTATTAGTTAGAAAGTCTTTTTCTTTCATGCGGGCGGTGTTTTGGAAATTGCTGGTATAGCTTAAGCCAATGGTTTCATACCAGCGGGTAGGGCCAATTCGGTTTTTTCGTTCAAAAGGATTTATACGCCTCATACTAAGCGTTGCAGTGGGTAATGACAAGGAGACTGTAGAATCTCGGGTATTGAGCGAGTGTCGTAGGTTCGAGGATAGAGAGAAAGGGGTTCCGGGAAATGTTCGCTGATAGGAAATATCGCTGGTAACTGTGTTTTGAATATAGTTGTTAATATTGGTTGAATAACGGTTTGTACTCGACGAGCGAAGGTTTACATTAGCTCCGAGTCGCTGATAGGGGTGGGCTTTAGGGTCCTGTGTGTGTTGCCAGGTTACAGCATATCCCCGGGTGTTGACCTCGTCGGCCGAACCTTTTTCACCGATAACGATGTTTTCCAGCCTGTAGCCGAGTTGGCCGCTATATTTATAGCGAACCTTGTAGCGCGAACGGGCATCAATATCCCACGAGCCCTTAGTATAAATTGACCCGATTATGCGGAAATCGAAAAAATCGGTACCAGCCCAGTAATAACCACCATTGGTTAAATAAAAGCCACGCTCTCGACTATCGCCATAACCGGGAATTATAATACCGGAAGCGCGTTCTTTGGTAAATGGGAAATAGCCGAAAGGTATCGCAATGGGTGTAGGAATATCTTCAATTACAAGATAAGCTGGTCCGGCGACAATTTTCTCGTTTTGTATCACCCGGGCTTTTGTCAGGTAAATGTAAAAATGGGGATGTTCAAGGTCGCACGTAGTATACTTTCCGCTTTTTAAATCAATAACATTTTTATCGTGTTTCTTAGTTAATGCACTATGAAGAAATCCTCCGTCTTGTTCGGTCACTACGTCCTGAATGATACCCTTTTTTGTATTAAAATTGTAGCGAATAGTTTTTGCTTCAAAGGAATCGCTGCCTTCTTTAAACAATGGCAATCCAACAATATTCCCGGCACTGTCCGGAAGACCCTTGGCAAAAATTTCGTTGTTCTGAAAGTCGATTTCGATATAAGCTGCATTCAGTTCTAGATTTTGATATCGAATCTGCGCATTTCCGACCAATATTTCCTTTTTTTGCCGAATAAGCGCTACAATACTATCTTCGGCCGAGTAAAGTATGGGATACCCTAGAATTAAACCTTTTCGGGGTCGATTCGGTGAATCAGGAGATTGGGCTATTAAATAGCTAATACCTAGTAGCTGAGCAAAAACCAGAACAACAAAGCAGATGGTATTTTTGAAAAAATATCGCGACGCCAACGTTAAAAAACCGTTTAATTATGTAACTTTGTAAATGAAAAAATATGCGCTATGGGTATGAATTTTGCCCCAAAACTAACGAAAATCTTTGGAACTAGGAATGGAAAAATGCAACCATCAAAGAAAATTTTCCTATTGTTGGGATTGTTGTCTATAGCTCAGATTTTTTCAGCCCAAAGTTTGCTTAATCAGTATACATTAGTACTAGACCCCGGGCACGGAGGGCAAGACCCTGGTGCTAAAGGGGCTTTTTCAGAGGAAAAAAATGTTGTTCTAACCATTAGCTTACGGGTTGGGGAATTGGTTAAAGAACAATTACCATGGGTAAAACTTGTTTATACACGAACCACCGACGTTTTTGTTCCACTCAACGAACGTTCGAAAATAGCCAACGATAATAAGGCAAATCTTTTTGTATCGATACATGCCAATTCATCAAAAAATCATGCAGCAAAAGGTACCGAAACCTTTGTGATGGGATTGCACAAAAGTGAGGAAAACCTGGAAGTTGCTCGGAAAGAAAATGCAGTTGTTGCCTTAGAAGAGGGATACAAAGAGAAGTATGAAGGTTATGACCCGAATAGCGTTGAGTCGTATATTATTTTCAGCCTGATGCAAAACGCTTTTTTAGATCAAAGCCTGCAAGTGGCTGATATTTTGGAACAGGAATTTCAGCGGTTTTCGAGTCGAAAAAGCAGAGGCGTAAAGCAGGCTGGTTTCTTGGTTTTATGGAATACAGCTATGCCCAGCATACTAATAGAGGTAGGCTTTATTTCTAATTCTGACGAGGAAAAATATATGAACAGTCCACAAGGTATTGAAGAAATCTCACAAGCAATTTATCGAGCCATAAAGGTTTATTTTGAGGATTTGCGGGAAAAAACTGAAAGTCTTACTGAAAAAAATGGCAAGCAACAAGCACAGAAACAACAATCGCAACAAACTTTTCAAGGCATTAAGTTTTCTATACAATTAACCGCCTCCAAATCGGAAGTAGACTTGAACAAACTCGAATTTCGTGAAATTGGAGCTGTATTTTCGAAACAATTCGACGGATTCAACAAATATTATGCAGGATTGTTTGAAACGTATCAGGAAGCCAGAAACGACATAGATCGATGTAAAAAAATCTTCCCCGGAGCTTTTATCGTGGCTTTTGAAGACGGGAAGCCTATTCCGGTTGATGTAGCAGTTAAACGCAAAAAATAGATTTATGAGCATATCAAGCAGAACTAAATATACCCTAATAGGAATTGTAGTTCTTCTGACTCTTTTTATTCTTATATGGGGGCTTAACTACCTCAAAGGTAAAAACTTGTTTACTAACGATAACGTTTATTTAACCTTTTATGAACAGATTGGTGGTTTAAGCGCATCATCTCCTGTAAATATCAATGGCTACAAAGTTGGCCAGGTTCGTAACATAAGACTTAACATGGATAAGAAAGGCCTGGTTGAAGTTGAAATTGCCGTTAATCCCAAATATAAAATTCCAAAAGGTACAAAAGCTTTGTTAGTAAGCACCGATTTGATGGGCACCAAGGCCATAGAGTTAGTTTTGACCGAGTCGGATGAAATTTATCAACCCAACGATACATTAATGTCAGAAACCGAAGGAAGTCTCAAAGATCAGGTTAGCTTTCAGATGTTACCTCTTAAACACAAGGCCGAAGATTTGCTCAGGGAAATGGAGGAAGCCATTAAAATCGTTCGCAAAATTTTTAATGAAAAAGCACAAACCAATATTCAGAATGCAATTGAGGAGATATCCAAATCGATGAAAAATGTGCACCAATTAACCGATTCACTCAACATATTATTTACCACTCAGAAATTGAACTTAACCCAGACAATGTCCAATATCCGCAGTATTACCGACAATATGCGTGCTCAGAATAAAAATATTGAGCATATTATAGCCAACACCCAAAGACTAACCGATTCTCTGAGCGTTCAAAACTATTCGAAAATACTTCATGCCCTCCAAAATACTATGGAAAGACTTAATAAAACCATCGATATAGTTACCTCCGGACAAGGCACGGCCGGGAAGTTAATTACCAACGATTCCCTTTATCAAACTCTCGTTGTGTTGGTAGAGGAAACCGGTAACCTAGTAAAGGATTTGCAGGGAAATCCACGTAAGTATCTTAATTTCAGTGTTTTTGACTTTGGTTCGAGTAAGAAAAAAGCGGGTAAATAGCTTTTTCTCCTTTTACTAAGGTTTAATTAACGTAAAATTACCATTTCCATTCATTATTCGTTTATTTGTTAACAATTCTAAACATTTCATAGTTGCAAACATAATAAAGAGTAAAAAAATATTAGTTTATTTGTAAAAATAATTAGAATATAACAATTCTTAATATAGAAGTTAAAGTAAAATAAAGCTATGTTTTATAGGTATTTATACCTACTCAATTCATTATTTATACATATTGTATAATTCGACTAAACATCTATTGCAAGAAAGTTTAATGTATTTAAAGTGCTTATAATTAAGAATATATAAAATATTGTAATTATTTTAAACCATTAACTTGTTTATTCAAAAAATGTTGAAAAAGATATGAAAAAAGCAAGAGTAAAAAATTTTTTTTTCAGAAAAAAATGTAATAAATTGCGTTGTGATACGCGAAAGAATTAACTTATTAATACATGGTAAAAGGAGGCTTACTAATGACCGAAAATCACGATGAGGTTTGGAAGAAGTGTTTGGAGATTATTCGTGACATTGTCCCGGAGCCCACATATAATTTGTGGTTTGCCCCCATTGTTCCGGTTAAGCTCGAAAATGGAGACTTGCGGCTTCAGGTTCCATCCATGTATTTTGTAGAGTTTTTAGAAGAGCATTTTATTGAGTTACTTCGGAAAGTGCTTCGTCGAGTTATTGGTCCACATGCTAAGCTATCTTACGAACCTGTTGTAGTTTCAGGATCGAACGATAAAAAATCAAAAACAGTTACCATACCCGGAAAAAATCCGGTGAACCTTGCAAACAAACCGGTAGAGTTTCCTATTAGTGAAGAAAAACGTCATCAGATAAAAAATCCGTTTATAATTCCTGGTATTCAAAAGCTAAATATTGATTCAAAGCTAAATCTTAACTATTCGTTCGAAAATTTTATCGAAGGCGAGAATAATCGTTTGGCCCGTTCTGCTGGTATATCGGTTGCAGAAAAACCTGGTGTAACCGCTTTTAATCCTTTATTTATTCATGGGGGCAGTGGACTTGGAAAAACCCACATTGCTCATGCAATTGGCGTCAAAGTCAAAGAACTGAATCCCAACCTTGTAGTGCTTTATGTGAATGCACATCAATTTCAGCAACAGTTTACTGACGCTATCCAAGCAAACGAAGTAAACGATTTTATTAACTTTTACCGCATGATAGATGTGTTGATTATCGACGATGTGCACATCTTTGCCCAAGGTAACAAGCCAAAAACACAAGAAGCCTTCTTTCATATTTTCAATTACTTGCATCAAAATTCACGGCAATTAGTGTTAACCTGTGATAAACCTCCGGCAGAGTTGCAAGGATTGGAACAAAGGTTACTTTCTCGTTTTAAGTGGGGGCTTGTTGCCGAGTTGACCCTTCCGGACTATGAAACCCGCTTGGCGATTTTAAAACACAAGATAGATCGTGATGGTATAGAAATGAGTGCTGAATTGCAACGTTACATTGCTAAAAATGTTACCTCCAACGTTCGTGAGCTGGAAGGTGCTCTGGTATCTATCTTGGCTCATGCTACCCTGAACAAATCGGAAGTAACCATCGAACTTGCACGTGATGTACTCAATAAGTTAGTTTCTGTTTATCGGAAGAAAATTACTATCGAATCGATACAAAACACTGTCTGCAACTATTTTAAAGTTTCTCCGGATGAGATTCGAGGCCGTAGCCGTAAGCGTGAGGTAGTGTTGGTTCGCCAGGTTTCCATGTACTTTGCTAAAGAGCTGACCAAGGAATCGTTGGCGGCTATCGGCAAAAGCATTGGTGGGAGAGACCATGCTACTGTTCTCCATGCCTGCAAATCTGTTAAAGACTTGATCGATACCGACAGACAATTCCGTCAATCTATCCTTGAATTGGAAAGAATACTAAAAGGTTAACCCTTATTTGGATTGAATTGTTTTGGTTAACGCTGCAAGCCAAAGTTGCAGCGTTTTTCTAATTATTGCGGATTTTATACTAGGGGCAGTCTTTTTCGAAAATAATTCCGACTGAACATATTTTATTCAAACCACACAGAGATTTTCTTTATATCTTTGCCGAAAATTCCCACAAATGTCTATCATAATAAAAACCCGCGAACAGATAGAGCATATCCGCAAAAGCTGTAAACTTGCGGCCAATGCTTTAACATTTATAGAACCTTATGTTAAGCCGGGAGTAGACACCGAATATCTGGATAATTTAATACTGCAATATTTCAAAGAACACAGTGCCACATCGGCAACCATCGGATACCACGGATACCCTAAGGCATCGTGCATTTCACCTAACGAAGTAGTTTGTCATGGCATACCATCAAAATCGATAGTATTAAAGGATGGAGATATTGTTAACATTGATGTTACGCCTATTTTGAGTGGGTATTATGGCGACACCAGTAAAATGTTCCTCATCGGCAATGTTTCCGAAGAAGCTAAGTCTCTTGTAGAGGTAGCTCGACATTGTTTATATCTTGGAATTCAACAAGTAAGGCCTGGGGCGCATTTTGGGGATATTGGCCACGCTATATCGCAGTATGCTCATAGTAAGGGATACAGTGTTGTGTATGAATTTTGTGGTCATGGCGTAGGAATTCATTTTCATGAAGAACCGCAGGTAGAACACATTGGCAAAAAGGGAACAGGGCCGGTAATGCACCCAGGAATGATTTTTACTATCGAGCCAATGATAAATCAAGGGAAGCCCAGAGTAGTTATCGACTCCAAAGATGGATGGACAGCCCGTACTATCGATGGTAAACTCTCGGCTCAGTTTGAACATACCGTGCTGGTTACAGAAACTGGATATGAGATTTTAACGTTACCGGATTAGGGAGCGTTTTCCCCTGAACACATAAGTGCGTTGCAATCCGCAGATGCTTTTGTTGGGTGAAGTTGGCGAAAAATGTTTCTAACAAAAGTCACCCCATATCATAATACAGACGACATTTGCAATGTAATTTTGGTACCAGTTAGGGTTAAAAGCATCATAATTTGTGAAAAATAGCTTCTACTAAATCCACGATTATTCATATTACAGAAATTCTTTGTATTTTTGACCATGATAAACAAATGATACGCAATATCCGCAAGTATTCAATTTGTGGTGTTGATGTAAACATTAACTAAAATAATTAACGCATGAAACTACTTGAAGGAAAAACCGCAATTATAACAGGCTCAGCACGAGGTATCGGACGTGCTATTGCGGTTTATTTTGCTCAACACGGCGCAAATGTTGCCGGCACCGATCTGGTTTATGATGATAATTGCCGTGCGCTGGAACAGGAACTTTCTTCCTATGGCGTAAAAGCTAAAATGTATGCTTCCGATGCCAGCGATATGGCCGCTTGCGAAAAATTGATCGACAATGTGGTTGCCGATTTCGGAACCATTGATATTTTAGTAAACAACGCCGGTATAACCCGCGATCAGCTATTAATGAGAATGACTGAAGAGCAGTGGGATTTGGTTATTAAGGTAAACCTTAAATCGGTATTTACTATGACCAAAGCCGTTCAGCGAATAATGTTAAAACAGAAAAGCGGTTCAATCATCAACATGAGCTCCGTGGTGGGTGTTGGGGGAAACGCCGGTCAGGCCAACTACGCTGCTTCCAAAGCCGGGATGATTGGTTTTACAAAATCCATTGCCAAGGAATTGGGGTCGCGAAATATTCGTTGCAATGCTATAGCTCCGGGTTTTATTATCACCGAAATGACAGGCCAATTACCCGAGGATGTGGTTAAAGGATGGTACGAAAAAATTCCGCTGCGCCGAGGCGGACAACCCGAAGAGGTGGCCAAAGTTGCCTTGTTCTTAGCTTCCGACCTAGCTTCGTATGTAAACGGACAGGTAATCGGAGTTTGTGGTGGAATGCAAACCTGACACCTACAACATAAAAACCAAATAGAGGAACGGAAAATAACCGATCTCCTCTATTTTTTTTTGCAAACAGCCATGTTTGGAATCTTTGGAAAAATTTCGACAACCAAATATTAGCGTTAACTTTGCGTTACTTTGAAAGGTTATGCCTTAAACTATGATTCAACTGATACAACTGCTTTTTTATTTGCTTTTTGCAATAATTTCCGGCTCTTTGGCAGCATGGTTTTTTTATTTCAAACTACATTCACCAGCCAGCACTACAAAAACACATCTTTTGCTTTTTACACTCCGGGCTATAACTTTCTCCATAGTAATTTTTTTACTACTGAACCCCAGATTGGTTTTTGAACGGAAAATAGCGCAAAAACCATTACTGATTTTGGCAATCGACAACTCCATGTCGGTTAAATTTCTTAACACCCCGGAGGCTTTATCCGGGTATATGCAAACTGTTGAACGCGAGGAAGCCAAGCTGAAGAAACATTTTGAAGTACACCGAGTAATTTTCGGACAAAGAGTTTGCGATACTTGTAGTATAGACTTTTCCCACACATCGACCAACTTTTCGGAACTGATTAATTACTTGAAATTCAGCAGTGTAACAAACCGTCCACAAGCTATGATTGTGGCTACCGATGGCCTGTTTAATGCCGGAGAAACTTACGATTTAACTCCGCTTTCTGTCAATTACCCTGTGTTTGCCATGGTTTTAGCCGACACGGTACCAAAAATCGATTATTGGATTGCAGGAATAAAATACAATAGCCAGGTGCCACGCAACAGCCGATTCGAGGTAGAATTCGACCTGCAACGATCTACATTTGAGCCAATCGATGTTTGGTTAGAGGTCTTACGAAATGACAAACTTGAATTGAGTGAGAAAATCACTTTCAATCAAGGCCAACAGCGAATTAAAATTCCCCGCCGATTTTTGGCCGATCAGCCAGGCATTCAGCGATTTGAGGTTTCTCTTAAAACAAACCTGCCCGACGAGAATGAGGAAAACAACAGATCGATGTTTGCTGTGGAAGTAACTGAAACTTCCGAAAGGTATCTGGTTCTTTATGGCGCTCCACACCCTGATATTGGCATTGTTCGCCGGGCTTTGGAACAGATTAGCTGGATTAATGTCGATGTAGTTCATGCCGCCGATTTTTCAGGGAACTTTAGTCCCTATCGTGCAGTAATTTTTTCGGGGTTGCCGAATGGCGATTTTGCACTCGACCGGCATGTTGTAGAAGCTCAGAGAAAACGAATATCTTCATTATTTTTGATTACTTCTCAAACCAATTTAACTATACTATCGCAGCTAAATCCGGGATGGCAATTCTCCGGACAGCGAAAAACAGATGCTGCGTACACTACCATAAATCAATCGTTCGATTATTTTCAGATTCCGGCTTTATGGCCAAAAATCCTCGATATTATACCACCATTAACCGTTCCTTTTGGTCGATGGAATATTACCAATCCTAACGATATTGTTTTTTATCAAAGAATTGGCGACCTTACCACCCAAAACCCTCTTCTTGTGGTATCCAATTTTGCAGGAAGAAAAGCGGCGGCTTTTATTGGGGAAGGTTTGTGGAGGTGGAATTTGCATCTAAACCGTACTCTAGGAAACGCTTCTCCCTTATCCGATATTATTTTGCAGATAATCAGTTATTTATCAACCAAACCCACAGATAAGCCATTTTATCTTTTGGTTGAACCAATGTGGGCAAAAACTGAAAAACCTGTAATCAAAGGCTTTGTCTATAATGCCAACAATGAATTGGTTAATGACCGTCGTGTGGATATAACTCTTATTTCCGCAGCCGATAATTTTGTGCAAACCTTCGAAATGCTTCCCGTGAAAGACCATTATCAAGTTTCGCCCGGATTTTTACCTGTTGGAAATTATACCGTGGTGGGAACTTATAAAACAGATTCTGTTATTTACACCGACAAAGGAAGCTTTTTTGTCACCGATATCAATATCGAAAAACTTGTTTCCACACCTGATATTCGTAGAATAGAAAATCTGGTTAACAATCAGGACGATAACATTTTTTTTCCATCCGATTTTAATCGTTTAGCCGATAAAGTTATTCAAAACACCCAACCCAAACCGCAACTTTCAGTGGTTTCTGAAGTTACAGACATTATCAGCCTAACATTGCTTTTCTTCATTTTAATGGCCACTATAACTTTTGAGTGGTTTTTACGTAAATATCATGGTTACAGATAACTTTTAAACCCGTGGCGCCATGCGTTCGATGATAAAAATTCTGGTAATATTAACAGTTTCAGTTCTGTTTGCCTCCTGTGGTGTGGTCGAGAGAGTATATTTTGAAACTCTGACACCTGCCGATACGGTAATCGATTTAAAAATTCAAGATGTAGATATTGTAAATCGGTTCATTATTGAAAACAGCAATAATCCGCAGCGGAATTTGGCAACCTGGGAAATTGATAGTGTGGTATCATTTGAACTTGTTCGCGGATTGTACGACGAATTATCCCAAGCAGAACGTTTCCGTTTTAAAAGGGTTGATACGGTTTATTATCATACCATTTCTGAAAATCCACGAATTGAGTTGCTTAATGTAGCTTTGAATCCCACTACCCTATCCGGACCGGTTAGAGATTATGCCACCGGTTTGTACAGAGCTGTGGTGAGAGTGGAATTTCAGGTACAGTGGGCTTTGCTCGACAACAACAATGTTCCGGTTTATGAACGAAACTTTCGGGATACCGTTTGGCTCGAAGGCTTAAAACCAAACTTTTCCACCTTGTACGACCTTGTAGAATTCGACAAAGCCATAACTCACATTGTGGACAAAACAGCACGAAAATTTGCCTCAGAGATATCTCCCACCTGGAAACGAACATATCGCTATTTATTCATCTCTGGACATAACGATTTTGTTGTTGCTGGCCAATACGTTGCCGCTGGAAAATGGGACAATGCCGAGAAATTATGGCTGTATCATTCGCAATCCAGAAACTCTACGTTAGCCGGACGTGCTAATCACAATCTGGCTGTAAAAGCCGAAAGGGAAGGAAAATTGCTTGTTGCCCTTGAGTATGCCAAAAAAGCTGCCGAAGAATACCGTTTCTCACAATCCAGAGAATACGTTGCGATTCTTAGTGCAAGAATACGCAACGTGGCTGTAATAGAATCTCAGATGCCATAGACGTTTATTGAGGGATTTGGTCAATAAACATTATTTCCGTCAACGGTTTTCTGGTGCGTTGGTTTGAATTGGTCAACTCAGCAATATCTTTTGGAATACGGTCGTCCGACCCACGGTAGCCCAAGGCAAAAACCGTTACAATTTCATACTTGTCGGGAATATTCAATTTTTCAGCCAGCATCTTGGGATCAAATCCCCCGATATGGTGAAGATACAGGTTTTGCGATAATGCTTGCATCGATAATTGACCAATGGCGATACCCAAATCGTGGTGGGCGTGGTAATACGGGGCGTTGTTGTGTTCGTAATATTTTGTTATCATGGTTGTAACCAAAACAGGCGCCGATTGTGCCCATTGTTGATTCCATTCTGACAACGACGATAAAATAGTCTTGTAAACGTGACTCCCACGTAGTCCAATCATAAACCGCCAAGGTTGGGAGTTGTATGACGAAGGAGCCCAACGGGCTGCCTCGAATACCATTTCCAGTTCGGCGGAGCTGATTTCTTGTGCAGCAAAAGCCCTCGGACTGTGGCGGCCTGTAATAAATTTCAACATTTCATTCGGTTGCATAAGCGTTTTTCTTTGGTTAACGCTTAAGCCAAAGAAATGTTTTTGTTTTTTTAATCTGGTTTAAAACAACGGACGAACAGTAGTTCTATGTGGGTTGAATTCAATAACCGGTAACGGTATTTTTATCATATTTAAGACCTCTAAGGAGGACTTCAAAAATTTATTTCGAACCGGTAGTTTTGATAAATCGATATCCGGGCCAATGAAAAAACGTCGGTAGGGAGTTACTCCTTCCAAAATTACCTGTGAGGTATTGGCCGATAACATATTTGAGGCTCCATAACCAAGGGCAATGTTGATCCATGCAGGGATAAAATCCAACGGGATTATTTCCTTTACGTTGATTGAGAGCCAATATTGTTGCGCATTGTAATCTTTTAAAAACTTTTCACCAAAATTTTTTCCAAACAATTCCGGCCTGTATTGAGGTAGGGAGGTGAGGTGATAAGAGAACTTCAGGTGTACAATTTGTCGTTGCCACATTGCCTGTTGTGCGGCAAACAAACCTGCACCTAAAGCATTGGCAGCAATGTCGTACCATGAAGCCCCCCATTCCGAGGCAAATCCATCAAAAATTTCAACACTGCTTATAGCCAAAAACGACGCCGTTGAACTCCAAACAATCGATTTTTGCTCCGAAAAACCAAAATACCGGTGAATTTTGTAACTTACTCTAGCCCCTTGATATGTAGAAAAGGCATGTCCCATTTTATCCATCTGGAACCATTCGTGGCTGTCGTTAAACCAATGCCAGCTCGATAGAGCAAACTTGCTGTACCAAACACTTCCAACGGCAATCATTCCTCCAGCATAAATTCCCGATTCTATTAAAATTACCCGACCAACCGAAGGCTTTACCAATGGAGCGATGGTTACACTGTCAGCCTCCGATTTCAAATGGATTGCATTAGTGGATAAAGTGATAAAACTGATTGCAAGCGATTTATAAAAATTCACATTAAATGTGGTTTTTCCTCAACCCACAAATTTAGCCGCTTTAATTGAATTACTTTAGCAATAACCGGCTTTTTATTTATCACGGAATGCCTTTGAGTTTTGTAGCGATTTTAACAAGAGAAATCTCTTCGCAAAGTAGCAGTTATTCTATCCGGCCGTGATTATGGTTCGTGGGGTTATTGGGATAAAAATCAAGTTTTGCTCAACAAACTTATAAAAACTCTTTGACAATGTTTCGGAAAGTTCTAATTTCGTGGCTCAAAATTACGTACTTAGGAAACCCAAGTTTTGAGTTATGGAGACAATGAACACAAACTTCAATGAAGTGCACGGGAACAATGATTCCCAAGCTCCTGAAAGCGCTTTAACGCAGGATGAGAAAAAGGACATAAGGCAAGAACAGGAGGATAATTCGGTGGAACAAGAGCTTTTAAACCAAAAAGCAACTGAGTTGATTAGTGAAATTTTAATCGAAGCGGACGACGAAGAAGAGGTTGAACAAACTGAGGAAGACATTACTCAACTAAGTAAAGCCGAATTGGTTGAAAAATTCGAAAACCTCTTAAACAACACCCCGGTTGAAAAACTTGGGAAAATTGTTGATGAAATCGTTTCACGTTATAACGAATTGACGGAGGAAGAAATTCAACGCGAACGTGCCGAATTTGAGAAAGAAGGAAGTGAAGATGATTTCGTACCCTCAGAAGATCCAACTATCGAAAAATTCAATTCTCTTGTTTCACGCTACAAGCTATTGCTTAGTGATTACAAGGAGAGAATGGACCGTGAAAAAGAGGAGAATCTCCGCAAAAAGAAAGAGATTATCAAAGCCATTGAAAACCTCATAAATAAAGAGGAATCGATAAATAAAACATTCGACGAGTTTCACAAATTGCAAGAAGAGTGGCGTTCGATTGGTGTGGTTCCTTACAGCCAGCAAAAGCATCTGTATGAATCCTACCACCACGTTGTTGAGCGGTTTTACGATTATATTAAAATAAACAAAGAGCTGCGTGAACTCGATCTGAAAAAGAATCTTGAGCAAAAGATAGAACTTTGCAAAAAAGCTGAGGCATTGATCTTAGAATCATCGGTAACCAAAGCTTTTAAAGCATTGCAGGAGTATCACAAGCTCTGGCGCGACATAGGGCCTGTGCCAAGAGATAAAAAAGAAGAAGTTTGGGAAAGATTTAAAAATGCTACAGCCCAGATAAATCAAAAACACCACGAGTATTACTCCAATTTGCGTGAGGAACAGGAAAGAAATCTTGAGCAAAAGCGAGCCTTAATTAACCGCATACAGGAAATTAATAAACTCACTTTGGTTAAACCAAAGAAGTGGGAAGAAAAAGCCAAAGAGATTATAGAGATTCAGAAACTTTGGAAAACTATCGGGTTTGCACCCAGAAAAGAGAATAATGAGTTGTTTGCAGCTTTTAAGGCAGAATGCGACAAATTTTTTGAGGCAAAACGTAAATATTTCGAAGCCAGAAGAAAAGATGAGCAAATCAATCTTCAGCTAAAAGCTGACTTGTGCGTTCAGGCTGAAGCCCTTAAAGATTCAACCGATTGGAAGAAAACCACCGATGAGTTTATCAAGCTTCAGAAGCGTTGGAAAGAAATAGGGTCTGTACCCAGGAAACATTCCGAAGCCATCTGGCAGCGTTTCCGTGCTGCTTGCGATGCCTTTTTTGAGTCTAAATCCAGGCATTTTGCCAGTCAGGAAAAACAACAACAGGAGAACCTTGAAGTGAAACTTCAAATTATCGAAAAACTTAAAAACTTCGAATACACAGGCAATAACGAAGAAGACCTGAAAAGAGTAAGTGCTTTGCAAAACGAGTGGCTAGAAATCGGCTTTGTGCCGTTTGATAAAAAGGAAAGCATACAGAAAGAATACAGAGAAGCGTTAAAAGTTATTTTTGAACGCTTAAAAGTTAGCCAAAACCCTGTCGATTCGTTTAAAAACAAATTGCGTAAGTTGCAGGAAAATCCGAAAAATAAAGGAAAACTCAATCTTGAGCGAAACAAGATTATAAACAAAATTCGTGAGTTGGAAAACGAAAATGCCCTGTATACCAATAATATAGGATTTTTCAGCAATTCATCCAATGCTCAAAGTCTGATTCGCGACATTGAAAAGAAAATCGAGCGCAATAAAAACATTATCGAGGAGTTAAAGCAAAAACTCCAATTAATCGATAGCGCCGAAGGGGATGAATAGTTAATTTTTGTTTACAGTTCTATGCCTTTGCCAGGGAACCAAAGGCATAGAGCTTTTTAGGATTTAGTGAGGGAGGGAAGATGTCTTAACCTGAAATCATCCTCTCAACAATAAGCAACTATGAAGAAATTTCAAATTTTTGCCATTATCGTTTTCATTCTTGGAGACATTTTGGCCCAAACCGGAAATATTCGGGGGTTTGTATATGAGAAGAAAAGTGGTGAACCGCTGCCTTTTGCCAATGTCTATCTTAAAGGTACCACCTACGGAGCGTTTACCGACATTAATGGTTACTATGCCATTAGCAAGGTTCCGGCTGGAAGATACACACTAATGTCAACAACCTTGGGCTACGATACGATTGCTGTTCAGATTACAGTTGAAGCCGGAAAAACCGTGGAGCAAAATATTAAACTTGGGCAGTCGGCTTTGCAGCTGGAAGAGCTTGTAATTACCGCAGAGAGGCAGGAACTCAGAACACAGGTTTACACTTCGCTGGTAAAAATCACCCCAAAACAGATAGAAATGCTACCCAGTGTTGGTGGGGAGAGAGATATTGCCCAGTTTTTACAGGTTATTCCGGGTGTTGTATTTACCGGCGATCAAGGAGGGCAACTTTATATTCGAGGCGGTTCTCCTGTGCAGAATAAAGTGCTTCTCGACGGTATGGTTATCTATAACCCGTTTCACAGTATTGGATTATTTTCTGTTTTCGATACCGATATTTTGCGTAACACCGATGTTTATACCGGGGGATTTAATGCTGAATATGGCGGGCGAATTTCTGCTGTAATGGATTTAACTACCCGCGATGGTAACAAAACCAAATTTAGTGGTAAGTTGAACCTAAATTCCATGGCTTCCAAACTGCTTCTTGAAGGCCCACTCAAAAAGATTAAGGAAGATGAGTTTAATTCTGTTTCCTATATTCTCTCGGCCAAAAAGTCTTATATTCAATGGGCAGGGGATAACATTTACCGACATTTGGATACCACCGGCTTACCGTTCGATTTCGCCGACATCTATGGTAAGGTTTCTCTCAATGGAAAAAGCGGGAATAAACTCAATGCGTTTGGTTTTTCGTTTAACGATAAGGTTTCCAATTTTAATGGTATTGCCGATTTTTCATGGAATAATGTCGGGGGAGGTATATCATCAATCCTAATTCCTTCAGGCACATCCACCATGATTTCAACAGGAATTAATTATTCCAACTACCACATTCAAATGCAGAGTTCCGACAATATGCCCAGGGAAAGTTCCATAAGCAATTTCGGGTTTAACATGAATTTTACCTACTTCTTTGGCGACGATGAGTTTCGTTACGGATTGGAATTGCAAAGCCTAAATACTGATTTTCAATATACTAATGAGTTCAATTACACGCTCGATTTTTCTCAAAGTACCAGCGAAATTGCTGCCTTTGCACGCTATAAATGGGTATTAGGCAATTTGATTTTAGATCCCGGAGTTCGTTTTACCAACTATACATCGTTGTCGGAAAGCCGAATAGAGCCACGTTTAGGAATCAAATGGACTCTAACGGAGAAACTACGTTTGAAATTCTCCGGCGGATTATATTCGCAAAATCTTATTGCCACAAACAGCGACCGTGACGTTGTGAATCTGTTCTATGGATTCATTTCAGCCCCCGAAGCTCAGTTAACCTATAAGGAGAATCATGTACCATCGTATCTACAACTATCTCAGCATGGGGTTCTGGGTTTTGAGTACGATATTTCCAATGCCTTCACTGCTAATGTTGAGGGTTATTACAAACGTTTCAATCAACTCATTAATGTAAACCGAAATGTAATCTATCCCGACGACGCTCGCTATATCGATAAGCCCTATTTGCTCAGAAAAGACTTGATAGTTGAATATGGCGATGCTTACGGAGTTGATTTCCTATTCAAGTATAACCAAAATCGCCTATATCTTTGGTTGGTTTATTCGCTCGGTTACACTTACCACACTGGAGAATTCATGAACATCAACAATCAGGTTTACGAAAAACGCTTTCCAACACATTTCGACCGCCGACATAACATAAATTTGGTGGGAAGTTACTCTTTAGGACCAAAACAGGAGTGGGAATTGTCGTGTAGGTGGAACTTTGGAAGCGGTTATCCCTTTACACCCAATCAAGGATTTTTCGAAGAAATCATAATTCCGGATATTAATACCGACTATACAACGTTGCAAGGTACTTTAGCGGTAATTTACGGCGAGATTAACTCCAAACGCTTACCAACTTATCATCGAATAGACGTGAATTTAAAACGCACCATTGCCCTGAAAGGAGATGCAAAACTTGTGTTTGACATTGGCGTAACCAATCTGTACAATCGCAAAAACATCTTCTTTTTCCACCGCATACAAAATAAGCCGGTGTATCAGTTACCCATTATGCCAAGCTTTGGAATGTCGTTATCATTTTAATGGTTTTATTAATAACGTAAAAGCCAGACAAGACTAATAATCAACCGTGGTAGTCAATCCCAGAATTTAAAATCAAAACGGATGAAAACCGAGACGAAACAAACCAAGTACATTTTTGTGACAGGAGGAGTAACCAGCTCGTTGGGTAAAGGAATTATTTCTGCCTCGTTGGCTAAACTCCTTCAGGACAGAGGATACTCAGTAACCATACAAAAACTTGACCCTTATCTCAATGTCGACCCAGGGACATTGAACCCCTACGAGCATGGGGAGTGTTATGTTACATCCGATGGAGCAGAAACCGACCTAGACCTTGGACACTACGAACGGTTTTTAAACATCCAAACATCCCAGGCTAACAACGTTACAACCGGAAGAATCTATCAAAGCGTTATAGAACGAGAGCGTCGGGGCGATTTTCTTGGCAAGACTGTGCAGGTTATTCCTCATATCACCGACGAAATAAAACGACGCATAAAGCTGCTGGGGAATCGGGATAAATACGATGTGGTAATTACCGAAATCGGTGGAACCGTAGGCGATATAGAGTCGTTGCCCTACATAGAAGCTGTTAGGCAGCTTAAATGGGAAATGGGGCGCCATTGCCTTGTTATTCACCTGACCTATGTGCCTTACCTCGCTGCCGCACGCGAACTAAAGACCAAACCCACTCAACACTCTGTGAAAATGTTGTTGGAGGCTGGTGTGCAGCCCGATGTGTTAGTGCTTAGAACCGAAAAAAAATTATCTCCCGAAATACGTGCAAAAGTTGCTCTCTTTTGTAACGTTACGGTTAATTCGGTTATTGAGTCAATCGATGTAAAGTCAATCTATGAGGTTCCACTCAGAATGTTGGAGGAAAAACTCGATGTAATTGTACTCGAAAAACTTGGGTTAGATATTGGAAAAGAACCGGAATTAACCTCTTGGAGAAATTTTCTTGAGAAGATTATCCATCCAAAACGCAAAGTAACCATAGCTTTAGTAGGAAAATACGTAGAACTTCCCGATGCCTACAAATCAATAATCGAAGCATTGATTCATGCAGGGGCTGAAAACGATACCAAGGTAGATATTAATCTTGTTCACAGCGAGAGTATCAACCGAAAAAATGTTGCCGAAAAATTAAGCAACGCCAACGGCATTTTAGTTGCCCCCGGATTTGGGCATCGTGGTATTGAAGGAAAAATCTTGGCTATACAATACGCCAGGGAGAATAATGTTCCATTTTTTGGAATTTGTTTAGGTATGCAGTGTGCCGTTATTGAATTTGCCCGGAATGTGCTAGGTTGGAGCGATGCCCACAGCACCGAAATGGACGATAAAACTCCCCATCCGGTGATCGATTTAATGGAGGAACAGAAAAACATTTTGGATATGGGAGGCACTATGCGCCTTGGTAGTTTCCCCTGCAAATTAAAAGAAGATTCGAAGGCAGCCAAGGCCTATGGCTCTGAATTAATCCATGAGCGTCACCGACATCGTTATGAGTTTAACAGCGTCTACCTTGAGAGTTTTATAAAAGCAGGAATGATTCCTGCGGGAATAAATCCCGGGTCGAATCTGGTTGAAATTGTTGAAATACCTGAACATCACTGGTTTATTGGAGTGCAGTTTCATCCGGAATACCAAAGTACGGTTTTAAAACCACATCCGTTGTTTGTAGATTTTGTGCGTAAAGCCTTAACGTTTTCAAAGGAATTTAATAACCAAAAGAAATAAAAAAAATTACAATGGACAGGAACACAGTTATTGCCCTTGTTTTAAGTGCGCTGGTGCTTATAGGGTGGGGATATTTAACAAAACCCACACCCGAACAGTTGGAACGTGTACAACGTATGCGCGACTCTATGGAAAATGTTCGAAAACAGGAAGAAATTCAAAGAGCTCAGGCACAACAAAGCTCAACTCAAACATCGATACAACAGACCAACAGTGACGGTACTCAGGAGGTATTCGCCCTTGGTAATTTTAGTTCAAGAGCCACTGGCGAAAATGACTTTTATTCACTGAGTAATGATAAAATTACGCTAACAATTTCTAAACGTGGCGGTCGACCCTATTCGGTAAAACTCAATGAGTTCAGAACCTACGATTCGCATCCACTGTATTTGTTCTCCGGAGACACTACGGTTTTTGGATTAACCTTTTCAGCCGCAAACTCTAATTCACCAATCAACACAAATAATCTTTTCTGGGAAAAAGTGGCAACTCAAACTACCGACTCATCCCAAATATTAACCATGCGATTACCGGTAGCCGACAGACAATATATCCAATACACCTACACTTTATATAACAATCAATATCATGTCGATTTTACCGTAGAGGTTATAAATATGGCGCAAATTATACGAAGCAATTACTTCAGCTTCGATTGGTTGTATTGGGTGCCCCGATCCGAAAAATCCCTCAAATGGGAGCGCCAAAGAAGCACCATTTATTATAAATATCAGGCGGGAGATGTTGATTATTTGAGTGAAACTAAAGATGATCAAAAACGAATTATTGAAAAGGTACGGTGGGTAGCGTTTAAATCTCAGTTTTTTGCCTCCATTCTGTTAGCCAAAGAACCGTTTAACGAGCTTACATTAAAAACACAAACCCCAACCGACCCGCGTTTTGTTAAAGAGTTTGCGTTGAATGCCTTCATCCCGTACGGCGGGAACCCGGTTGAAACGCATTCTTTTACATTCTATTTTGGACCAAACAAATACTACGAACTGGATAAATACGGTGAAGGATTTCAGCGCATAATACCACTCGGTTGGGGAATATTCCGATGGGTTAACCGTTACCTAGTTATCTTTCTTTTCAACTTTCTCAATGGATTTATAAGCAATTATGGAATCATAATTCTGTTGCTTACCATTATTATCAAGTTGATAATCTTCCCCTTAACCTACAAATCTTATCTATCGACCGCCAAAATGAAGGTTTTAAAACCGGAGGTCGACGCTCTAAACGAAAAATATCCCAAAAAGGAAGATGCCCTTAAGAAACAGCAGGCAATAATGGATTTATACAAGAGAGCGGGGGTTAATCCCATGGGCGGATGTTTACCAACACTACTACAACTTCCGATTTTGATTGCCTTGTTTTCGTTTTTCCCATCTTCGTTCGAGCTACGCCAGCAAGCATTCCTTTGGGCAGACGATTTAAGTTCCTACGATGCAATTATTCATCTGCCCTTTACTATCCCTTTTTATGGTAATCACGTAAGTTTGTTCTGCTTGTTGATGGCTATTGCCAATATTGTTTACATTAAAATGAGCGACCAAACTTCACTTAGTTCTTCATCCATGCCCGGAATGAAGACCATGATGTACATGATGCCTATTATGATGTTATTTATTTTCAACGACTATGCCTCCGGGCTTAGTTACTACTATCTTCTAAGTTTGCTTATTACTATTGGACAAACTATGATTTTCCGCCGAATGGTTGACGAAAAGGCTCTTCATGCCAAAATTCAGGCAAACAAAGCTAAACCGGTTAAAAAATCTAGCTTCCAAAAACGATTGGAAGAAGCCGCCAGACAGCGTCAAAATCAAAAAAGAAAAAAATAACCTCCTAAAAGACCTGCCATGAGCAGGTCTTTTAATTTTAAGATAATTTCTTAATAAAAAGTTAAAGTTGAAAACAATAATGGTTATTCAAAATAAAGCATCCTAAATTTGACAACAACTCAATTTAACTAATAATAGCCATGAATCGAAAGAACCCTTTTTATTATGAAATTGAACCCCTGTATTCATCAAAACAATGGGGATCACGTTCTGTTCTGGGATTTAAAAAACTGTTTTTAACTACCCTTTTTCTGTTTAGTGTTTTTAGTGAAGCACTTGCTCAATATTCAGGTGGCGATGGAACTCAAACCAATCCCTTTCAGATTTCAAACGTAAACGATTTGATTCTTTTAAGCCAAAGCCAAGAACATTGGTCTATGTGGTTTGAACAAACGGCCAATATCGACGCCACTACAACACAAACATTAAACGGTGGAGAAGGTTTTTCCCCTATTGGTAACCAAATAGTCAAATTTACGGGGAAATATAATGGAAACAATCATTTTATTGCAAACCTATATATTAATCGTCCTTCATCTGACTCGGTAGGTTTTTTTGGCGTGACTACGTCTGCGACCATTACCAATCTTCGAATCATGGATGCCAACATTGTCGGTAGAAGTTTTGTTGGGATACTTGTTGGAAGAACCTATGGAACACAGATTGTTAATTGTCACACTAGCGGTTCAGTACAAGCTGTCGATCCCCTTTACGGGCGTTGTGGCGGATTGATAGGCGCTAATGGAGGTCCGGTTTTGCGTTCCTCTTCAACGGCAAATGTTAGTGCAGTTAAGGATATCGTGGGTGGTTTGATTGGTATAAACACTGCAGAAGTAAGGTTTAGTTTTGCAGGCGGCAGCGTCACCGGGCAAAATGTAGTTGGGGGGTTTGCTGGCAGTTTAAGTTTTGGAACCGTTTCTCAATGTTATTCAGCTAGTACAGTTAGCGGGCAACAAAGGGTTGGAGGTTTTATAGGGCATGTTTTTAATTTAGGACAAGTAGATAATTGTTATTCTTTAGCCACAATAACCCAAAATTCCGCTTACACTGGAGGTTTTGTCGGATTAATAGGAAATCAGACAGTAATTAATCGGTGTTATTCCAACACGTCAATAGCAAACACTTCAGGACAGGCATTTGTTGGAGGGTTTGCTGGAAAAATCGAAGCCCCTATAAATATTCAGAATTCCTTTTGGAACATCGAAACTTCTAACACAACAATAAGTGCTGGCGGTGTTGGAAAAACTGACGCAGAAATGAAAAATTCACAAACATTTCTAGATGCTGGTTGGGATTTCATATGCGAATCAGCCAACGGTAACTATAATTATTGGGGATTAAATTCCTTAGCTAATGGAGGATATCCTTTTTTACTTTGGCAAGAGTATTTGTATGATAATGTACCCCCGATAATTACTTCTTCGCATAATGATACTGTATTGTTCGTGGGTAATAATTGCCAAATTGAATTACCTGATTTTCGCCCTTTTGTACAAGTCTACGACAGTTGTTCTTCTATAAATGATATAACCATAAATCAAATACCTTCTCCTGGTAGTGAGATTAACACAACCACGCAGGTTACTCTTCAAGTAATAGACCCATCAGAAAACGCTTCTTTCATAACTTTTACCATTTTTCTTGAGGACAACATGGCTCCAGAGATTTTATCTGCTCCTACTAGTGACTCTCTTGAGGCAGATCAAGATTGTAAAGCTATTTTACCTGATTATCGAATAATGGTTCAAGCCATGGACAATTGTACTTCTGTGGACAGTTTAGTTATAGTGCAGAGCCCCAATCCAGGTTCAATAGTTATGGGAACCCAAAATGTCGTACTTCAAGTTTTTGATGCCGATGATAATTTTTCTGAGCAGTCATTTCTTGTTGCTGTTGTTGATAACACGAGTCCTACTATTGTTTGTCCACCCGATACAACCATATTGATAGCCAATTCCCAAACTTTCTATGTAATTGGAGACAACGAATTAATGCCTTTGGTAGTTAATGATAATTGTTTAGTGAATACTATTTACAACAGTTTTAACGAAGCCTCTACATTAACCGGGGCATCAATTCCTCTTGGCACACATACCATCCAATGGATTGCTGAAGATATTTCTGAAAATACTACTTCGTGTAGTTTCAATCTAACCATAGCACATTTTAATGTTGTTGATCCTTTCTCTCGTTTAACAAGCTTTCATGCTTCTCCTAACCCTGTCAATGGATTTTTGACTATATTATTGGGAGACAACCAAGAACGTACCATATCGGTGATAGATTTGCAAGGGAAAATTTGGCATCAGTTTGATATCTATGAAGAAAAAGCCGAATGCGATTTTAGTAGCCTTCCTTCTGGAGTTTATATACTTCAGGTTAAATCACCCCATAGCGTTAGTGTCGAAAAAATTATTAAACAATAAGGATTGGTGAGAACTAGATATTTGGGCAGTTTTTTAGTCTTTATTTTGTGGCCCACAATTAAGGTGAGTAGGGGGGGAGTAAAATAAAAAAAGCTGTCGCTTAGGCGACAGCTTTAACCGTTTTAGGGTGGTTACATAACCATTTGATCGTGGTAGTTGCAAAACTTCTGAATAGTATCCCAATGAACTGACCCTTCGAAATTTTCGACTAACCATTGTTTCAGTTCGTTGAGCTCTTCAGGAGTTAGCCAACGGAGCGATTTCTGTAGCTCTTTAGTAAAGAGTTCCGGAAAGTTTTGCAAATTTGCTAGAAGAAGTTTTTGATGTTCAAGCATGTTGGTTTGATTTTTACTTTGCTAAAATATATAACGCAAAACATATCCGAAAGAGTATTTTTACCTAAAAAGTTGCCGAAAAAAAAGAAGCCGGTGTAAACCGGCTTCTTAGGGATAGTTAATATTGTTTGATATCAACCTCACCGTTAAGGGCTAGCAATCCATTGAGAGCTAAAGCTTTCATTTCATCTTCGCCGGGATAAACCACTACCGGAGCAATAAATTCTACCATGTTTCGAACATAAGCTACCAAATGCGGATTATGAGCAATGCCTCCAGTAAGAATGATATTATCGACTTGACCTTTTAATACAGCAGCCATTTCTCCAATTGCTTTTCCAATCTGGTAGGCCATAGCATCCTGAATTTGCTTGGCTTTTTCGTCGCCGGCTTCAGCGCGTTTTTCAACTTCGTAGGCATCGTTAGTTCCCATATAAGCTACTAAACCTCCTTGCCCGGTGATCATTTTTTTTACCTGATCGAGGGTGTATTTACCACTAAAGCAGAGCTTGGCCAAATCTCCTGCCGGAAGAGTCCCGGTGCGTTCGGGAGAGAATGGTCCTTCGCCGTCAAGTGCGTTGTTAACGTCAATTACACGCCCCCCGCGATGTGCTCCTACGGAGATTCCTCCTCCCAGGTGAGCTATAATGAGATTAAGCTCTTCGTATTTTTTATTTAACGTTTTGGCATGTGCTCGAGCGATGGCTTTTTGATTCAAGGCATGAAAGATTGAACGCCGTGAAAATAACGGGTGACCTGTGAACCGGGCTACATCTTCCATTTCGTCAACTACTACCGGGTCGGCGATGAATGCTTTGGCTCCTGGAATGGCTTGGGCAATACTGTTGGCAATTAAAGCTCCTAAATTACTGGCGTGTTCTCCGTTTTTTGCTGAGCGAAGATCGTCAATCATTTTCTGATTAACTTCATATACTCCTCCTTCCAGAGGGTCGAGCAATCCGCCACGTCCTACAATTGCGTGGATGCTATTGATGTCGATTTCAGCATTTCGAATTTCTTCGATAATTGCATTTTTGCGAAAATCGAACTGGTCGATGATGTTGGGATACTTGGCAATAACTTCGGCCGGATGTCGTAATGTTTTCAAAAAGATGTTTTTTTCATTCTCGAAAACGGCAATTTTGGTTGAGGTTGATCCGGGATTAACAGCTAAGATTCTTTTAAATTCCATGGTTATTATGATTTGGTTGAACTTAAATTAGGCCATCAAACAGGCCAAAGATACACAATAAAATTTTGATTTTGGACTCTCGCTACGCGACATCACAACCACTGGCTTTATGGTGCCTTGAATTAATCCAGCCAGTTCGCCACCTCCAAAGAGCATTAGCCCTTTATAGAAACTGTTGCATGCTTCGAGCGAGGGGAAAAGTAGTATGTCGGCTTCTCCGTTTATGGGAGTTGGCACTCCTTTTATTTTTACACTTTCGGGATCGCAAGCTAAAAAAATATCGAGAGGGCCATCAATGGTGCATTTGGGGAGTTGTCCTCGTTCTACCATTTTGCACATCACGGCATAATCCACTGTGTATTGCTGTGTTGGTACAACCTTTTCGGCCGCTCCTATCAGGGCTACTTTGGGATTTTCAATACCAAACTTATTTGCCATTTCTACTGCGTAGCGAAGCATGGCGCATTTTTGGTTTAAGTCGGGGTTGGGGATTACTGCGGTATCGGTGATAAATAGTAATTTGTTATACGTTGGCAGTTCAACGGCAGCCACATAACTCATAATAGCTTTTTCAGGCATAAGGCCTTTTTCTTTGTCTAATACTGCTTTGAGGAATTTGTCGGTTCCTACCAATCCTTTCATCAGTATGTCGGCTTCCCCATTGCGTACTATTTCTACAGCTTTTTTGATAGCATTCGTATCGTTTTTGCAGTCGGTAATTGTAAAAATTTTAGGGTCGATGTTTTCAGCCTGTGCAGTTTGGATAATCTGATCTTTGTCTCCAATCATCAGGGCTTCAACAAAGCCCTCATGTATTGCTTCGGCCAGAGCTCCAATTGTGTTTTGGTCTTGAGCCCAAGCAACGGCCACCTTTTTTTTGATCCCTTTTTGGCGAAGATGGTCAACTATCTGATTTAATTTACGAATAGGTTTCATGGCTATGAATTAATTTGTTTTGAGAATAAAAAAAGCCGTACCCTGTGTGGGGTACGGCTTGTGGATTATTTCGCCATTAGGGCAGCTAAAGCTATGGAGTAGAGTTTAGTTAGGGTTGAGTCACCACGGGAAGATAACACACAGGGGACTTTAGCGCCTGCAACCACAGCTCCTAATTCTGCGCCACATAACTTAGTGTTGGTTTTATAGAAAACGTTTCCGGCTTCAATGTTTGGGAAAAGAAGGCAATCGGCGTCTCCGGCCACAACGGAATCAACTTTTTTAATTTGAGCCGATTCTTTGTCTACGGCTAAATCTAGAGCAAGCGGTCCTTCAATGATTGCTCCGGGGATTTGACCACGGTCTCCCATTTTGCTTAGGATGGTTGCGTGAACCGACGATTCGATAGCGGCTGAAACTTGTTCGCTAGCGCCAATTATGGCTACCTTTGGTTTTTCAATTCCTAATGCTTTAGCGGCTTGAATAAGATAGGTGGTGATTGCTATTTTTTGGTTGATGTCGGGGTTTGGTATTACAGCAACATCTCCAACGATAAGGAGTTTATGATAGTTTGGGTTTTCAATTACGGTAACGTGTGATAAAACTCCTTTTGGAGGTAGAAGCCCGGCTTCTTTGTTCAGAATAGCACGCATGTATTTGTCGGTGCTGATGAGGCCTTTCATTAAAATATCACCTTGCTTTTCGGTGATCATTTTTACAGCCATATTCGCAGCTTCAACATCGCTGTTGGCATGGATAATTGTAAATTTCTCCAAAGCAATGTTTTCTGCCTTGCATGTTTTTTCAATTTCATTTTTGTCTCCTACAAGGATGCCTTCCACAATTCCTTTTTCTACTGCATCGTTGACAGCCCCTATAGTGTGGCTATCGTTAGCCCATACAGCTATAATTTTTTTCTTTTGCTTACCCTTCAGGGCATCGAACATTTGATCAAGTTTGGTAATCATGATATAAATATTTTAGTTGTTTTGTAATTCGGAAACTATTCTCGCGGTATCGGTAGCAATTACCAGTTCTTCGTTGGTTGTAATTAGGAATACTTTGGTTTTTGACTCGGGTTTGGTTATTTCGGTGTCTTTTCCTCGGAGTTTATGGTTTTTTTCTACGTCGAAATCTACGCCAAGGAATTCGAGTCCTTCACATACCATCCGGCGTATTTCATAGTCGTTTTCGCCAATTCCTCCGGTAAAGATTATATAATCAACTCCACCCATGGCTGCCGCATAGGCTCCAATGAATTTTTTAACTCGGTAGGCATACATGCGGATAGCTAAGGCAGCTCTTTCGTTACCTTCGGCTGATGCATTTTCGAGGTCGCGCATGTCGGAAGATAGCCCGGAAATACCAAGTACGCCACTCTTTTTATTAATTACGTTGTTTACGTCTTTTAGGCTTAGGTTTTCTTTTTCCGCTATAAAGAGCAATACTCCAGGGTCGATAGCTCCGCAGCGTGTTCCCATCATTAGTCCATCAACTGGGGTGAAGCCCATGGATGTATCGATTGATTTACCTTTTTTGATGGCTGCTACCGACGCTCCGTTTCCAAGATGACAGGTGATGATGTTTACACTTTCAAAATCAACCCCCATCATGGTGCAACATTTCTGGGCAACAAACTTGTGGCTGGTGCCATGGAAACCATAGCGGCGTATTTTGTATTTTTCGTAATATTCGTATGGAATGGCAAACAGATACGACTCCTTGGGCATAGTTTGATGGAATGATGTATCGAATACGGCAACCTGTTTTACTCCTGGTAAAAGTTTTTCCATGGATACAATTCCCATAAGGTTGGCGGGATTATGAAGTGGTGCTAATTCAATGCATTTTTCAATTTCTTGTTTTACATGTTCGGTTATTAGTGCGCTTTGGGTAAAAATTTCTCCTCCGTGGGCAACTCGATGACCTACCGCATCAATCTCCTGTACACTTTTTATCACTCCATGTTCAGGGTGCACAAGTGCTTTCAGAATTAAATCCACCCCAACAGTGTGATTTGGAATATCGATTACTTCGCGATATTCTTTCCCATCTTCCGTCTTTAGTTTTATTTCACTGTCTTTAATCCCGATTCGATCTACAATCCCTTTGGCCAAAAGTTGCGAATTTGCCATGTTCAGCAGCTGATATTTTATGGAAGAGCTGCCGCAGTTTAATACAAGAATAATCATCGTTTAAATGGTGTTTTATGGTTAATAATTATTGGTTGATTAAATGCTGTTTGTTTTACAAAGGGATATAGGAATGATTGCGGTAGAGTTGAGGCGGGTATTGTTGTATAATGGAGTGAACATGCCGACTTTCGCAACCAAGAGTGTGTTGCGTATGGAGCCTTAGTGAGGGAAGGTATGCCATTTTTATTTGCCGTTCCTGCTTGCAGGTTGCAAACAGTTGTTGATAACAACATGATATTTAGTGTGTTGTTTGGGTTCTCAACTGTATTTGCAAAGTTAAGAATTTTTTTGAAATAGAATTTCACCCCGGCTGAATATTACGACATTTTTTTTAACATATTTAGCCAGGGTAAAGAGTGGTTTTTGCAGGACTTATTTTTTGTTACTTTTTTTGGTAGTATTCACCAAGTGTCCAAGCAGAAGTATGCTTGCGGTGGAGCTAACAATTATTGCCCAATCGATGAAATTAAGGGGGACGGTGCGGAACATTTTTCCTCCAAATTGGACAATCAAAATTTGTCCAATAAAGATGAGAACCACAATTGTAAGGAATCCAGGAGATTGTTTAAGGTTTTCGAAAAGAGCTTTCTGTGAGCCGAAAATTCTAACATTAAACAGATTCCAGAATTGAAGCATTACAAAGATTGTAAAAAATCGTGTTAGGTCGTATTGGCTGATCTGTCCTTGATCGGGAAAAACATATAAAAACAGCGTCAGGAGAACGGATGCAATAAAGATTCCGGTAACAATAATGTTACGTTGAATGGCCGGTGTGATAATGAAATCGCTGTTTTTTCGCGGGGGATATTTCATTAAGGATTGGTCTGGGGGTAAAGAAGCCAGTGCTGCTGCAGCAAATGTATCCATAATAAGGTTTACCCAAAGCATCTGGGTTATAGTTAGCGGGATATTGTGTCCAAAGATCGATCCTACCAATACCACAATTAAGGCAATAAAGTTGATGGTTAATTGAAAAACAATAAAACGTTGGATATTCAAGTACAAAGATCGTCCCCATAAAATTGCGTTTACAATACTGGTGAACGAATCGTCGATAATTGTTATATCACTGGCTTCTTTGGCAACGGAGGTTCCCGATCCCATAGATAAACCAACGTGGGCATGATTCAGTGCTGGGGCGTCGTTGGTTCCATCGCCAGTAACCGCTACCACTTCTCCCTTCTGCTGGAGCAGTTTAACCAACCGAAGTTTGTCGTTGGGGCGGGCGCGGCAAAGAATTTTCAATTCGCCCAAAATATTGCTAACTTCTTGATCCAGCATGGCCTCAAAATCGGTTCCGGTAATAATTTGGTGATTTGTTTCATTATCAATTAATCCGAGTTGGCGACCGATTTCTTTGGCTGTTCCGAATGTGTCTCCGGTTACTATTTTTACATCAATACCTGCCGATAGGCATTCTTTAATGGCATCTGCAACATCGCTTCGGAGCGGGTCGGAAATAGCTACTAAGCCTAGAAAAATGGGATTCGAGTTGGAAAGTTTTCCATTCTCAAAACGTGGCATGGTATCGTTCACTTCCTCGTAGGCAAAAGCCAGAGTTCGCAAAGCCTGTTTCTGATAACCATTTAGCATCGATTGAATTTCGGTTTTGTACTCATCGATGGGGTGTATACCTTTTTCGGTAAGGATGGTTTTGCACCGCGAGAGAATTATTTCCGGAGCTCCTTTTATGTAGAGTGTTTTCTTGTTGGTCTGTGGATTTTGTATTAGGGTTGCCATAAACTTACGCTCGGTGGAAAACGTAAGTTGTTCCACTGTGTCGGTTTGTGTCCGATAATCTTCGTAGTTAATCCCTTGTTGGTTCAGCCATAAAAGGAGAGCCGATTCGGTGGGATTTCCAATGGGTTTTACATTTTTTGGGTCGCTTAGGTCGAGATGCGCTGTAGTATTTACTGCCATGCCCTCATAGATCAAATGGTGGGCGGGTTTAACATCGGTTTGTTCATTTCGTAGTGCAAAAAAATGGCTTTCAAATACTTGCATTTGGTTTTGGGTTAGTGTTCCCGTTTTGTCGGTGCAGATTACGGTTACTGCGCCCATTGTTTCGGTTGCGTGAAGTTTCCTTACCAAAGTGTTGGTTTTTAGCATTCTACGCATGTTGATGGCTAAACTAAGCGTTACACTCATGGGGAGTCCCTCTGGTACAGAGACTACTATCAAGGTAACCGCAACCAGAAAATATTCTAGCAGATGATCGGCAATCGTTGCACTTATCCACGAGTCTGGCTCCAAAGGGTTAATTCCTATGAAAAAACCTAAGATTGTAAGTGTGAAGAAGGTTGCTAATCCGTATAAGAACCATCTCATCCAGGAGCCTTCGCTTACTATTCGAGGCATGGTTTTCTTGATTCCTTTCAGTTCGTAAATGTTAAAGAATACGGGGAACCAGATTTTGATGAACATAATGGCTGCCGAAACTAACAAAATTCCAACGGAACCTATCTGAGCAAGAGACAGGGTATTCTGATTCAGAGTGATATCTTTGACAAACAGAATGATAAATGTGATTATTGCAATCGAAAAACTGATAATGCTGATAAATTTTGCAAGCTGGTCTAATTGTTGATTTAGGGGTGTTGGTTCCAGAACGGTTTCACTTGATTTTTGTGCCACGCTTCCAAACAGGGTTGCATCTCCCACATGTTTAACTTCTATTACTCCATGTCCATCGACTACGGTTGTGCCTCGGTATAGCCAGTTTGATGGGAGTGTAGTGTCTTTCTGAAAATGCTCGGGGTTGGTTGTTTTGCGGGAAATGGGTTCACCTGTAAGAGAGGATTCGTTTACTTGTAACGACACTGCCTCAAGGAGTTCTCCGTCGGCAGGAACTTCTTCACCGGTGTCGAGCAGAAGAATATCGCCAACCACTATATCTTTTTGCGGAATTTCGCGTATTGAACCATTTCGAACTACTTTGTAGGGGATATCGTTGTTAACCCTGTTTAAAATATTGAATTTTTTTCCGGCATCCACTTCAAAAGCAAAGCTGATTACCGTGGCCATTAAAATAGCAACTACTATTCCGATGGTTTCTATGTAGTTGCCATGAACAAATGAAATGATTAAGGAAAAGGCTGCCGCTGAAAGCAATATTTTGATAATGGGGTCTTCAAACTTTTCCAAAAAAAGTTTCCACAACGATGGCCTAGGTGGTGGTGTTATCACGTTTGTCCCGTGAATCCTTCGACTTTCAACTACTTGCTCTTCGGTTAGACCGATGTATTTACGGTGCTTCATATGTTATCAGATTTTAATTTTAATACCAGCTAGCGCCCATCGCCCTGGTTGTGGGATGTTACCAAAATCGATAACCTTAACGTTAGTTAGGTTATTCACTTGGGCAAACAATTCAATTTGTTTTGTTTGATAATAAGCACGAATATCGAGCGTTGTGTATGGCTTATACGATTGTTCGGCTATGGGTTGGTTGGTTTCGAAATCCCATGCGGTGTAGGTTCCCGCTCGATGTTGGTAGTTGCCTTGCATGGTTAGAGAAACATGGTTATAAATTTCTCCTGAAACGGAAAACGAGAGGTTATGCTTAAGGTAATCCATAACATAGTATGATAGGTAATTGTTCTGTTCTTTTTGGGCTTCGTTGAAAGTGTAACTAATTGATAATTTGGCCTTCCTCGATAGCGACAATAGTTTTCCAAGGTCGGCCTGGGTATAAAATTCCAGGCCAATGGAGTTTATTGTAGTATGGTTTATGGTTTGCCACTTGATTTGAGAACTATCGGTTTTTACCCAATCGATCAGATTTTTTCCCCATCGGTAAAAAATTCCTGCCGAGGCTGTGATAAGACCCGGCTGGTACTTGAATCCTCCCTCGAGTGTAAAGGATTCTTCGGGTTTTAGGTCCGGATTACTAATGTTTGTTGGGCCCTGGTAGTAAAGCTCAGTGTAACTGGGAAGCCTTAACGATTGGTTGGCCGATGTGTACAGTTTTAGGTCTTTCAAAATTTCAGCAGCAGCATCTATGCCCAGAAAAGTTTTGTTGCTGAAATCGGAATAGTAGTTAAACAAGGCTCCACCAGAAATAAAGTAGCGAGTTGTTCGATAGGTTTGTTCAAGAAAGATATTGCCAATATTTCGTGAAGCCGATTTTGTAAATTGTCCTTCTGGTTCGCCCGGAACATTGCGTGGATTATCAAGAGTCTTTCCTAAAACATTGCTCAATATGAATTCGTTACGAAATTCTGCCCCCATGGAGGAGATAAAATTCCGCCACGTATAAAAAAGATTTACCTCTGCTGAGAAAACATCACTCATATGGTAGTTATGTCCTTTGTACCAGGCAGGCGCTGAGTCGCGGAAAAGCTCAAAACGATCGTGGTGTCGGCGGAACGAGGTTTTGAGCGTTACCTGAGTTTTTTTACCGTAGCTAATGGTGTTACTGATAAAGTTCACGCGTATTGCTTCGAATTGGTTAGGGAATTTTGGGGTGTAGAAGGCTTGTGCTCCAAACTCTTTTTGGGTGTATCCTCCGTAAAGGTTTATGGAAAGAAGTTGCTTGCTGTAAGAACTTTGAAAATAAAGGTTGTGGGAATTAAAGTCGGTGTTTTCCATATAACCGTACGACGATTTGTGATTATATGCCAGCTGACTATTTATGTTTCCGGTTTTAGCTGCCAGTTGAACTCCGGTGTGAATTAATCCGTATTGGCCGGCGGAAAAAAAGCCTTCTACTGTGTTTTTTTCAGGTTGTCGGGTAATGATGTTTACAACACCTCCAAAGGCATTGGCCCCAAAAATTCTGGCTCCGGGGCCTTGCAGAATTTCGATGCGCTCGATTTGATGAATATCTACTGGCAGGTTCATGGAGTGGTGTCCGGTTTGTGGGTCACTTATTTTAAAACCATTGAGCAGAATTAGTGTTTGCTCAAAATTCCCAGCGCGGATGCTTATGTCGGCCTGAACTCCGTGAACGCCTCGTTGGCGAACATCAACTCCAAGGGCTGTTTCCAGCAGTTCGTTTATGCTTTGAACAGGAAGATTACGTATTTGGTCGGCAGTAATTATGGTTATAATGCGGGCTGTTTCTTTGTAAAAAATTGGCGAACGGGTGGCTGTTACTACAACTTCGTCTACATTAACCGTATCGGTCTGACATTGAATAGTGTACGAAAAATACGAACCAAAAATGAGTACAAGAGTTAGGAATGTCTGTTTCATGGTTATTGGAAATATGGTGCGGTATTCTAATAAAATTTTTCGCTTACAAAAATACATAACGTTCATGGGGAGATAAAAAAGCCCAAACTTTTGAAGAAACATTTCTTTTGGTTTGGGCTTCCCGAATAGGTGAGTTTTGTGATTATTTTTTCAAAATTTTATGTGTGTAGGTATTGCTAATAGTAACCATTTCCAGCAAATAAACTCCGGCAGATATGCCCGAAAGATCAATTTTATTTTCTGAATCGACGTTTTCAATATCTATTACTATCGTTCCGGTTAGATTATAGATTCTAATGGCTTTGATAGATTCTTCCGGCAAAGTGCAAATAAATACATGTTGACCGGCAGGGTTAGGGTAGATTATGGGTGCCTTACCTATTCCCGGGATGATGCTGTTAGTTTGTGTGAAATAAGCAGTAGCAACAAGATTTTCCACCATTGGTAGTGTAGTTTGGGCTGTTTCAAACGTTTGGCTGTTAATTTCCCATCGGTCGAAAATCCAGCCTGAGGAGGGAGTGGCCGAGAAGTTAATTTGAGTTCCAATAGGAATACTGTATTCTCCTGGTTCCGGCACAATAGTTCCTTCTCCAACTTTATTAACCGTAAGCGTAGAAACCAAAGGTTCGTTAACCGTAATCATATTTTGCTTAGTTATAGTGTAGGTTTGATTAATGGTTAACGAAACTGTTTTATTTCCGGTTGTTAGGTAAATTACCGTATGTGGCCCTTGTCCCTCAGCGGTTGAAGGAACAGCACCTTCGCCAAAATTCCAAAGGTAACTATATACCTGTAGGCCTTGATTGGTCACGGTGAAGGTTACAGGATTTCCTGTAGTTGTGCTGCATGTGTCTGACGAAAAATCTACGAATGTGTTTCCTCCTTGTGCATAAAAGGTGTATACTCCCGCAGGGGCAACTAAAGGTTTTCTTATGGTTTTGTTGTTATTATTTTTTGCTTCTATGTAATAGAAAATTTTCCCGTTGTTCTGACGAGCTGGAATGGTAGCCGAGTACTGATTTTGGATTTTGGTCATTGATAGCCATTGATAGCCTTGTGTTGTATCGAAACTCCAGTAGAGTCTTACTTGCTGAACTCCTGTAGCTGTGGAAATTTGAGCGTTTATGGTGTAACCAAGGGGATTGAAATTCATGGTGTCGCGTATGTAAGCATGACTAATAAAAATTGGGTCGTGAGCTGCTATTTCCCGGGTAATACAGTGAATGGCTCCTGAGGCCGGAATTACATTTCGCATATTAATCCCCACTACTTGATAGCCTGGCATGGCATCTCTATAGATTTGCAATGCATGTCCATCGAGAGGCAGATTGTAAATGGGTACTAAAACTAGATTGTTTAATATTAGTGAGTTGGTGTATGTTAGATAGTCTGAGCCTTGACTAGGATATCTCCCTTGTTCATCGGGGGGCATGGGAATGCGAATAACTCGGTATGGCCTTCCATAGGGGGTTAAAAAATTGGTTAAAATGTAACTAAGGTTAGCTTCGATTTGGGGACCATCGGATACTCCTGGAGGGTATTGCCCTACGAGAAGGGTTTCTTCATCAAGAAGCTTCATGTGCATGTCGATGTGATGGATACCATCGTAAGGAAGAGTTGTCATTTTAATGTAAGGCTCTATACCCATATACCTCTTCTTAATAGTGTCAATCTGAGCTATGGAGAGCGAACTATTCTCGTTAATTATCAGGTTCGATGAAAATCCTTTATCGAATCCATCGGCCATAAAGTTTCCACCTGTAGCTACCAATCGGTTTGGGGAAACGGTCATCTGATAGAGAGGTATATTCATAAAATTTGCCACGGCTGAGGGAATTGCATCGTCTTGCGGTCGTGGGCGATTATAAACCCAATCGACAAACGCAAGTTGGTAGGTGTCGGCCAGGTAAATGCTCTGAGGGCCGTAATCGCGCACCCAAACCGAGTTAAACGATGCAGTAATAAATTCAATATTGTTGGTGTTAACTCCTCCCTGAGTTAGGTATGTGGTAACCGTTTGTGGATTTGAGCAAACGATATATACCTTAGCAACTTGTTTAGCGTAGCGAACAATCTCCCGAAGATTTGATGTGTAAGATGTCCAGGTGATGATAACACCTTGGGCTTCTTCAAACTCTGCGGGAGTTCGGGGGTTCTTGGAGGGAGGGATAGTTCCCCGGTCGGTTGGGTAATTCTTTAGGTATTGTTCCCAAATCGACCGTTCATAATCGGTCATTCCCTTAGGTAGGTCTTGAGCCGATAAGGTCAGGGTGGAAGCGATAATAAAGGTAAAGAAAATTAAACGCAACATTTTATGGTAGTTGATTGGGTTATTAACAGCAGTTTTATTACGATTTATAGGCAATGGTTTCTATTTCAACCTTTGCACCTAGGGGTAATGCTGCTACTTGGTAAGCTGCGCGGGCTGGACAATCGGTTTGATAAAATTTTGAATACACCTCATTCATGGCAGCAAAATCGTTAATATCGGCAAGTAGAACGGTAGATTTTACAACATCATTTAAGGTATAGCCGGCCGCTTCCAAAATTGCTGCAATGTTTTTCAGTACCTGTTCGGTTTGTTCTTTAATGCCTTGCGGCATGCTTTTGTCAACGGGATTAATAGGCAACTGACCGCTAATGAATAAAAAACCGTTGGCTTCAATGGCCTGGCTGTAAGGCCCAATAGCGGCGGGAGCGTTAGTTGTGTTAATAACTTTTTTCATTTCTCTTGATTTTTAGATTCCTTGATTTGCAAAGATAACTCATGAATTTTAATTTTATGTAAATCCCTAAACATTTTGGTATATTTAGGGTTTTGTTATAAATTTGTGGACAATAAATAAAAATAAACCTTAAAAAACGCCGTGTTATGAAAAAGTCTTTGATTTCTTTGCTAATGTTGGCAATATGCGTTAGTTCGTTTGCGCAAATTGAGGTTGCCAGTTTCTTAAATCTTACAAAAGAAGGTGTTAAAGACATTGAAAAGCTCACCGAAGCTTATCTAACGCCATTAGGCCGTGGTTTTGCCACATCTCTTTCCAGCGGCTGGCACAATACTGCTCGTGTGCATCGTCTTCTTGGGTTTGATCTTTCTGTTGGAATGACTCTCACTACCATTCCAGATGAAAACAAACGATTTAACTTGAAAGATTATAACTGGAATGTATTGCGTTATAATGTACCCAATCCAGTAACCCCAACGGTTGCCGGAAAGCAAACAACTCGTCCACAGGTTGGAATAGCTCTACCTCTTACAGCTAACGATACAGCCATTATCTCGAACTTATTTACCATGCCTCAGGGAGCAAATCTTCCCTTTGTGCTTCTTCCCATAGCACATTTTGGTCTGGGGGTAGGGATTGGTACCGATATTCAGGCTAGGGTGCTTCCACCACTTACAATTTCCGATTATGGCTCTATTGATATGTGGGGGATTGGAATTAAGCACGATTTTAAACGTTGGATTCCTGTTGTAAAAAATCTTCCTTTCGATGCATCCATTGCTGTAAATTATTCTCGGGTAAATTCCGTTTTTTCAAAATTTAATTATTTCCCAACCAAAATGTTGACTATCGATAGGCAATATATTGATAATACGCTGCTGTCACTAGTCGACTCGGATAGTCGAATTCAGGCAGAATATTACGATAAACAGAATTTGGAACTTCACATGAAATCTTTTTCGGCCAATTTAATTGTATCGAAGAAGCTTTTGTTTTTAACCGTTTATGGTTCAATGGGATACAGTTCTAGTGATTTCGGTATTCAACTCAAAGGCGATTATTTGTTGCCCACTCTAGAAATGGCAGGGTCATTGCCTGTGATTGCGTTGCGTGAGGCTGGCAGAATGAAAGATCCTATTGATATTAAGATCAAGCATTCATCGATTCGCGCAGGTCTTGGGGCAAGAATTAATTTGGCTGTAATAACTCTTCATGGAGATGTTACTTTCCAAGATTATTTAATGTATAATTTTGGTTTGGGGGTTTCAATCCGTTAGGGTTGTTCCTTAAATCAATAAACTCCGTGCCGGTGAGGAAATCGTTGGTACGGATATTTTTTAAAGCTCTATTATTTTGCTTTTCCCATAGGTGAACTTTCTGAAGCCATCAAAATTTCGTTGAGGCGATTTAATGAATATTTGTTTTAAACAAAACTCAACGGTTAAAATTAGCTCTTGTTTACAATTTCCCTAAGAAACGGAATATTTTTGAGCGTAATTACTTTTCCGTTTTGTTCAATTAATCCATCTTTAATAAAACGGGAAAAGCTGTGCACCACGCTTTCTCGAGTGTATCCTATTGTTTCGGCAATCTCTTTGCGGCTAAGGGGTAGTTCAAAGCTGGTTTTGTTGTTGAGATCGTGAAGTTGCAGAAGAAATGCAGCCAACGTGCCATCAATATTTCGAGTATGGTAAAGCAACTGACGGCTAATTACTCGCGTTGAGGTTATTGCCATTGTGTCGATTACACTCAGGGCGAAATTTCCGTTGGTGCGTATCACCGTTTTAAAACTTTCAACATCTATCAAAAGTACTTCACAGTTTGTTACAGCTGTTGCCCTGATTTCAAAATGTCGTCCCGGAAAGCTGTATAAAAGTCCAATAAACCGTTGTTCCGGTACTACCCGAATGGTATTGTTCTGGTTACGGATGGTATAATCTTCTTTAGCCATCCCGGAGAGAAGGTAATATATGTGTGTAATGAAGGATCCTTGCTTGATAATAATCTCGTTTTTTGCAAAGGGTAAAATAGCACTATTGCGAAGAAGATACTCTCTGTCACTGAGGGAGAGGGAATAAAAAGCTGGATGCTTCAGGTCTATATTTCTCATAATATGGAGTTAAGCCTATTTAAAGAGGCCTTCATCGCGGCATAGCATCAAAATAGCCGACTGGGCAATGATGATGTATTTCTGCCGATTTATTTCAACTTCGTATCCACTCTTTGATAGAAAAACTGCCAGATCGCCTTCTTTGGCCTGAAGAGGAATGTATTTGGGCTTGTTGATAGTTGGCTTCCAGCTTTCATCTTCTTCAGGAATTGCGGGGATTGGATATCCCGGACCAACTTTTACCACATATCCCAGAGAAATTGGTTCATTTTCCGATACGGTAGGTGGTAGATACAAACCTGTTTTGGTTTTTTGCTGAGGTGTTTTGGGTTGAATCAACACCCGATCACCTATCATTATAATGTTATCCAGCATTTGCTGCTCCAATTGGGCCATAGGTCTTCCAATTTTTTTTCCACAAAGGTAATAAAATTTAACCTAAATAATGTTGCAAAATGGGTAACAGAGTACTTGAGGATACTGGTTTAGTTATGAAATAATTACAGCCAGCTTCAAGACATTGTCGTTCTGAATAGGGATTTGCGGTTAAGGCAACAATAGGGAGTTTGTAATCCATCCGACGTATTTGTTGGGCAACCTGAAGTCCATCAAGAATGGGTAGGTGAATATCGAGAAGGATTAAGTCTATTTCAGGGGATAGCATCTGTAAAACATCTCGTCCGTTCGTAGCATGAAGTATTTCTATTCCGGTGCTCGACAATAAATCATTCAGGTATAGGTAGCTTGAAAAATCATCTTCTGCAATAAGAATTATTTTGTTGTTCCATGACAACATTGGGAGCTTTGTTATTTCCTTGGTTTCGGCAATGGATTTTGGCAATCGGAGATCAAAACGGCAGCCTTTGGTGTAGTCGGGATTATAGTTAAGAGTTCCTCCAAGAGCTTTGGCATTTTGGTAGGCAAGAGCTAACCCGATTCCAGCGCCATGCCAGGGATGTTTGGTTAAGTTGTCTCTGCCGAAGTACTCAAATAACGCTTCGGGTGAGCCTTCATACACAGGGCTGTTATCTGTCACACTAACCCAAACCTCATCGGTAGTTAGGTCAAGTATCAACGACACACTTCCCTGATCGGTAAATCGGATTGCGTTTTCCAAGAGTTGCTCAACTATCTGAGTTATTCGATTTTTGTCGGTTCGCAGCCATATATGGAAATTGGGTTGAACCATATTAAGCATAATATTCCCGGAGGTGATTTTGGGATTGTTGGCGAGATTTGCTGCTAAAGTTTCCAGTAGTTTGTTTAGGTTAAATAATTCGCTCGATAAAATGTAATCTCCGCATTGTAATTGGCTTAAATCGATTAGGTTATTTATGGTTTTCAACAATGCTTCTCCATTGTTGTATATTACTTCAAGCATGGTTCGTTGAGCGTCATTTTCATCCGACCGAATTGACAAAAGCTTTGAAAAACCCATTATGGCATTCAGAGGTGAGCGTATTTCATGGGTTATGTTATGAAGGAAGGCTGTTTTAAGTTTCGATGCCTTTTCTGCTGCTTCATGCGCTTTTTTAAGTTGTCGCTGGGTTTGAATTTGCTCGCTGAGATCAATCAAAAATTCAATAACATATTCAACACTACCATCTTCCTTTTCCAGGGGAATATCTATAATCTGATATGTTTTTTGGGTTGTTTCATTGTCGATATAATTTTTTCGGATATCGTTGTTTTCAAAGGTACTATGAAGCTGGCACCCGGGACAAATTTCTCCGGTATTAAACAATAGGTTGTGACAATAAACCTGGCTTTGATCAGGATTAATGCCCACAAGATTTGAAAAAACTACCTGATAGTTGCGTTTTACCACCATAACCCCAATAGGTAGATTTTCTAGAATTGTTTGGAGTAATTTTTCTTTTGTCATGAAGGCGAGTTCCATTTCATGAAATTCTGTGGCATTGATACCTACAAACCATAACTGCTCGCCTACTTGCTGAATGGTTGTCAGCCAAACAAAGGCCTTACTATTGGGTGCTTGCAGTTTTAGGCTACATTGGGTAATTTCTCCGCTTAGAATTTTCTCCCAAATGATTTGGGTAGTTGTTGTTTCGCTGTTTACAAGAAAATGGCGTATGTTTTTGCCAATTAATCCATCCAGAGTATAGCTGAGCAGTTTGGCCAATTGAACGTTAGACTCTAGAATTTCACCACTATTGGAGATTTTGGCAAAAAGGATTTTAGGATTTTGTGCTATCCGGTTGAATTCGTTTTCTTTTCGTTGAAGTTCTTGTTGATAACTAATTTGTTTTTGATCCTCTTGTAAAAGTATTAATGTTTTATTATCGGGTAATCTTCTGCTGAATATAGTGACTGACCTTAACTGATTGGTATTTGTCAGTACTTGTATCAAAAAGTTATCAATCTTCCCCTTTTGCTCTCTGAATTGCTCAAAAATAATTTTCTGATAGTCGGAGTTTGCCAAAAATCTTCCAATGTGTCGGCCGATCAATTGGGTTGGGCTAGCATCCAGAATGTTGGCTGTAGTGGAGTTAACATATTCAATATATCCACGGTCGTTTAGTACTAACAAACCCTGCGGTAGTTGCTCCAAAATTTGATTAGTTAGGGGGGCTTCCCGGTGTTTTTCTTGTGTTTCCCCAATATAGAGTAGATACCATTCATTACTGGAAGTGGCTATTTGCCTAACCATCCAAAGGCTGTTCAGAATTTCAATTTTATTGCTGTCTAGTAACAATCCTCGTCTATTTTCGAGGTTTTCGACAAGCTCACTGAGTTGATTTTGGATTGTGGCGGGTAGGTTTGAATGCTCTAGAATTCTTATAAGCTTTTGATTAACACTTATCTTAACATAAGAATCAATCCATGGTTTATTTTGAAATCGTAAACCCAAATAATGGTGCAGTAAATATCGGTAGAGAGGTTCGTTCTGGTTTAACCATTGAGCCATTTCGGCTGAAATTCCTGCGGCAAATAAAGATATGCGCTCTGGTCCTGTTGTGTGCGAAAAACAGAAACCAAAATTATTCTTTGTTAGAAGATCAAAATGGCGCAGCACTAATAAAAAAGTACTACTGAGAGGATTTGCAGGGGAGGGGTGCTCTACTAATATTTTTTCTAACCATCCAACCAGTTGATCAACGTTTGATACATCGGGACGATTGGTGCTTAGTTCAAAACTGTTGTTAAGTTTATTCAAGCAGTAAACAATAGTTAGGTCGGCGCCACATAATTCGGAGAATTTCTTACATATATCAAAATAGTAGTTTGACTGTTGATAGTTTTGGTTGGTCGCCTTGAATGCTTCTTCCCACTGAATAAGGGCTTCTGTTATTGATTTCGTAAGGAAATTCACACTCATGTGATTTTAATTTTCAATAAAAATAAAGAATTTTTCTTCACCAAAGTACTGATTGAAACGAAATTTAAAAAATCTTAGCACGGAGAGTTATTTCCCATGTTTCTGGAAAAGTTGTTTTGCGCCGTTTGAACTGTATTATAAACATCTTTTGAGGCGATGTTATTTGTGAACCTGTTTTTTAAGATTTTTCTAAGTTCATGATGAAACAGCAACGGCCAAGAAATTTGGGAGTAGTTGAAGAAAAAACGCATTAGCCGGTTGAAAATTCATATTTTTGTTCGGGTAAAACAAATCATCGGATTATATTTGTCAAAAACAAGTAAACAGCTATGTTAATAATTGGAATTGCCGGCGGAACAGGGTCGGGTAAAACTACGGTAGTACGAAAAATAATTTCAAAACTACCTGAAGATCAAGTTGCAATATTGTCACAGGATTCTTACTACAAAGATATGAGTCACATCCCACTGGCGGAACGTCAGGAGATGAATTTTGACCATCCAAACGCCATAGAGTGGTCCTTGCTTATAAACCACCTTTTGGATTTAAAGCAAGGCAAAACGGTGGAGCAGCCTATTTATTCCTATCTAACCTGCACCCGAAGTCAGGACACGATTACAGTTCATCCCCGGAAGGTTATTATTGTAGAAGGAATTCTGGTGTTAACCTGTAAAGAGTTACGTGAATTGTTCGATATAAAAGTATTTGTTCAGGCCGACCCCGACGATCGGCTAATTCGGGTAATGCTTCGCGACATAATTGAGCGTGGACGAACGGTTGAAGCAACCATAGAACGATATCAGCAAACAGTGAAACCAATGCATATTGAATTTATTGAACCATCTAAAAGTTTTGCAGATATTATCGTTCCCCAGGGTGGAAATAACAAAGTAGCTATTGATATCTTATCCAACATTATAAAATTAAACATTAGCTGATATGGAGCCTTTATCTTTCGATAAAATACCATTGCAAAACATATTATTCCTCGACATCGAAACAGTTCCTTTTGTATCCGAATACGATTACCTCGATGGGAAAGCAAAAGAATTATGGGATAAGAAAGCATATCAGATTGCCCGGAATGAGACAGATACACCCGAAACATTGTTCTCAAGAGCTGGAATTTATTCCGAATTTGGGAAAATCGTTTGCATTAGTTGCGGGATAATTTCGAGAGAGGGAAATAATCGAAAATTGCGTTTAAAGTCGTTTTACAGCGACGATGAGTATGAGATACTTGAAAACTTTGCTCAAATGCTTTCTAAATCGTTTAACGACAGCTCAAAATATCTTTGCGCGCACAATGGTAAGGAATTTGATTTTCCGTATATATCACGTCGGATGCTTATTAACGGAATTCGCATTCCGGAAATATTGCAAATGTCGGGCAAAAAACCATGGGAAGTAAGACATCTCGATACCATGGAATTGTGGCGTTTTGGTGATTATAAAAGCTACACATCACTCGAGTTGTTAACGCATATTTTTAATATTCCAACACCAAAAGATGATATCGACGGCAGTATGGTTAGGGAAATTTACTGGTACGATGGTGATTTGCCCAGAATTGTGGAGTACTGTCAGAAAGATGTGGTTGCCCTGACCAATCTATTTCTTCGTTTCCGGTATGAAGAAATTATTCCTCAGGAAAACATTTTTGTAGTACCATAACCATTAGTAAATTTGGTTAATTATTGCAGTTACCGTAAGCAAGAAAACATAAAATTCCAGCATTTCCACTAAAAACATGAACCATGCTTACTCTTTTTAAAAATGCTGAAGTTTATTCGCCCCAATATATTGGGAAAAACGATATCCTGGTGGCGTTTGGTAAAATTTTGGCCATCGAATCGGAGATAGATCCAAAGAATTACAAAAATGTCGAGGTCTACAACCTTGAGTCGCTGCGCATGGCTCCTGGGTTAATCGACGCTCACATCCATATTTCAGGAGCCGGCGGAGAGGGAGGCCCGGCATCGAGAACCCCCGAACTAAAGTTATCCCAATTAATACAGTCTGGGATTACCACCGTGGTAGGGTGCCTTGGAACCGATGGCATCACTCGAAGAGTAGAAGAGGTATTAATGAAAGCCAAATCGATTCGGACAGAGGGATTATCTGCCTACATTTACACCGGATCGTATCAAATACCAACACCAACCATCACGGGGTCAGTAGCTAAGGATCTAGCTATGATTGACGAAGTAATTGGCGTTGGTGAAATTGCTCTTTCCGACCACCGTTCCTCTGTTCCAACCACAGCAGAACTTATTCGATTGGCTTCTGAATGCAGGGTTGGAGCAATGTTAGGCGGAAAAGCCGGAATTGTAAACATTCATATGGGAGATGCTCTCAATCCGTTTACACCATTGTACGAGGTGGCTTCCAATTCTGAAATTAAACTTACCCAGTTTTTGCCTACCCACTGCAATCGGAACCCATACATTTTAAAAGATGCCTGTGACTACGGAAAAAAGGGGTATGTTGATATTACCACAAGTGCCTATCCTTATTTCCCCGATGAAGAAATAAAACCCTCCCGTGCAATTATGGAATTGTTGAAAAACGGAGTTCCGTTAAGCCATATTACCATGACTTCCGATGCCTGCGGCTCCCTCCCCTCGTTTGACGAGAATGGTAATCTTGTTCGTCTCGAAAGTGGATCTCCGGCAACCATTTGGGCAGAAATTGTAGATTTAGTGACCCAGGAAAAACTCTCAATAAGCGAGGCTTTATCCTTTGTTACGTCCAATATTAGTCGAATTTTGAAACTCTCGACCAAAGGAACCTTATACGTAGGCTCGGATGCCGATTTTGTTGCTTTCGACGATAATTTTTCCCTTAATTATGTGGTAGCTGGTGGAAAGGTATTTATAAACAACGGAACTATATCTAAATCATTTAATTTCGAGTAAAAAATTTTGCTAGACATATTGCTTGCGGAAAAATATTTTACTATCTTTGCTATAGTTCACATAAAACTCTAAAGCATATGAAAAGATTTTTACTCATTTCACTAGCACTCCTAAGCATTGTAGGAGCTAAGAGCCAAACAACTACTGTTATTTGGGCTGAAGATTTTAACAACCGAAGCTTATGGGAAGCATCCTTTCCAGCGGCCGGTTGGACTATTATCGACAATGATAACGATGGGAGAAATTGGTATTATGGCTTCTATGAGGGTGATGGTTATCTTTTGTCAAAATCTTACGAGAATAACGTTGCGCTAAATCCTGATAATTGGATTATAACTCCTGCGATCGATTTAACAACTGTTCAGCAAAATGAAACGCTAAAATTCAAATGGACTGTATGTCCTACGGCTAATACACCTAACTACAGGACGGAACACTATGGAGTTTTTATTTCCGTAACCAACACGCAAATTCAATCGTTCACCAAAGTTTATGAAGAAACGTTAACTATGACTATGCAAAACTGGGTTTTTGTAGCTCGCGAAATTGATCTTTCACAATATCGCGGACAAACAATTTATATTGCATTCCGACACTGGTTGAGTCCCGATAAAGATAGAATTGCTGTTAACGATTTTTCTTTGGAAAAGACAACCATTGTTGGTATAGAGAATGATGTAAAAAGTGCAGTTAGTGTCTATCCGAACCCAGCAACCGATTATCTGGTAGTAACGGCTCCAAACTTACAAAAAGTAGAAATTTACAATGCCATTGGTCAACTTGTGCTTTTCTCTAAAGGAAGTGAATTTGACATCTCGAATTTTAATCGGGGAGTCTACTTGGTTAAAATTTATTATGCCGATCAGGTTGCTTTCCGTAAAATTATGGTGAATAAGTAATACATTTTTAGGCACTTAAAAACGGAAAATGTGATAAAGACATATTTTCCGTTTTTAATTTTTATCCAAACTTCAATCAAATTTTTAACGCAATTCAAAACTTTATGAAAACGAAATTCGAAATACCAAAGTTTTTGGTCTTCTTATCCTGCTTCGTTTTTAGTGTTTCTACCTTTGGGCAAGGGCGCTTGCTTCTTGTTGGCGGAGGCAGCGAGCGAACAGGGACTAATTCGTGGAACTATCAAGCCTTTTTATGGCTTACACAAAATGCACAGCAAAAGAAGGTGGCTGTAATTAGTTACGAATCGGGAGGTTCAACTCTCGTGACTAATTTTACCACCATCTGGGGAGCCTCGTTTGCCAAAGAATTTGTTATTAACAGCTCTAATGCTAATCTTCAAGCAACTTACGATAGTTTGATAAATTACGACATAGTCTATTTTCGCGGCGGCGATCAAAAAAACTATTACAACTTTTACAAAGGAACCAAAACCCAACAAGCTCTTGAATATATCTATCATAACGGGGGTGCAATTGCGGGCACATCAGCCGGCATGCATATTTTAACCAAGGTGATTTTTACGGCTCAAAACGGCAGTGTTTATCCTGATGAGTGTATTGAAAACCCAACAAATCCATATATTACGCTTGCCAACGACTTTTTAAATTTTCTGCCAGGTGTGGTTGGTGATACTCACTTTGCGGAACGGGGACGTTTTGCACGTCTGTTGGGATTTATGGCCAATAGGAAATTTTTGCTAAACGAGAACGTTGTGGGTATAGGGGTTGACGATCAAACCGCGCTGGCTATTGAGGCTAACAAAATAGCAACTGTGTATGGAGCAGGCTGTGTGAACATTTATATTGCTTCAGATAATGCCTTTAGTCGAAATCCCACACCCGATGGCAAACTATTGGCAAATAATGTTAAGGTTATCCAACTAAAACAGGGTAATATAATTAACCTTATCACACTCGATGTAGTCTCAGCTCCCGAAAATAGTACACAATTAATTTATGAACAAGAAGTGGCACCCTATCGTCTATTTCTTTCAGGGAGCGACAACCTGAATAACAATACACTCATGCTATCGTTGTTTTTGTCCGAATTATCATCACCAAACGATACAATATTGTTACTTACAGGGACCACCCAAACGCTTGCTAACAGTTATAAAACCAAGCTCAACGAATTAGGAGCTACCAACGTATTTGTTCAATCGGCTTTAAATTCCAATGGTTCAGACTCTCAATTGGCAACGCTCATTACTCGTGCTAAAGGTTTTGTCGTCGTGGGAAACACCTATACCCAATTTAATGAATTTCTTAGCACAAATAATGGGGCATTACTCAAAAATCGATTAAGTCAAGCGTCCACTGTTACCGCGTTTGTTGGCGACAATTCCCGTTTTGCCGGAGCGATAGTTGTTGAAAACTATATGGCGGCTTATGCATCCTACGATGCTACCATGACATTCCAACCTGGGTTAGGATTACTCCGAACTACTGTTATTATGCCTAATACTTACGCTTCGACAAACATGTACGAAAATGCTGTCACAGCGGTACCTTATGCCATGAATCAGTTTGGATTATCGTATGGCATTTGGTTGTATGCACAAAACTTCTTCAAATATTACAATCAAGATGGGAAAACTTATGGTAAAGGCTATGGTGCTGCACCTGTTATGATTCTTCACAATACCAGTACCTTCTGGGGGCACGTAACACAAACGCCCAGTGGTAACCCACCCGCTCGACAAATAAGTGCCTTTAATCAAATGCACATCTCGTTAATCGATGAGTCGACCCCATACAAAATGGGAGATTATGTTTCTACCCACGTAATACTGGAGCAGCCTTATACAGTTTATCCGAATCCGGTAAAAAACGAAATTTATTTTTCAGGAAACAACTCTATGACGGTTAGAATATACAATCTACAAGGCATTGAAGTGTTGAGTGTGTTCAAATTTAAAGATAACACTCTCGATGTCTCCAATTTGCCAAGAGGCATTTACATGTTAATGGTTCAAACCGACGAGTCTACTCAAATAGGTAAGTTTATTAAGAACTAAAACCAAATTTTGATCGAATGAAATTTAGAAACGATTTTACGGCTACACTACTCTTTTTTTTATTCTTACCTTCAACGCTTAATCTATTAGCGCAAAAATGTGGAAACCTCGTGATTGTAGGTGGAGGATTAAAACCCGACAACACTGAAGTTTACGAGAAATTTATTGAGTTAGCAGGGGGGGCCAAAAAGTGTTACATTTCCATTATCCCAACAGCCTCCGGTTGCCCTATTTCGAGTGGTGAAGCCTTTAAAAATAACCTGATTAAATATGGAGTAAAACCCGGCAATATAAACATTGTTCAAATAGCTGCTGTTGATTGTGACGAAACTCCAAATATCGATGAATCCGAATGGATAAAAAACGCAAACAACTCGGAAATGGCTAAAGCAATTGCTCGTAGCACGGGAATTTGGTTTACCGGAGGCGACCAAACGCGCATCATAAAAGCACTAAAAAACGACGATGGTTCTAACACGTTGGTTCTCAATTCTATTTATGAAATCTGGGCTAGCGGGGCAGTAGTTGGCGGAACTTCGGCGGGGGCTGCAATTATGAGTCCGGTAATGATAACGGGGGGAGTAAGTATGGCAGCCCTGAAATTTGGAGTTACCGATAAGTACATTGAAGAAGAACAAAACGACAACGGCCCACTTACTCTGGCCACGGGGCTTGGATTTTTCCCATACGGCATTGTTGACCAACATTTCGATAAACGCCATCGCCTTGGGCGCCTTTTGGTTGCAACCTCAGAAAATTCCATGGGCTTGAGGTATGGGTTTGGCATCGAAGAAAACACAGCCATGGTTTATTATTTTAAAACTAATGAAATAGAAGCGATTGGAGCAGGAGGAGTTACTATTGTGGATATCACAAACTCAGCTGTGACTAAACAGAAATATTACTCTTTCGCTAATGTTGATATCTCGTACATCGAAAAAAACGACCGCTACAATCTTGCTACTAAGGAGTTCATAATTAATCCGCTAAAACGTCCCACCAAAGGGAACGAATATTACGCAATCAATAATACAACTACATCCGGAATCTTAAGCCCGCATTCGGGAACGTTTACCGACCTCATTAGCTATAGGTTAATCGATAACAAAGTTACAAATTCAATCACCACCTATTGCATCGACGATGACAATTTTGCTCTAAAAGTTATTTTTACTAAGACTAACGATACCCAAGGATTTTATACCAACAAAATCAACGGCTCCGATAGTTATTCTTTTATTCATGTGATAATGAACATCGAGCCAATGCAAATAACTTTTACACCTTTAAATTAAGCAACAGTCAGCTACAAAAGCCTAATTAGCCTGTAAGCCTGGCGCTGCAGGCTTTATTTATTTTTCAGATTCCCTCAATTGTGTTATTCTAAACCGATAGAGCCGAAAGAAATAGTATCCCATAAACCCTAAAAGAATAGGAATAAACCCAAGCTGAATAAGAAATGCCATAGGAGCTGCTTCTTCCATTCGTTCAAGAAGCGTCGAAACATATAGACTCAGATTAACAAAAACCACAATGATTAACACTCCTGCAGTAACAAATTGCCGCGCAAATCTTCGTTCAAGTCGAATTTGATCAAAGGAAGTTTTCATAACAAGTTATTTTGAAAAATAGTGTTTAAAACTAGCCATAGCGCTTTGCCAAATGATGTTAAAACGCAGCAAAATTGCCAAAGCCAAAACTGATATCAGAATCAGAAAAAGTTTTTCGGTAGAAGACCGATGGTTCCACCAGAGAAGAAACTTTGATTTTAGGGTTTCAAAAGCACTCATAATTTGTTAATTTCGACACAAAGATGAAAAGATTTTTGAACTAAGCCAACGAAAAAACTTAAATCAATAAATGTCGAAAATCCCGTTTGCAAGTTTGCGACGTGCAACGATTGCTGAATTGGGCTAAAATCAATATCAAAGCGCAATATCCCCGTGGAAAATATGTTATAAACCAAAATAAAGTTGTAATTTCGCTGGCAAAATTCAAAAATTCTGAACCATGTCGTTTATCGAGCAAAGAATTATTTACGAAGGACTAACCTTTGATGATGTTACGTTGGTTCCTGACTATAGCGAAGTCTTACCCCATCAGGTTGACATAACTACCAAATTTTCCCGAAACATTACCTTGCAATGCCCCATAGTTACTGCCGCCATGGATACAGTAACCGAGGCTGCCATGGCCATAGCCATTGCAAGAGAGGGGGGAATAGGTGTGATACACAAAAATATGCCCATAGAACAACAGGCTAAGCAAGTAAAAATGGTAAAACGTGCCGAAAACGGTATGATAATCGATCCGGTAACGATCAACAAGCACAAAACCGTTCGGGATGCGTTGAACATGATGCGCGAGTATAAAATTGGTGGAATCCCTGTTGTTGACGAACAAAAGCGCTTAATAGGAATTGTAACCAACCGAGACCTTAGGTTTGAAACCAACCAAAACCGCCCAATAGCCGAGGTGATGACCTCTGAAAATTTGATAACCACAAATCAGAGCATTGACCTTGAAAAGGCAGCAGAAATTCTACGAAACTATAAGATAGAAAAATTGCCTGTAGTTGATGACAACCATCGTTTGATTGGATTAATTACCTATAAAGATATCACCAAAGCCCAAGACAGGCCAAATGCATGTAAAGATTCCAAAGGACGTTTACGGGTTGCTGCCGGAGTTGGAGTTACCAAAGATTCTATGGATCGCATAGCTGCGTTGGTTGAGGCAGGAGTAGATGCTATTGTTATCGACACTGCTCACGGACATAGCAAAGGAGTAATAGACCTTCTAAAAAATGCCAAAGCAGCTTTCCCCATGGTAGATTGGGTTATTGGGAACATTGGCACTGGAAAGGCGGCCAAAGCACTTGTAGAGGCAGGCGCCGATGCTGTCAAAGTTGGAATTGGTCCGGGGTCAATTTGTACCACTCGTGTTATTGCCGGCGTGGGAATACCTCAACTTTCAGCCATATTTGAAGTTGCTGAAGCCATCGATGGAACTGGAGTGCCTATTATTGCCGACGGTGGAATTCGTTACAGCGGCGACATTGTAAAAGCTCTCGCTGCCGGAGCATATTCAATTATGGCAGGATCGTTATTTGCCGGAACAGAAGAATCGCCCGGAGAAACCATCATCTTTCAGGGACGGAAATTCAAAACCTACCGTGGTATGGGCTCAATCGAGGCCATGCAATCGGGGTCCAAAGATCGTTATTTCCAATCCGATGCCGACGATATTAAAAAGTTAGTCCCGGAGGGTATTGCGGCCCGAGTCCCTTATAAGGGAACGCTTTCAGAAGTTGTATATCAATTAATCGGAGGCTTAAGGGCAGGAATGGGATATTGCGGGGCCCCCAACATTGAGGCTTTGCGAAAAGCTAAATTTGTTAAAATTACTCAAGCCGGAGTAATAGAGTCGCATCCACACGATGTAACTATAACTCGTGAAGCTCCGAACTATAGCCGAGGCGATTTTTAGCACAATATTTTAAAGCTAATATCGTTTCTTAGCTCGTTAGATCTTTATTTGACCAGCATAAATGTTTTAATCCATAACAATGAGAAAAGTGTTAGTTTCTCGAATAAACTAAAATTCTGAGCGTATGAAAAAAATAGTGATGTTATTGGCTTTGGGGGCGATTGTTATCCTATCCCAGGCTCAAAACGAAATCTTAATGGAGATCAACGGTGATAAAAAAATTACCGTCGAAGAATTCAAACGTATTTATCTCAAGAACAACCCAAATAATGAAAACCTTTTTTCTCGTACTTCTCTAGAGGAGTATTTAACGCTGTTTACCCATTTTAAACTCAAAGTTTACGAAGCAGAACAATTAGGGTTACACACACGGAAAAATTTTGTAGAAGAGTTTCAGAAATATCGCAACCAATTGGCAGAACCTTATCTAGTTGATCAATCCATTTCTGAGCAGCTCTATAAGGAGGCTTACGACCGCATGTTCAAAGCTATTCGGGCTTCTCACATTTTGATACAACTGCCTCCTTCACCAACTCCCGCCGACACCCTAACAGCCTATAAAAGAATTCTCGATATTCAGGATCGTTACAACAAAGGAATGCCCTTCGAACAATTAGCTCTGGCCTATTCCCAAGACCCATCGGCTAAGAAAAACCTTGGAGAGTTGGGATATTTCTCAGCTATGCGTATGGTTTATCCCTTTGAAACTGCTGCCTACCAGACTCCTATTGGAGAAGTTAGTAAACCGGTTCGGACCCAGTTTGGTTATCACCTTATTAAGGTTACCGATACTCTCACTGTGCAAGGGCCATTAGATCTTCAGTTCATTGTTGTACGTGTTAAACCAAACGACACTGCCAATACTGCTTATGAAAAAATTAATTTTGCTTACGAACGATTAAAGAGCGGCTTACCGTTTTCCGATGCAGTACAGGGCTTTACCGAAGATCAGAACAGCAAGGCTAATAACGGAATGTTGAACAATTACGAGCCCGGTAAAATGTCGCCTGAATTCGATTCCGTAGCTTTCAGATTGAAAGAAAAAACTTTTTCTGAACCTTTCTATTCGCGATTCAACAATGCCTGGTTCATAGTTTATGTAAACAAAATAAATCGTCATCCCAAATACGAGGAAGCTTACGATCTTATTAAGCGTCGTGTTTCACGTATGCCTCACTCCAACATCAGGTCGAAAAAACTTGCCGAACGATTGCTGAAAGAATACAAGGTTGAACGCATAGAGAAGGCATTCAATCAAGTGGTTGATACTCTGATTCTAATGAAAAACAAACAACGGAGTATAAACTCCCACATGGCACCCAATTTTGAAAAGCCAATTATGGTCGTAAACGATACATTTGCCGTTAAACAATTTGAATTCCTACATTTTGCCTTTATGCGCCTTAAATTAGAAACTAGCGATATCAAGGCCTTTTGCAATGAACTTTGGCCAGAATTTACTGAGCGAGAAATAATTAAATACGAGGAACAAGTATTACCCGTAAAATATCCCGAATTTAAACATATACTTCAGGAATACCACGATGGAATATTACTTTTCAACCTCACCGATAGCCTTGTTTGGCAACGTGCTATTCAAGACACAGCGGGATTGAGCAAGTTTTTTGAAACCATCAAAGACCGATATCGTTGGAACGAGCGCTACGAGGCTTTGGTAATAATTACCGAAAATGTTGCCAAACAGAAAGCTATTGAAAAAACCTTGAAAAAGCTGATTAAATCCGGAACTAGTGTCGAAAACTTTGCTCAGGCAGTGCGTCAACAACTTAAAGACACAGCAATTAACCTACGTGTAGAAAAAGTTCTGGTTGAAAGCGGTCAAAATCGATACGTTGATCAAACCAAACGCAAGAAAGGATTTTATAGTCTCAAAACCAACGAGAATGCGGCTGTGTGGGTAAATATATCGAATGTACTGCCGCCGCAACCCAAAAAACTCAACGAAGTAAAAGGTTTTGTTGTAGCTGAGTATCAAAACCATCTGGAAAAAGCGTGGGTTAAAGAATTGCTACAGAAATATCCGGTGATTATACACACCGAGGTTTATGAAAAACTAATTGAAAAATAACCACCGAATGAGTTGTCGCATCCGTAGTTACTTCTTAATGTTGGGGATTTTTGTCGCAACGGCCTGCGAACGAAACACGCAAAGCCATCCCGATGAGTTGTTAGCAGCTATAGGAGATAATAAATTGTTTTTGTCAGAAATAATCATACCCAGTGGCTTATCAGAATCCGACAGCATAGCCTTTTTAAAGCGGCGAATTAACGATTGGATAATTCGCCAGGCCTATTATCAAAAAGCTCTGGAAAATTTAGATGATAGCGATGGAAAAATAGCACGAATGGTTCAAGAATATAAAGTTACCTTGTATATTCATAAATACAAGCAATTACTTTTACGCCAGAAGGTCGACAGTGTCGTGAGTCCAAACGAAGTGTCAGAGTATTATAGCAAATTCAGCGATCAGTTTTTACTCAAACAACCCTACGTAAAGGCCTTTGTAATAATTGTTCCAGCTTCGCATACCAAACAGGCCGAGTTGCTTAAATTGCTGAATAACTATGACGAAAAAAACATTGGCGATTTAAAAGATATCTGCTATCAAAATGTACGTTATTTTAATCTCGAAAACAAATGGAGGGCATGGTCTACTGTCATGAATGAAGCCGGAGTTACTACCTCCCAAATCGCCCCAAGAAATATTTCCAAGGGTAGAGTGTTTGAGTTCCCGCAAAACGAAACAATCGCTTTGATAAAAGTTATCGACTATATTCCGGCAAATTCGATTTCGCCCATTGAAATTGTATATGACGACATTGTGAATTTAGTTCTACATAAACGGCGCGAAAAGTTTTTGCAAAAACTTGAAAACGAAATGCTTCAAAATATTATACGCGAACAAAAAATCTATCGCCAATTCAGCGATTGATTGTCCTAATCCTGTTTAAGAATCCCGTAATATTCTCCTTCAATGAAAAAAATGAAAAACATAAAACAACTAATTCTGACCATCTTTATCTTAACCACTGTTTCTCCTGTAAAAACGAGTGCTCAAAGTCCGGTAGTTGTTGACGAAGTTGCAGCTGTGGTCGGCGACGAAATTATTTTGAAAAGTTTTATTGAAAGTCAGAGAGTTCAGCTACTACAGCAGCGCTATTATACCCAACGCGATATACGTTGTGAGATACTGGAAGATCAACTCTATACCAAGTTACTTTTGAATCAGGCCAAAATCGACAGCATTGAAGTTTCTGATCGGGATACTGATATAGAACTCGATAGACGATTAAACTACATTATCGGTCAATTAGGAAGCGAGGAGAAAGTTGAAGATTATTTCGGGAAAAGCATTCTTGAACTTAAAGAAGACTTTCGAACCAATATAAAAGAACAGATGATAAGTCAACGGATGCAGCAAAAAATTACGGCCGATGTTAAAATAACCCCAACCGAAGTTAGAAAATTCTATGAATCAATTCCCAAAGACAGTATCCCCATAATACCTACAACCTACGAACTTCAGCAGATAGTTCGTTATCCAAAAGTAGATGATATAGAAGTTTTAGCCGTAAAGCAGCGTTTAGAAGAATTCAGAGAGCGCATTAAAAACGGCGAAAACTTCGCCACCTTGGCGGTTCTATATAGCGCTGATGAGAATACAGCACGAAGAGGCGGAGAACTCGGATATGTTAGCCGTGGCGATTTGGTACCTGAATTTGCCAATGTAGCATTTAAATTGAAAAAAGGAGAGGTTTCAAGAATTGTAAAAACTGAATATGGTTACCACATAATCCAGATGATTGACCGTAAAGGCGAAAGAATTAACGTTCGGCATATTTTGTTGCAACCCAAAGTAAAACCTGAAGAAAAAGAAGCAACGCTGCTTTTCCTGGATAGTGTTCGTACCCTGATACTGAAAGATTCAATGAAATTTGAAGATGCTGTTGCTCGATTTTCACAAGATAAAGATACCCGAAACGGAGGTGGATTTATCTTAAACCAGAGAACCAATTCCATCCGATTCGAACAAACAGAGATTGAACCTACAATAGCCAAGGTTATTCAAAACCAATCCGAAGGATTTATTTCCGAGCCTTTTGAAACCCTTGACGAAAACTTCAAAACAGTCTACAAGATTGTTCGAATACGTCGAAAAATAGATGCCCATCCTGCAAATCTTGTTAATGATTTTCAAGTTCTTCAGGAGATGGCTCTAAATAAGAAAAAAGAAGAGTTTATCGGCAATTGGATACGCGATAAAAGAGAGTCGACCTATATCCGAATAAGCCCCGATTATCATAAATGCGATTTTCAATATCCATGGTTAACCATTGAAAAGTAATTCAACAATGCATCACGAGCCAAAACAACAAGATATTCAGCGGTTGAATGACCTATATTTCCGAATGCGTGAAGAAATACACAAAACTATCATAGGGCAGGAAGAAATCGTTGATCAATCTCTAATAGCCCTATTTTCGGGGGGTCACGCTTTGCTTACCGGGGTTCCGGGATTGGCTAAAACACTTCTGGTTAACACCCTGGCCACGGTTATGGGCTTATCGTTCAAACGTGTTCAGTTTACACCCGACCTAATGCCAAGCGATATTATTGGTGCCGAAATTCTTGATAAAGAACGTGAATTCAAGCATATAAAAGGGCCTGTATTTACCAATATTTTGTTGGCCGATGAAATCAACCGTACTCCACCTAAAACTCAAGCAGCCCTGTTAGAAGCCATGCAGGAAAAAGCTGTTACGGTTTCGGGAATACGTTACCCGCTACCATATCCGTTTTTTGTTCTTGCAACTCAAAACCCAATAGAGCAGGAGGGAACCTATCCGCTTCCCGAAGCTCAACTCGATAGGTTCATGTTTAACCTGATATTGGATTATCCATCCCATCAGCAAGAAATAGAAATAATTAAGCAATCCACCATAGAGTTTAACATCAAAAGCCAGCAGGTGCTTCAGCCGGATGATATAAAATTCTACCGTACTATTTTACCCCAACTTCCGGTTACCGACCATGTAATTGAATTTGCAGTTTCAATAGTTGAGGCTACCCGTCCGAATCGAGCAAATTCACATAAGTTGGCCAACGAATACCTTGCCTGGGGGGCTGGTCCGCGTGCATCGCAATACTTAATTGCCGGGGCCGTTACGAACGCTGCACTCCACGGAAAACTTACTCCCGAAATGGCCGATGTGGTTGCTGTAGTTAAACCCGTATTGCGTCATCGACTTGTGAAAAACTTTAAAGCTGAGGCCGAAGGGATTACTACCGATTACATCATTCAGGAGATTGTTTCTTCGGCTAAAGCTGCAATGGCCAAATAGAATATGGGTCTTTCAAAATATAGTTTAATTTTTTTTCTGGGTTTTGTTTTTTTCGAAACACCATTCAATACGATTGCCCAATCGGAGGGGAGCACTAAAATTACCCTGAAACGCGCCGATTCAATGGTGTATAACGAAAAGGTAGAAAGCAACGCTCGACGCCTTATTGGTAATGTTATTCTTCAACAGGAAGATAACCGCATGTATTGCGACAGCGTTTACATTTTCCATGTTGAAAACAACATTAAAGCCTACAGCCGTGTTCAACTTGTGAAGGCTGATAGCATCAAGGTTTTTAGCGACTATCTTTTTCATTACGGGGATATCAAACTATCGCAATTCCGCCGAAACGTTGTTTTAAAAGACAATCGTACTACCATTTACACCGACAGTCTTAACTACGACCTCAACCGAAACGTTGCTTACTATTTCAACGGTGGCAAAATTGTAGATAGTACCACAATTTTGCTTAGCAACACGGGATATTATTATGCCAATGAAAAACTTCTTTTCTTTAACCAGAATGTTGTAGTTGAGCACGAAAACTACAAAATGTTTACCGATACTCTTAAGTATAATATCAATACCGGTGTGGTAACAATTGAAGGCCCAACCTCAATTCTATCCGATACAGCAAGGTTATACGCCGAAAAGGGCTGGTATAATACAAAAACAAAACAAACTTTAATTTGGCAGAACGCCCGATACGAAACTTCTTCCCAAATTTTAGTGGCCGACACCATTTTCGTCAACCATAAAGAACAAATAGCCGAAGCTTTTGGAAACGTGAGTTTGCATCAATCGCTCGATAGTTTAATATTATCTGCTCACTATGTGAGGCACAATCACAACCTGATGCACACCCTAATGACTAAACGCCCGTATATTACCCGCATTTTGTCGAACGATACCCTTTATCTCCACGGCGAGCAGATGGTTTCGTTTCTCGATACAATTGACAGCGGGGCTTTCCGGAAGGCTTTAGTTTATCGTAAAGCACAGCTCTATAGCAAAAACATTCAGATGCGTGCCGATTCAATTGCTTTTTCCATGCAGGACACAATAATCAGGCTTTTTAATAATCCTGTTATCTGGCTCGAAAATATGCAGTTAACCGCCGAAATGATAGAATTGCATTTTAAGAATGGTGACTTTAAGGAACTGCACCTATACAATAATGCTTTAATTGCTTCTCAGCACGATTCGGTGCATTTCGATCAAATTAAAGGGAATACTATTATTTGCTACTTCGAAAACCGCAAACTTCATAAAGCCTATGTAGACCGTCGGGCTGAGTTGATTTACTATATTTTGGATAAAGATGCGCTTTCGGCATTAAATACCTCTGTATGCAGGAACATTTTACTTTATTTTCATGAAAATCAGATCGACCGTATAGTTTTTCACGCCAAACCCGAAGGTAGAGTGCTTCCAATGGACGATGTAAATTCCTCCAATATGTATTTCCGTCATTTCCGATGGATTGGAAATTTACGCCCTAAAAAGTTTGATGATATTTTTGTCTGGCAAGATTAACTTGCTGAAACCAGCATTTTTTCGGCAATTGTTGACGGCAATATTACAGGATGGTTATTGACAACCAGTGTATAAACATTGTCGTTAGCTTGCGTGGCTAATACAGCTTGCTCCAAATAAATGGATGATAATAGAGACAAATAGGTGTTATCAATTAGTCCGATATTGGTAAAAGCTTCTATTCTGAATTTTTGTCCGGGATTTAGTTTATGAATGGTTGTCGAAAAAAAAAACTTATCGGGGATTTTATCTCCGGCAAGGCCAATAGAAATGGTAAGTTTTTTTTCGATAGCATTGAGAGTAGTGTCGTAGATTTCTTGTTCCCACCCAAAGGCTTCAGCTCTTGCTTGAAAATAGGGAAGGGATAGGCTTTTAAAAAGAAAACTTTCCAATAGTAAAATTCTTGTATACAGTCGTTTGCTGTACTTAAGTCCGGAAGGCGTTAGCTGAATCGGGCCATAAGGCTCATGATCGAGGAATCCAACTTCTGTAAGCTGATTTAAGAGTTGTGAGACGTTAGGTTTTGATGTTTCAAGTATTTCGGCTAATTCTGTTACCCTGATTCTTTTTTCTTGCAACTGACGTAGAAAGGTGTAAAAAAGAATAAGTCGGGATGAAAGTCCTATACTCATTTTTTAATGTATTCGGCGAGGGTTTGTATTAAATGCGAAGGTTGTATTGGTTTGGAAAGGTAGGCGTTACATCCGGCTTCTATGCTGCGTTTTTTCTCATCAGTTAAGGCATAAGCTGTTTGAGCAATTATGGGGACATCCGGACGTAGGTTGCGTATTTCTCGTGTGGCAGTATAGCCATCCATTACCGGCATTTTAATATCCATCAGGATAGCATCGATGTTCTGATGCTGTGCAACCATTTCTAAGGCTTCTTTTCCGTTTAATGCCCAGAAAATCTTTATGCCTGTTTTTCGGAGCGACTCTTCAATAAACAGAAAGTTGTTTTTTTCGTCTTCAGCTACTAATAGAGTTTTTCCCTCAAATATTTTGTTTTCGTCTGTCTTTTCTTTTCTCTCTTGTGCTTGGGGTATGAAGAAAGAGAAAACTATCCCAAGGTTATCTTTGCCCCGGGTTACGGATATCTCTCCTCCCATAATCCGCACCAGGCCACGTGCTATAATTAAATTGAGTCCGGCGCCTCCGTAGTTTTCCATGCCTCCGCTAAAGGCATTGCGGTCAAAAATTGTGGAGAGGGTGTAATCGCTAATGGAGGCGTTTTTGTCGTGTATGTAGAATTCTACAAAGGTTTCTTTAACTCGGTAGCCAATAGTTATAGTTCCTCGGCGGGTGTATTTTAATGCGTTGCTGCCAAGATGCAGAAATATTTGTTTTACCTGAAAACTGTCGATTATTGCTTCTGCCTCTACATCAATTTCTTTTTCGATTTCTATATTCAGGTGGCGATATTCGATGCTTTGGAGTTGTTTTTCGAAATAATCAACTACACTTTGGAGTATTTTTCTCAATGGTGCGCGTTCTGGTTTTATTTTGATTTGGTTCGATTCTATTTTCGATAGGTCGATAATATCTTCAACCAGTTGAAGCAGGTCGTTAGAACTGGTCCGAATCATGTTTAAAAAGTCTTCACGTTGATCGTCTGTTAGGTCTGGGTCAAGCAACAGGTCTGAAAAACCAATGATCGAGTTCAATGGGGTTCGTATTTCGTGGCTTATGTTGGCCAGAAAAATGGTTTTAAGTTTATCGCTTTCTTCAGCTTTTAGCTTGGCTTCCGATAGGCTTTTCTGAATTTCGTATTGTGGGGTTATATCTCTACTGATTCCAATAATACCTAGAATTTCACCCTCTTTCCCATAAAATGGCACTTTCAAGGTGTCGAACAAAACACTTTTCCCATTGGGCAGGATACCCCATTTTTCAACTCGTTGGCTTTTCCCGCTTTCTAAAACTTTTCGATCTACATCGTGGTATTCGATGGCTTGTTTTATATCGTAAAGTTCGTAATCGGTTTTCCCGATAAACTCCTCATCAGTGAAGTTGTTGTATTTTTTAAATGCGGCGTTTGAACCTATGTAGCGAAAGAGTGTATCTTTGTAAAAAATCAAGTCGGGTATTGAATTGATGATTGAATTAAGCAGCCCACTTTCTTGTTCAAGTTTTTTTTCGGCTTTATAGCGTTGGGTAATGTCTAATACGAAATGAAGCGTTTTATCATCGTTTAGTGGTTTGCTCGAAATTTGAAAAACTCTTAGTTGTCCATTGGCATCTACAATTTTTATTAGAGCGTTTTCGGCTTCTGCGGAAGAAATTAATTTTTTAAACTGAATATCGTTTTCGATCGTAGCTTTTAGAGCATTTACATCTTTATTATCGGGAGCAAGACCGAGCAACTTGTTGAGCTCGCTATTCCAAAATAGGAATTCTTTTTTCTCCTTGTCGACTATAAATAATGGGTGGTTTATAGTATTAATTATTTCTGTAAGTTGTTTGTTTTCGGAACATATCTGTTCATGCATTTTTGCAATATCTTCCTTGTGTTGAAAAATTTCTTTAACCTTTTTATGTTTATGAATCAAAAGGCTAATGGCGACTAACAATATCAAAGATGCAATGGCAATTATTATCCATGGATGGTTGTAGGGGATGGCTATTGGTGTGTCTTCTTCGTGTGTGTTAGAAAACCATTTTTCTTGAATCTCCTGAAATTTTCCGGTTTTAGTTAACTGCGAGATGGCTTCGCTAAGTATCTGTGCCAGAGAATCGTTCTTTTTATTGAGTCCAAAGCCGTAAAAAAGTTGAAGGGTGTCGAGCGGGATAGTCCAAAAGTTGGTTATCTGTTGTCTTTCCAGATAAAACAATCCAGCTTTCTCAGGATGAATAAGCAGAAATTGGTTTGACTCTTGTTCAAAAAAATTTTCGAATTGGCGCGATGATATAAAAAAGCAAGAAAGATTTACTTGAGCAAATTGCGTACAGATTTCAGGGATTGTGCTTACAAATGATATTTTGTGTATCGAATCCCGATTAAACGGTTGGTCAACCTTTCCAAAGATGGCCATGCGAATTTTCCCGTGCGGATTTAGTAGCTTAAACTTCTGAAAATTATCCGGGGTTGAGAAGAGAGTTGTCATTAAATCTATTTCGCCTTTTTCCAGGTCTCGTTTTAGTTGATCGTAGGGTTTTTGAACGAAGTTATATTCAAGGGGGATTTTTTGTTTTATCGCTTCAAGTAAATCGATATTGTAACCCATGGCTTTTCCGGATGATATAAATTCATAGGGGATGGCGTCGGGACAGATTCCAACCCGTACTTGAATCGATTTTTCAGTACAGGCCATCGCTGAAGAATACAAAAAAACAAAATTCCATAGCACAATAAAGGATATCAGCTTTTTTTGACTGTAATTCAAAGGCATTGGAGGTTTTGGCTTTTCTCTACTAACAAAAGTAATTGTTTTGCCGTGTAAATAAAAATTTTTCACTAGCTGAAACTAAAAAAACCTTCATCCAAATTGAGTAAATGGCTGCTTATTAATTGTTTAATGAATTTTCATACATTAAAGCGTATGTGTAGGATGTCGCCATCTTGGACAATATAATTTTTCCCTTCTATAAATAGTTTTCCTTTCTCTTTGCAGGCATTTTCAGAACCCAATGTGATAAAATCATGGTATTTAATAACCTCTGCTCGGATAAAGCCTCGTTCCAAATCGCTGTGGATTGCTCCTGCTGCCTGTGGTGCGGTAGCTCCTTTTCGAATGGTCCAGGCTCTGATTTCCTTAGGCCCTACGGTAAAAAATACTTCCAGATTTAAAAGCCTAAAAGCTGCCTGAATGAGTTTGTTTACTCCGGGTTCGGTTAACCCGGCATCGGATAAAAAGGCCATACGGTCGTCTTCATTTTCCAGTTCGGCTATTTCAGCCTCGAGCAATCCGGCTATTACCAAAATTTCGGTATTTTGCCCCTGAAGATACGATTTTACTGCCTCAACGTATTTGTTGCCGGTGTGAACCGATTTGTCATCCACATTGCATACGTAGATAACCGGTTTTACAGATAGCAGAAAAAGGTCGTCTATGTAGCGGCGGTCGTCTTCGGAAACTGGCGCTGTGGATGCATTTTGGAACGATTCCAGATGGTTTTTGTAAACGTGCAGCACTTCTAGGGCTTTTTTGGCATCTTTATCGCCCGATTTGGCTACTTTTTCCATTCGTGAAATTTTTTTCTCAATGGATTCGAGGTCTTTTATCTGTAGTTCGAAGTTAACGGTCTCGATATCACGTACTGGATCAACAGAACCGTCGATATGGGGAAGGTTTTCATCGTCAAAGCAGCGAAGCACATGTATCAACGCATCGCAATTGCGTATATCGGCTAAAAATTTGTTGCCAACGCCTTCACCTTTGTTCGCACCTTTGGTAAGCCCGGGGATATCTACAATTTCTACCGTGGTGTGAACAATTCTTTCGGTGGGTTGTAATTTGGCGAGCTCATACAATCGATGGTCAGGCACGTTTATTATGCTTATGTTTGATTTGTTTGAACTAAAAGCATATTTCCCTGTCTGTGCCTTAGTGGCCGACATACAGTTGAATATTGTGCTCTTCCCAACATTGGCAACGCCGATAATTCCACATTGCAAACTCATAGTATCCAATTTTTTTGCAAAAATAACCGTAATTATCGGTTTTTAATAATTACTGAGAGCTACAATTTAAGTAAGCGGGAGAATATCATTCTTGAATCGGCAGAGAGATTGTAAACGTGGTAAAGTTGTTGGGGTGGCTTTTAACGTATAATTGTCCTTTATTCGCAGCCACAAATTCTTTGCAGAGCACTAAACCTAATCCGGTTCCGGGTTCATGTTCGGTACCTTTTTGCGATTTTAATTCTTCCATGGAGAATAGTTTGTCTATAATCTCTTGGGTCATGCCTATTCCATGGTCGGTGACAGAAATATTTACCATACTACCATTCTGGTTTGCGGAAATTTCCACCGAAGAATTTCGATAGCTGAATTTTATGGCGTTGGATATTAGGTTCCTCAAAACGGTGTTGGTCATGTTAATATCGCAGAATACTTGAAGATTTTGATCTATATCTACCGTTAGGTTGATTTCTTTACGTTGAGCAATAGCGCTGAGTTGCTCTATCACGTGGTCGACCATAGGTTTCACCAGATATTGTTTTGGTTGGTAAGAAATTTTCCCTTGTTGCGTGCGCGACCATTCCAGCAAATTTTCGAGTAATTCAAATGCATTTAAAGAGGCGTTATAAATGATATCCATGAATCGTTTTACGTCGTTTGTAGGAAGTATATCATAATTCTGAAGGATGTACTCCGAGAAGCCAAGTATGGAATTGAAAGGATTACGCAAATCGTGAGAAATTATGGAAAAGAAACGATCTTTTGTTTTATTAAGTTCCTGAAGGATTTTTTCCCGTTCTTCCGAATCTTTTCGGGCTTCTATAACATCGGTAACGTTAAATGCTAAAAGAATTAATTGTCGTTTTTGTTCCAGTATATCAATCCATAAGCTTAGAGTGATATCTATCCACTTTGTTTTACCTTTTTTACTTTCAATAGCAAAGGTGTTTCGAAAGGTTTCTATGTCGTCAGAGTTCACTAATGTGTTGATTGTTGAAAGCAAAGTAAGTGTATCTTTTTTTGCAAAAAGTTCGAAAATATGTATATTAGGTTGGAATTCATCAATCTCAAACAATTCTTTGAAGGAAGAATTACAAATCTCAATTAAACCTTGGGAATTTAATGTTGCAATGCCTGCACCAGCATTTTCAAATATGGCCTGAAATTGTTTTTTAGCAATCGATAATTTGTTGAGCAATTGTCTATATTCAGTAATATCTTGGAAAAGGATTAAAACATTTTCTGCTGCATCCTGGGCATTTAAAATCGGGAGCAGAATAATTCGCAATGAAACTTGCTGTAAATCAACCTCCAGTGTTTTTGCTTTATTGGATTGGAATACATGTTCTATTTCTTGATTGAGTGATGAAAGGCCTACTTCATTGAAAAATACCTCAACATGTTGCTCAAGCGATATTTTGTGGGTAACTGTTAATAGCGATAAAACCTCACCTTCGGCAACTTTCACTGTTTTGCTGGAATCAATAACAATTATTCCGCTTTTTTGCAAATTGGCGAAAAGGTTTTTTACAAAGGTTTCAGAATAGATGCTTGTTTTTTCCAACAGTTTTTTGTATGTAATATTCTCACTGATAGCAACATAATAAATAATCTGGTTGTTTTTGTCGAAGATGGGTGATATGGTTGAATAAATCCAGTAGTATTCCCCGAATTTGTCTTTGTTTTTAAATTCGCCTCTGAATGTTTTTCCTGCGCGAACTGTGCTCCAGAGGTTTTCGTAAAACTCTTTAGGTTGAAATCCGCTTTTATTAATGTTGCTGTGTTTATTCAGCAGTTCCTCAAGGGAATATTTTGAAACCTCACAGAAGCGCTGGTTGGCATACTTTATATATCCCCTGGTATCAGTTATTAAAATGAGATTGGCGCTTTGATCGAAAACGGTTTTAAAGAGTATATTTTTGTCGATGCTTTCAAAGTTCAACATAGTGTCTGGTTTTGGTATTGATATTAACAGTCAAACATACAAAATAGTTCAATCGGTTGCTCATAAATTATTGTCGTTAAGAATTTGTTAACAATTTTTAATGGGCTGTGCTCAAAAAACACTATATAATTAATCAAATTTTTACACCTTTGCATAACAAACATCCCGAAGCAAATTTATGAGAATGGTTGCTTTTATTATTGCCTTGGCAGTTGCTGTTTTTGGAATTGATAAAATTTCTTTTTTTAGGAAACCTGGAATTCGCATCTGGATTCTCCAGGCAATTTTTGTTCTGAAAGTGGCAATAGGTATTGGAATGCTATGGATGTACGAAAACTATTATCCTAAAACTACGGCCGATGTGTTTAACTATTTCAAAGATGGGGAAGTGGTACACAGTGTTTTGAAACGTTCACCCTCCGATTACATTTCTATTTTGACAGGTATAAACAGCGACCAGGAGAATTTGTATAACTACTATCATGAAATGGCCTATTGGATTAAGCGTTACGACTACAATCTTTACAACGACAATAAACCTATAATTCGACTGCATGCTTTGTTTAGGCTTTTTTCGGGAGGTAATATTTACATACATTTGGTTGGGTTTAATTTCTTGTCGTTGTTTGGATTAGTGGCGATGTTTCTTTTTTTCCATCGTTGGATTCAAGGGCGAAATGAGTTGTTACTTTTTTTGATTTTATTTTTTACCCCAACAATTTTATTTTGGGGTTCCGGAATGCTCAAGGAGAGTTTTTTGATTTTTGTGTTTGGATTGTTTTTGTGGCTGTTTCAAATGGTATTGTTCGAAAAGCCCAAGTTTACTCACTGGGTATTATTTGTGATTTTTGCTTTTTTAATGTCCAGGATAAAAATTTACGTTTTGTTTTCAATTTTGCCGTCCTTGTTATGGTTGGTGTATTATCGGGTTAAACCACGTGCTTCGTTATGGTCTTTTGTGGGAATTCATGTAGGCTCGCTGTTGGTTGTGCTATTGGTTGGATACGCTTACCCTGATTATAATCTTGTTAGTATTTTAGCAGGCAAACAAAACGATTTTATAGATTTTACCAAAGAACTTGCTGCTGCCGGTAGTATGGTATCATTACCCCGATTAAGTGATTCTGTGTTCGATATTTTTAAATTAGCTCCGTTAGGCCTGATGAATTCCTTGTGCAGGCCACAGGTTTTTGAGGCTCATAATATTATGGCGTTCTTTGCCGCATTAGAAAATTTAGTTTTGAATTTTTTACTCTTGGCCTCTCTGTTTTTTTGTAAGCGTGAGAATTTAAGGTTGCCGTTGGTTTGGTTCTCAGTTTCTTTCGTTGTGATATTAATGATAATTATAGGCATAACAACCCCGGTGTTGGGAGCTTTAGTAAGATATAAGTTGCCCGCCTTGCCTTTTTTACTGGTGATAATTCTTTTCCTCGGGCGAGGGTGGAGGAATATCCTTCACGGAGAGAAGATTTCTGCTCTACTCACCAACTTCAATCGCAAAATGGATTGGTTGCACAGCATGTGTTTCCACACTCAGCAAGTCAAAAACTGATTTGTTCTGCACGGGAGTTCTTTTCCGGCTTAATTTTTTAAAATTTTTGCTGATTCTAACATATTGAGCTCGTGCAATAAATTTGGTGTAAACATTTCTTTGGGTTGTGATTTTATTTGAGCAAGAGTCCACCACCTACCATTTTCAGCTTCTTTTGGGTTGATTTTTGGTTTGGCGGTCGAAATTTCTACGAAAGAAAAAACAAATTCTTTTTCTATTTCCGATTCCCAAATATAGTGTTTCAAAGGAATTAAATTTGTTGGGGTAAGCGAGGTTTCTTCTTTCATCTCTCTTAGAAGAGCCTTTTCAATAGTTTCGCCCCAACGTACATGGCCTCCAACGGCTGAATCCCATTTTCCGGGTTGTATGTTTGCCTTCCAACTGCGTTGTTGGAGAAATATCTGTCCGGATGGATTTACTATATGACAATGTACAACCGGATGTAACATTTTATTTCCATTATGAACCATATTGCGTGAAATCTTGCCCAGAACTTTTCCTTGTTCATCAATTAACGGGACAAACTCCGCATGCCAGAATTGAAACAGGTTTGATAATCGAGATAGGAGTATTGTGGCTATGGGAATTAATCCCAAACCAGCAATGGAGACACTCGTACACACAGTTGTAGACCAGAAAAATCCCCCGTAATAGAGTAGAAGGGTATGGATGAAAAACATGAAAAACATGCTTAGAAAATGTTTTCTCAAAATCGGAATTTGCTCAGCATTAACCTTAACTAATCCCAGGGTTGAACGGTGGATAAATTCAGTGAATTTTCTTCTATCGGAAAAAAGGGGGATGCCCAGATAAATTATCAAAAGTGATTGGGTAATTGCAGGTTTAAAACGAATAAATTCTTCGGTTTCATATACAACCGAAGCGCTTCCCAAAAGAATTAGAATTAAGGTATCATAAATTAGAAACCGATCCCAGATCCCGCTGAGAATTCTTACTATGGGTATTGTAGTAATTCCACTAATAATAGCTACCATAGCAGCTTGTTTTGTTGGCAAAAATATTTCGGCTGCTATGAAAAGCACTAGCGGAATAAAACTTACTAAGATTTGCGATTGTTTGGTGCGGGATGTTTTTTCCATTACCTATTTCTTCGATGGTTTTGGGATAATTATTTCTTGGCCTGCTTTTAAAATATCTTTCTTTTTAAGGGCATTGGCTTTATAAATATCTTCAGAAGCCACGCCGTATTTAGCTGCTAGTTCTGAAATTGTTTCACCCGGTTGCAACTTGTGTTTGGCTATAATAGGAACTTTGATTTTCTGCCCAGCTTTAAGTTTTTCCGCTTGAGTTTTGTTGATTGTTTCTAATTCTTTAACACTTGCATTATAACGTAATCCAATGCGAAAAAGGCTTTCTCCTTGCTGTACGGTGTGAATCAAAAAATCCTCGCGGTTTGTTTTTTCTTTTAAAGAGGTGTTTTGAGTGGTTGTTTTTTCTGCGTCCCCCTTTGGTAAGATGGTTTCTACTGGCTTTTTCTGAATCTCTTTTTTGACCTTTGGAACAATCAAGGCCTCATCATCCGAAGGTGCAGGGAAAAATAGATTATAAAAAAATATAACAGCAATAATGATTGCAATGGTAGAACCAACCAACACTAATGGTTTCTTATACGATTTTGATCTGTTTTCTTTGGCAATCGGAACCGGCAAAAGCGATTTTTCTTCTGGGGGAAGCGATTCTTTATCCGAAAGTCGGGCCATAGCTATAGTTATGGTTTCCGCTGCTTCTATTTCCGATAATTTGTAAACAATCTGGTAGCAGAGTAAGTCTGGTGATATATCGTCCTGAGCCAGCAATTCTGCCATTTGTTCGGCAGAAATGTAGTTATTCAGCGTGGTTTCTGCGCAGAATATTACATCGCCATCTATGGTTTGAACAGGGTTTTTTGACATATTAAACCGAGCATTTTTTTCGGTGCCAAAAAGGGTAATAGGTTCTACGGCGGCTTTTTCTTCCGGATTGATTAGGTGATAAAGCACCATCTGTCGCTCAAGATACAATGCTATATTCCCAGAGGCTCCATAGAAAAGCAAATCTTTGTGTAGCAAAACCACTAAGATATTTACTCCCATTCCTTGAAAACGACGATTTTTCATGGCATGGTCGTAAATCATAAAATTAGCCAGCATCATGGCTTTCTGTAGTGCCGAAAAGGGATTTCGTACTGGGTTGTTTTTAAAGTGCCGCTTAACTCCTTCTACGGCTAATTTGGCTGCCAGCGCACCGCCTTCACCTTCTATGCCATTAATACCAGAGCAGACTACATAGCAGAAGCCTTGATTAATTTCAAAGCCTTCACTAAAGTCAGTGTTGTAGGGTGAGTTTTTGCCGATATAGGTTTTGGCTGAGAAGTTTATTCTTAGAAGGTTATCCTCTTCGTGCATGGATAAATGGTTTGAATTATCATTGCGAAGATAGCGATTATTCTTTTATTGTAGGGCTATTAGTACCCTGTTTCTGTTTTAAAAACTTGTTTTGTAATCGGTTGTCCGTTTCGATAGTATACGGTGTCGGTTTTTGATTTAATCTGAAGATATTCCCAAGCACTTTTCCCGTCGTTTATAATTATTCGGAGCACCTGTTTGCCTTCCCATTCGTGAATTTCTTGTGTTATTCCTTTATCGTAGGTTCCTAAAAGATCGTTTATGAATTTTTTGTCCCTCGATTCGGGGGTAAAACTAAAGGGCTTAAACAGTGTTTTTTTTCGTTGAATTTTTTCTAATTGAATTGCCACATACTGGTCGTTGGGGTTAAGTGCTCGTGCTTGTAGGTATTGTTTTTCGGCCAGGTCCCAATTACTGTTGCTAAAATGTTTATCTGCACTTTCTACCAGTTTTCTGAATTCCAAAACCGGATTGGTGATGTTGGTTTGCGCAATGTCCGAAAGAATAAACCGTTTTTGTTTGAATACATACTCGTCCATTGGGAAAATATCCCCGGCTAATTGGTAGTAATAAAGTGCGTTCAGATAGTCTTTTTGTCCTATATATTTATCGGCAATAGCAACATAGTACTCAAATCGACGGGCACGATACAGCGAGTTATCGAAACGTTGACTTAAGGTGTCGGCCAGGCGGCTTTTAAATTGAGTGAAATCGCTTTTTGGGAAAAGAAACAGTGCCTCGGAAAAGAAAACCGTTGCCTTGTTGAAGGCATGTTCTCTCAAACACGAATCTCCTAATTCATGTAATAATAAAAACCTTTTCAATTGGCTATTTGTACGCAACATGGTGCGAAATACTGTTTGAAGTTGCTCGGCCGGATAGGGATTGTAAGGGTCGCAAACTCCTGCGTAAAGCAGATTGTCCATGGCTCCGATAAAATTTTTCTGCCGAAATTCTTTTTCCGCTTCTGCTGCCAGATAAAGATAGTGTTTTCCCCTCTCTTTTTTAACCATTTCTAGTGTTTTGTCGCCAAGTTTTTTGATTTTTTCGGAGTACGAAATATCGTAATCAAACTCTCTCCAGGTGGGATTATAGAAAATTTTCGCAATAGGAATTTGGAATAAGGTGTAGTCTATTCCGGGAATCTCAGGAAACAAGTCGAGATTAAACCAAAACGACCAGTCTTGAATCTCAAACTCTTCAACTTTAGTATTTATGGAAACGGTTTTAGTAACGTATTTGTAGGCAGTAAACACCATTTGGTATTCTCTGTTGAGTTCCAGCGTAAAATTGAATTTTCCCCGCACATCGGTTACCTGAATCATGAGAAGAGCCCCTTGCGAGTAGAGTTGAATAACGCATCCCTTGATTGGTTTCCATCCATCGCGAAGGAGGCCCGTTACCTGAAGACTTCCGGTTTGTCCCACAAGTCCCAGATACATACTAAATGCAAAAAATCCTATGAGAGTTCTCTTAAACATGCTGGTTCGACAGGAAATTTTGTATCATCTTGCGGTACTCATGGTTATTGGATAAAAACGACGGGTGCTTTCCTCCCTCGAAAAATATTACTCGTGCCGTTGGGACAATCGATTTCATATTGTTCATTTTCTGCGCTATATCGGGAATCTCTTCATCCAAAACAGAACAGGTGAAATAAATAGGTGAGGGGGTGGTTACCGGGAAAGAGAAAAATTGTTTCCGATTTCTTGCAAACCACAACAAGCGGTTATTATCCATCTGGATACTTTTTTCCCAGTCGTTTCCCATGGTAAATTGCTGAAACAAAGAGAATAGGAAAAATCTTTTTATTCGTTTCCGGTGTTTGATAATTTTTAAGGCTCGTTCCGGTGTGATTTCGTTCCCCTCAAAACTATCACAGAATAAGCCTAAAACATTGTCTTTTAGTGAGTTAGCAAGCATAAGGCCAATTATTGCCCCATCACGTATGCCTATAATAAAGAACCGTTCGATACCCATCTTTGCTAAAGCCTCGGAAATAATCTCTGCTGAAAGTTCCCAATATTTTTCATTGGGGAGCTCTATGCCCAACGATTCTCCATGCCCCGGCAAATCGAACGACACAACGGTGCAAAATGTTGTGTAATGTCTTAATTCGTATTGGAAATATTTTGATGATCGGCCACCTCCGTGAAGAAACACCATCACCGGACCCTCACCAGACTGGTTATAGAATATGGAACCATGTTTTGTTGCAATGGTTGGCATTTTTCTGATTACTGTTTAAATTTGCGTGTTTTTATGGAATTCCCAAAATTACAATTTTATGGAACACTTTCTTTATTTTTGGCACAAAAAAAAGTCAAATCTTCTAAACATAAAGCCCATACAAAACCTAATAACTGGATATTAATAACCTTAAACCCAAAATTCATGAACCTTATTCGTAAAAGTTTTATTTTTATTTCGGCTTTTTTTATTGCCTGTCAACAGCCGAGGCAAAATGAATTACCAATCAAACATAATGTAATCCCCGAAGGATTTGTTCAAAAGGCAATTCCATACGCGCTTTTTAAAGAAAAATTCGATAAACGCCTTGATTATGAGCGCATTTTAACCCCAGGAAAAACCTTTACTGATAAGCAGATAGAAAGGATCTACATAGGAGTGTGGAACGATCTATTTTTAAAAGCTCTGTTGGATCCGGAGGTTAAATACCTGGGGTTGGAAATTACTGCCAAAGAAACAGAAGAATTGCTTTTTGGCGAGCATGCTCATGCTTTCATAAAAGAATTAAAATTTTTAAAAGATCCTTGGGGAAATTTTAGCCCCGAACTAGCAAAAAAATTTGTGTACTCAATCCAGAACGATACAGCCTATGGGCCCCGTCTTACATGGGAAGTTTTTTTCGATGATATATTGACAAAACATCTAAAGGAAAAACATTCGGCCATAATTCGCAACACATTTTATTTTACTCCAGCCGAAAAACAATTTTTTGAAAAGTATTTTACCACCGAAGTTGATTTCGATTATGTGTTCAAGGGCTACCAGCACTATGTAATGCAAACACCCCCCGATTCCTTAGTAGCGCGTCTTTATTACGACTATATGGATGATTATTTTAAGCCCGAAATGCGTAGAATATCTTACATTCAGGCACAACCACTTATCGATTCCGCATACCATCTGGATGAATTGAAGCGATTTCTTGCCATACGAAACCATGCTAATGCCGATTTTCAGACTATAGCATCAAATAATAAGGAATTGAAGTATTATTCAACTGAATACACCCTTGAAACCACAGGGGATTTTCTAAAAAACTTTTTCCTGGCTAACGACACAGGAAGTATAATAGGGCCATATTTTTCCAACAATTCGTTTAATTATATCCGTATAGCAGAAAAGTATGAGCGCCCCGACTCTGTTAAGATTCGAATGATTGCTTTAACTGGAGCTAATATTAATAAAGTTTCTCAGTTAATGCAGGAACTCATACAAAAGAATAACTTCCACGAATTAGCAAAAAAATACAGTTCTCATAAGGAAACATCAGAAAAAGGCGGAGAATTGGGGTGGGTAACCTATGGCTCAATTCCTGAACCATTTAACACGGCTTGTTTTAGCGCTCCCGCCGGAAGAATTTTCGAACTCCCCGGAAAAAATACCAATTATATTATTCAGGTTACAGAGCTATCTTCAAGTTCAAAAAGCTATGTGTACGCCGAAGGATTAGTTTATCAACTAACACCAAACCAACTCGACAACAAAAAAATGGAGAAACTCCTTCGTAGACTTTCCGAAAATTCAAAAACACCCGAAGAACTTTTTGCTGCTGCTATAGCTAATGGTTTTGCCACACAAAATGTTACAATACAAAATACCTACTACATTATAAACGACATCCCTGATTCACACGATATGGTTCAGTGGAGTTTCTCCAATCCTATTGGGAAAGTTTCGCCACCGTTTAAAAAAGGAAACTATTACTATATCCTTGCGGTTAATGAAATAATTCCAACCGGCTATGTGCCCCTCTCTGAAGTTATCGATCCATTGCGTACCGACTATATCGTGTTGGCACGCAAAGACTCCCTTTATAACAAGTATAAAGAAATAACCTTACCCGGCAAATCGTTAAAAGATTACGGAAAAGTGTTAAACTCCGAGATCACTTCCATTAAGAATGCCCCAATGATATCTTATACCATCCCAAATCTTGGGGTAGAACCTGAATTGAAAGGAATTTTATACGGAATGAAAACCGGAGAAATATCCCCGTTGGTTAAAGGCGAGAAAGGTATTTATGTGCTGCATAAAACGGCACATCGGCAAATAAAATCTTCAACCGAACCAAAAGAAAAAATGGAAAAACAATTTTTAGGCGATGTAGAAGCCGATATACATTTGGGAAACATTTCCTATGTTGCCAAGCCATTCATGAATTTCGTCCGCAAGCAGGATAGCTACTATCTCTCCAAAAACTACACCGATACTTTGTTAAACGACCCCAGACTAGCCGAACAAATGGTGGGGGCGGAGTTCCTTTTCCGGCAACATCAATGGGAAAAAGCCCTGGATGGAACAGCTAAAGTGTTAGGATTTAGACAGTTGATTCAACAAAACAATCAGAATTCCAGACAGTTACGTTTGGCAAAAATCTACGCTGCCATTTGTTTTATGAAGTTAAACCGATACAATGAAGCTATTGAAACGTTAGCCAGCATACCCCCCACACAGGATTTCTTTTCTACGGCATTTATTCCCATGATGATAGCCGATGCCTATTCAATGCAAGGCAATACAACAAAGGCTATAGAATATTATAAGAAAGCTATTGAGCTAAGCAATTCGGCTTTCTATAAAACGTTGATCTATATCAAGCTGATTGTGCATCAAATCCAGCATGGGGATCTACAGGAAGCCTACAACACAGCCCTGCGTTATAAAGAGCTGCACATAGAGTCAACCTACAATCAGATAATTTTGGAAATAACCTCTTATTTGAAATGGGAAACAACAAAACATAAACGAACGTAACATTTAATAATTACAAACCATAGATTCATTACAAAATATTTGTTTTTCTTTAACACCTGTTTTATATTTGTTGTAACCAATAACCGTTTAACCGATCAGATATGGCAGTAAAACTTCCTTTAAAGAACACCGATGCTTATTCAATAGTTGATGAGCATGTTTATCAGGAACTTCTTAATGATCCTTATCTTAAGAAGATTCAGTTTATCGAAAATTTGCGTCGCCACAGTAGGGGGTATGCATTTTTTCAAAAAAACTGGAAACAGGCAGATGGAGCCTACCGCAATGAAACGATTTACTTACACAAACTAATTGCAGAGCGCTTTATTCCGAAGCCCGATAATACCAGACGTTATTGGGTGAGATTTAAGGATGGAAATCCTTACAACTGCCAACTTTCCAATCTCGAATGGAGTACACTTTCCAATGTTGTACGTAATACCACAAAAACGGATAATCAATTTGGATATCGTGGTGTGGTAAAAGTAGGCAAAAAATTTGCAGCTATTATATACATTAACAGAAAGCCAGTTCACCTGGGATATTTCGAAAACCCAGAAGATGCTGCAGAAGCCTACAACAAAAAATCCATCGAGCTATTTGGAATCACAAAAAGCTTGAACAAAATCAGAAAATAATTTTGTGAATTCAATTTTGAGCTAAGGCTGCTATAAAATTTCATGGCAGCCTTTATTTTTTTAGGCGTTCACAAACTTTCTTAACTTTGCGGAAACATTTAACTGAATGGAACGAGTTAAATTATCGATTGTAATTGTAAACTATAACGTTCGCTTTTTTCTTGAGCAATGCCTTCATTCGGTACGTAAAGCTTGTCAAAAACTTTCGTGTGAAATTTTTGTTGTCGACAATAACTCCCAGGATTTTAGTTGCCAGATGGTAAAAACAAAATTTTTGGAGGTTATTTTAATAGAGAATAAATCAAACGTTGGTTTTTCGGCGGCGAATAATCAAGCCATTCGTGTAGCAAAAGGTGAATATATTTTGTTATTGAATCCCGACACCATTGTCCAAGAAGATACCTTTCATAAAACAATTGAATTCATGGATCAACACCCCGACGCCGGTGGTTTGGGTGTAAAAATGATTGATGGTAACGGAAAATTTCTTCCTGAATCGAAACGCGGATTACCAACCCCTCTCACGGCCTTTTTCAAAATTTTTGGTCTTAGTAAGCTCTTCCCAAAATCAAAACTATTTGGAAAATATCATTTAACCTATTTGGATAGAGATTCTATTCACGAGGTTGATGTTTTGTCGGGCGCCTTTATGTTACTTCGAAAAGATGTGCTTGATAAAATAGGGTTGCTCGATGAAAATTTTTTTATGTATGGAGAAGATATTGATTTGTCATACAGGGTCCAGCAAGCCGGCTACAAAAACTATTATTTTCCGCATACAACTATTGTTCATTACAAAGGAGAAAGCACCAAAAAACAGAGCCTGAATTATGTTCGTGTTTTCTATAATGCCATGGAAATTTTTTACAAAAAGCATTTTCATGGGAAGTTTTCCACTCTGTTAACGCCGGCCATTAAAGTGGCAATCTATTTAAGAGCATTTTTGGCGATTGCCAACCGAATTGTCAGAAAAGTTTGGATTCCATTGACCGATGCAATTCTTATGTGGGGGTTTTTCTGGATAGTTTTACCCTTCTGGGAAGTTTTTAAATTTGGACAGAATGGAGTATACCCAGATACATATTTGCAGATAGTTGTCCCGATATATATATTCATTATATTTGTGGCTGTACTGTTTTCTGGCGGCTACGATCATCCATACAGGCATAAACGTTTTATCCGCGGAGTTTTTATAGGGTTCGGATCTATATTGTTGTTTTACAGTCTTTTGAGCGAAGAGCTTCGTTTTTCGCGAGCAATGATACTTTTTTCCATGATGTTTGCCTCAACTTTTTTGCCATTGTTGCGATACGTTTATGGGGTATTTGGAATTGATAATTATGCAGGACTTTTGCCTTACGACACACGGGTGCTGATTGCCGGTAATGAAGATGAAGAAAAACAAACCCTAGAAATTTTACGAGATGAATATCCGAATTCCATTATCGGACGAGTTAACAATAATGCAGAAGATACAAAAAAATTAGGTTCGTTGGAAGACCTGCCGGATGTGGTGCGAATTTGGAATATCGATGAAATTATTTTCTGTTCCACTTCAATTCCAATCTCCGAAATTATAAACGCAATGATGCATAGCGAATTGGAAGGTGTTAAATTCAAAATCGCCACCCCCGATAACGTTTCAATTATTGGTAGCAGTTATATAATTTCCGGTGACCCACTTTTTAATGTTGAAATCAATAGCATTTCAAAACCCATCAATAAAAGGCTAAAACGGACTTTTGATGTTGTTGTTGCCGGAGGAATTGTACTCTTTTTCCCTTTCATATTTTGGACAATTAATAATTCTCTTAGAGCTGTCAAAAACTCAGTTCAGATTCTATTGGGTAAAAAATCATGGATAGGCTATCATCAATCGGAAAGTGCCACCCTACCTAAAATTAAACCGGGAGTGTTATCGCCCGTACCTTTAGGACGAGTACAAATAAATCAATCAACTATCGATAAAATTAATTTTCTCTACGCCAAGGATTACAAAGTGATTAACGACTTGGCTATTCTCCTGCGTAACTGGAAACATTTAGGAAAATAAACAATTTTCGGCTTCGATTGTAATCTTTATAGTTCCATCGGATTGTTTTTGGTTGAGATTGGCAATAATTTAGAAAATCAATTTTCTAATCTCAATTGTACATAGGCACAAACAATCGTGTCAAAACTATTCGTTATGAACCCAAAGACCCTATAAACAAAACAACGATGAAAAAGGTAAAAGTAGTTCTGCCCACTTTGGGTGAGGGGATAATTGAAGCAACCCTGATGCAGTGGCTAAAGAAAAAAGGAGATAAAATTGAAGCCGATCAACCTATTGCTGAAATTGCTACCGATAAGGTCGATACTGAAGTTCTTGCACCGGTATCGGGTATTATTGACCGGTTATTATTTAACGAAGGCGATATGCCCAAAGTTGGAGACCTGATTGCTGTTATAGAAGTTGAAGATTCAGTTCAGGTTCCCGAATACCTACTGTTGACAGATAAACCCGGAATAGAAAATCAAGTTCGCCCTTTGCCAGAAAATGAAATCAAAAAAGAAGAGGTTGAGTCTTCTCATGAAGAATCAATTTTAGTAAAGTCATCCACCAAAACGTGGCTATCTCCTCTAGTCCGTTCAATTATAAAGGCTGAAAATATAACCGAGTCAGAATTCCGCACCATACAAGGAACAGGACTTTCTGGAAGAGTTACCCGCGACGACGTGATGAATTACCTAAAAAATCGAGAAACATCGCAGAAAGAAATATCATTTTCCAAAAATACTGTCACCACAGATCGGGTTGCATCGGTTGAAACGTTTAGCTTGGAAAACGATATTGTAATTCCTATGAGCCGGATGCGGACCATAATAGCCGAACGTATGGTTCAATCCAAGGCTATATCTCCACATGTTACATCCTTTGTTGAAGCCGATGTAACAAACATAGTCCAATGGAGAACCCGAATCAAAGATTCTTTCGAAAAACACTATAACGAAAAGATCACCTTCACCCCCATATTTGTTGAGGCTATAGTTGCGGCGTTGCGTCAATATCCAATGATTAATGTCTCGGTAAGCGGCAAAAATATTATTTTGCATAAAAAAATCAATATCGGTATGGCCACGGCCCTCCCTTCAGGAGATTTGATTGTGCCGGTAATTAAAGATGCAGATGAAAAAAATCTGATAGGATTAACTCGAACCGTGAATGACCTCTCCAGACGTGCACGGACTAACCAACTAAAACCCGATGAAATAAAAGGAGGAACGTTTACCTTTACTAACGTTGGAACGTTTAATAACCTAACCGGAACCCCAATTATCAATCAGCCGGAGGTTGCTATTCTAGCCATTGGAGCCATAAAAAAACGCCCGGCCGTAATCGAAACCCCGCAGGGCGATACTATTGGCATTCGACATATGGTAATACTTTCACTATCCTATGACCATCGGGTTGTTGATGGAGCTTTAGGGGGAATGTTTTTAGCCAAAGTGGCAGAGATTTTGGAAAATTTTGATCCTAATAAGCAAATTTTTTAACAATTTTCCCCACCAGATTAAACCATAAGCGCTTATTTTTGTCAAAGCATTACAAAAAAATGATGCAATGGCAAAAATGCTAAACCATAAGAGACTTAAAGAAAACAAATTTGTTGTTCCAGAGGGATATTTCGATTCTTTTGAAAAAGAGTTATTTCAAACTCTATCCGTTGAAATGCCCTCAGAAAAGCCAAACAACCGTTTCATTTTTTACCAACGTTATGTAGTTTCTGCAGCCGCCGCTATTTTAATAATTTTTGCTACGGTCTGGTTCTTTTACAACCGTATTCAAACCAATTATTATCAAAACACTGAGTATTTGCTATCCGGTTACGATCTAAACCAGTTTTATTATGAGTATGAAACTTCTGAATCTACTGAATTTACTGAATGGACCTCGGAAAACCATTTAATTTATGAATTAGACGAACCTCTGTTCATAAGCATGCTAAATAACTAATGGCGTAAAAACAAACTCCACATAAAAACCATGAAAATGTTTAAGAATTTTGTCTGTCTGTTTTTGGTGTTTCTGTTAAGTTGCAATTCCAAACCAGAAAAGCCCCCCAGGGATTTTTCCGATGATATGGAAGCTCCCGAAAAAATTAAAGAAACTCCTGAAATTGAATCGGATAGAATCGCGTTTTTAAATCGACATTTGCAATTGATGCCTGAAGAAGCAAAAAAATTTTGGCCTATTTATGACCAATACAATGCAGATAAGAAAAACCTTTGGCAGCGGAAACACTCTATTCTTTTCCGTTCAAGGCCAGCCGTACAGATTTCGGCCGAAAATGCCAAAGTTTTTATTGATAGCTTACAATATATCGATGAACAACTGCTGAATCTCGACAAGCAATTAGTTAATCAACTGTTGCAAATTTTGCCCGCGGAAAAAGTTCTTCGTATCTATCATGCAGAAAATCGTTTCCGACGTCATTTAATGAATCAATACCGCCAAAGAAGAGGACAGCGAGCTAATTAGGGAGGTACTTTGGAAGTTGTTTCCACACCAGTTCCCAAATGTCCGCATGTGCTGTTTTTGAGATTATTATACTGGGGGAATAGGTGAAGAAGTCTTCTTCAGCCATAATTACCAAATTGATGGTATCTGAATTTGGTTTATATACTCCTTTCAATTGATTGCCAGAAATTAGGCTGTTAAGGTAGTTATAAAACAATTGTCCAAGAAATCCAAATTCATCTTCATGAGCAGGGATGGATTTAGTAATTATTTCGGAAAGAGCTAGTTTTCTTGCCGATTTGCATACTTTCGACTCGTAGTAATTGTACTGTTTTAAGAGGATTTCTTTTAACGCGGATTCGTTGATATCTGCAGGAATTTGCGATAAGTTGTTATAGCGTGATAGGAAATAGAGGAGTCCCAATGCCAGTTTTTCTTTTTCGCTATTGAGTAGCGTAGATTTAAGTGTCTCAAGCACAAAGATGCCTTTATCGGATCGGCTTAACGATTTTTGAATCGTTTGTTCCAAAGAGTGAGCTATTTCGGAAAGGTCTAACGTTAATAACGGGCTTACGAATATGCCAAAAACAAACATTTTATTTTTGAGGGAGTAAATAATTGTATTGGCCATCACCGAACCATAACTGTGAGAAACAACTATTAACGTGTCGGGCGAATAATATTGTATAATTTGCAAAAAATCATTCGATGAATTCTTAATTAAATCATTATCATGATATGGTTGACTTAGTGTTTCACTGGCACATTGGTCATCAATTCCCCGATATCCAATCATCAGAATAGAATAATGTTTTAAAACAGAGTCATTAAAATCAGGAATCAACAGATTAGAGTTTCCTGGGCCTCCATTTGTCACAACAATAATTTTGTTACTTTGGGGGTTGTAATCGGGCAAATAAAGATAGGGGATAGCCGCATATAAATCTTGCGTTTTTTTGTGTGCCAGGAATCCAAAATGAGCCGTATATCCATTATAAACTCCAATTTTATAATTCACGGAACCATATTCAGCTGCATAAATTTTTTGATCCCATGGATTAATGCATTGCGCTTCAGCGTTTTTTTGAATTAAAACGGCAGAAATTAAAAGAAGCAGGATGCGAATCAACAATTTCATCAACCATAAGAACCCTGAAGGAAAAATCATGACTTTCCGACTTTTGGAAGGAGAGAATAAACATTCAATTAGCGGATTGAAAATCCTACCTGCCAGGGAAACTATTTTGGTCAATACGCTATGAGTTCAATAGGCACATCCACAATTCCCTGATAGGATGCTCCGGCATCTTCCATATCTTCATCGTCAGTCATGTAATGCCAGCGAATCAACACTTTATTTCCTGCCTGACTAATTTTTTCAAAAATTGAAAGCACGTCCATTATCTGTTTTGCAGAAGCAGAATTAAAATATTCCATTTTAAAATTAACTACTGTATCGGGATTGGGATTTTCAGCATACTGATTGAGCCACTCAAGAATGGGTTGATAATAGGCCTTAACGTCTTCGGGCATTGATTTGCCTGAAAATTCAAATTTTCCGGCTAATTTATCGAGAATCACTGTTGGAGATTCATCTGTTCCCTGAAGATAGAGAGGTTCCATATAATCTTAATTTTGGATGTTATTCTTTACGAGCGCTAAAATAGTAAAAAAACTTAAGCATTTTTAACTATTCATTAATTTTTCCGTTTTTTGTAAAATTGCGGGTTTTATTACTTGACTTTAATTTTTGCAATGCAACGAATTATTTTGACCGTTATAAACGATCTTGAAACTGATCAGCGGGTTAATAGGGCTGCATTAACCCTAGTTGAACAGGGTTTTGATGTCAAGGTTATTGGTAGAAAAACCAAACAGAGTAAAAATTTTTCCCGTCCATATTTTGTCCGAAGGTTTAGAGTTTTGTTTGCAAAGTCATGGTTGTTTTACGCTGAGTATAATTTTCGTTTATTTTTCTATTTACTTTTTCAGCCCTGCGATATGATTTTTTCAAACGATGTGGATACACTTTTGCCGTGTTGGCTAGTGGCCCGAATACGAAGAAAACGGTTGGTTTTTGACAGTCATGAGTTATATTCTGAGTTACCTGAGCTGGTTGAACGACCGATGGTGCGAAACGTATGGAGAAAACTTGAGGACTGGCTTATCCCGAAAGTAGATGAAGGAATTACTGTATGCCAGCCTATTGCTGATATTTACCAACAACGATATCATAAATATTTCCATGTAATTCGTAATGTGCCTTTTTCTCTCCAAGCCATTAATTCTGAAACCAAGCCGTTCGATACGGTTCGTATTATTTATCAGGGAGCTATTAATAAAGGTCGTGGGCTGTTTCTTTTAGTTGACTCTATGGCCTATTTCCCGGAGGCACAACTCCTGATTTGTGGAGCGGGCTATGAATTTGGGCATTTGAAGAATTATGTTGATTCCAAATTTTTTAAGGAAAGAATTCATTTTCTTGGCAGGGTTGAATACGATTTACTTCCCGCAATTACTCGGACTGCCCATGTGGGGGTTTCTTTAGAGGAAGATTTGGGTCTCAATTACAGGTTTGCAAGCCCTAATAAACTTTTCGATTACATTCAAGCACAGATTCCTGTAGTGGTAAGCGATTTGCCTGTGATGGCCAATTTAGTAAAAGAGTATAAAATTGGGGAGGTTCTTTCTCAAAGAGATCCAGAAATATTGGCAAAAACGCTGAAATCTGTTGTGGAAGCTTATCGAAATGGATATTACACGGAATCCTTACAAAAAGCAGCTAAGACTTTTTCTTGGGATGTGGAAAAGAAAAAATTCTTAGCTATTTTTGGCGGATAAAATTTGCTAAATGATGAACTTACTCTACAAAATATTGTTGTTCATCAGTAATCACGGAAAGAAGGAGCATATATATGTTGTTAATTTACGTTCACAAAATTACCCCGCGGATTGAATATATCTTCGATTTTGTTTTTAATTGTCACTTCACACTTTCATATAGGCTTACTATCGATAGAGATGAGTTTTTTTCGTATCAGGGGCCAAAGCTAAACTATTCGTACGAGGAGTTTGATAATATTCCATGGATTTACCCAACGTTGCTGTTAGTTCAAGACGATCTGGTTCCTCAGTTTATCGACGTTGAACATTATCGAAATACTCATGTGTTCTTTTGCAGAGATAAAGGATCTTTGCCTTTCGATCTATTTGCTGCATCGTTTTATTTGCTGACCCGTCATGAGGAATATTTTGAAAGCAATGTTGACCGATTCGGAAGATATGATCCAAGAAACAGCATTGCATGGAAAAAAGGTTTTTTAACACAACCTGTTGTTAATCTATGGCTTGAGTGGCTTTTAGAACTATTGCTCTCATTCTACCCGTCGTTAGAATATAAAGCACCCACCTATAAGTTTGTTCCAACCATCGATATCGACAATGCCTATGCCTATCAGCGCAAAGGATTTTTGCGGCAGTTTGGCGGGTTAGTGCGTTCGCTGGCATTAGGTAATATTCGGGAAGCCGGCGAGCGGTTACGGGTTCATATAGGTATGGAACAGGATCCGTATGACACGTATGACCAATTATATGAAATCCATTACCGATTTAATCTTACACCATATTTTTTCTTTTTATTGGCAAACTATGGTGGCCATGATAGAGCAATATCGGTAAACGATAAAGAGTTTCAGAGTCTCATCTTAAAACACGCTCAGAAATTTAATGTTGGACTGCATCCCTCATTTTCATCGTTTTTCGATATAAGTGTGCTACGAAATGAGGTAGAGTGGTTGTCGTCCATACTTGGAAAAGATGTGGAATATAGCCGGTTCCATTTTGTGAAATTTGCCTTGCCCCAAAGTTACGAAAACCTTTTAGCGGTTAATATCAAGCACGATTTCAGCATGGGATATCCTTCACGATTAGGATTTCGTTGCGGTTATGCCGGTGATTACAAGTTTTTTAACCTTAAGACCAATAAAGCGACTGACTTAACTATCCATCCGTTTCAGGCTATGGATGCTGCATTAAACTTTTATATGAAACTGGACCCTGACACTGCTGTGGAACATGTTCGACAAATCATTGATAGTATTAAGAAAGTGAATGGAACATTTAGCATGGTATGGCACAATGAATCGTTGAGCAATCGGAATTCCTGGCAGGGTTGGAGACTGGTTTATGAACAGATAGTTCGTTATGCTGTTGAATAACCGAGAAAAATCGAGATTCTCAGGAATTAATCTATGGTTTAGGTTTTTGATTTGGTTCGAAGCCACGTTTAACCCCACTCAGCGGTTAAATATGGTTGCTTTTATAGTCGGATTGGCATCGGGTTTTTCTGCCGTAGTGCTTAAAAACATGGTGCATGTTACAGCCTTTGGGCTAAATAAGATCGGCAACCTGCTTGACTTAAACTACCTTTACTTTATTTACCCAATAGTTGGTATCTGGTTAGCTATAGTTTTCTTAAAATACGTAGTAAAGCGTCAGGCAGGACATGGTGTTCCCGGTATTTTATTATCTATTTCTCAAAAGAAAGGTGCAATAGAGAAACATCACATGTACAGTTCGTTAGTTGCAAGTACGCTAACGGTGGGCTTTGGCGGTAGTGTCGGTTTGGAAGGCCCTATTGTGGGTACGGGCGCAGCAATTGGATCGAATGTTGGGCAAGCTTTTCGGCTTAAATTCAGGCAGATTAGAATTATTATAGGTTGCGCATCGTCGGCAGCTGTGGCTTCAATCTTCAACGCCCCTATAGCCGGAATTATCTTCAGTTTTGAGATTTTGATGCTCGATTTGACTATGTCGTCAATAGTACCTTTGTTAATTGCGTCTATTTCGGCTATTCTAACCTCATATTTTTTCATTGGGAATGATATTCTTTATCCCTATCAGGTTGTAACTACGTTTACTGCACAGGAGTTGCCTTTTTATCTTCTTTTAGGAGTTTTCTGTGGTATGTTTTCCTACTATTTTGCCACAGTTTATACTAAAATGCACGAGAAATTTCAGGGTAAATCCACCCTAAAACGCCTTTTTATGGCAGGCGGAATATTGGGAATACTGATTTTTTTATTTCCACCACTTTATGGCGAGGGCTATGCTGAAGTAAATCATTGTTTGGCCGGCGAACTTAACTTTATTTTTTATCGTAGTATTTTTGACCCCTTAAGAGGTTATCAGGAAATAACTATTTTGCTGTTATTACTTATTATTCTTTTCAAAGCATTTGCTACATCGGCTACCTTTGAGGCAGGGGGAGTAGGCGGAATTTTTGCCCCCAGTTTATTTATGGGGGCCCACGCCGGAACATTCGTTGCTATGCTCATCAACTACACCGAAGTGGCTAAATTATCGACTACCAATTTTGCGCTTATAGGGATGGCTGGAATGATGAGCGGAATTCTCTATGCTCCACTTTTTTCCATATTCCTCATAGCTGAAATTTCCGGAGGTTATGGGTTGTTGGTCCCGATTATGATTACCAGCCTTGTTTCCTTTATCGTTGTAAAGTATTTTGCGCCCAATTCGGTCTATACCCGTCAATTAGCTGAACAGCGAATGTTGTTAACTCATAACAAAGACAAGTCGGCGTTAACCTTAATGCGAATCGATTCTATTATTGAGACCGACTTTTTAATTATCTCTTCTACTGCCACACTTGGCGACCTTGCCAAATTAGTTACACAAAGCAAGAGGAATGTTTTTCCAGTTATTGATTCTGGGGTATTCAAAGGTGTGGTTTTTATTAACGATATTCGTCACATTCTTTTAAGGGATGACTTATACGACAAGGTTAAGGTGAGCGATTTGATGTATATGCCTACACCAATAGTTTTACCACGCGAAAGCATGGACGAGGTGGTTCGCAAGTTTAAAATGTCAAATCATTACAACTTACCAGTAGTAGAAAACGGCAAATACTATGGCTTTGTCTCCCGTGCCAACACTTTCAGCTATTATCAAAAAATAATGCGCGACATCTCCGAAGAATAGAAGTACGGGTTACTAAAATTGCCCCCCTTTTTTCTTTTGGATTTATGCTATCAAGTATAAAAATTCATATCCGATGATTTTTCACGAGGGTGAAAAGTTTGGTACGATTTTTTTGAAATGTTAAAGAAATGTTATAATTTTGCAATCTCCCTTAAAATAGACTTAACGAGAGTTTAACTTAAACAAAAAGGAATGGAAGTAGGAAATTTCGTTGAAATGATCGAGAAATCCATAGTTAAGAACTGGGAATATCGATCCATGACTCTTTACAAAGGTGAGGGGTATACCTACGAAAATGTGGGGAAAAAGATTTTGCAATTTCATGAAATTTTTCGCAAAATAGGCATTTATCCCGGTGATAAAATAGCGTTAATCGGGACAAACGACCATCGCTGGGGAACATCATACCTAGCTACGGTTACCTATGGCGCAGTGATTGTGCCCATTTTACAGGATTTTCATCCCAACGATGTGGTTCATGTAATAGAGCATTCCGACTCTAAGTTGCTATTTGTCACTCAATCAATTTATGAGAAACTAGATCGGAATCGTCTCAACCATCTTCTAGCGGTCATTGCATTAGACAATTTTTCGGTGATACAATCCATTTCGGAGGATATTACACTATCCATCGATTCTGGATTGCAAACGGAAAGTCGCGTTGATAGAGAAAATTTCAAACTTCCCAAAATTAGCAACGACGACTTAGCCGTAATAAGTTACACATCAGGAACGAGCGGATTTAGTAAAGGCGTAATGCTACCTCACTGGAGTTTAGCAGCCAATGCACAGTTTGGGCTCGATTTTATTGGCTTAAAACCTCGCGATACCATAGTATCTTTCCTACCACTAGCTCACGCCTATGCTTGTGCTTTTGAGTTTTTAACAACTTTTATATTTGGTTGCGATATCACCTTTCTAGGTAAAGTTCCTTCACCAACCATTATCCTTCAAGCGTTTAAAGAGATAAGACCAAGATTGATTTTCTCAGTACCACTAATTATTGAAAAGATATATCGTGTGCGCATTAAACCCAAAATAAGTGAAGGCCCTATAAAATATCTGATACAGATTCCTTTCGTTAATCAACTAATTTATCGCAAGATAAATAAGCAACTTTCAGAATCGTTTGGAGGAAACTTCATGGAGATTATTATTGGTGGCGCAGCCTTAAATCCTGAAGTTGAAGATTTCTTACGCAAGATTAAATTCCGTTATACCGTAGGATATGGGATGACCGAATGTGGACCATTAATTAGCTACGCAAGCTGGAAGGAAAACAAAAAATTTAGTTGCGGCAAGCCAATTCCATGCATTAATATTAAAATAGACTCCCCCGATCCGCAGAATGTTGCCGGAGAAATTTTGGTTAAAGGTGTTAATGTTATGCGTGGATACTATAAAAACCAGGAGATTACCGAAGCCACCTTTACTGCTGACGGATGGATGCACACCGGTGATTTAGGGATTCAAGACAAAGACGGGTTCCTCTTTATTAAAGGGAGAAGTAAGAACATGATTCTAGGTTCTTCAGGTCAGAACATCTATCCAGAGGAAATAGAGGCAAAAATAAACAATTTACCATATGTTTTGGAATCGTTGGTAGTTGAGAAAGACGGAAAATTACAAGCACTTATAGTACCGGACAAAGAAGCTATGGAACGCGATGGAATTACACGCGAAAAGCTAGCACAAATCATGGAGCATGGTCAAAAACAACTAAACTCCCAAGTGCCTGGATATATGAACGTTACAAAATTTATTATCCACGACAACGAGTTTGAGAAAACCGCTAAAAAAAGTATAAAACGCTACATTTACAATAATTAGAAAGCATGAGGGCTCGACAGAGCCCTTTTTTATATCCCGCAAAAATATTATACCTTTGGAAGAAATTTGAAATAGGAGACTATCTATGTTTGAAAATCTATCGGAAAGGCTCGAACGATCGTTTAAAATCCTGAAAGGTCAGGGTTCAATAACCGAGATAAATATTGCCGAAACTCTGAAAGAAGTTCGTAAAGCACTTATCGAGGCCGATGTTAACTATAAAATAGCTAAACAGTTCACCGACGACGTTAAGCAAAAAGCCCTTGGCGCTAATGTTTTGACAGCCCTTAAACCCAATCAGGTTTTTATCAAAATAGTTCATGATGAACTTGTAGCCCTGATGGGTAGCGATAAAAGCGACATCAACCTTAAAGGACAACCGGCCGTAATTTTGATGGCCGGGCTACAAGGTAGTGGTAAAACCACCTTTTCGGCAAAGTTGGCAAATTTTTTAGCTAATAAACGTTCCAGAAAGCCATTGCTGGTTGCTTGCGACGTTTATCGCCCAGCGGCAATTGATCAATTGCATATTCTCGGGAGTCAGATTAATGTGCCGGTGTATAGCAATCCATCGGAGAAAGATCCGGTAAAAATAGCTCAGGAAGCCATTAAAGAGGCCAAACTAAAGGGCTATGACACAGTGATTATTGACACGGCCGGGCGTCTTGCTATCGATCAGGCTATGATGGACGAAATAGCCAGAATAAAGCAAGCCGTCAATCCCAGTGAAATTTTGTTTGTGGTAGACTCTATGACCGGTCAGGATGCAGTAAACACCGCAAAAGAATTTAACGATCGGCTTAATTTCGATGGTGTTGTGCTCACCAAACTCGACGGAGACACACGTGGCGGAGCCGCCCTAACCATTAAAGCCGTGGTTAACAAACCCATTAAATTTGTTGGTACCGGCGAAAAAATTGATGCCATAGATATTTTCTACCCCCAGCGTATGGCCGACCGAATTCTTGGAATGGGTGACGTGGTCACTCTGGTAGAAAAAGTTCAGGAGCAGTACGATAAGGAGCAGGCATCGAAACTGGCTAAGAAATTAGCAACCAATCAGTTCGATTTCAACGACTTTCTCTCCCAAATTCAGCAAATTAAGAAGATGGGAAATTTGAAAGACCTTGCATCAATGATTCCTGGGGTTGGGAAAGCTATTAAGAAACTTGATATAGACGATAACGCCTTCAAAGGAATAGAGGCAATTATTTATTCCATGACCCCGGCTGAACGAGCTAATCCTTCTATTATCAACGGATCAAGACGAAAACGAATTGCCGACGGTTCGGGTACTTCTGTGGCTGAAGTAAACAAATTACTGAAGCAGTTTGAGGAAACCCGAAAAATGATGAAAATGATTACCACCGGTGATATCAAAAATGCCGTTCGCAATATGCCTAGAAGGTAATTTTTGTAAGACTAAAAATTAATTCCTATTAGCCTATACATTATGAACTTGATTGACGGGAAAAAAATTGCAGCTCAAATAAAGGAAGAGATCGCCAATGAGGTTTTAGCCATTAAAAGTCAAGGGAGGAAGGTGCCTCATCTGGCAGTGATTCTTGTTGGAAAGGATGGTGGTAGTCAAACCTATGTTGCCAACAAGGTTAAATCGTGTGCAGAAGTTGGTTTTTTTTCAACCAAAATTGAGTATCCGGAAACTATTTCCGAAGGCGAGTTGCTTGACAAAATTCGTGAAATCAACCAAAATTCTGATATTGATGGGTTGTTAGTTCAACTTCCGTTACCCAAACATATTTCCGAGGAAAAGGTTTTAGAAACCATAGCTCCGGAAAAAGATGTTGACGGATTTCACGCCGTTAACATGGGAAAATTAGTTGCTGGATTACCAACGTTTGTACCGGCAACACCAGCAGGCATTGTTGAGCTGTTGAAACGATACAATATTCCTACCGAGAGCAAACATTGCGTAGTGTTAGGACGTTCACATATTGTTGGGACACCTGTAAGCCTACTGCTCTCGCGAAAAAGCAATCCGGGTAACTGTACTGTTACCATCTGTCACAGTAAGACTAAAGACATCAAACAATATACATCGCAGGCCGATATTATTATTGCAGCAATTGGACAACCGGAATTTTTAAAAGCCGACATGGTGCGTGAAGGAGCCGTGGTGATTGATGTTGGAACCACTCGCGTTTCGGACCCAAATTCTTCCAAGGGATGGGTTCTTAAAGGGGACGTAGCCTTTGACGAAGTTGCTCCCAAATGTAGTTACATAACTCCTGTTCCGGGTGGGGTTGGCCCTATGACAATAGCTATGTTATTGAAAAATACTTTGCAGTCAGCTAAGAATAAGTAAGAAAGGAGCATAAAGCTCCTTTTTTGTTTTCTAGCGGAAATACAATTTTGCTCCAAAAGCAAAGTGGAAAATGTGTTTTACTTTAACAATTGTGTTTTCGCTGTACGAGTAGATGCCCAGGTCGTTGGTTGTTAGTTGAGAATACAACTCTATAGCCTTAAATGGTTGTTTTTCGAACGAATTTAATTGTAAACATGTTGAGTGCCCTAATGAGATAATTATCCTAAAATTTGTAGGCCACCAATAATACCCTTGAGGGTAGTTAGAATCGTGATATTTCATAAACCGTTTCCCCATTGATATTGATGCACCAATGCCAAAGACTAAAGGACTAACCTTTACATTGATCTCTTCCAAATGTAGAAATATTGGCTGATATTGGAAGATTGAGTTAAAAGTATATAAGTTGTTTTTTTTGTCGAGGAGCCGTTTGGGAAGATATCCTACAGAAAAAATATAATTTCTTTTTTGAGTTTTACTTTGAAAGCCTATGCCGGTTGAAACCATTCCTACGTCGCCGGCAAACTGTGTAACACAAAACTTTGGGATATACCAATGGTTAATGATGTCAACCTGGCAGATGCCAATTTGACTTATGAAAAATATTCCGATAGTGGCTATATTTTTTTTCACAAAAAAATCAGAATTTTATAGTTTGCACAGAATATCCCGGATTGGATGTTGAATCAGAGTGCCAAACTTTGAAAACTAAATAATATCGTTTATCAAGGCTGTAGGAGTTGTAGCAGTTGATTACTCTGCCGTTAGAATCGTTCCATGTAAAATGCCGGAAATCGTGATTATGACCGTTTAGGTGTAGCTTAACCTTCGGATTGGAGAGTAATGTGTTGATATACTTATTGTTAAGACGATTATCGAAATCATCGTTACCTGGTGGAATATGTGCAATAACGATAGCTGTTTTATAGTTTGCCGTGTCTTTCAGATTTTCAGCCATTAGAGCAATGTTAGGGACTGTACCGTTGAAATAAAATTCGCGGCTGTTGGTGTTTACAAAAACGAAACGAAATCCTGAATAGGTAAATTGGAAATCGAACGGGCCAAACATTTCCTGGTATATGTAATAACCATTGTAGAGCAGGTCGTGATTTCCAACAACGGTAAGGAATGGCATATGTAGCAATGATAAAATTTGCAGCATTGCCTGATATTCCATTACCAAGCCAAAATCGGTAATATCCCCTGCGCCGATGGTAAATAATATACCAGGCTGTTTATTAATCGATTCTGTTAAAGCTAAAGCATCGTCGTAGAATCGTTGGGCATCACCAATAAATGCAAAGCAAACGGTGTCGGTAGCCGGTAGAGATGCAATCCTACGGATGGCTTTTTCAGTGAGATTTTTTTCATGCTCTTTTAATCGTATTTCATAGGGGCTGTATTGGATGCATCCCACTAGTTGCAATGACACTCCTAGTATAAAAATGCATAAATAGTGAAAATTAATTGCCCTACGGTTTAACAAAAATTTCATCTTTCGGTGAATTATTGTCCAAGATATCTTAGAACACGGATAATGGTTTTCCATTTTTCATGTATAAAAATCGAGCCAAATCAATTATTTATTAATATAACTTTCAATGTTTAACAGCATTGAGGATTAATTCTTTTTTAGTAGACAAAAATACGCAATATATGAAATATGGCATGAATTTTGGAAAATGAAAAAACCAAAAAAATAAAAACGAGTTTCCTAACAATGCTCTCAATGAAACAACAGATTTTAGAGTGTGCTAGAGAATTGTTCTTTCAGCATGGTTATTCGCGTATAAGAATTGATGAGATTGCGAACGATTTGGGCATAAGCAAAAAAACATTTTACCACTATTTTGAATCCAAAGAACAATTGCTGTACGAAGTTATTGATTACACGGTTGAGGGGTTTAATCGACAGATTGATGCTATTGAAAGCGATAGAGCTCTACCGTTTGAAGAAAAGGTGAAAAAGATGCTGACAATTACAGGGATGTATAGCACCCGGATTTTGGTTCTGGTGGAGGATCTCCGACGAAATTTGCCCGAAGCCTATCAAAAACTTGTGGAGATTAAGAAGCATCTGGTTCTAAACAATGGGATGCGCATTTTAAACGATGGGATAGCTAAGGGAGTTATTAGGGATGATCCAAGGGTTGGGCTAAGTCTCTATATGTTTATGGCAACGGCTGAAAAGGCACTTCTTCAATCATTTCGCGATTCAATGCCATACGAAATAACCAAGGATTTGCCTGATAGTCATGAGGCTATGCTGAAGGCTATAGTAGAAATTATTTACCATGGAATTAAAAAAATAGAGCCATGAAAATGAATGACACATTTCGAACCGATGATTTTATTATGTTTAAGAATAGGAATGTTATCAACTTGGTTGTTACTCTTAACTGGGATGGAATAAAAAACATCACGAATATAGTGCTGTTTGTGGGATCGCTTTTAATTAGCGGGAAGGCTATTTCTCAAACAACACCCGACACCTTACGGCTAACGCTAAGTGAATGTGTAGGATTATTGGTTGAAAATAATCAAAAAATAAAGTTTGCTCAGCAGTCAATTAGTATCAAGGAGGCCGAAGAACGTGTAGCACGAGGGCTATATTTTCCACAAATTGGTATTAATGCCAATGCTGCACTGTTGAGCAAAAGTGTGAATCTGGACCTTGCCCCGGTTGGAGATGCCCTTGCGGGATTATATCGCCTGTCGGCCGGTCAGTTGCAACTACTTGGGGTGACCAATCCACCATTACAATTAACCACTCAATATCAGCAATTATTGCAAGGAGCTTTACATGGTCTAGAGGCCGTAGAGCATGGAGAGTGGAATAAAACTTTGCTTGATGATAGAGTAGGTAAAGTAGATGCTCAGTTCACCTGGCCAATATTCACCGGCGGAAAAATAAGAGCGGCGAACAGGGCTGCTAAGGCCGCACTCAGTGAAACAGAGGCTAAATATTGGGCCGTTGTTAATAGCGAACTAGTCACATTGATAAACGTTTATCATGGTTTGCAACTTTCAATAGAGGTTTCAAAAGTAAGATCTCAAGTGGTTGATGCGTTAAAAATACATTACGCGGAGGCGCAAAAGCTGGTTGAGAATGGTATGATTTCCGATATTGAGCGAATGAGTGCTATGGTTGCTTTAACCGACGCAGAACGTGAATATCAAAAGTCAGTGAACGACATTGAGTTGTTACAAACGGTGTTAAAAAATTTATTGAATATTGAAGCCTTGGTGTTGCCAAAAGAAGATTTAATTCTGGAGGCTGAAGCTAAGACAATGAATGATTTTATTATTGATGCCAAAAGGTATAATCCTGTATTTCAGCAAATAGAATCAAAAAAAGTTATGGCAGACCAACTTGTTTCCAAGGAGTTATCAAAATTTTTCCCCGACATTGCTTTGGTAGGTAATTACGATATATATCGCTATAATATGTCGGATTTAACTCCGGAATGGTATGTTGGCTTGGGGCTAAGAATGAATATTTTTGATGGTTTGGCAAAATCCAATTCTCTTCAGGCTGCAAAAATTCAACGCGATCAAATAGAAACGTTTAAATCGAAAACAGAACAGGATATTGAAAAAGGAGTTACCCAGCTTTATCTTTCTATGACCCAACAGTTAGCACGCATAGCAACGCTTGAAAAAAGTTTCACCTTAGCGCAGGAGTTGGTTAGGATGCGTCAAAAATCTTTTGCGGAAGGGATGTCAACATCGACACAGGTTGTGGATGTTAATTTGAATTTAGCAAGAGTTAGAACAGAAAGGTTGCAGGCTGTATATGAGTACAATGTAGTTCGAACACGCTTATTAGAGTTAACGGGAACTTTGCATAACAATCTATCAATCAGTAGTAAATAATTTGGCTATGAAAAATTCAAGTATTGTAATTGGTGTTATAATTTTAGCGTTAGTAGCTTTAATAACTGTCGTAGGTGTTATTTCCTATACTCCCGCACCTACAATTATTCAGGGGCAGGTTGAGGCAACTGAAGTTCGGGTGGCGGTAAAAGTGGCTGGTCGTGTTTTTAAAAAGCATATAAACCTAGGACAACAAGTTACTAAAGGGCAATTGCTTTTAGAACTGGAGAGTCCGGAGCTCGATGCCAAATGGGTGCAGGTTACGGCCGTTTCGGATGCGGCTAAAGCTCAGGAGGAAAAAGCCTTAAAAGGTGCTCGTGAAGAGCAAATTCAGGCTGCTTACAGCGTATTGAAAAAAGCAGAAGCTGCTAAAGAATTAGCTCAAAAGACTTACCTCCGTATCTCGAACTTACATGCAGAAGGAGTTGTTCCAACACAAAAGTTGGATGAAGCCAAAACTCAACTCGACGTTGCTTTATTAAATGTTGAAGCTGCACAGGCAAACTACAAAATGGCGATGGATGCAACTCGCATGGAAGATAAAAAAGCTGCCAAAGCATTAGTGAATCAAGCTAATGGAGCCCTTGCCGAAGTTGAAGCTTACAGAAACGAAACAACGATAGTAGCCCCCATTTCCGGAGAAATTGGAACTATTAATGTGGAGTATGGTGAATTATTAACTCCCGGATTTCCCGCAGTGTCTATTGTTGACTTAAACGATTGTTGGGTTACCTTTTATATTCGTGAAGACATGCTTTCCAAATTTTATATGGGTAAACGATTCGACGCTGTGTTCCCTGCACTTGGCAATAAGAGCCTTCAATTAGAAGTGACGTATATCAAACCAGAGGCTGATTTTGCTACCTGGAGAACTACGAAAGCCACTGGTTCGTTTGATTTGCGAACTTTTGAAATACGAGCTATTCCTGTTACAGCTACAGAAAAGTTGCGCCCCGGTATGAGTGCTATAGTTACATGGGACACTTTATAATGGGATTCAAAGAAAGAATCGATGAAAAAATTCTGCTGTTTATTCTATGAAACGATATCTTCCAAAGGGCTGGATTGCGGTTTTTAAAAGAGAGTTGCGACTAATTTCGGGGCGCTCAACCTATTCCCTGGTATTAGTAATTTTACCCCTAGTGGCGATTACTCTGATAACTTTGTTGTTCTCAAAGGGAGTGCCTCGCGATCTTCCGATAGCTGTGGTTGATTACGATAATTCCACATTATCTCGTAAACTAATCCGAATGATTGATGCTGCCCCTGCTCCTTGGGTACAATATATCTACAGAGAAGAATCGGAGGCTATACAACTGTTGCAACGACATGAAATTTATGGCTATGTAATTATTCCCGAAGATTTTAGCGGAAAAATAATTAAAGGGCAGAATCCAGAAGTGGAATTTTCGTTCAATAACTCCTTCATGGTAGCCGGAGGCATGCTTAATAAGGATGTTGCCACTGTAGTGTCAACCTTTTCAACGGGAGTGGATTATAATCAGAAATTAAAACGAGGTGTAAAACATAAAAAAGCCATGGCTTTGTCGATGCCTGTTATGCCCGATAACAGGATGCTGTTTAATCCCTATGGAAATTATTTTTATTATCTGACCACGGCCTTTTTACCAATCACTCTACTTATGTTTATTCTCTCCGGAACTATTTATGCCATAGGATCAGAATTCAAATATAGCAGAGCAGGCGAGTGGATTTCATTAGCGCAAGGAAGTATTTTTCGGGCATTAACAGCGAAACTCTTTCTTTATGTGGTCGTTTATTCAATCCTAATGGTGTTTGTGCAAGTGTTGATTTTTGTTTTCCACAAAACCCCATTAAATGGAAATATTTTTATTCTTGCTTATGCCGCTATTCTTTTCGTTTTGGCTTATGTGGCTATGGGGATTTTTATTGTATCACTCTTTCCAAGCTTACGAATGGCCTTAAGTGTGGCGGCTGTTTATTCTGCATTGGCTTTCACCATGTCGGGGCTTACGTTTCCACATTCAGCCATGTATAAGAGCATAACTCTCTTGGCTCAGGCATTCCCTTTTACTCATTATTTAAAGATTTTTTTGGATCAATCGCTGAGAGGAGCTCCCATTAGCTCTTCGTTAGGGCCAATGATAGGGTTAAATGTGTTTCTTTTCCTTCCTTTGATAGTTTTACCTCGGTTAAAAAAGTTATGTTATTCGCCTCAACACTGGGGGAAAAGCTGAGTGTTGGACAGCTTCAGAAATTTAAAAAATTATGAAAAAAATCAGATACAATTTCTTGCATTCGTTTGCACAAATTGTTGTTTTAACCAAGAGTGAACTTCGGTGTATTCTTTCCGATGGTGGGGTTTTGCTTCTATTTTTTGGTGCCACAATTATCTATCCTTTGATATATAGTGCCTGTTATCATTCTGAGGTGTTAAGGGAGGTGCCAATTTCGGTGATAGATTTTGACAAAACCCCAATGTCGAGAATGATGGTGCGCATTATTGATGCATCCCCAGAGGTTGCTGTTAGTTACATGGCAGAAGATCTTGAGGATGCAAAACAGGCATTCTACGATGGTAAGATTCATGGGGTGATTTTAATTCCCAACGATTTTGAAAAATCATTGTTATCCAATGTACAAACATCTGTGATTACTTACGCCGATGCTACGTATATGCTTTATTATAAACAAGTAGTTTCTGGTGTGAATGCGGCTGTTCAACAGTTTAATCTACAGGCGAAAACAGATTATCTTGTAAAAACCGGAATCCCTCATGCTCAAGCCAGGCTATCAGCCACACCGGTACACTACTTAAGCGAGCCGCTTTATAATTCAGCTTCCGGGTATGGTAGCTATGCTATGCCGGCGTTATTAGTTTTAATACTACAGCAATCTATGCTTATCGGTATAGGAATGTTGGCCGGTTCGGAACGGGAAAAAGGGCTTCGTAGTTATATTCAGGTTCTATGGTTGCTTAGTGGTAAAGTTTATCCATTGATTATTGGGAAATTAATGGCCTATTTGATTATTTATTTGCCGATATCAGTGTTTATGTTGTTTTTAATACCACATTGGTTTAATTTCCCAATGGCAACCACTCTGTGGGAAATTATTCGATTTAGTGTACCATTTTTATTAGCAGTAGGTTTGCTGGGTTTATTACTCTCTACTTTGTTCAAAAGTAGAGAACAATCCATTATAATTTTAGTTTTCACCTCAATTCCGATTATTTTTTTAAGCGGCTTCTCCTGGCCGGTTGAGGCATTTCCAATCGGGTTTAAATATCTTTCTATGATATTTCCTTCCACCTATGCCATTAAAGGCTATATTCAACTTGCCTCTATGGGAGCAAATTTTTCAGTAGTTAGCCAGAATTGGTATGAATTATGGATTCTAGCTCTTGCGTTTGCCATTTGTCTGTATCTAATTTTGTTGCAATTCTCAAGAAAGATTCTTCGCGGACAACTCAACTCGAAATGAAAGCCAGGCAAAAAACTTCCCCATTCAAATAGTTGGGATTTGTTGTAGTATTGACGTATTGTTTTTTGTAGTAAAAAAATCTCCATCTTTGTCGTGTAATTTGGTCTTCATTCAAAAAATATAAACACTTTATGGTTAGGTGTTTATTTTCACTAAGAACTCTCTGGAGGTAGTTCCTTCAAAGTTTTTTACATCGATCTGATATAATTTAGCCTTCGCACAGAAATCTTGGCATATTTTTTAGTGTAGCACCAAAGCCAAATTAAATTGTAAATTACAAACTACATTTATGTTGAAAAATATTCGAAACATTGCCATTATTGCCCACGTCGATCATGGGAAAACCACGTTGGTGGATAAAATCATGCGTCAGTGCAAACTTTTCAAGGATCATGAAAATCCAGGAGATTTAATACTCGATAATAACGACCTGGAAAGAGAACGGGGAATTACTATTTTGGCAAAAAACATTGCCGTAAATTATAAAAACATCAAAATTAACATTATCGATACTCCGGGGCACCACGATTTTGGTGGTGAAGTGGAACGGGTTCTTAACATGGCCGATGGTGTTCTGCTGCTAGTTGATGCTTTTGAAGGATGTATGCCGCAAACACGTTTTGTGCTTCAAAAGGCTATTGATCTGGGATTAAAAATTATAGTGGTTATTAATAAAGTTGATAAGCCGAACTGCCGTCCCGATATAGTTCACGAAGAAGTTTTTGACCTGATGTTTACCCTTAACGCTTCTGAACAACAACTCGATTTCCCAACCATTTATGGTTCTGCCAAAGAGGGATGGATGTCGTTCGACTGGAAAGAAAAAACCAACGATTTTACCCCATTGCTTGATACAATTCTTGAACATATTCCGGCGCCAAAAACCGAAGAAGGAGCAGGACAAATGTTAGTAACGTCGCTCGACTATTCTAGTTATGTTGGGCGTATTGCTATAGGACGCGTGTGGAGAGGTTCATTCACCGAAGGAATGAAAATCGGATTGGTGAAGCAGGATGGTACGGTAAATATGTACGCCATTAAAGAGCTTTTTGTGTTTGACGGTCTTTCTCGAAAAAAGGTACAAGTTGTTGAGGCCGGCGATATATGTGCCATGGTTGGAATTGAAGGTTTTGAGATTGGCGATACAATTTGCGATGCCAACAATATCGAACCACTTCCTTCCATTGCTATTGATGAACCAACTATAAGTATGCTCTTTACAATCAACGATTCCCCGTTTTTTGGAAAGGAAGGCAAATTAGTAACCTCACGGCAAATTCGCGAACGACTTGAAAAAGAATTAGAAAAAAACCTTGCCATGCGGCTGGAATATACCGACTCGGCCGACAGGTTCATTGTTTACGGCCGTGGAATACTCCATCTCAGTATCCTCATCGAAACAATGCGACGCGAAGGCTATGAATTACAGGTTGGACAACCTCAGGTTATTATTAAAAATATCGACGGTGTTAAATGCGAGCCCATTGAAAATTTAAAAATTAGTTTGCCTGAAGAATTTAGTGGAAAAATCATTGAAACTGTAGCTCGGAGAAAAGGAGAGATGATTTCCATGGAAAAAGTCGGCGATCGTTTGAACCTTGAATTTGAGATTCCTTCGCGAGGCATAATAGGGTTGAATAGTATTGTTTTAACACAAACCGCCGGCGAATCAATTATGGCTCATCGATTTATTGGTTTTAAACCATGGAAAGGCGACATTGAAAAGAGAACCAACGGTTCGTTAATCGCCATGGAAAGCGGGAAAGCCATAGCTTATGCAATTAATAAATTGCAAGACCGTGGAAAGTTCTTTGTTGAACCGGGCGAGGATATTTATGCCGGCCAGGTGGTTGGTGAAAACTCACGTCAAGACGATTTGGTCGTGAACCTAACTAAAACCAAAAAGCTAACCAACATGCGAGCCAGTGGCTCAGACGAAAAAATTCAACTAGCCCCTGCTGTTAAATTTTGCCTGGAGGAAGCGTTAGAATATATTCAACACGATGAGTATGTTGAGGTAACCCCAAAATCGATCCGTTTACGGAAAATCCTTTTAGATGAAAACGATCGTAAACGAGCACGCAACGCTGAAACAGTATAATTAAGAATAACTTGTCAGGGTTAATTGAACAAAGTAACTGTTGATATCCATTTTGTGCATAGGAATGAGCCAAAAGTCGACATTTTTTATTTGACTATCAACTATTTAAAGAAATAGCGTAAAAGACTCTCCTTGTTTTGTTGATAACTTTTTAATAAAAACTTAACATAGTGGCACAAATTTGAGAAAACCATACGTATAATTGGGAAAAATTTCAGTATGAATTTTTGGAACTAAATTCTTTAACTAAAAAAAAGATTATCAGTAGAATATGGAAATAATTCAGGTTACGGCCGAAACTATGGCCGAGATGAACGAAAGTGACGAACCTCCACTAGATTTAACTTTAGAACCTTCTGAACCAATAGAAATAACCCCTCCACCAAAAAGAAAGCGCGATTTGTTTCCAATAAGTCAAGCTACTAACGAATTCAGGAAAAAATACTATCCGGAAGTTTCGTTAACACAATGGAATGATTGGCATTGGCAGATTTCTCACGCAATACATTCCATCGAAGAAATAAACTCAAGATTTTCAGGCAGCTCTGTACAGATTAATTTGCGGGACAATAGCCAACTACCTCTTCGGATTACCCCGTACTATGCCTCGCTAATAAATTTTGAGGATTCTTTAGATCCCATAGGATTAAGCATGCTCCCATCCGTTAATGAGTTGGTAAGGCATCATGGCGAGCAATCCGATCCACTGGCTGAAGAACACGATATGCCCGTGGAAGGATTGGTGCATCGATATCCTGATAGAGTGTTGTTGCTTTCAACCGATAGTTGTGCTGCCTATTGCCGTTATTGTACACGATCGCACATAGTAGCCAAACACCGACCAAATGCCGGAATACAAATCTGGCATAAAGCAATTCATTACATTGCTCAACATCCGGAGGTAAGAGATGTGCTTGTTTCGGGTGGAGATTTTCTGACTTATGAAGATCACCAGATTGAGTATCTTCTTTCGGAGTTGAGAAATATTCCTCATGTTGAAATAATACGAATCGGAACAAAAGTGCCCGTAGTACTACCCCAGCGTATAACAAATTCTTTGGTTCGTATCCTGAAGCGATATCATCCGTTGTTCATGAGCATCCATTTTACCCATCCCAAGGAGCTTACCCAAGAGGTAAAACAGGCATGCGAACAGCTTGCCAATGCTGGAATACCTTTAGGAAGCCAAACTGTATTATTACGAAATATCAACGACAACCCGGATGTTATGAAACAACTGTTTCAAAAACTGCTGACCTTTCGGGTGCGGCCTTATTACCTCTATCAGTGTGATCCAATACTAGGATCGGAACATTTTAGAACACCTGTCAGCAAAGGTCTCGAAATTATCGAAAACTTGCGGGGACACACATCCGGTTATGCGGTACCTCATTACGTTATAGATGCCCCCGGCGGCGGAGGAAAGATTCCGCTAATTCCCAATTATTTTCTTGGAACTGACAGTGGCGACATTGTGCTGCGCAATTATGAAAATAATACATACCGGTATCCTGATTGTGTAACGGAATAAGAATGATCAAGCTATTAATGGCATATTTTACAAGTCAGTTTGAAACAATTAGGATTGCAACCAACCATGCTAATCGGATTAACGTACGATATTAAATCAACCTATCTCAACATGGGATTTTCCCATGAAGATGTAGCCGAATTCGATTCTGAAGAAACAATCTGCGCAATTGAGGAAACATTGCAGGATCTTGGCCACAAAACAGAAAGAATCGGCAATATTTACGAACTCACAAAAGCCTTGGCTGCCGGAAAGCGGTGGGATTTAGTTTTCAACATTGCCGAGGGATTCCGGGGGAAAGGCAGAGAAGCCCAAGTGCCCGGCCTATTGGAGGCATGGGGAATTCCATATACCTTTTCCGATTCTTTTATCATGGCTCTAACCCTAGACAAAGGTGCTACCAAGAGTTTTCTATGTAAGCATGGAATTCGGGTTGGACAATATTCAGAAATCCGGGAAATTTCGGATATCGATAACCTAAAACTTGAATTTCCCCTGTTTCTGAAACCCATTGCAGAGGGAACAGGAAAAGGTATCAGAGGAAGTTCAACAGTTTATAATTATTTCGAATTGAGAGACCTTACACAAAGTCTTTTACAGGAATTTAATCAGCCCGTGTTGGCCGAAGAGTTTCTCCCTGGAAGAGAATTTACGGTTGGAATTTGGGGAACAGGAGCAAAAGCCCAGGTTATAGGAATTATTGAAATAGTTTTCAACAGCCCTGAAAGTAATTGCATCTACAATTACGAAACAAAAGCCAACTACAAAGAGCTGGTTACCTACAAGCCATGTAATGAGCCTATTTCGGAAGAAATTGCACTTTTGGCTCTACAAGCCTACAAAGCTTTGGGATGCCGCGATGCAGGACGTGTTGATATTCGGCTCGATAAACATGGAAATCCGGTATTTATGGAAATAAATCCATTGGCAGGGCTGCATCCGATTGACAGTGATTTGCCAATTCTTTCCCGACTTCATGGAATTCAGTACAAAACCCTTATCGAGAAAATTGTAGATTCAGCCAGTGAACGAATCCCTTGCAACAATTAACTTATTGTAAATTAATTATGAAGATAGCCATTCTATACAACCAACTTTCTGAAAATGCAACCATAGACGAAGCAGATGTACTTGATCAGGTTGAATTGGTTAGAAATTCACTCACCCAGCTAAACCACGAAACAGTAGCTGTTGAAGTTAACCTGAATCTTCAAGAACTCTATGATAGACTTAATTCCGAACGCTTTGATTTAGTATTTAATCTCGTTGAGAGCATCAATAACCAAGGGGAGTTAATCGCATTGGTACCTGCTGTTCTCGATGTGATTAAAATACCTTATACCGGTGCATCGTATGAAGCAACATTTTTAACTTCCAATAAAACGGTTGCAAAAAAAATTATGCGTTATCATGGAATTCCTACACCTGCTCAAATTACAGAATCAACCATTCAAAACATAGAACCGGCAAGCCGTTATATAATTAAACCTATCTGGGAAGATGGCTCTCTTTTTCTCGACGAATATGCTGTTGTAAATGGCTCAGTTTTGCTGACCAAGATCCGTGAAATCGATTTCTCTCGTTTCTTTGTTGAGCAATATATAGCCGGACGTGAGTTTAATATCAGCATTTTAACCTCAGAACAAGGCCCGTTTGTGCTCGATCCTGCTGAGATTGTGTTTACAAACTATCATCCGGATAAACCCAAAATTGTAGGCTACTCAGCTAAGTGGAATGAAGATAGTTTTGAGTATCAAAATACTCAACGTGTGTTTCCCGAACTTCCATCTTCACTCCTACAGCATCTGAAGCAAATTTGTATCGATTGCTGGAAAATTTTTAATCTAAGAGGCTATGCCCGCGTTGATATTAGGCTCGATTCTGAAGGCAAACCCTTTGTGCTCGAAGTCAATCCCAATCCATGTATAAGCCCCGATAGCGGATATATTGCTGCACTAAAGCATTCCGGAATAGAAATCAACACAGCGATCAAAAACATAATTAACGATCCGAACTAGAAAAATTCTCATGAATACCTTATCAATACAGTTTCGTACTCAACTTAAAGATCCCGATATTAAAGACCTGCCCCGATTAACATCATCTACCGGCTTTTTCAATCAGGAGGAAGTTGATATCGTCGAGGAACTGGTTGTTGAAACCCTTACTAAACCCGATTGCGGCTATTTGTGGCAAGTTGCCGAGCAGGGGGAAGAACCCGCCGGGTTTACCTGTTTTGGAAGAATCCCCGGATCTATGCACGCATGGGATTTGTACTGGATTGTTGTGGGAAGGGTTTTTCAGGGAAATGGCTTGGGTCGAAAATTAATCTCTATTACTGAGGAATACGTTCGGAATCAAGGTGGGAAACTCCTAATTGCCGAAACCAGCGGGCGACCACTTTATTTGCCGACACGCAATTTTTACCTGCATTGTGGATATCAATCCGAGGTTACTATTGCCGAATTTTATGGGCCCGGCGACGATAAAGTCTTTTTTATCAAGCGATTCTAATATGTTGATTATCAGTTTGCTTTGACAACACATTTTGTGTCCATTAATATTGATTTTTGTTTATCGTTCAAAGATTGAGTAAGTTTGGCTACTGTATGTTTGAGGTTTTGCTATGAGGAGTTTTTACAAAAACTATTCGGCTTATCTTATTTTTGGGTTAGTTGTAATTGTTGCAGCCACACTGCGATTTTACAGTTTCAACAACATTCCCTATACCCACGATGAGTTTAGTACAATCAGACGGGTTAATTTTGAAAACATTCGGCAACTTATCGACCATGGAGTTAAGGTAGATGGTCATCCTGCCGGTGTTCAAATGTTCTTGTATTATTACACAAAATGGGTTGGGGTTAAACCATGGCTGGTTCGATTACCATTTACGGTGTTGGGAATTTTGAGCGTTATACTAGTTGTTCTAATTGGGCGCAAGCTATTCTCATGGGAAGCCGGATTATTTGCGGGGACAATAGCATCTGTTAGTCAATACTTTATTTTTTACTCCTTAGTTGCAAGGCCTTATTCGCCAGGTTTATTTTTTACTTTAGCCTCTATTTATCTGGTGATTAAAATTTCGGAGCTTGAAAAACCCAAATTAGGGTGGTACGCTTTATTCTCCCTATCTCTTACGCTTGCAGCAGTGATGCATTATTTTTCTGCCTTTGCTGCATTTCTGATATACATTTTTGGCTTCTTTCTAGTGCAGTTGCAGCAGCGAAAACATTACCTTCTGGCTGGGGTTGTGAGTTTTCTATTGTTTTTACCGCATTTGCCCATAACGTTGGTTCATCTCGGTGTAAAGGGCGTTGGTGCGTGGCTTCCGGTTCCGGAATGGGATTTTATCATCCATCATATTTTTTATCCGTTTCACTATCGGTGGTTGTTTTTCTCTGTTTTTGTTTTCGCCTTTTTTACATCGTTAAGGTTTTATTGGAAAAATCCACCACGGCTGAAACAATATTTTTTACCTTTGGTATGGATTGTTACGTACACCACCGCCTATTACTACTCGCGGAATGTATCGTCGGTTATGCAAACCAGCGTTTTGTTGTTTTCCTATGCCGGATTACTAATATTTCTTTCACCAGGAATTTTGGTAATAAAAAAGAAGGTACTACGCTACACAATAGTAGTGTTTACCTTAGCGGCAGGAACTTATACTCTGGTAGTAGATAGGCAATATTACACGGTGATAGAAAACAGCGTTTTTGATAATTCTGTCAGAGACTTTTGTTCGCAAGTTAAAAGCCATAATTCGCACAGAGCACTTTTTGCTTCTAATCAGCCTCGGATCCCCTCTATGCTTGGAGCAGACAGCTGCGCTCAACGATTGATTTATGTGGAAAATTTTAACCTTTCGGAATTAAACCATGTGTTAATTCATCAGGAATTTGATGGGGTTGGGGTGATGATTGACAACACCCTCCCCGGGATTTTGGCGATGGTAAAGGAATTTTATCCTCATCATGTTGTTGCTCGAAAATTCAACCGTGGTGAATTTCATTTCTTCACCCGTGAGGGCAGTCCATATTCCAATGAATGGGATACCCTTTATTTTCAAAATTATGATACCACCTACAACAGTGAGTTTCTCGATCTTGCTCAGTGGAATTTAAAGCATCTTCCGTTAAAAAGTTGGTCGGAGATGGATATTGTATGCAAGTTCGCTGCCACTGACAGTTCAAAATCTGTTCGATTAGTTACTGAGTTACATTATAAAAACCAAAAGATTGATTGGCGCGAAAAGCTTTTGTCCAATAATTTGTGGGATAATAACCACCTGTTGGCGGTTTATCACTCCTTGGTTTTTATGGACATACACTATCCGGTTGATGAACTTTATCTGAAAGTTTATATTTGGAATCCTGACAGAGTTAACTATAGGCTAAAATCGTGCACAATCACTGTTCGAAAGGCAAATCGAATGCGGTATAGTTTGTACTACGATATTCCCCGAGATTAATTCGTTTTTGCTTTTTTGTGTAGTTTGTTCCGTATTGTGTTGTAGTTAATAAACACCCCAATTTTAAATACATAGCCATCTTTAAATACCAACGAACTCAATCGAAAGCCGCTGCTTGTTGTTACCCAATACTCGGTGGAGCCATAAAAATATAAACCCGGCTGTTCAAATGGGGTTTCCTGCCAGGCGTTCGCACCCATTTTATATTCTCGATGTAATCTGTAGGAATATCCACCACCGGCCGAAATCCACCAATTGTGCACAATTTCGTAGCCGCCCGATAAGCCTCCTTCGATCTGAAAATAGCGTTCTCTGAGAATGGATTTGTGGTTCAGTGTTTGATGGATTGCCACTGGGGTAAGGAAAAATGTATATCGAACGTGTTGGCTGATAAAATTATCGTAATAGAAAGTCACATAGGGCTGGGTTCCAAGCTTTTGGTTTACAGTATCGTTGTAAATCATCGACCAGTCCAACCCACCTTCGATGTTTAATTCGCGATAGTAAGATTTTGGCGAAGACGATGAATTATCCTGACCAAATAGGCTCTCCATGAATGAAATTAAAGCGATGAGGATTATGAACCGATTAAAATTTTCCATTGCGATTTGTAGGATTTTATGAGTTTGCTAAACCATTTTTTATCGTGCCGAACATAGGCATAGGCCAGATTTTTGGGATTAGATTCCTTACTGTAGCTCTCGACGTCGCGTTTGGCTAAACTTCTTCCCATTTTATCCTGAGCTTTATCGGTCAGGAAGGGTGGAACGTCTTTCTCATACAGAAAATAGAGCAAGTCGAGCGCAATTTCCGTTTTGCCATCTTCGGCCAATATTTCTATACAAGCCAGTGTAAACGGGGTATAGTCGTATATTTTAGCAAATTTTTCTATTGGCAGAATGGTTAGATTAAACGGACTAAGAATCGAATCGGGATATTGGGCACACATGTTGAGATAGTTGGCAAAGGCAGTTTGAAAATCATGGCGTTGGATGAGAGTGATAATTTCATCCAGTGCATTTTGATATCCTGCCGGTTGTTTTATCTCTTCTATGTTTTTTTCTATTTCCTGGGTTTTGAATCCGCAGGAGGGAGATTGTTTTGCAATAGAGAGTGCTTTATTAAGAGCTAATTTTGCCGCGGGGTAATTCTTGTTTTGTTTATTAATTTCGGCGGCATTGAGTTGTACATCGATTAAGAATTTTTGTTCTTCGCAGCGGCCTTGATTTAGCAATGCTCTTAGCTCAGAGATTTTTGAATTTACTTCCGGCGTAACTGTAAGTTTGTTCCCCTGAATCAAACTCTGCGCATCATTAAGTAATGTTTCAGCTTCGTTGTAGCGTTTAGCAACTATTCGTTTGTCGACGTCGTTGATTTTTTGGACTACACATAAATTGGCAGCCCTTGAGCCTAGAAGTTGCTCTTTGGCATGGGGCTGAAAATTATAGGTTGAACGGATTAATAGTGCGGAATCGTACATTTGCAAAGCCATACATCCGATATAGCGGTTGCTTTCAAGGTTAGCGATTATGGCAAGGTAGTGTTGTTCTTTAATTAGACGGATTAATTCCAAATGTCGGGCTGATATGGGCAGATTCTGCTGTCTGACATAGGCTAACGCCTTTTGCTGCAGGCTATCGGCTTCTTTCACTTTATCGGCAGTGAAGAGTTGATATGCTTCCTGAATCATGCTTTCGTAGATCTGTCCGAATACACTATTTATAAGTTCAGCCGATCTTGGATGACAGTTTATAAACGGGTATTTTTTACAAAAACGTTCGCTGAGCATTAAAATTTCCAGGGCTTCCGACGGGTTACCGGATATTAAATTTTCTGCCGAACTAACCAGCTGTTGGTAGGCTTGCGTTAGATATTGTTCGGTGCGAAGACGATTTTCAAAATCGTTGCGATTGGCGTTATGAAATTGGTAAAGGCTATCGCAATCGGCCTCAAAATTTTGATATTGTCGTTGATGGAATAGGTTTCTATTGTCTGAAATCTTTTTTTCTAGCCATTGAGTGTAAAAATTGTTCCGTTCAATTGCCAGCGATTGAGGGCAATCTAAAAGATTTTTCAGCGTATCGCATTGTCCCATGATTTGGTTTAACAAAACAATCCCCTCGTCAAAGTTTTTCTGTTGCCGGAAAAGCCGAACATCTGAGAGTTGGGGTTCGATAAGTTTTTCAAATACTTTTTGGGCAATTATCTTAGCCGAATCCACAATAGTGGTTTTATAAGCGGCAGTTAATAGGTTTTCGTAACTTTTGTCAAAGTTTTTGTTAATAAGTTCTATTTCTGCCAATCGAATGTAAGGTGCTGAAAATCTGTGATCTATGTCGATTGCGTTTTTAAAGTTTTCTACCGCTTTCGGATAGTTTAGCTTATGCATGCTTTCCAATCCAAGGCGATAATATTCCAGGTGAATATCCACCGACTTCCCCACTAGCTCCCGTTTTGACTCCAGGGCTTTAGCCTGAAGGGCGTTTAGGCGGGGAATAAGGCGTAAGGGGTCATTTTCACGTAAATGGAGGTTTTCATCCAGTTTTTTGGCTTTTATTTGCTCTACAATTTTCAGCACTTGATTTGAAAAATACTGATATTGTGAATTGTTGTCGGGGTTGTTAAAATCTATTTTTTTCAAATCTTCCTCAGCCAGTTTTATTTGAATATCGGCCGAATAATAGTCTGAAATAAGTTGCTGGCGCGCAGCTATTTTGTCGAGCATAGCTTGTCCCAACTCAACTTTGGTAACGTTAAAATTAACTTTTGAAATCCGTTGTCCCGATTGTATGGGTTGGCTGTGAAATGTTTTTCCGCCAAAAGCTTCAAAGGTCAGCAATTTCTGATCTATTACCCGTTCTCTGTCGAGAAATTTTGTTTCTATGGTTAAGGTCATTGGCAGTAAAAGATCGCGGAGGCTAAATCGCTGAAAAACAACTGGATGGTCAACCTCTACTTCGGTGCAGAAAAGCTGAAGCGTGTTGTTTTCGATTTTGTACCCTAGTTTAAGACGGTAGGAAAGGCATGGTTTATTATTCTTTTGTGGTAGGCTGGGAGAGAGATTGGCTAAAATGGCATTGTTTAATGGCGATTTATTGTCGGGATAAAACAAGTTTATGTAAATTAAGGTGTCGTTGGCCAGAACGGAGAAAGAAAAAAATCCCAGGGTGAAAAAGAATATCAGGCCTAGAATGCGTTTTTGGTTCATTGGTAAAATCTTTAACGTGTAGGTTTGTTTTCACAAAAATAGGACAAAATACATTAACGTTCCAAGCCTTGGAAAAGTATTTTGGGAAATTATGGAGTTGCCGCTAAGTCAACCTTTGTCATGATTTCTTTGCTGTGGGCAAATATAATTCAGTGGATCCATAAAAATTCTGAGCCAGGATAAGCAAAAAATATGGCATTTCTTTGCAACTCCTCTAAAATGTTTAATTTTGCACCGTGAAAATTTAAAACCGATTAAGCAATGTCAAAAAATAAGAACGTTGAAATTGAAGGCCTTGAGAATGTAGAACAGGCATTAAGCCGTACTGAAAAATTTATCGAAGAGAATCAGAGAACAATTCTCACCGTTGTAGGCGTAATTGTGGTGGTAGTATTGAGCTATTTTGGTTACATGAATTATATATATAAGCCAAAAGTAGAAGAGGCCGCTGCCTCCATGTATCAGGCGGAGATTTATTTTGAGCAGGATTCTTTGAAGCTGGCTCTTTATGGCGATGGTGTCAATTTCGGATTTTTGTATATAATTGATGAATATAGTGGAACTCCATACGCAAATCTTGCTAAGTATTATGCCGGAGTTTCGTTTTTACATCTGGGAGATTACGATAACGCTATCAAATATTTGTCGGATTACGATGCTAACGATTTAATAATTAGAACCGTGGCGCTAAATGCTCTTGGCGATGCGTATGCTCAAAAGGGAAATCTTGAAAAAGCTGCTCATTACTATATGAAAGGGGCTAGCAACACAAACGATAAATTTAATGCTCCCATTTCATTAATGAAAGCTGCAGCCGCTTATGAGGAACTTGGAAAATACGAAAAAGCACTGAAAGCCTATCAGGAAATTCAGAAAAACCATCCGGAAAGTCGCGAAGCAAGAGGTATCGAAAAATACATTGCCCGTGCCGAAGCTATGTTGAAAAAATAATAATCAGATGATGACATAAAAAAAGTATCATCCCCATAGGAGGTGATACTTTTTTTAATAATCAAAACACTATGGCCACAATTCTCAAAAACTTATCGGATTACGATTTTGAACGAGTTCCCTCGGGCGAAACCATGAAAATCGGAATTGTTGTTGCTGAATGGAACAGTGAAATAACATTTGCCCTGTGCCGCGGTGCAATTGAAACACTAATCCAACATGGTGTTCAGGAGAAAAATATCGTTGTGGAATATGTACCCGGGAGCTACGAGCTTTCTGTAGGATCTCAATGGCTAGCCGCTCGGAACGACATAGATGCTGTTATTGCCTTAGGTTGTGTAATTCAGGGCGAAACCCGCCATTTCGAATTTATCTGCCAGGCCGTTTCTCAAGGGATTACCAACGTTTCTCTCAAATACAACAAACCAGTGATTTTCGGGGTTCTAACAACCGATACCCAGCAACAAGCCCGCGACCGTTCGGGTGGAAAGCATGGAAATAAAGGAGTCGAAGCTGCGGTTACAGCTTTGAAAATGTGTGAAATGGCACGCCGTATCAAATCTTAAATGCCGTCATCAACGGCATTTTTTTTACATCAGAAACGCAAAAAAAATAGTATCTTCATGGTCAAAAATAAAGCGCCATGAAAAAGTTTTTCTTTTTGTTCGCATTTCTGAATGTAATCGGTGCTATTGTTTCTGCACAGGAACCAAAAGCCCCGGAGCCTCCTGTTGATACCTCAGCTACCTTAATCCTTGCGGGGAATCAGGAAGCAGAAATTTCTTACAACAAAGGGGTAGAATTTCTAAGTCGAAACGAATATCAAAGCGCCATTCAATCGTTCGACGAGGCTCTAAAACATAATCCGAGTTTCACTCTTGCACGTCAAAATAAAGCCGTTGCTTTAAGTGCGTTGGGAAAATACCGCGATGCTATTGACGAACTGCAAACCGTAGTTTCTTACGATTCAACTAATAATCGTTCGCTCTATGCTTTAGGTGCAGCTTATTATCAGGTCGATGAGTTAGACAATGCCACGCTCTATCTAGCCAAAGCTATTAAACACGGTTACAAAGGGTTTGAAGCCTTCTATCTTGCCGGGCAGGCTTCGTTTCGCCAAGGCGATTATAACGCGGCTATAGCCGCATTTTCATTGGCTATTGCTGTAAATTCGAACAATTGGGAAGTTTATAATGATCGTGGAAGTGCATATCGAATGTTGGAAAAATACGACGATGCCATTGCCGATTACAAAAAAGCAGCCTCGCTGAACCTTTCATCGGCCATTGTTTACAATAATCTGGGAAGTGTGTACCGAAAAAAGGAAAACTTCGACGAGGCTATTTTGAACTACAGCCTGGCAATAAAGGTCGAGCCCAACAACCACATTGCTTATAACAATCGTGGAAGTGCCTATCTCGATAAAAAACAATACGATAAAGCCATCGAAGATTTCAACAAAGTTATTTCCATCAAACCCGACTATTACTATGCCTACAATAACCTTGGAGCGGCATATATGAAATTAAAAAACTACGATAAAGCCATTGAAGCCTTTCAAAAAGCCATAAAACTGAAGCCCGACTACGCTGTGGCTCATGCAAATTTAGGTTCAGCCTATGAGATGAAACACGATATTGAGGCTGCAGTAAAAGCATGGAAAGAAGCCGTAAAATATGGCTATACTGCAGCACAACAGTACATCAACTACTATTATAAAAACTAATGCTATGAAACGGAACATTATACTCCTCATCGTTACGTTATCAACCCGCATTCTATTTGGACAAGATATTCCTTTCGACCGGAAATATTTCCCCAACGACCGCGATGGCCTACGTGAAGCTCAACGTGCCTTGCGCGATGGAGATAGTTATCGCGATAGAGGGCAGATTTATTCTGCTATTGAAAGCTATCTGATTGCCCAACGTTTTAACGGCAAAAATGCGGAACTCAATTACAAAATTGGGTCACTATATCTGCAAACCGAACCCTACAAAGCCCTGGAATACATTCAAACAGCCCATCAGTTGAACCCTGGAATCGCACCAGATATTGAATATTTGTTGGGTTTGGCCTATCAATACAATCACAAATTTGAAGAGGCTCTTGAAAATTACGAAAAATATCGGCGCAAGCTCTTGTTTAGCGACAACGAAGAAATGGCTAGGGTTTCGGCACGTATCAAAGAGTGCAAAACCGGAAGTGAGCTTATGAAAAATCCCGCTAGAGCTTTTATTACCAACATTAAGGAAATCAACTCCCCGTATATGGAACACTCGCCCGTAATTTCGGCCGACGAATCGGTAATGCTTTTTACCTCCACGCGTGAGGGCAGCGTGGGCGGAAAGCAAAACAGTTACGATTTGCAATTCGATGAAGATATTTACATTAGTTACAAAATTCAGGGACGCTGGACTCGTCCGGTAAACCTTGGAGAACCTATCAATACACGCTCGGAAGACGCCACTGTTGGGCTATCGGCCGATGGACAAAGTTTATTGATTTACAATGGTCAGCGAAACAATGGAGATTTACAGATTTCACGACTTGAAGGCGATAAATGGAGTTGGCCCGAATGGCTGCCCGGCGAGATAAATTCCAAATTCAAGGAATCGAGTGCTTCGTTTGCTAACAACGATCGTGTTCTGTATTTTGTGAGTGAACGGCCCAACGGCATCGGTGGAAAAGACATTTGGATGTCAACCCGCGACCTCAGCGGAAAATGGAGCAAACCGGTTAACCTTGGCCCCACCATTAATACTCCCGACGATGAAGAAAGTGTGTTTATGCATCCCGATGGCAGAACCCTCTATTTCAGCTCCAAGGGACACAACACCATGGGTGGATTCGACATTTTCCGCTCGGTGTTGCAAGACGATGGCCGGTGGTCAACCCCGGAAAACCTCGGATATCCCATAAACACGGCCGACGATGATCTGGCGTTTGTAATCAGCGCCAGCGGGCGAAACGGCTATTTGGCCTCCAGTCGTCCGGGAGGCCTCGGCAGGCATGATATTTACATGGTTACTTTCCTTGGGCCCGAAAAACCCATGGTTCTCAGCAACGAGGACAAATTGCTGGCTTCACTGCAGCAAACTATTGCTGAAAATGTGATGGAAAAAAGCGTGGAACTCAAAACCATACGCCTGACTGTATTTAAAGGAACAATCCTCGATGCTATTACCAATAATCCCATAGAGGCTGAGATTGAGGTAGTTGATAACGATAAAGGCGAGATTGTTTTTTCGAATCGTTCCAACGCAAAAACCGGGAAGTTTCTGGTTACCCTTCCTTCAGGCAAAAATTACGGGTTAGCTGTAAAGGCTGAAGGATACCTGTTCCATTCTGAGAACTTTAACATTCCGCCTGCAACGACCTATCAGGAGGTTGAAAAAGAGATACGTTTGAACAACATTAAGAAAGATGTTGTAATAGTGTTGCGCAACGTGTTTTTTGACCAAGGAAAGGCAACCTTGCGGGTTGAATCCTATCCTGAGCTGAATCGTTTGGCAAAGGTGATGAAAGACGTCCCCACGTTGAAAATTGAAATTAGCGGTCATACCGATAATCGGGGAGGTGCGGCGTTTAATCAGAAACTATCGCAAGACAGAGCCAAAGCAGTGGTTGACTATTTGATTGCTCAGGAAATTTCGCCCGACAGGTTAACCTATATGGGATATGGTTTTTCTAAACCGGTAGCAGATAACAAAACCGAAGAAGGCCGCCAGCTAAACCGCAGGGTAGAGTTTAAGGTGTTAAGTGAGTAGATTTTGATGTACGGTCATCGAGCTGAATAGAGGCGTGTGCATTGAGACCAGCCGGAGCACTCCGCGGGAAACCAGCCCCCCCTTCACCCTCCGAGAGCCTCAGAGGGCAGAGCAGCACATATTCTCCACATTGGGGATATATACTTATTTGTTTAAATTCGGTGTACTAAAACTGTGGCGTAGGCCACTATCCCTTCCTCGCGCCCAACAAACCCCATCTTCTCGCAAGTAGTAGCCTTAATACTTACTCGGTCGACCGACACTTGCAGTATCCGAGCCAGGCTGTTTCTCATGGCGTCAATGTATAGTGCAATCTTCGGTTTTTCAAGAAGTAACGTGCAATCGAGATTGACAACGTTATAGTTTTTCGATTTGATTAATTCCAGAGTTCGTTGCAGAAGTATTTTACTGTCGATATTCCTAAATTCTTCACTGTTATCGGGGAAATGATGCCCAATGTCTCCCAGAGCCAAAGCTCCAAGCAGGGCATCGCAAATAGCGTGAATAAGAACATCGCCATCGCTGTGGGCAACAGTGCCCTTGGTGTGTGAAATTTCTATTCCGCCTAGAAATAGCGACTCATTTTCAGCAAGCCGGTGAACATCGTATCCAAAGCCAACCCTTATGTCCATCATGAGTCTTATTCCATTAAAGCGCCTAAATCCAAAACTAAACTAAAACGGAGAGTCTGTGCCAAAGGATGGTTGGCAACGGTTGGAATGAGGTAGGAGATATCCATACTCAGCATGTTGAGTTTAAAACCGGCTCCGGCTGTTACATATTTCCGGTTTCCTTTAAATTCGTTTTCGTGAAAATATCCTGTGCGGATAGCAAATTTTTTATCGTAGATATATTCTACTCCCAACGACCACATAATTTCCTGCATTTCTTCCTTGAATTTGCTGGTGTTGTATCCAGGTGCGTCGCTGAACGATTGAAAAATGGCTGAGGCAACCGATAGGTTTTGATAACTGTTAAGTGTATCGCGGATGTCGGGTGTTGGCACCATTAGTTTATTAATTTCCACATAATACCCTAGTTGGTTATATTGGTCGAGCTCATGATTCATTCCTCCCCCTAATCGCAAATTCATGGGAAGAAAATTTTTGTTATTTTCGGAGTAGGTAACTTTTGTACCAACATTAGTGAATGCTAAACCACCGGTTATTACCGTTGGATAGTCTCCCAGACGAACCTCTTTTTTATAAAAGGCTCCCAAATCAACCGCAAACGCATTAGCGGGTTTTAGGGTTTCGTTACCCAATTGCATGGTTCCGGTAAGGTTGGAGTAAATATATCGGGCGGCTAATCCCATGAAAAAATTTGGGCCAAGACTACGGGAGTAGGAAGCGTCTATAGCGAATTCGTTGGGATTGAAGTCTTTGATTACGTTCCCTTGGTTGTCGGTAAAAAGCATACTTCCCAAAGAAAAGTAGCGTAACGAGGTTCCTACCACCTGATTTTCGTCGAGACGGTAATAACCGGAAAGGTAGGTAAGATTAATATCTTTTACGTTAAGTTTTCTCAACCAAGGTGTATATCCTAGGCCCATACCGAATTTCCCTTCAATTGATGCCAATTTCCCAACATTCCAGTTGGTGCTGTAAGCATCGGCAGAGGTAGACACTCCAACATCGCCCATGCCGGCCGAACGGGAGTCGGGTGAAATAGTCAGGAATGGAAGAGCGTGTTTTATAGGGTTGAATTTTCTGCCGAGAATATCGGGGTCGTCTGGATTTTGTGCGGTTAAAATGTTGGTTGTGAAGGTGATGATGAGTAAAGTGACAACTGAATAACGTTTCATAAATGAATGATTAAGATATGGCTTTTAAACGTGAATAAAACAATTTTGTTGCAAAAGTACTAATTTTAGCCAATTACAGAATTACCAGTTTTTCAAATTTAGTTTGGCTTTGGCCGTCCGGAGTCTTAATTTTCACGCTGTAGATGTAAACTCCACGTCCGATTTTGTTGCCAAATTCATCGCGGCCGTCCCATGTTAGAGGTGAAAACTGATATAAACTTCCTAGTATATTGGTTTGAAGGGTTTTAATTACCTTTCCGCTTACGGTAAAAATCTGAATGGTAATTTCGAGTGGCAGATGTGGCTGATTGTGTTCGAACAGAAATTTGGTATTGGTTGTAAATGGATTAGGATAATTCATAACATGGTTAATCGAAATTTGTTCGGAATTGGCCACTAAAAAATCGATTTGTTTTTCGGAATAATTGTTAAGAATATCCCATGCACGAATTGTGATTTGATTCGGTCCCTCGGGTAAATTCAAAAGCTGGTATCGGATGGTGCCACATCGGTAGTTGTTAATGTCGCTTTCAAAATGTCGGTTTAGAATTATTATGTTATTAGGGTCGTGTTTAAGATAGGCTGTAATATCGTGTCCAATACCGTTACCGGTGGTATTAATCCCGTGTTCGTCGCATATTCTTAGAATTAACGTTGGCGATTCATTTACCGTGCTGCCCGATACAAAATTGGTATCGTTCAAATAGGCTCTGATTTCCGGGCCAATATTGTCGGTAAATTGCGAATTGTTTGAGCCTCCGATTACAATGTTCCTGTATGACCCCTGAGCGTCGATGGTTCCGTTTTGAGCGTAGTAGCTAATTTTACCGAACCCAAAATCATAGTTAATATCTAATGGAATATAGAATTCGAAGCTGAATTTTCCGTTTGTAACCGATGCTCTTCCTCTGTACAAAATATTATCCTGATCCTGATATTCAAAAACTCCGGAGTTATCGTTGTTTAGGGTTAAGCGGGTGCGGAATTTGTCGTAAACCGTGGGGTAAATAATTCCGTTGAAATTGTCAACGGGATTTCCGAGAGTGTCGGTTATCGAACCGCTTACTCGGACCTTAGACAATGCTCGCAGAGTGTCTATCTTGACTCCTGTTTTGAACCCATTAATGGAATCGGTTCGAACACGGAACGGAGGAACCAGTAGTTTCATGGAAGGATCTCCCAACAAAGAAAATTTTCTGTGGTTCCCCGTACCAGAAGAGGTCATATTCTTCGTGTCGGATAAAATCTCTCCTAAGGTAGAATAGTTGCCATCTGCGCTACGTTCGAAAACTCTATTGTAAAATTTGATACTCAGGTTCTGATTTCCCGAGGCGTAAACCTTGCGGGTTGTGGTGAAAAGTGCTATTGCCCCTCCGTTAGGATTTACCATCATCAATTCGCCCAGCGATTTGTTGTTTGGATTATCGTAGGGTGCAATTTCGCACGAGGCGGTCATCATAAACGGAAGATAATCTCGGTTAATCCAATTATTTACCATGTTTTTATCTACCACAGCTTCATGGGCAAGTTGATTGGCGCTACCATGGCCTGTGTAGTTAAATAATAGCGTTCCGCTGTGAATTGCAGTATTAATAGCCTCCCGAACTTTTGGATAGCGATGTCCTGCAGGTGTGGAAACTTGCGGATAGGCATCCATTAATATAAGGTGGTTATTGAACCACGGGTATTTAGCCCTGACAATTTTTGCCAGATCGTAGGCATCTCGTTGCAAGCCAAAGTCTCCAAGGTTGTCTGCATCATCGGCAAGGAAAGTCAGTCGGTTTTTCCACGAATCAAGGGTTGGATTGGTATTGTAATGAGTAGTTTTGTTAATAACAGAATTTGCCTCCGTTAGGCTCTCAACCGGAAGGCGTCCAACTCCAATGTCGAGTAAACCTGTAAGCCCATCGGTTGTGTACAAATCCTGACCACCCTCACCTTCGTCTAAAAGCCCAAAAAAATCGTCAGAAACAATGGAATTAAGGTCATCCTGCGAATTTACCGATTGATAAGTAAGAATATAGTTGTTTTGACGTGCTGCCCATTTGTTGTTAAAACTTCCATCTCCTATTAACAAGGCATATTTCAACGTTCGCCCACCATCCCCCGAACGCAGATAAAACATTCGAAGCATGTTTCTGATAGCACTAACATCGGGTATTCCCGAACTGAACTCGTTGTATATGGTTTGAGGTTCTAAAACTAATACCGATAATTGGTTGTTAGTGCGTCGGAATGCAGCTAATTGTTCGGCTTGTTGCCTAAAGGCAGGGGCAGTTATTATTACCATATCAGGAACTGGAGTTCCCATGATGTTTTGATTGGCTATAACTTGCGATGAAAGTGGTGTTATTTCTCCTCCGGAAACAAACAGATGAAAATTTCTGGCTACACTCATATCGTATTTCCAGACGGTATTATCCCCCTCATTCCGTGATGTCACTATAACCGGATTCAAGGGATTAGTTACATCCCACACGGTAATATTGTTTCCAATAGCTCTAAACTCTTTGATACTATTTGATGCTATATCCCTCGATTCCCAAAAATTGATTCTTTTGGCTGAGGGCAAGCTGAGGTTAATTCGTGCTACTATCATTAAATAATCAACGGCTCCCCGTGCTGCAACACTTGAGGCAAAAAACTGTCCCTGGATGGTAAAAGTTTGCCCCGAGGGGCTAAATTCACTATACCCTTGCTTTAGATCCCATACATCCGATATGGCATTCGGATTCGACCCAATCAGAAAAGTCCGGTGCAGTGATGTATTGCCAATACTGAATTGAAACGAACATTGTGGCTCCAAACTCGATTGGAACCCTATAACCTGTGTATACAATTTAACAGGTTCGCCTTGAGTATAACTAACAGGAACAGAAAACGAAAAGTTTCTCGATTCGTTTGCCGTTAACAGTTCATCGAACAACATTCGGCCTGTTCGTAAAGGATTCTGAACATCTTTTTCGTAAACGGCAATATAATCTCCGCTGGTGGTTGTGCTGGAAGCGTTTTGTGAGAGAAAACTAACAGTTGAGATTCTTTTCCCGGCTCCAGGGCGGGTTGTAACAAAGTAAAAAGCCTCCTCGCTGTAAGAGTGGTTTTCGTGAAAATAACGATTAACGGTACGATTATAAAAAACTCGTTCGATTCCTTGTGCATAAAAAAGAATGTAATCCCCATCGTTGAAAACACCATCACCGCCAGTTTCCATATAAATAGGATTTTCGTATAAATCAACAGGATCGTAGTTATTTACCTTTTTGGATAGCATTCGACCCCCTGTTCCATAAATCCTTACATTCTGAGGGTCCGAAAAGCCCCAATCCACCAGATTTTTATACGTTATTTTGTAAACACCGCGTTCCCCGATTTTAATTCTAATCCATCGGCCTTCAGCCAGCACTGACGATGTTTTTGGGGAAAATTTTTCTTTTTTCGAAATAGGGGCATAGGTTAAGCCAAATGTAGCTTTAGAAAGTAATTCAAGGCTTGAACCATTACTCCTTATAATATTAAGAGTAACATAAACCATCGGCTTTTGTTTTTCTATTCCGTAATAGAACGAAACATCAAAGTTATTGGGTATGGCTTTATTTTCCAGGCCTTTAAAAGTTTCTGAGGCTTGAAAAGCCGAGAAATTTTCCAGTTGAACGCTTATATTTTCAGCCTCCGTTGCATCGGGAATTTCAATTCTGAATGTTTTGTAGGCTACCCATGGTAACGAATCGTTATAAAAACAATCAACAGCATAGGGCTTTCCCAGACCTATTTCTTTCCATTCAATTTCAAAAGTTTTTTTTATTCTCTGACCAAGTATGTTAAATGTAGGGATTATTACGATTGCCAGAAATAGCAAGGCTTTTATCATAGAGTTATGTTGTTATTCATGGTTATTCAAAGGATGTGAATCTTTACGGTAACCGGGGAAATACAATCGCTTACAGTACGAAAAAAAATGAAAATTATTGTTAAAATTTGTGGCATTGTGGTTTTAAATTACAAAAATCGTAAATTTGATTGGAAAATCAATCCAAAATTAAAATTTATGGTCTAAAGCAAGCCTTAAAACTACTTCGTTATCTGAAAAATTAACTCATGCGATTTTTAACCTGGTTTTTAACACTGTTTTTATTCACATTATTCACAGTTTCTTACGGTTTTGAGCGTTTATCCTTGGTTTTTAGTGAACAATCTTACCTAATAAATCCATCGTTTGCAGCCCTTAACAATCGATCAAAGGTTACGATGGGAGGAGCTATGCAAGGCCTCGATTTTGGAAATTTTCAAATTGCAGCAAATACATATCTCAAAAATTTTCATGGAGGATTAGAGGGGTACGCCATTGTATATAAGGAAGGATTGATGCGTTACACAATTTTGGCTGGGCAATTATCAAAATTTTTTCCGGTAACTCGTCAATGGTCGGTAAGTGTTGGTTTTGCCCCCGAAGTTCATAATTATTCCATAAAAAACGATCAACTTATCTTAGGGTCAGTGATTGCCAGTACCTCCGGTACCTACCGAAATATGCCAACCCTCTGGGGTATGGCTCTGAGTACAGGAATTTCAGTTTTTTCTGAAAATCATACATTTGGTTTTTCGGCCCAGAATATTTTTAACAAGATAACCTTTAAAAATAGTTCCTTGAAAAGAGAAATTTACTACAATCTTTCTTATGGTGCCTATCTTCCGATTATGAAATTCAGCAACCCATCGGTAGCAAAAGCGATTCGCCCCCATTTTTTGGGAAGCTACAGCAATTCTAGCGGCCTATCATTTTTTTATGGAGCTTTTTACGGTAATCCAAAATTTCAGGTAGGGTTATTTTTAGGGTCAACAACAAGAAATTATTTGTGGGGAATTAATCCGGCCATAATTTTCCGTCCCAAAAGCGTTAAAATAATAGTTTCTGCTAAAATAATACCCAAATTGCCTACAAATTATCTTATTGGAAATGAATTATTTATTCAAATGGATTATTAACAAGTTGACCAAAAAAAACAAAAAGTTTTGCGTCGGTGTATTAACCAAATAAAAAAAACGTTATTTTTACAAAGTCTTTAGCAATGTTATCACCATTTACTATAATATGGCGTGAAAGTTGCGGAGAAAGAATTCGGAAAATATATTAAAAAAAAGATAAGCATGAAAGCCAATAGAATCTTAACGCTATCAATTGTTTCGCTAATGATTATGGGCTGCCAGAAGCCAAAATCGAACATTACTGGGTGGGAATACAACACCCCGGAGAATGGGGGGTTTACCTATCGATTTGGGTATATTGAACAAGAAACGGGCCCGGGTCTGGTGCTGATTGAAGGAGGTACATTCGTAATGGGACAAGTTCTTGACGACGTAATGAAAGATTGGAACAATGTACCACGTCGTGTTTCCGTGTCCTCTTTCTACATGGACGAAACCGAAATTTCGAACGTAAACTATCGAGAATATATTTTCTGGCTTCAACGAGTTTTTGGCCAGGATTTTCCTAATATTGTAAAGAAGGCAATGCCTGATACACTAGTTTGGAGAGAGCGGCTTGCTTTCAATGAGCCTTTAGTGGAATATTATTTCAGACATCCGGCATATCAAGATTATCCAGTGGTCGGGGTAAATTGGGTTCAGGCCAACGATTTCTGCCTCTGGCGTACTGACCGTGTAAACGAAGAAATTTTAGTTCAACGGGGTCTTTGGGAACGCAAACCTGAAGAAGAAAAAGTTACAGCTCAACTAATTGGAAGTCCACTTAACCACATAATTTTTAACACCGATGCCTATTTAGCTGGGCGTCACATCGATAAATTTGCCGGGGAAGGCGGAGTGGCCGAGGTAGATGTAGTAGGAACATCAGCCGATCAAAAAACCAAAAAAGTAACTATTGAAGATGGTCTGTTGCTACCAAAATATCGCCTTCCGACGGAAGCGGAATGGGAGTACGCTGCTTTGGGACTTATTGGAATTTCATCGGGTGAAAATTACTATGAACGTCGCATCTATCCTTGGAATGGAGATTATGTTCGATACAATAAAGGAAAAGATCAAGGTAAAATCCGAGCCAATTTTGTTCGTGGACGTGGTGACTATATGGGGGTTGCTGGAGCTCTTAACGATAAAGCAGATATTGCCGCACCGGTACGATCCTATTGGCCCAATGATTTTGGTCTATACTGTATGGCCGGAAATGTTAATGAGTGGGTTATGGATGTATATCGTCCGGTAAGTTTCCAAGATTTCAACGAATTCAGACCATTCCGTGGTAACGTTTTCATGGAACCAAAGCGTAAGAACGAAGATGGCAAAATTAAATATGTAACCAACGATACTACAGGTAGAATTGAATATCAGCCTATTACCGAAGAAATGGCTGTAGATAGGAGAAACTATCGTAAAGCCGATAATCGTAACTACAACGACGGAGATTTTGAGTCGTCTATCTATTATAAGGAGGATGATGCTTGGAAAACGGAAGGAACCTTAAACGTTTATCGATATGCTCGAGGAGCTGCCTATTCAAAGGTTTGGGATCCAGTACTACAGGATTCTGTTTACAAACCCAATACGGCCTTCTTCCGAGATCAATCTGCCTCTAGCTTAATTACCGATAGGGCTAGGGTCTACAAGGGTGGATCGTGGAAGGATCGTGCATACTGGTTGAGTCCTTCAACACGAAGGTTTTTGCAAGAAACTGAATCAAAAGACGATTTGGGATTCCGTTGTGCTATGATTCGTCTTGGAGCACCAACATCCTTCTAAAAATTTTGTAAATTCAGACCAATGATCTATACAGCTCAAATACACATGCATCATCACGTAGATAGTTACGTGCAAGCTGTGTATTGAGTCTTTTAAAAAATTCTCTGTACTATAAAGCTTGCACCAATGTGCAAGCTTTTTTTGTTAAAAAATTGAATATATGTATATCAACACGCAAACTTTCAATCATCTTCACCACTCAACCACCTTTGGGGGGCCGTATGATCATTGTTTTTAGGTATGAAAATAAGATGATTTATTAATAGCCGGCCCCCAAAAGCCGGCTTTTTTATTATAAACACTAAATTTTATGGAAACACTAAAAATTGCAATTCAAAAATCCGGACGTTTGTCTGAAAAGTCGCTTACTCTCCTAGAACGATGCGGCATTCGTTTAACCAACGGCGATCGGAAATTGATAGCCGTTTCTTCGAACTTCCCCATTGAGGTAATATATCTTCGCGACGATGATATTCCTCAATGTATTGCCGATAATACCGTTGATATTGGAATTGTCGGTGAAGATGTTATTTTGGAACAATCATTTAACTTTAAGATTGCTCTAAAGCTTGGATTTGCTAAATGTCGGCTTTCTTTAGCTATACCTAAAAATCTCCCCTACTCTGGGTTAGCATTTTTTCAAGGGCGAAAAATAGCCACCAGCTACCCAAATATTTTAAAATCGTGGTTAGCTCAACAAAATATCCAGGCGCAAATTGTTCCGTGCAAGGGATCTGTTGAAATTACACCATCGATTGGAATGGCTGATGCGATATTTGATATTGTAAGTAGTGGTAGCACTTTGATTAGTAACGGATTACGTGAAGTAGAAACTGTTTGCAGGAGCCAAGCAATCTTGGTTCAGTCCGAAAATTTATCCAATGATAAGGTTGAAATTCTTGACGATTTAGTATTTAGGATTAGTTCAATTTTACGCGCCGAAAATAACAAATACGTTGTTTTAAATGCGCCCAATAATAAAATTGAATCCATTATTAAACTAATTCCCGGAATAAAGAGCCCTACTGTTGTCCCTCTATCGGATCCCGATTGGAGTGCAATCCACAGTGTTATTTCTGACGATGATTTCTGGTCTGTTGTTCAGAGTCTTAGGGATTCTGGTGCCCAAGGCATATTAGTAATTCCCGTTGATAAAATGATAATTTGAAATACTAACATCTAAGTAATTAACTATGAAAACTTTAATGCATCCAAGCTTAACAGAATTTATTACAACCACCCGAGCCTCTAATCCATTATTTAATGGAGATCTTTATGCAATGGTTTCAGAAATTATGGAAGATATTAGTCGCAGAGGCGATGCTGCATTACGTCACTACAGCAAAATTTTCGATGGCTTTGATGGCTCCTTTGCTATTGATGTTTCAACTCTCGACGTTTCATTTTTGGGGGTAACTGCCTCCTTGGTCGATGCTATTCTCAAAGCGAAGGAAAATATTGAAAAATTTCATCGGGAACAGCTTCCAGCTGGGTTCTCCATTGAAACGCAGTCCGGCGTGTTATGTGTGGAACGCTTTACTCCTATTGAGAGGGTTGGTATTTATGTACCGGGTGGTACCGCTCCTTTAATTTCTACAGTGCTAATGCTGGCCATACCCGCTAAAATTGCTGGTTGTAAAGAGATTGTGATGGTAACTCCCCCTTCGAAACAAAATCAAATTAATCCGGCAGTTCTTTATGCGGCAGTGCTTTGTGGTGTAACCGAAATATATTGTCTTGGGGGAGTTCAAGCTATCGGGGCATTGAGTCTTGGAACAGAAAGCATACGAAAGGTAGATAAAATCTTTGGACCAGGGAATGCCTATGTTACTATGGCTAAGCAGTGGGCCTCAGCGAGGGGAATTGCTATTGATTTACCTGCAGGTCCATCCGAAGTGGCTATTATTGCTGATAATACAGCTTGTCCTGAATTTCTGGCCGCCGATCTGTTGAGTCAGGCTGAACATTCAGTCGACGCTCAAACCCTTTTGCTAACTACGGATGAAGCGTTGATTGAAAAGGTTAGAAATGCTCTATATCAATTTATGCAAACTCTTAAACGCCGACAAATTATTCAAAAAGCTTTGAGCAATATGACTTTTGTTGTTCTTGATTCCCTCGAGGATTGTATAACCTATGTGAATTACTATGCTCCAGAGCATCTAATTATTAACTGTAGAAATGTTTGGGATTATGCGGATAAGGTAGTTAACGCCGGCAGTATCTTCATTGGGGAATTTACACCGGAAAGTGTGGGCGATTACGCTTCAGGGACCAACCATACATTACCCACCTCAGGGATGGCTAGAACTTACGGTGCTCTTGGAGTTACCGATTTTATGAAACGTGTTCAAATTCAGTCTCTTTCTTACACCGGACTTTTGAATATTGCTGAAACTGTTTCCTGCCTTGCAGAGGCAGAGGGATTGGATGCACACAAACTAGCTGTTGAAGTGCGATTAAGTAAACCACAAAACAATTCGTAGTAGGTTATGGAAACAATAGAAAACTTTATTCGAAAGGACTTACGGGAAAAATTTAATTCCCAAAGTCTTTATACCACAAACTTGGCACGAGATAGGAAAATATGTCTCGATTCCAACGAGTGGTGGGAAGGATATTCGAACCGTTATCCCAACCCGTTGCAAACAGAGCTTCGTCGTGTTTTGGCAAATATTTTTTCTGTTGAACCCGAACAAGTTATGGCTACCAACGGTAGTGATGAGGCTATTGATCTTTTGTTTCGTCTGTTTTGTATTCCAGGAGTGGATAATATACTAATTCCACAACCATCCTATTCAATGTATAAATCTATTGCTGATTTCAATGGAATAGAAACAATTCCATATCCAATTGATTTGGAAATTGGATATGGTGTCGAAAAAATCATAAGTAGGGTAAACAGTCAAAGTAAAATTTTGGTTGTCTGTACTCCCAACAATCCCACTTCGCACTGTTTATCCTTCGATCAACTTGAAAAAATTTTACTGAATTTTCAAGGCATAGTATTGTTGGATGAAGCTTACTCTGAATTTTCAACTTGTGGCGGATTACTCTCAAGGATTGGGATACGAGAACGTGTTGTGGTTCTTAAAACGTTGAGTAAAGCATACGGTTTAGCCGGATTGCGAATTGGAGCTATCATTGCTTGCGAAACGTTGATTCGATGGTTGTTAAAAGTAAAAATGCCATACAATGTAAACGCAATAGCAAGTAACGGAATTAGTGAGATTGAAATAAACCATAAAAAACTGAGGGAACGTGTTCAGTATGTGAAGCAATGGGTTTCTAGACTTTCTGACGTTTTATCGTCGTTTTCGTTTGTAGAAAAAATCTTTCCCTCAGAGACCAATTTTTTGCTAATACAGGTTAACGATGCTCTATCCCTTAAAAAGTTTCTAGAAGAGAGAAATATTTTGATAAGAAGCAGGGATGATATTCCCAACGGGTTGCGCATTACGATTGGCAGTCCGGAGGAGAATCAAAAAATTATTGAGAGCCTCCAATTGTATGAAGAATTAATTGTTAAAAGCAAAAAATTATGGAACGCATAATATTCCTCGATCGAGATGGAACTTTAATTAATGAACCTGCCGATAATTTTCAGGTTGACAGTTTCGAAAAACTGGCTTTAAAACCCTTTGTTATTCAAGCGCTTCTAAAGCTTCAAACGGTTGGATATGTTTTGGTAATCGTAACAAATCAGGACGGCATGGGAACTTCATCGTTTCCAGCGGAAAAATTTTGGCCACCACACAATCTTTTGATGCAGATACTTGAATCTCAGGGTATACAAATTCGTGACGTATTTATCGATAATTCCTTTGAAACCGACAATAGCACAAATCGAAAGCCCGGAATTGGTATGCTAACCAAATATCTTCAAGGTAATTACGATTTACGAAATAGCTGGGTGATTGGAGATCGAATTACCGACGTGGAAATGGCACGACGATTAAATTGTTCAGCAGCACTCTATTCCGATAAGAGTTTTGCGGAACATGAAATCGAATACGTGCAGCAGGGGACGTTAAAAATAAAATCATCAAACTGGCTTGAGATTGTTGACGCCATTATTGGTAGCAATTACATTTATTTAGAGCGGAATACGAATGAGACCTCAGTTAAGGTTGAACTTTACCCCGCAATGTCACAGATTCGGGAAATAAAAACCGGTATTGGTTTTTTCGACCACATGCTCGATCAATTTTTCTTCCACAGTTGTATTGGTTGTAGAATTTATTGCAAAGGGGATTTACATGTCGACACACACCACACAATAGAAGATATTGGATTGGTTCTTGGCGAAGCTCTCCAAAAACTATGGAGAGGCAAATATTGCAATCGATATGGATTTGTTGTACCTATGGACGATGCCTTGGCAATGGTTGCCCTAGACTTCAGCGGCAGACCTTGGTTGTCCTGGAATGTTGATTTACGCTCGTATGAAGTTGGTGGTTGTCCAGCTCAGATTTTTAAGCACTTTTTTTATTCGCTTTCAATTTCCGGGATGCTTACTCTTCATATCACTGCTCAAGGGGAAAATGATCACCATACAATAGAAGCTGTCTTTAAAGCCTTTGGCCGTGCCTTCCGGCAAGCACTAGGTTTTGACGCAATCTTAACAGAAGTCGGGTCGACCAAAGGAATAACTTGATTTAAACAATTATGATAATTACAATCCTAACTAGTTAAAACTATGAATAAATGCAAAGTGGCTATTGTTGATTACGGGGCGGGGAATTTGCGCTCGGTGGAAAATGCCCTTATGAGAATTGGGGTTCAGCCTGTAATTACAAACGATAAGAATACTATTTTATCGGCCGAAAAAGTAATTATCCCTGGAGTTGGGCATGCGGCAAATGCTGTTACAGCATTACATCGAACAGATTTGTTTACCGTTTTGCATAAGTTAACCCAACCTGTTCTGGGAATATGTTTAGGGATGCAACTTATGTGTAAATTTCTTCATGAAGGAGCTGTTGATGGTCTTTCTGTTTTTCCAGTGGAGGTTTTGCCATTCGATAGTAAAAAACAGATTGTACCACATATGGGGTGGAATAGCATAAAATCCTTTAATAATCTAATGCTTCCAGAATATGGATATTTTGTTCACAGTTATTATGTCCCTGAGTGTGAATTTACGATTGGAAGAACAGAGTATGAGTTTACTTTTTCCTCAGCAATAAGGAAAGACAATTTTATTGGCGTGCAGTTTCATCCGGAAAAGAGTGGTATTCAGGGAGAAAATTTTTTATACCGTTTTATTTACGATCAACTATGAAATTAATTTGTTGATTATGAGAATAATACCTTGTATTGATATTTTTGAGGGGAAGGTGGTACGTCTGAAAAACGGAAATTTCGAGAATTCCACCATATATAATTCCAACCCTCTTGAACAAGCAAAATTTTTCCGCGATAAAGGATTCGAATGGTTGCACCTGGTAGATTTATCTGCTACCCAAAGTGGAAAGTTTAGCCATTTCAATACCATTCAAAAAATTATTCGTCAAACAGGTTTAAAAATTGATGTTGGCGGAGGTATTCGAGATATTCAAACCGTTAAAAAACTTATCGACATAGGTGCGGAATATCTTAATATTGGTACGCTGGCCGTCACATCTCCTGAATTGGTGTTTGAATGGGGAGATAGATTTGGATATGATAAAATCGTCCCCTCATTCGATTGTTCGGGGAATACCTTATATATATATGGATGGAAAAACAAGACACAAATAGATTTGTTTGAGCAGCTTAAGTTTTATGTATATAACGGTTTTACACGATTTTCAGTAACAGACATTTCACGCGATGGATCGTTACAGGGAATAGATATTTATTTTTTTTCCCAATTGATTCAACAAATTCCTTCCGTTCAGATTATAGCTGGGGGAGGAATATCAAATTTCGACGATATTATCAAATTGTCTGAATATGGGTTTTGGGGAGTAGTAACCGGTAAAGCCCTTTACGAAAAACGAATAACAATTGAACAGATTAAAACTTTTTTCCATGATATGCAGAAGAATAATACCTTGCCTTGATATTAAAAATGGTAAAACCGTTAAAGGAGTAAGCTTTCAGAATTTAGTCGACCTTGGTGAACCGGTCGAAATGGCTAAAAAGTACAGCCATGAAGGTGCTGATGAACTTGTGATACTCGATATTACGGCTACCCTTGAAGAGCGGGAGGTTTTTCTTGACATGGTTGAACACATTGGACGGCAGATTAATATTCCTCTTTGTGTGGGCGGAGGAATCAGTTCTGTGGATCATGCCATAAAAATTTTGAGAGCCGGGGCGGATAAAATTGTGGTTAATTCTGCAGCCATTTTGAATCCGAATTTAATTAATCAACTTTCGGAAACCTTAGGAAAACAGTGTGTTGTGGTAGCTATAGATGCAGAATTGATTAATGAACAATGGGTTGTAAAAGCTAAAAGTGCAACGTATACAACCAACCTTCAATTATTTGAATGGGCTTTTGAAGTTCAAAAACGTGGAGCAGGAGAGATCTTATTTACTTCTATTGATCATGACGGAACCAACAATGGCTATGCCCTTGCGCCTCTATCCTTTTTAGCAGAGAATCTTAGTATCCCTATAATAGCAAGTGGTGGAGCCGGATCAATGCTTCATTTTGATGAACTATTTAGAAATACTAAGGTCTCCGGAGCTTTAGCGGCAGGGGTATTTCATCGGAATCAAATTAGAATTTCGGAGTTGAAAGCTCTTTTATTCCAAAACCAAATTAACGTTAGATTAAAAAATTAAAAACGCAGAAATTATGATACAGATTGAAAATCTTGATTTTAGTAAAAACAATGGGCTTATTCCGGCCATTATTCAACATGCTGTTTCAGGAGAGGTATTGATGTTGGGGTACATGAATGCAGAAGCCCTTCAGAATACTTTACGTGAGGGGATGGTCTGGTTCTACAGCCGAACAAGAAATAAACTTTGGAAAAAGGGAGAAACCTCTGGGAACTATTTATATATTAAAGAGATTTATTCCGATTGTGATAATGACTCTTTACTTATTTTAGCAGAGCCTAAAGGCCCCGTTTGCCATACTGGAGCATATACTTGTTTTTATACAGTCAATTCCCCGGCAGTATCCCAGCTGCCCTGGATTTTGGAAAAGATTATCATGCAGCGAGTCATGCAGCCAACCAATAACTCATATACTGTAACGTTAATAAGTATGGGCTTAGAAAAAATTGCCCAGAAAGTTGGCGAAGAGGCAATTGAGACTGTGATTGCTGCAATAAGAAAGAATAATGAAGAAACAATTTATGAGACAGCTGATCTATTTTATCATCTTACCGTGATGCTGCATACATTAAGTTTGACATGGGCGGATATTTATCGCGAATTATATCGACGAATGGAATAATTTCTAATTGTATATAATTCATACAATCAGATGTTTATTATTTTTTAAATAATTTTCTTCAAAAAAAACTGGAAAATATTTGGAAGGGATCAAAAAAGACACTATTTTTGCAGCCGCTTTTGAAGGGGAAAATTCTCATTCGGGAGTGAGGAAAAAAAGAGGGCAAAAAATTTGGAGGATAAGTGGAAAAAGCATTAACTTTGCGACCACTTTCCGAAAAAAGAAAGGAATAAAAAAGCAGAAACGAAATAAATTCTTGCTGAGGGGAGGGATAATCAGTAGAGTGATAAGC
>CALJOM010000002.1 GCA_937981765.1 uncultured Bacteroidales bacterium
TATTAAAGGAGAGGAATATTTTTCGAAAAAAAAAAGAAAAAAAATGGGTCGAAATGTTTGTCGTTAAAAAGAAAACGCCTATATTTGCAACGCAAAATTCAACGGTTCGGTAGTTCAGTTGGTTAGAATGCCGGCCTGTCACGCCGGAGGTCGCGGGTTCGAGTCCCGTCCGGACCGCAAAAAAAATGAAGCCCTTTTTCAAGGGCTTCATTTTTTTGCATAAAAACTCTTTTTACTGATAATTTGACACTAGTTCCTTTTTAGATTGAAAAAAAAAATAAAAATTTTTAAACCCGTGGGATTTTAATTTTGCTGAACAAAACATTCTTAATCTGGCGGTTGTTTCATAAGTATACTGCGTATCACTTTACTACTATGAAAAAGATTAATATCACAACCCGCCTTTTACTGTTAATCGGTGTGTTTGTCTTTTTAATGGTTTTAGTTATAGTACTGATGATAAGGAGTTTGAATGTTCTTAATCAAAAAACCATTGATCAAACCGTGGAAACAATGCTTTCGGGCGAAAAAGGGAAGCTCAAGGTAGCTACACATTCACTTGCCAACGCTATTTCCGAGGTTATTAAAGGTATGGCTAAAAACGACCAGGAGGAAACCATCCGAACTATGGTTGAAAATATCCGTTACGAGGAAGACAAATCGGGATATTTTTTGCATACCGTAACACTACATGTGTTGCCCTGCCTATAAAAAAAGAGGTAATAGGGAAAGATTTAGGAAATACAGCCGATAAAAACGGGGTTTATTTTGTGAAGGAGCTTAATAAGGCTGCCACTCAAGGTGGAGGATTTGTGGTATATGTTTTCGATAAACCGGGTAAAGGATTGGTTGATAAACTTAGTTACAGCACAATGATTCCCGGAACCGATATTTGGATTGGCACAGGAGTTTATATCGATAATGTTACTGATGCCAAAATCAACATAACAAACGCCTTAAATGAGCACAAGGTTAATACGTTACAATTTATCGTCACAGTTTCGTTAGTCTTATTGATTCTTGTTGTATTACCACTCAGCTACGCAATATACAAAAGCATAACTGTTCCAGTACAAAATGCGTTAGCTATAACTAAAGAAATATCAGAAGGGAATTTATCAGTAGAGTTTGAAACCAGCTATCAGGACGGGATTAGTGCTCTTATGAGGTCAATGCAGGTGATGGTGGAAAATTTACGAGGAATAGTAACCGAGGTTATTTGTGGAACAAATGAGGTTTCGATTGCGGGTGCTGAATTGAGTAATATTAGCCAAAACATTTCGGAAGGGGCTTCAGAACAGGCTTCGAGTGTAGAGGAGATTACTTTCGAGGTTGATCAGATGACAACCAGTATTGAACGAAGCGTTGATAATACACGCAAATCGGAACTGATAGCAAAGGAAACAGCTATTGCTATTGAAAAAACCAATCAATCGATGCAGGAGGCTGTTCTCTCGATGCGAACCATAGTAGAAAAGATTTGTATAACCGATGAAATTTCAAGACAAACCAATATTTTGGCCCTTAACGCTGCTGTAGAAGCTGCTCGTGCAGGAGAATTTGGTAAAGGATTTTCTGTGGTAGCAGCTGAGGTTAGAAGGTTGGCACAGAGAAGCTCTAACGCTGCTGCAGACATTAGCCTTTTGGCTAATAGAACCATAACTATTGCTAATGAAAGTGCTACCATGCTCCAACGAGTTGTTCCAAAGGTTGCGGAAACAGCGCAAATTGTGAAAGAAATCGCCGATTCGAGCTACAGTCAAATGGAGGGAGCGCAACAAATTAACCGTGCTATACAGGAGCTTAACGCCGTAGTACAACGAAATGCTGCTGCTGCTGAACAAATGGCTTCAAGTAGTGAAGAGTTGACGGCTCAGGCAGAACAACTTAAAAACAACCTTATGTTTTTCAAAACTTAACAATTCCCTGTTTGAGTGGTAATTTATTTATCGGGTTAGCTTATGTGTGGGCAATCGCTGCCTTGAGAGTTCACCCGGAGAAAATAACCGATAAAATTCCTACATTTGTTTTAGAAATAAAAAAGTACTAACTTTACATCTTTTAGCAAGCAAAAAACATGGGCGGATTTAAACTATCGAACCCCAAAACTATCTTAGATCTCCTGGTGTATGACCTTACTACCTTCTTTTACGAGGACGATTATGAAGAAATTTACAGTGAGGAGATACTTGATACGTTTCTAATCGATTATCAAAAGAAACTCCCATGGCTCGAGATGGATGTTTTCGACAGGGTAATTTTTCGTGTTTTTACAGAAAAGACCAATTTAACAGGAACAAACCATATCAATGTTACTTTACTAAGCCGTGATTTAGATATACCACTCGATAAAACCGAAAACATTCTAATCATGCTCGAAGAACTTTATAAAGCCGACGATAATAAACGTAGTTTGTGGCTTGAAGAGGAAAAGTTAAACCTGCTAAACGGAAATGTTATCAGAATGTGGACTCTGGGCGAAGAGAAAAACATATACAGCATTCGTTTTAATTACAACAAAGGGAAAGGGGCCCAGTTACAAATTATGTTTTATACCAATCTGCTCCGATCGTTAGGTAAGTTATAGTCTTGCAATTCTTTCTTAAGGCATTAAATTTCCTTACCATTCTGAATTTCCCGGATTTTTACATATTTAAGCATTGTTGCGTGGGCATTAGTTTTGCAAATAATGTAACCGTAATATCCATCAAGAAAACCTCCTTTAATAATATAGTCTCTAAAGAACTTCCATTTTGGAAAGAGCCAGATTTTTGCAATCGATGAGCGTTTACCATTCTGATAATCAGCTCGGGCACCAATAGATGAGTAATTGTTTGCTTGTTGTTGATGTTGAGTGATTGTATAGTAGGAATAGTGCAGTAAATCGCCTTCAAGATGTTTAATTTTACTATCCGGAGTCATAATAAAACGATCATGCGGATTAGTGCCACCCCACTCTCCTCTACGGCTATCCCATAAACGGAGTTTTCGATCGGGATACCATCCGCAATGACGAATCCATTTGCCGCAATAGTTGGTTAACCGATTAAATCTGTAGCCATCGGCGTCCCAATTTTCTTTTACCTTAAGAATAGATCTGTAAAGCGTTTCGCTAAGTGCTTCGTCAGCATCTAAGGATAAAATGTGAGGATATTTAGCATAGGTAATAGCCCTGTTTTTTTGTTGGATATGTCCATCGAATTTATGCTGGAAAAATCGTGCTCCGTATTGTTCACAAATCTTTTGTGTATTGTCGGTGGAAAAACTGTCGAGAATTACAATATCATCTGCTAATCCTTGAACAGATTCTAAGCATCTGCCTATGTTACGCTCTTCGTTATAAGTTATTATTACTACAGAAATCGGGGTCATTGTCATTTTTTTATGCAAATGTAAAAAATTCCCAGGAGTGGAAAAGTGAAAGAAGAAAACTTCCCCTGGTGCTGACACACATAAATTTTCTGTCTACTCAACGGTGGTTTAGGGTTTTTATTAAAGCTATTCTGAATATTCAAGAATAAAATTTTTTATCGGTGTAAACGTTTTCGTTGGCTACGGGTAAAAAAGTTGAAATGGTTTATGAAATTTTGTGGGCGTAAATCGAAAAAAAATACGTAAATTGCAAACTCAAACCTAATGGTTTAAGACGTTGAAAATCTGATAAAATTATTAATCTATGGCAAAGGTAATAGCAATTGCTAATCAAAAAGGGGGAGTGGGGAAAACTACCACAGCCATCAATTTGGCAGCTAGTTTAGCGGTGCTGGAAAAGAAGGTTCTCCTTGTTGATGTTGACCCTCAGGCAAATTCCACCTCAGGACTTGGTTACGATGTAAGAAACATTCAAACAAGCATTTACGAATGTACAGTTCACGATATTGATCCCCATTCAGCAATGCTCGACACCGAAATCGAGGATCTGAAACTATTGCCATCAACCATCGATTTTGTTGGCTTTGAGATTGAGATTATGAAGTTGGAGGGTAGAGAATATTTTCTTAAAAAAGTAATTGACAAGGTTCAACAGGAATTCGATTATATACTTTTAGACTGTATTCCATCCCTAGGGATAATAACCGTGAATGCATTAACTGCCGCAAATTCCGTGCTAATTCCCGTGCAGTGTGAGTATTTTGCCCTGGAAGGCATTAGCAAGTTACTCAATACGATTCATATAATACAATCAAAGGTTAATCCTACCCTCGAAATTGAAGGATTTTTGCTGACAATGTACGACTCTCGTCTGCGATTAAGCAATCAGGTTGTGGAAGATGTAAAGGCTCATTTTGGCAACATGGTGTTCGATACCATAATTCAACGGAATGTTAAACTTAGTGAAGCCCCAAGTTTTGGGAAGCCAATAATACTTTACGATGCTAACAGCGCTGGATCAATAAACTATTTGAACTTAGCCAAAGAAATCATTCAGCGAAATGAAAAAACTGCTAAATAATTGATAAAAAACGATAACACTAATGAGCACAAATAAACGACCCCCACTGGGAAGGGGATTAGGAGCGTTGATAGAGGAGTCGCCGCGGGCTCATCAGCCGGTGCAAAATAGCGCCGTATCGGAGATAAATCTCGATTGGGTTGATGTTAATCCATTTCAACCCCGTTCACATTTCGATGAGGAAGCATTGAGCGAACTGGCTGCTTCAATTAAAGAATTAGGAATTATTCAGCCAATAACCGTTCGTAAAACCGAAAACGGACGATATCAGATTATTTCGGGAGAGCGACGTACCCGTGCTGCACGTATTGCCGGTTTGAAAACCATTCCGGCTTATGTTCGCGAGGCTAACGACCAGGGTATGCTGGAAATGGCCCTTGTAGAGAACATTCAAAGACAAGATCTGGATCCCATTGAAGTGGCAATCTCTTATCAACGATTGATTGAAGAGTGTAACCTGACGCAGGAAATGCTGAGCGAGAGAGTTGGTAAGAGTCGGCAAACCATTGGGCATCATTTGCGACTTTTACGGTTACCGGCTGAAATTCAGAAAGGATTACGGTTTGGCGTTATCACTATGGGACACGCTAAAACACTGATAACCATTGATGATCCTGAACAGCAATTAACCATTTTTGAGGAAATTATTCGCAGCGAACTTTCGGTACGTCAAGCCGAAGAATTGGTTCGGGACTGGCATCAAAACAAAGATTTAAAGCCAGATTTGAAAGAGGAACAGAAGGACGCTGATTTAGAAGATTCGTTACAGGAAGAATATAATAAGCTGCAGGAAGTTCTCACCGGCCGCTTGCAAACACCCGTGGAGCTTAAACGAAGCGCAAAAGGTAAAGGAAAGATTATTATCCATTTCCGCAACAATACGGAATTTGAGCGGATCCTTGGAATCTTCGAAAACTTAAAATCGTAGGAGTGTTTAGTAGAAGTGTAGTGTGGTTGTTGTTGAGTGGAATACTCGGGGGTAACCCAGCGATCTTCGCTCAAACAAATGACTCTATTTTATCGCAACAAGAGAAGAAGGCCTGGGTCCCGGTTGCAATGTCTATGGTAATCCCCGGAAGTGGTCAACTTTACAATAAGTCCTATCTTCGGGCACCACTTATTACAGGCGCTTTTACTGCGGGAATATATTCCACAATTCATTACAGAAGGCTTTACAACAACTATAAAAAGATTTACGATTTAAAACTATTGTCGATTCAAGAACCGCTGCAATACCCTGATTTTTATCCCAATTATACGATAACGGAATTGAAGCAATATAGCGATCGATATCAGATTTTTTCCGACATATCCATGGCCTCAGCCCTAGCGGTTTATCTGGTAAATGTAGTTGATGCCTATGCAGGAACCCAGACTGCCCATAATCCGAGGGCTGCCACTATTATGTCGGCTATAATGCCGGGATCAGGGCAGGTTTACAATAAAAAATTCTGGAAGGTTCCCGTAATTTACGGAGGATTTGCTACCCTTTATTTTTTCTCTGAATATAACCACAAATACTATATCAAGTATCGCGACATGTATAACCAGAAAATAGCCAGTCAGACCAATCCAAACCTTGTAGATCCGGCACCCCAGGTTTCTGCTGAGGCTTTGCGCCTACAGCGTGAGGATTGGCGACGATATCGGGACCTCAACTACATTGGAATGGGACTGCTTTATATTTTGAACATTATAGATGCCAATGTAGATGCAAACCTAATTGACTATGATGTGAGCGATAATTTATCCATGACTATAGTTCCCGAATGTTTTTCGCTACCAGGTAAAACGTTTGAATTTCAGCCCTATTTTGGAACTGCTTTGACTATTAAATTTTAGCCTTTGCCAACAATCCTTTGTCCGAAACGGCAGAATGTTGTATATTTAAACCCAGAAGTTATTTTTTTTACCACCTTAACTGCGACAATTCATCTTCTATGAAATATATAGTTTCTTTGATTTTACTTACGTTTGCGGCTAATCAATATTGCTATTCAGCAATAAGTGGAGAGAATGATACCATACGCTCCGAGCGCATTTTTCTTGAATCGAAATTAGCTCGTGATTTTGATAGTTTGTTACTCTCATTTTATGTTCAAAGAGCTTTACGTGATACCTCTTCATCTTTTACTGCCGACACAACCATGGTAGGCACCTTTGATCCTGATACTGTGAATGTTGCGATAACTTTGGAGGATTCCGTTATTATTCGCAGAATGTCGGAACTGCAGGTGTTGTTTAACGTTACGTATAATCCCATTGTAAAAGCCTATATAAAAGTTTATACAGAAAGAAAACGTGAATTAACACAGCTTATACTTGGGCTGTCGAGATATTATTTCCCGATTTTTGAGGAAGAATTGGATGCGGAGGGATTGCCGTTAGAGTTGAAATATTTGGCAGTTATTGAATCGGCGTTAAATCCAAGAGCCGTTTCTCGTGCAGGCGCCACTGGTTTGTGGCAGTTTATGTACGGAACAGGTCGGTATCTAGGATTGGAAATTAATACCTTTGTTGACGAACGGCGGGATGTATTGGCCTCTACCAAAGCTGCCATCAAATATCTCAAGCAACTTTACGGAATTTATAACGACTGGACACTATCCCTAGCCGCCTACAATTGCGGACCGGGGAATGTTAATAAAGCAATTCGGCGTTCCAACGGAAAAACCAACTACTGGGAAATTTATTACCGACTGCCGCGGGAAACGCGAAATTATGTGCCGGGGTTTATTGCGGCTATGTATGTTATGGAACATTTCCAGGATTTTAATTTAACACCAACTCCTGTTGACTTACCAATGTTTACCGATACCATTATTGTATATCAACGACTACATCTCGAGCAGGTTGCAACGGTGTTAAATTTACCTTTGGCACAGCTTCGCGATTTGAATCCTCAATATAGGAGAGATATTGTTCCTGCCACACCTTCGAAGCCTTATCCCTTGCGACTCCCCATTGATTATGCCGGGCGTTTTATTACCCTGGAGGATTCCATACGCCGATTTAAGGATAGTATCTATTTTAATCCCGCGGCTCTAACGGCTGCCCCGGTGCGCGGAGATTTCTATGCCCGATCGCCCGGCAAAAATTATAGAGAACTGTATTATACAGTAGCCTCAGGCGATAATCTTGGTTACATTTCTAAGTGGTTTAATGTGTCGATAACAGAACTCCGCGAGTGGAACAACATTCATAAAAATCAAATCAGGGCCGGTCAACGATTGCTAATTTATGTTCCTAAAGATAAATACGCTTATTATAATGAAATCAATCACTTAAGTTTCGAACAAAAGCAAGCTCGTGTAGGTGTAAAACCAAATCAAACCATTGCAACATCAAACACAAAGGCTACTACAGATGATTCGAAGTTTATCTACTATACCGTTCGACCCGGAGATACACTCTGGGGAATTGCCAGAAAATACGAAGGTGTTTCTGAACAAGATTTAATTAGGTTGAACAATCTATCTTCGGCGACAAGTCTGCAGCCTGGGCAACAACTCAAGATTAAACGACTTGATTGACAAAGGCTATGAGGCGTAAAATTCATCCATGGTATGTGTATTTTACGACAGTAGCTTTTTTGGCATTGCTTCTTTTTACTGCCTTATCGCTTGATTATTTAAAACAAAAACTACCATTTATTCCGATAAAAGTTCCCCGGGTTGATATTTTTTCTGCAGACTCTCAGAAAATAGTTACCTTAGATACAACGCTTACCCGAATCCTTGCTGAAATAGAACATGAAATAGATATTGTAGACACTGTAGATCACGAACCACGGATTATTTATTCGTTCGATACAGTGATGCTAAGTCCACAACAATCTGCTCCTTCCAAATCAATAAATACTGAAACGCTCAACAAAGTTGTTTTTCCGCTTCAATATCCCCCGGGCAAGCCGGACTTGTTATTTTTTTTCTACCATGCGCTTAATACAGAATCTAAGAAGCGTACTATCAGGATATTACATTATGGCGATTCCCAGATAGAAGGCGATAGAATTTCCGGTTTTTTGCGACACCGCTTTCAGTCTCGTTTTGGTGGAAGCGGCCCAGGACTTTTAAGCTGTAATGTACCCATAGCTCAACACGCTACAATTGAACAATTTGTTGAAGGAAACTGGCGACATCAGCATGTAATGCAATCTACAGAGTCTCAGGCCGGCACACTAAGCTATGGAATAATGGGGCAAACAAGCTATTTTACAGACCAGCCCCCCAAATTCGCCACAATTCGTTATAAACTTTCCGGACTATCCTATCCTACGGCAAGAGGTTATAATTGGGTTAGGTTGTTTTTAGGGAAAAGTGAGACACCCCTTGCGATTGAACTTTATGGGAAGGATACCCTGATTCTTGCCGATTCATTTGTTCCCGATGAAGAGTTGAATGTGTTTGGGTTTGTGTTACCTTATACACCTACCGATATAACATTCAGGTTTCGTTCCCGACAATCACCAAATTTTTATGCCATTGCGTTGGACGCCACTACTGGCATAACTGTCGATAATATTGCCTGGAGAGGAAGTTCAGGGGCACATTTTTCAAAAATCGACGAATTATTGTTGCAATATTTTTTTCACCAACTAAATGTTCGTTTGATTATCTTTCAGTTTGGGGTAAATGTTGTAAAAAATGTTACCAAAGAGTATCGCTGGTATGAAGACCTTCTAGTTGCCCAGTTGGAACATCTTCGAAAGGCTGCGGGCGATATCCCAATAATTGTGGTAGGTGTAAGCGACATGTCGCAAAAGGTTGAGGGAGGGTATCAAAGCTATCCAAACATTCCGGCCATACGCGATGCTCAACGCAATGCTGCATTCAGAACCGGTTGCGTTTATTGGGACACTTACGAAGCCATGGGTGGGAAGAACAGTATGCCGGCATGGGTGTTTGCCAATCCACCGCTGGCCAACAAAGATTTTGTGCATTTTAACGCCAGGGGAAATAAAATCATTGCGCAAATGCTTTATCAGGCAATTATGAAAGACTATGAAATTTTTGCAAATAATAAGTAGATTTTTGCCAACTTGTTTCACTGTAATCTACTTTAGCGTGGGATTTGTTTTTTCGTTTCCCGCTAAAGCCCAGGACGACCCTTTTACCATAAATCACCCCACCCGGGTTAATTTGGATAAAAATCAAATTCAGGATTTTGGAGGCCATTTCTCCAAGAATTTTACAATGGCAATAGCTGAGGCCATGCAGGGCAGAAAAAAAATAACCGTTGTGCACATTGGTGATAGTCATATTCAAGCCGATTTTTTTACCGGAAAACTTCGTTCTGCATTGCAACAATTTAATCCCGGGATGCAGAGCAGCAGGGGAATGATTTTCCCGTTTAATTTGGCACAATCGAATAATCCTTCAAACTATCAAATTTCATCGCCAAATCGGTGGGAGAGAATTGCAAGTACACGGTCGTTAATTCCATGTAATTACGGATTGTTTGGCGTACATGTTTTTACCTCGGATAGCCTCATTGTTTTAAAAATACGACAAACCGATTCTACTCTTGATCCGTTTAACACAATTCAACTATGGTACGGCGTAGAGTCAAACAGTTACGGTTTTATTGACCACGAAGGAAGCGAAAGCAGGCTACCTTCGTCAGACGATACTCTTGTAGAGATAGTTTTAGGGAAATACGAGTGGCAAACCCAAGTCACAATCCGACAAAACGGGAAATTCTCCCTATATGGAATCCGCTTGATAACCGATTTCCCAGGAGTAGAACTAAACAACATCGGGATAAACGGAGCAACAGCAGCTTCATTTAACCGGTCGCTGAATTTTGGTAAGCATTTGCAACGACTGCATCCCGATTTTGTTGTTCTTTCGTTAGGAACAAACGATGTTTACAACCCATCGTTTTCAGAAGAGTGGTTTGAAACCAATTTGAATCATCTCATAACCACTATTCAGGCAAATACAAATCAAGCCCCGATTTTGGTTACTACTCCAAACGACCATGCACGTAAAGGAGAAAAGGTTTCCGGGAAAGTAAATGCAGCACACCGAATAATAGCTAAAACAGCCAAATTGAAAGGTCTGGCCCTTTGGGATTTTTATGAAATTATGGGGCAGGAAGGTTCAATTGATCAATGGATTCGGGATAGTTTAGCCAATCCCGACAGAGTTCATCTGAATCAAAAAGGTTATATTTTTCAGGCAAATCTTTTATATCTTGCAATAATTCAAATGTTTGATCAATGGATTGATTTTTATCGGGAGTGAATGTCTGAAGTTATCAAACATATATTTGCCTACGAGCCACAGAATCCGATGCTTTTTTCCCGCATACAATTCTGGGTATTTTTTTCTGTGGTATTGTTGGGGGTGTGCTTGCTACAGAAAAAAATAACATGGCGAAATGCCTGGTTAGCCCTAGTTAGTGTGTATTTCTACTACAAAAGCAGCGGATTTTTTTTCTTTTTGCTGATATTTTCAACCCTTACTGATTATTACATTGGTAAAGCCATTTACTATTCACAAACCCCTTGGCGACGTGATAGGCTTGTTTTCTTAAGTGTTTTTATTAATCTGGCGGTATTAGCCTATTTCAAATACACCTATTTCTTCTGCGATACACTAAATCAACTTTTTAATTTGAATCTTGAGCCGGTTCATTGGCTTGCCTATCTTTCAAACCAATGGTTCAACACTGCCTTTGATGAAAGTTCAATTTTTCTTCCGGTAGGCATATCGTTCTTTACGTTTCAAACCATCAGCTATACAGTTGATGTGTACCGATACCGAATAAAACCTGTTGAAAACATTGTCGATTTCGGGTTTTATGTCAGTTTTTTTCCACAATTAGTTGCCGGGCCTATTGTAAGAGCTTCGGAATTTGTTCCACAACTATATCAAAAATATCGGCTCCGGTTTTATGAAATGGGTTATGCTCTCTTTTTAATTGCCAACGGGTTAATAAAGAAGGTGTTAATATCCGATTATATTTCAATAAATTTCGTTGACCGAATTTTTGAAAGCCCGCTCGATTATTCCGGGTTTACCAACCTGGTGGCTGTTTATGGGTATGCTATACAGATTTATTGTGATTTTTCGGGCTATACTGATATTGCAATTGGAGTAGGCTTACTGCTTGGTTTTCGTTTGCCAACCAATTTCAATTCACCCTACAAAGCGACTTCAATTACTGAATTTTGGAGGCGTTGGCATATATCATTGTCGCGCTGGCTCAAAGATTATCTTTACATTTCGTTGGGAGGAAATCGAAAAGTAAAAATCCGTACCTATGTTAATTTAATGCTTACCATGCTATTGGGCGGATTGTGGCATGGTGCTCACGTACGGTTTATCGTTTGGGGTGGGATACATGGATTAGCCTTGATTATTGATAAAATTCGAATGCGCATTCTCAAATTTTCAACAAAATGGGCTAAGGTGGCCGGAATTATTGTTACGTTTCACATAGTTTGTTTGTCGTGGGTATTTTTTCGAGCCCCCGATATGCAGCATGTCCGGCAGATGCTTTTGCAGATTGCAACCCGATTCGATATGCAGTCTATTCCCTCCATAATTTCGGGATATTTTGTCCCCCTGGGATTAATTGTTTTGGGATTTGTTATACATTGGTTACCTATAAAAGTCAAGCGGATCTACCGAAAAGCGTTTATTCTAACTCCTATGTGGGCAAAAGTCCTGTTTTTCATCATCCTATCCTTAATGCTCTATCAAGTGCAGAGTTCTGAGATACATCCGTTTATTTATTTCCAGTTTTAATCAAAAGTTATGGGAATGGTTGATTATTTCGGTTAAATATGAAAAAATCGTGTTACCTTTGTTGGAGTAATGTCTTAGGACAGTGCGTTATTGAAAAAAGTTTTAAAATCCAAAGCAAAAACCATTCTTTATGAAAGTTGTTGTTGTTGGTTTTACAGGAACAATCGGGGGAAATGTTTACAAGGCTCTTATTGCTCGTGGACACGATGTAATAGGAGTGGCACAAAATAGTGGAGATTATAAGGCGGATATTCGTCAGGCAGAATCGGTACACGAAATGTTCAACAAAATTGAAACCTTTGATGCCCTGGTTTGTTGTGCCGGTAAGGCCTATTTTGGGCCATTCGAACAAATGACCTTAGACGATTTTTACATAGGTTTTGATTACAAGGTTATGGGGCAAATTAATTTAGTTAAAATAGGCTTAGAGTATATATCCTCCGGAGGAAGTTTTACGCTAACTACCGGAATCACCAGCGATGACCCGATTCCTTACGGTACAGGACTGGCAATGGCTAACGGAGCGCTGAACGCATTTGTGAAAACTGCAGCTATAAATCTTCCAAGAGGAGTAAGAATTAATTCGGTAAGTCCCGGACTTTTAAAACCTTCGGTCGAAAAAATCGGGCAGTATTTCCCGGGACATACGCCGGTAGAGCCTTCTAGGGTTGTTAATGCCTATATCAAGAGTGTTGAAGGTAAAATTACGGGGCAAGTTATTCGAGTTTATTAGTAAGTGTAGTAAACACTCTATTTTCTCTTGTATCGATGAAGGATTTAACTGTAGGCGACGAATTCCGGCAGATTGTGGTTTTTTCGTTTCCCATGTTGTTGGGAAATTTTTTTCAGCAAATCTACAGTCTTGTTGACAGTATTGTTGTAGGGCATTTTTTGGGTAAAGAGGCTTTAGCTGCGGTTGGTTCTTCATTTCCTGTTCTTTATACATTGATTGCCTTTGTTATCGGTATCGGGAGTGGAGGTACGGTTATTATTAGTCAATACTATGGGGCTAAGAATCTTTCGAAAGTTCGGCAGATGATAGACACTATTTTGATTTTTATGTTAGTTGCCTCCGTAACTGTTACCGCCTTGGGTTTGCTATTTTCTCGGCATATTCTCCGCTTGATAAATGTACCGGCGGAAGTTTTCGATATGGCTTTGGTTTATCTGAATATCAGTTTTGCCGGGAGTATTTTCATGTTTGGATACAATGCCACCATTTCGATTCTCCGAGGGATGGGTGATTCCATTCGGCCATTGTATTTTCTGATCTTAGCTTCGGTATTAAATATAGCCTTCGACCTTTTTTTTGTTCTGGTTTTGGGATATGGGGTTGGAAGTGTAGCATTTGCAACCGTTTTGGCGCAGGCAGTGGCATTTGTGGTTAGTCTCTATTATTTGAACCAACATCGAACGAACTTTAAAATTCACAGCCGAACTATGGTCTTTAATCGAGAGCTGTTTTTAAAGAGTATGAAAATTGGGTTGCCAACAGGTTTTCAGCAAACATTTATTGCTGTGGGAATGATGGCCCTGATGGCATTGGTAAACACTTTTGGGGCAACCGTTGCGGCTGCCTACACCATAGCCGGACGAATTGATTCCATTGCCACCATGCCGGCAATGAATTTAGCTACAGCTCTTTCAATTTTTACGGGTCAAAATTTGGGTGCCGGGAGGATCGACCGTGCTAAACGAGGGTTACGGTCAACGGTTTTTATCGCTGGTTGTATCTCTCTTTTGGTTACTGCCCTAGTATGGATTGAAGGCATTTGGATCATGAAATTGTTTACTTCCGACAGTCAGGTAATTCTGGTTGGAATGCAATATTTGTTGGTTGTGTCGTCGTTTTACATTGTCTTTAGCACTATGTTTAGCTTTACCGGTTTTTTACGAGGTGCCGGGGCTACCTTAATTCCTATGTTTACTTCTTTACTAAGTTTATGGGTGTTACGAGTCCCTATTGCCTTTTTGCTATCGGCAAAAATTGGTTCCGATGGAATTTGGTGGTCGATTCCTGTTGCCTGGTTATTCGGCTTAACCATTAACTTTTTCTATTTCCGTTCAGGGCGTTGGATAAAATCGGTTGTAGTTAAGGCCGAAGAGAGCCTGGTAGTGGAATAGTGTTATTATTTGACAGCAAAACCAAGGATGGCTATACTTTCTCCATTAAACACGAAATCTTTTAAAATGCGGTAGGTCATGGGCAGCGACGTATTTGTCCGATTTCCCAGATGATTAATAAATCCCACCGGTAAATTTTGCCAGGTTAGCAAGTAGCGGTTTTTCCCCAGCGTAGGAAACGACAACGGTTCATTTTTAAAGAATCGATAAATTTCTTCATTGGTAAGCTCTACAATTGGAAAGTTTTCTTTGTTCAGCGACGTTGAGAGTGCCAGCGGGTGTTCAGGAATTATTTTATTATTGTATTCTGTGGCTATAAGGCATCCTGGTCGTAAAACCCGTAGGTTTTCATGTAGAAGCCCAATGGTCTGAATATGAATGTTACTGCTAAATAATTGTTTGTTTTGATACCAGAAAAATTCATTCTCAACCCAATTTCTCAACAGATTTTGAAGTGCTTTAGAAGGTGAGTTTAGTGGAGTTTTAAGCCGAAATTTTCTGGGAGATTGCCATTCTTGTTCGTTATTTTTTTGGATTACGGACACAAAAAAACCTTCGCTGCGGGTTCGGTGAAACGAAAATCGGTAGCCGGTTATTTCCATGAAATTAATGGTTTCAATACCCCATGCGTTTTCAATTGGTATTTTTAAAGAATTAAAATTATGATGGTTAGCCAACCAATAAAGGGTTTCTTCGTTTTCTTCAGGATTAAACGTACATGTGGAGTAGATTAATATACCACCTGGCTTTAAGGCTGGCCAAACATCCATTAAAATTCTTCGCTGGCGTTGAGAGCATAATCGAGTGTTTTCCACACTCCATTGGTCAATAGCATGTGGCTCACGTCGAAATAATCCTTCCCCCGAACAAGGAGCATCTACAAGACATAGGTCAAAAAAGTGGGGTAATCTGGAAAAATCTTTTGGGTCGTTATTAGTAACTATTACGTTCGGGTCGCCCCAGCGCTCTACGTTTTGGCGTAAAATTTCTGCACGGGAACCAATAACTTCGTTGGCAACTATTAATGTGTTTGTTGGAAAGAACGACGATAGAAGTGTTGTTTTGCCACCGGGTGCACCGCAAGCATCGAGAACTTTAATCGGATTTTCCTCAAAAGAAAGATGTTCTAAAATCCATTGAATAAACATACTTCCAGCTTCTTGCACATAGTAAGCGCCGCTTTGAAACCATGGGTCGGTGGTGAAATTTATCCGGTTTTGCAGGTAAAATCCAGATTTGCACCATGGTATGGGCTCTTGCGTTGTTTTGCCAACAACAATTTTTCGGGGATTAATTCTAAACGATACCGTAGGTTCTGCTGAAATAGCTATGAAAAAATCAGTAACTTCATTGGCAAATTGCTTTTCTATACGAGAAACGAAATCTGCTGGTAGTAAATTTTCGGGTTGAGGCATGTTTTTACTAGGGCAATCTCTGATTCAAGACTTGTGCTCGGATTGTAGCTGAAATGTTAAGTTCGCGCTTGATTTGATTTTCAACTGCAACAATAAGTTGTTCTACTTCTTCTAGTTTCATCTCTTTGGGTAGGCGGATATGAAACGTTATTTCGGTGTGCATTCCGTAGCGGTGCATATGAATGTGGTGAACAAATAGATCGTACCCTGCAATTTCGTTTGCAATTTCAATAATTTTCCCGTTAAGTTCTGCCGAAGGGGTCTCTCCGATCAAAGGACTAATGCTGTCTTTTATTACTGTGTAGCCGGTGTATCCGATTAATATTGCTACAGCAATAGCCAATACACTGTCGATCCACCAGTAGTAGGCTCCTAAGAGAATCCCAACCAGAATTACTATCGAAGAAAAAGCATCGCTACGGTGGTGCCATGCATCGGCTTTAACACTATGCATTGATGTTTTCCGAAAAACGTACATAGTGAACTGATACATTGCTTCTTTTATCACAATGGACAAAATTGTGGCTATAATGGCAAAAGTACCATATTCAACCTTTTCCCGATGTATAATTTTTTGGACACCCTCGTAACCAAACATCAGTCCTATCAATCCGAGTAGGAACGCAATAATTATGGAAGTGATTAATTCTATTCTGCCATGCCCGAAAGGATGATTTTCATCGGCTGGTTTTTGAGCCAGAAATATGCCAACCAATAAAATAATAGAACTGGCACTATCGGAAAGGGTATGCCAGGCATCGGCCATAAGGGCAATTGAATTACTTATCCATCCTGCCCAGAACTTAATTGCAAATAACAACAAGTTCCCTACGATGGATATCCAGCCAACGAACTTCCCCAACCGATAGTGCTTATGACTCATTTCCGTATTAATACAACCGACAAAGATAAATCATCCGTCTCAGTTATTGTCCCTACATTTCAAAAATAATTTCTTTGGCTTCTACATGAGGAATACTGTTGAGTTCTTTTTGAAGCTTTTCCATTTCTTCAACTTTGCCCGTTAATTCGAGCAATATTAATCCGTGAGGAGCGCATACATTTTCCCCGGCTTCGTGTAATCCTAACCGTGTTTTAATACTGCATCCATACTCGGTTAATAATTGCTGCACCTTGACTGCAGATTGAGCCCTGTTACGTATTAAGACTCCTAGAAGACGAATTTGATTCGGATTCATGGTTGAAAATTTTTTAGGGTTAAACATGTTTTTATTCGCTCCAAGTTAACATTTTCTGCTGAAAAAACAAACGAACATTTTGCTTCCTTTTGCCAAAAACTATAAAAAATGGTATCTTTGTGGTAAACTGCAACACTATGAACCTGCTAGAAAGAATTCTTGTGCCAGTGGATATCGAGTCGAACGACTTTTTTTATTTGGAGCAGATTATACCATTGGCTAAGGGGTATGATTCAAAAATATATCTCTTATATGTATTGCCACAGGAGATAATGGAGTCGGAAACCAAAGATTTGGCAATACGTTTGGTAGAAAATGAGCTTCAAAAAATAGGCGAGACCTATTATACACCCCAAAATATAAGGTTTGAAAAAGTGGTAGAATTTGGAAAGGTTTATGAAACCATTGCATATATCGGGGATCTTTATGATATAAACCTGATAGTGATGTCCGCCAATTCCAAGTCGAACCCCAATCAATTTTCCATACGAACAGAGAGGGTAATTCGCGAGTCAGAAATTGCAGTTTTGGCGGTCAAACGAAACCACCCTCTAGAGTTTAAGCACATTATTTGTCCTGTCGATTTTTCTGATCCTTCGCTTAGGGCTTTAACCAATGCTGCACGATTAGCCAAATTTTTCAATTCTAAATTAACAGTTTTTCATTGTAAAGAAGAAGCAAAATTTCCAAAGTTTTTGGATTTCGGCAAGTCGAAAACAGCCGACGAGGAAGAAGAGCTGGGGATTATCCGGGAACAGGTAAATCTCTTTGCAGAAAAGGCAGGATTGTATGCTTATCCGTTTGAGTCGGTGGTTAAAAAGGGTATTGTGCACGAAGAGATTGCAAAGTATGTTACTGAGAATCAAGTTTCTGTTCTCATCATGGGCATCAGCGGTTCTGGAGGATTAAAGAGAATTTTGCTAGGATCGGTAACCGAAAAAATTATGATGTCGTTGCCTTGTCATCTTATTGTGACTGAAACCCTTGATATTTTGGAAGCTAAGCTATCCCAAGAAATTCAAACGTTGGAAACCCATTTTAAATTAGCTGAAAGTCTCGAACGCAGTAATTTTCTACACGAGGCAATTGGTGAATTAAAAATTTGCCTTCATATCAACGATTTACATCTTCCATCCTATCACGCCTTGATTCGGATTTATAAGAAACTTGGTGACGACGAAAAGGCACTGGAGTATCAAAGATATTTGGATAAGATTCTTGACTTGCAGGAAAAGAAGGCTATTGAGGAAGAAATTCGAAGGAACTTTTTCTTTGGAGATAACAAATAACAGGGTATCGTTAACGCATGTTTGATACCCTGCGGTGCCTTCGTAAGAGGTTAATTATCCTTGAACTTTAAAGTTACATTTTGCTTTATATCTGGATGAACACTTAATGGCACCGGACTTATTTTAACAAGCTTCTCCAGAATAGCTTTATGCTTATCGGAAAGGTTGCATACGGTAAAATCGAATTCAATCCGGATTTCGGCTACTTTACGAGGGTTTTCAGCCATAATTTTCCAAGTTCGGGCAGTTGCTCCGTCAATACTAAACCCCGCAGCTTGTGCTTTAATGCCCATGATTGTGAAAATACAACTTGTTAAAGATGCGGTCAAAAGGTCGGTTGGGGAGAAAAACTCTCCTTTGCCGTGATTATCGGTAGGAGCGTCGGTTATAACCTTGTTCCCAGATTGTACGTGCTCAGCTTCGGTTCTCAGATTTCCCAAATAGCGAGTTCGAATGGTCTCTTTTTCCATGCTTGCAAATTTTTTAGGGTTAACGTTTATGTCTTTAGAATGTTTAAAGCCAATCTCAAAATATTTTCATTGCTAAAATGTTTCCCCTTTTATCAAAATCAAAAAAGGTTTATATTTGTCTGAAATTTAACTCAAAAAACATTCATGTCATGCGATACTTTTGGGGATATGCAATTACGACTATAATTTTACTTACTGCCTGCGATGATTCAGATGCCAGACTAAGAAAGTACTTCATAGGAAATGAATGGTATATAGCAGGAGAGGTATTTATTCGCAACGACTCCACGATTTCACCAAAATACTATAATTTTGAACAAGGGAAATTGGTTGGCGACACTACTTTTCCGATAATTTTAACGGATTCTCTTCTAATTTATAGAATGGTTCGCGAAAAAGGCGAATATTCCGACGGCAGAAATTTTATTGTTACTGGAGATACCATAGTTACCGACACTGCTGTGTATGATTTTATATACATTAACAACGAAGCAAAGCTGATTCTTTATTTACCATCGTATCCTAAAATTGCTACATCTAAAAAGAAAATACGTCCGAAACCTACGCAGAATTTTGTACGCGAAAAGTTCGAAATTAACGGCTATTCCATTGGAGATGCCATTGACCGTGAGCTTTTGCGCACCCGAGGAATTTACAGCTTCGATACCTATACCATTGAAGATTGTGAGCTCAAGGATTCGAAAGATATAAAAATTAAAATTATTGGATACAATCAGATTTACGCAATGGAGCGAGCAAACATCCCCAACTACCGGGTTCAGGAAGTTGTCAAAGTTATTTCGTCGAAGTTAAACTCAACTCCGGAGTATTTCCCAATGCGCAAAATCAAAGAGGATTCAGATTATGAATATGAGTTTTATCGTTGGAATGCTAAAGGGGTTACCATAAAATTGGAACGTAAAAAATATGTAGGATCAGAACTGTTCCGCAATCTGTTAGATACGGATAAATGGACTCTCTATTACGACGATGATGTTCAGAGAGCCATTTTAATTGAACAAAACAAAAATGCCGTTCCTAAAAGCACGATAATAAACTAGTTGTTCTTTTTTTCTTTTTTATTCATATATTCATTTGCCGTTGGTTTTCTGGTAGTGATTATCGCAGCCAACGGCTTTTTATTTTTATAGGCATTTTCTCTCAAATGCTCCTGCCTTTCCATTTAGGCGAAACCAATGGGCTGAGAATACCCATTACTAATGTTGAGAACGGGTAAATGAGTCCCACCAGCACTATTTCGGTTAGAGAATATGATTGTTTGTAGATTTTTTCAGCTTTTACCATGAGAATTGTTTCTGTTGTAATTTTTAGGCTGAGCAAAATTAACCAAAGCCAAATCGGGAATATAAATAAAAACAGAATCAAACTAACCTGCCCCAAGACAATTATTGAAGAGAGAACTTTTAGAGATAAGGGGCGGTATGCCGGAGTTTTTGCGGCCCATCGCAGCCGTTGATGGAACCATGATTTAAAATTTTGTTCGGCTTTTGTGAAAACATGAGATTCAGGATGATTTAGGTAGATAATGTTGAATCTATGGGCGAAACTTTCGTGAAGTCGAAAAACATCGTCGCCAGATGCCTTTTGAAGGTTTACCGGGAGCTTTGCAATTTTTTCAGTGATGCCCATTGAGGCTGCATTGCAGAGTAATGGATAGCCAAGTTCAATAAGGCCGTGACCCAAAGCCACAAGGAAGTTTAATTCTATTGCTTGAAGCCTTTCGAACATATTTTTGGGGGAGTCGATTAGAACAGTTCCTGAAATAAAATCTGCCCAATAATGTTGCATTGCACCAACCATGCAAGAAATCCAGCCGGGATTTGGTTTGCAATCGGCATCGGTGAAAAGTATAATGGAGGTTTTGGTTTGGTTAAGTGCTTCTTGAATGGCTCTCTTTTTACCTGTGATTCCTTCCGGGAGAGAAAGAACAGTGAATCGGGTATTGCCCTTGGTTAGTGATTTTGCGAGTTGAAGGCTTTCGTCTTCAGAATGGTCGTTTATCAATACAAACTTTGCATAGGTGTAAGATTGTGCTTTTAGGGCACTAATCAATGCCGAAAGCTTTTCCGATTCGTTGCGGAAGGCAACAATAACTGTAACCTCGGGGACGGTTGTTAATTCAAAGATTTGTTGCGATTTTAATCGTAATAATACCAATACAACTAGGAGGATGTATGGCGCCCAAAGGAGCGTAATAACAGCAGGTATATACCAAGGCATGGCAGAATTACTGATTTTTTTGCCAAAACTCGAAAATTTCCTTTGCTGATAGAGGTATGGCTGCTATTTTGCCGCTTTGTGTTTCGATTATAAAAATGGTTGGTGTTGATAACACGTAGTATTCCCGGGCTTCAGGGCTCGATAATCCTTGTTGGAGACGGGTATGTTCCCATTGGGGAAGTTGTTCTGTGGCTTTTTTCCACACGGGAATCTCGGTCTCGGTTTCGTCTAAACTTACGGCAAGAACGTTGAACCATTGTTGAAGGTTGGCTCGTTCGTAGAATGGGTAAAATTGGTTTACAAATTCCATACAATGCGAACAATCGGCACTCCAGAAAATCAGTATTTTATATGGTTTGTCGTTTCCAAAATTATGCAAAGTTTTGGTTTGGTTATTGATGTTTGTGAACGTGAAATTAGGGGCTGTGGCTCCTACAAAAATTTTATTTAAACTTTCAATGCGGTATTGAATGTTCCACTTTTTTGTTGCCGTACATTTTTCATTGTTGATGTATTTCCCTAGCATCACTATTCCTTGGGTGTATCCCATGCTTTCGTATCCGTTGTAAAAATAGTCAATAACCCAACCGCAAATTTCAGGAACTCCTTTTTGGGCCGCTTCAATGGCTAAGCTGCCCGCCTGTGCTAACATTGATTCGGTTTGCGAGCGTGTTAAATTTTTGTCGAAATGATGGTTTACATAAGTGTCTAGCCAGCGGCGAAAATCGGATGTTCGTATTACCCGTGAGTCGTTGAATGGGTAGGAAGTTATGTAATTCTTCAGCCAAAGATTTTTTGCACTGGTTTCGTCTTTGGTAAAATCGAATGGGGTAAGGGTATAGAGCGGGAATGTTGAGGCTGAAAACAGGTGCTTGTGTTTTTGGTATTGTTGGGCAACAAACTTGTTGTGTTCATCAAGTCGTTCTCTATATTCTTTAAGTGTTTGAACGTAAAATTTTTGGTCTTTTTTATCGTATCTCATCAAAAGGTTTTGAAGTAAGTTAATCATTTCTCGGGAGTGGTTTACTTCTTGTTGAAAGGCCTGATAGGTGATGTTGTTTTGATCGTTTGGGGAAAATTGGGTACTGTCGGGGTTTGGCATTGCAACCGGGTTGACCGATATTTCTACTGGGGCGTTTTCCACGAAAAATAGAATTTCTTCTACTTGTGGCTGTCCGTTTTGGGGGTTTCTGAATTCAACGCGCAATAAAAAATCAGATGGTAGGATAGAAGTAGGAATTGCTAAACTTAGTGGCATGTTGGGTAAAACAGACTCTTTTACAATTATGGGTTGGTATGCTTTTTCTCCCGCAGCAGGAACAACCGAAAAGCTTACCATAGTGTTACCACGGAAAGTAAGTTTTAGCGGAATATTAGAATTTTGTGTTTTGCAAGAAACCACTACACCTGCCAGTAGCACTAAGGTTAATACTATGCTAGAAGTTTTCATGATGAACAGTTTTTATCTCACTAAAGTAACGTTGTTAAACTTTCATTTTTTGAACTTTCCCAACCATAATTGCCAGTAATTTTCGGGGCATCCATCGCGATAGCCAGATTGTGAATCGGTTTTGGAAGCCATGGATAGCAAGGGTTCTTTTTTTCATCATTTTTTTGTAGGCAAATTCTGCCACTTCTTGAGAGGAAGGAATGTTTTTTTTGAAAACCCCATCTCCTTTAATTTCTGCCACCTGAGCAAAATTCGATTGGGTAGGTCCGGGACACAAAGCTATGACATGTATTCCAAATGGTTTAAGCTCTACGGCCAATGCAAGGGAGAGCGCCACTACGTAGTTTTTGGTGGCAAAATAGGTTGCCATATAGGGGCCTGGAATAAATCCTGCTGTTGAGGCAACATTCATTATGTAGCCGCTTTTACGTTTCAGCATTTCGGGAAGAAAAAGTTGGGTGAGATAGGTGAGGGCTTCTACGTTAAGACGTATCATCGACAGGTTTTTCTCGGCAGAGGTTTTGTGAAAATACCCATGATGCCCAAAGCCTGCATTGTTGATGAGGTATTCTACCTCGAGACCAGATTCTTTTGTATCCTTAAAAATTTTTTCGCACTGCTGAATATCAGCAAGGTCGGCGCTAAAAATAACAACATCAACTGGATAATTTTTCTGAAGTTCCGATTTTAACTCAACGAGTTTGTCGTAGCTGCGCGCAATCAGGATAAGGTTATGTCCGTTTTTGGCAAAGGTGCGTGCCAGTTCTAGGCCAATTCCACTCGAGGCACCGGTAATTAGGGCATATGTTTCCATGGTGAATGTAAAGTGTAAATGTTTTTATGATTAAACGCTTGTGGTTGTTTTTGCAGTATAAAAGTAGTGCACATTTTGATGCAAAACAATTGGTTGTAGCAAAAGTTTGATATTTAGGAATTATTACATTTGCCTTTTGTCTTCGGGATGGTTCAAAATATTAACTTTGCAGAAAAATCTACGGCATAATACGACTTCATGAACAAACAACGAATTGCATTTATTGTTAATCCCTTTTCAGGAACGAGCGCTAAAGACAAAATCATAAATGTTATTCCGGAAGTTTTCCCCGAGTCTGAATATGTAGTTGCTATCCACAAAACCAAGTATGCTGGGCATGGGACTGACCTGGCCAGAAAATTAGGAAAGGAATATGATATTGTGGTAGCTATCGGTGGCGATGGAACTGTAAACGAGGTGGCAACCGGTTTACTGGAGACTCCGGCACGACTTGCCATTGTTCCAAGCGGTAGCGGCGATGGTTTAGCCCGTCACCTGAAAATACCGCATAACCCTAAAAAAGCCCTTTCCAGAATAAAAAACGGGCAGGAACACCCATTGGACGTGATTTTATTCAATAATCATATTTCGGTTAATTTGAGCGGCATCGGTTTTGATGCCGTAGTTGCCTTTAATTTTGCCAATAGCATTAAGCGAGGTTTTTTCTCGTATGTCAAGCAAGTTGTGTTGGCATACATTCAGTTTAAACCTTTTGAAGCCACAGTATCAACCAGAACCAGGAAAATTGTTCGGAAGGTTTGGCTGGTGGCAGTAGCCAACTCGTCACAGTTTGGTAACAATGCTGTTATTTCTCCCTATTCCGATGTTTCTGACGGGAAAATGGAAATCTGTTTGTTAAAACCATTCTCGTTCTGGAATATCCCGGCATTAGTGGCCAATATGTTCTTGCGACGTATTGACAAAAGCAAATTTGTTGACATTATTCAAACCGACAGGGTTAAGATTGAACTCCCCGAACCAGTTGCGTCTCATATCGATGGAGACCCGTTTGTTTATGCCAGCGAATATTCCATAGAGCTGTTTAAGCATCGTATAATTATGGTTTATTGATTTTTGTTCTCCCAATTGTAAATTAGTTGTTTTTAATACATCGGACGGTATGAAATTTTTTGAGAATTCTAGACGTTTACAATGGATTTTGATCACCATTCCAGCCATTTTATACCTCAACACACTCAACAATCGCTATGCTTTAGACGATGCCATTGTAATAACTCAGAACAAGCACGTGAAAAGTGGAATCCGGGGGATTCCTGAAATACTCTCCAACGACACATTTCAGGGATTTTTTGGAACGCAGAAAGATTTGGTAGCCGGGGGGCGCTACAGGCCACTATCGTTGATTACCTTTGCCATTGAAATTCAGATTTTCGGACAAAATCCCGGAGTAAGTCATGCAATCAACGTTATTCTTTATGTTTTAACGGTATTGTTACTCTGGAAACTTCTTTTAACCGTAAACATTGATTCTTCAAAATACGATAAAAAACAGATTGTCTGGTTAACGGTACTGTTTTTTGCCATACATCCCATTCATACAGAAGCAGTTGCTAACATTAAGGGTCGTGACGAAATTTTAACCCTTCTTTTTTCGATTCTGGCATGGAAAAGTGCTTTTCAGTGGTATGATGAGCAGCGAATTCGTAATTTGATTTTCTCCGGAGTGTGGCTGTTTTTAGCGCTCATGAGCAAAGAGCATGCTGCGGCTTTTGTGTTTATTATACCCTTTTCCCTTTATTTTTCACGCAATTCCACATTGCGCAAATCTTTTGTGGCTGCACTTCCCTTACTAGGGGCGTTTTTAGTTTTTGCAGCTATCCGATTTTCAGCGCTGGGAGCATTCACCTTAACTGAAAGCAACGATTTAATGAACAATCCCTTTGCTGAGGCTACCTCAGGACAACGATATGCTACCATATTGTTTACCATGCTTTGGTATTTAAAGTTGCTTATTTGGCCTCATCCACTCACTTACGATTATTATCCCTACCATGTTCCTCTTATCGAACCGCATTCAGTGTATACCTTTGTTGGAGTAGGAGTACTTTTCGCGTTGACGGTTTTGGTAATTCGTGGATTTAAAAACCGCTCTTGGTATAGCTTCTGGATAATTTTTTATGCTGCCACACTCTTTCTGATGTCGAATTTGATATTTAGCGTAGGAACTTTTATGAACGAGAGATTTCTCTTTATTCCTTCGCTGGCTTTTTGTTTTACCTTGGCTATACTTTTTTGTTGGTTACACAACAACCAAAAGAAAGTGGCAATTGGGGCACTGACAGTAATTTTGTTGCTATCGTCTTATAAGGTTATTTCTCGAAATAAAGCTTGGTATGACGACTGGACATTGTTTTCAACCGATGTAAAAACATCGTCAAACTCTGCCAAAAGCAATCTAGTAATGGGGGGGCAATTGTTTGAAAAAGCGCAAAAAACTCTCGATTTGCAAAAACAAAAAGAACTTTTGCTGCAATCTCGTGAGTACCTCGATAAGGCACTCACCATATATTCAAATTATAACGATGCACGTCTTTTGAAGGGAAATGTGGAGTTTCAGTTAACATCGCCCGCCGAAGCCTTAAAGTGGTATTTGGAAATCTTGGAAAATTCACCAAAACACGCCAATGCCTGGAAAAATAGTCTAATTGTGATTCAAAGTTTACCCATAGCGGATGAGAAAATTGCTTTTTATCAGAAACTCTATAACATAGATTCCACTCGATTTGATGTGTTACATAACCTGGGACTTCTCTACGGACGCGATAAAAATCAACCTCAAACCGGAATCTATTACCTTGAAAAAGCTTTACAGGTGAATCCCACCCATAAGGACGCATTGCGCGATCTTGGGATAAGTTACGGGGTGATGGAAAATTACACTCGTTCCGAAGAAATATTATCACGAGCTGTAAAGCTTTATCCCAACGATGGACAGTTATTCTTCAATCTCGCAATAACCCTGTTGAATCAAGGAAAGAAACAGGAAGCACAGGCTGCCTTTAACCGTGCCTCGGAGCTCGATAAAACCATTAAACCCGTTAAACTTATCCCCTGATGGAAATTCAACATTTGCAGAATCTTGCACGGCAGCGATTTGGCGTGAATACAAAATCGTTTCAAAAACTTCCGTCTAATGGTTCCCAACGGCGATACTATCGGCTCTATTTTGATAATTTTTCGGTAATGGGTGTTTATAACCCCAACGTTAATGAAAACCGTACGTTTGTCGAACTGTCAAAAGTTTTGGGCAAACACGGAATTTTGGTACCTGAAATTCTGGCCTTCGACAGTACCCAAACGGCCTATCTCTGCACCGATTTGGGAAACGCAACGCTCTACGACCAAATTGAAAAAACTTCGCAGGGAGAGCTTACCGAGTGCTCATTCGCTCTATGGGCCGAATCGCTGCGTCAGTTAGCTAAAATTCAGGCATTACCACTTTTCGAGCCCGATATTTTTTCTCATTGTATGCAGCCGCGTAGGTTCGATGTCGAAAATATCATGTGGGACTTGCACTATTTCAAATACTGTTTTTTAAAACTTACCCAAACAACGTTCGACGAGTGGGCTTTGGAAAAAGAATTCCAAACAATAGCACAGACGGTTTCAGAAATTTCTTTGCAAGGCTTTATGTATCGCGATTTTCAGTCGCGTAACATAATGATCTACGAATCTAAACCCTATTGTATCGATTTCCAGGGAGCACGTCAGGGACCGTTGCAGTACGATGTTGCCAGTTTTCTGTATCAATCCAGAGCTGGTTTATCAATTAGCGACCGGGAAAAATTGATGGCTATTTACCTAGAATTCATGGAAAACTATTTTTCTAATCAGAGAGATATTTTTCTTTACAATTTCCCTTGGGTTCTGTTGGTTAGAGTTTTGCAGGTGCTGGGAGCTTATGGATATCTTGGATTGTATGAACGAAAATCGCAATTTCAGAAAACCATTGCCGCATCATTGCAGGAGTTGTCGGAGTTGTTTGAGAGGGTTTCGGCTTTTAATGCGTTTGTAGAACTAAAACGCATAATAGAAGTCCTTATGAACGATCCTAGATTCCAAATTCCAAAAGAATCAAACAACGAACTCACCATTTACATCACCAGCTTTTCATTTTTAAATGGGAGTTATCCGCTGGACACATCAGGCCATGGTGGAGGATACGTGTTTGATTGTCGTGGGTTACCAAATCCGGGTAGAGAACCTAAGTTTAAAAATCTTACCGGTAGAGACGGTGCGGTAGTTGAATTTTTAAAATCGAACAGCGAGGTGCAGCGTTTTATTAATCGTTGTGTTGAGATAATCTTGCCTCACGCAAACAATTTCAAGCAGCGGGGTTTTACCCGATTGAATGTTAGTTTTGGATGCTCCGGAGGCCAACATCGTTCGGTTTATTGTGCTGAAGCAGTCTCGGCCGTGTTAAAAAATTACGGATTTAATGTTGTTATTAATCATCGAGAATTTCCCGAATTATGATAGCATTTATTCCCGCAGCAGGATATGGAACGCGCCTTGGATCTTTGACCGCCGAAACTCCCAAAGCCCTGGTGCCTGTTTTGGGAACACCCATGATTGTTCGCCTCATTCAGAAATTAACCACCGAAGGTTTTACACGTTATGTAATTAACCTTCACCATTTTGCCAACCAATTGGAACAATTTCTGCGAAATCAATCCTTTAACGTAAATTTGGAATTCAGTTGCGAACGCCAACAATTACTCGATACCGGCGGTGCCATAATTCATGCCGCAGAAAAACTGAAAACCTCGGAACAATTTCTTGTACACAATGTGGATGTGATACTTCCGGTCCATACTATGGAAATTTATAGTGCACATAAGAAAGCAGGTGCCATGGTTACCGTAGCAGTTTCCGACCGTAATAGTAGTCGGAAATTGCTTTTCGACCGTAATAACTATTTATGTGGTTGGATAAATGAAAAAACCGGAGAGGTAAAGAAAGCGGCTAATTATACATCACAACATAGAGCATTAGCCTACAGTGGGGTTCAGTGGACAAGTCGCGCCTATCTAGATGTTGAAACCCGAACAGGAAAGTTTAGCATCATCGATTCCTGGCTCGACCTGTGTGCAACCTATCCTATCATCGCCTTTGAACATACCTCTGAAGGCTGGTTTGATCTCGGTGTGCCCGAAAATATTCGTTTGGCAGAAACTTACTTGCAAAAACGACAACTTTAATTGTATCTAAAGTTATGAATAACCCAGATTATTCTTTCCCCGATGGTTCGCTTATCGGTTTTATGAGCAATAAAGTTAAACAATTTGGTGGAATAAACCTTGCACAAGGCATTCCGGGGTTTAGTCCACCGGCCGAATTGTTGCAATTGCTGGCAAAAGCATCCGCTGAGGAATTTCATCAATATGCCCCCGGTAATGGAAACCTATCGCTGCGAAACCTCATCATTAATCACTATAGAAACTTTTTGCCCGTTGACCACGATAACTTATTAATTACTAATGGAGCTACGGAGGCTTTATCGCTGATTTTCCTTTACATTTCCACATTACATTCAGGTCCCTTTGGGGTAATGGCTTTTACTCCTGTTTATGAAAGTTATCGGCAGTTGCCTTTTATTTACGGTAAAAAGTTTTTCGAGTTAGAAGTAGATTTTGAAAACCTCGATTTCGAATCCATCGGGCGGTTTATTAACCAAAGGAATATCAGAGTAATTTTCCTTTCAACGCCGGGGAATCCGTTGGGATACACATTTCGTAAGGACCAGATCTACAATCTTTTGGAACTTTGTCAACAGCATCGATGTTTTTTAATTCTTGATGCCGTCTATAGAGAGCTTTATTTTAAAGAGCCCGTAACTATTGACTTAAAATCTTTATCCGTTTGGATTTTTTATGTTGATAGTTTTTCTAAGTTGTTAAGCATTACAGGCTGGAGAATAGGTTTTATCTTTTGCTCTCCACACCACATGCAATGGCTTAGATCAATTCACGACTATACCGGACTTTGTTCTCCCTCTGTGTTGCAGGAAGCTTTAGCACGCTATTTAGAACATTACGCTTTCGGGACAGCCTATACACAATGGCTTCGTGAAATACTGGCTACTAACTATAAGAAACTTTCTGGGGAACTGGAAGCTGTTGGTTTTAAGGTAATCCCGGCTCAAGGCGGATATTTTGTTTGGGCAAGGTTGCCCCAAGGTTTTAACGATGGTTTTCGTTTTGCTATTGAGCTTTACGAAAAAACAAAAGTTGCCGTTGTGCCAGGTATTCATTTTTCATCATCGGCCAGAAATTTTATCCGATTGAACATTGCTCGTCCTGAAAACGAAATTCTTACAGCGATGGAAAAAATTCGCGAGTTTATTGGTAAAAGATAAGAAATTCGAAGTTTTCTAATCCAGAAAATTTTTAACCACACTCAAAAATTCTTCGGGTTTGTCAGCATGAACCCAATGGGAAGCATCTGCAATAGAAATCAATTTGGCAAAAGGGAATAACCGCCGGATTGTTGGCATATCGTTGTTCGATATGTAGGAGCTGTTTTTTCCGGCAATAAAAAGAACTGGATACGATGTTGCCGGATTAACGCTCAAAGGGTCAATTCCCGAGCCTATTTCTTCTATGTAGCTACGAAGCACAGGCAAATTAAGCCTCCAGCGGAATCCGTCTCCATCGCGAACCAAATTTTTCAACAAAAAGCGAACCACTCGGATGTCCCCAATTTTCTCAACCATCTGTTGCTCAGCCTCGTTTCTTCCTGGGAGTGTATTAAGGTCAAGGGAGAGCATGGCATCTACTATTTGTTTATGCTGAAAAATGGAAGCTGAGTCCAATCGCCGATTGTAATCAACCGGGGCTATATCAACCACAATCAGTGCCGACACATATTCCGGATACTCCAGGGAAAATCTCATGGCAGCTTTGCCTCCCATGGAGTGCCCAATTATAGCAAATCGCTCCAGACGATTTTTCTCTGAATAGTATTTTAAATCGTTAACCAGATCAGTGTAGGTATGGCTTGGAAGGTGGGGGCTTTGACCATGATTCCTCCAATCAGGCAAATGCACCTCGAAATTTTGGCTCAATGGCTTGGCTATTGTAAGCCAGTTATCGGACATGCCATATAAACCATGCAAAATTATCACAGGATGCCCCTTGCCAATTATCCTCGAAAACATTTTAACACTCATGGGCGTAATTCTCTGAGATACATTTGGATAGTATTTTCTAAACCGTAATACAGTGCGTCGGAAATCAGAGCGTGTCCTATAGATACTTCGAGCAGTCCAGGAATATTTTGAGCAAAGTACCGAAGATTTTCAAGGTTTAAATCGTGACCTGCATTTATTCCCATCCCAAGTTCCAAAGCTCTTTCTGCCGCTTTGCGAAATGGGGCTATGGCTACAGAAGGGTCTTTTTCAAACATGGTTGCGTAAGGCTCTGTATAAAGCTCAATTCTGTCGGTTTTGGTTTCAACGCTATATTCAATATTTTGAAGATTTGTATCCACAAATATCGACGTTCTGATACCGTACGATTTGAGCTCAGCTATCACATCTTTCAAGAAGGAGAGGTGTGTTTTTGTGTCCCATCCTGAATTGGAAGTTATTGCGTCGGGAGGGTCAGGAACAAGGGTTACTTGATGCGGTTTTACCTCTGCTACAAGTTCCAAAAATTTTGGGGATGGATACCCTTCAATGTTAAACTCGGTTGTAATAATGGGGCGAATTTCACGCACATCGCTGCACCGAATATGGCGTTCATCAGGACGAGGATGTACGGTAATACCCTGTGCCCCAAACTTTTGGCAGTTAATAGCTGCCTCTAAAACATTAGGAATGTTTCCTCCCCGAGCATTTCGAAGGGTGGCTATTTTGTTGATATTAACACTAAGTCTTGTCATTTTCCGTTAATAGATTGTTATGTGGGATGAAAAATTTGTTCCCTTCAAAAAATGGTTGTACTTTTGATTTTGCGAACCACTCGGCAAAGTTAAATTATTTGCAGGAAAAACTGAAAATATGCTTGCCAGAGATTTAATGTCGGATGTTTTAATTACAATAAGCCCTTCCGAAAGTGCCATTAAAGCTCTTAATTGGATGGAAGTGTTCCGTATTTCTCATTTGCCGGTGGTTCAAGACGATATTTTTCTTGGGCTTTTATCCGATTCAGCTATTTACGACTCTGGAGTTTTCAACGAACCCATTCAGGAAATTGCCGACCGATATCTTCAATACTACGTAACTCCTACCGATCATATTTTTGAGCTGATTGATGTTAGCGGCAAATATTCTCTATCTGTAGTTCCTGTGGTAGATCCTCAAACACGTCGTTATGCCGGCATGGTGCTATCTATGGATTTAATTCGGGCAATGGCCTCTATCCTAAATTCAGGCGAAAAAGGGGCTATTCTGATTACCGAACTTCATATCAACGATTATTCCCTTAGTCAGATTGCACAGATAGTTGAAAGCAACGACGCTAAAATTATAAGCCTGTTTGTTACTCATATCCCCGACAGCATGAGGCTGTCCATTACAATTCGTGTAAATACAAATGAAATCACTTCGTTGCTGCGAACATTCGAACGCTACAACTACGAAATACAGGCAACCTTTGAAGAACAGGATACCATGCAAGAAATTCTTAAAGATCGGTACGAGGCTTTAATTCGATACCTAAATATCTAATGAGCAATTCATTGAAAAAATTCTGGCTCCTTACGGCTATATTCACGTCGGCATGGTGCTCACAAGCTCAAGTCATACAACAACTAATAATTCAAAACAACCAAACCACCAAAGACTGGATCATACGTCGGGAACTACTATTTTCCGAAGGAGATACCATAAACAGCGAGTTTAACAAGTTAATTGAACGAAGTATCGAAAATTTGTACAATACGAGGCTTTTTAACGAAATACAGATAACCGATACACTCATAGATTTCCGACGCACAATTATTATCCGTGTAACCGAGCGTTGGTACTGGTGGCCCTACATCATTTTCGAGCACGCCGACCGAAACCTTGCAACATTTATTCATCAGCAGGAATGGGACCGCATTAATTATGGTTTTATTCTTACCAAACACAATTTCAGAGGAAGGCGCGAAACTCTCAATCTTAAATTTCGTGCCGGTTATCGTCAACAACTGGCAATTAATTACATTCGTCCAATGTTAGGTCCTTCCAATCAAAAACTGGGCTTGATTTTCGATGCCTCGGTTTTTCGTCAGAAATCATTTCCATACGATATTGAAAACCAACAGTATCTTTATTTTAATGGAACAAATTTTCAGTATTTTGAACAGCGATTAACCGGAGGTATTCAGTATCGGCCAAAATACAATACACGACACCTTTTTTCCCTCCAAGCTAATCGCTTTCAGCTCACGGATACATCACCAACCACTCGACATTCACTTTACGGAACAGTTCAACAATCTAATGTTTGGACAACTTTATCCTATCAATTTCTCCATTCAACACTCAACTATGTCTATTATCCCACCAGGGGTTACGCCGTTGAATCGAAATTCTCTTCGGCTCTGGATCAATATCTAAATGGGTGGACAAACCTTTATTTTTCACTTCAGGGACATGTTCCGATTGAATCGTGGTTCACCTACTCTAGCCATCTGGTAACCGATTACTTTAATAAACCAACACCCGTGGGGTTGCGTTCTAATATTGGAACCAGCTACTATTTCCGAGGTTTTGAAGACAACTTGTGGAAAGGGAAGGGGGCAGCAATCGTACGCCAGCAATTTTTGTCGCGATTGGTGAACAAGAAACGCTATGTTATTGAGAAAATATCATCCGAAAAATTCAACAAACCATTTTTATCGATCTATCAGACCATTTTTACTGATGCCGGAGGAGTTTTTGATATTCTCCCCGAAAAAAATAATCGTTGGATGGCAGCGTTTGGAATAGGCTTGGATATAGTATCATACTACGATCTAATTTTTCGTTTTGAGGCAGTTTATAACAGTGAAAAAAAAATGCTCTTTAATATTCACCTTGGAACAGTATTTTTTTGATAATTTCGCTGTAAACCATAACCTATTATCGTAAGTCATGAGTTCACCATTTATATCAATTTTCGGTCGAAGTTTACCCGACAATTTTATTGAACCGTTGAAGAACTTTTTGTTAAGTTTGTTGGAACGAAAAATCCCGTTTGCCATTTTCGAGCCCATACTTTGTGAACTTCGACAGCATGTCCCCGATTTTACTTTTCCCACGTTTATCAATCACGATACTATTCCCGAGCAAACCTCTCTTTTACTGTCCATCGGTGGCGATGGCACAATGTTGGAAACCTTAACCCTTGTGCGCGACAAAAACATTCCTATTCTGGGCGTAAATACCGGACGTTTAGGATTCCTCTCAGAAATTTTCCCCGAAGATTTACCCAAAGCATTGGAAAAATTTTTAAAAAAAGAATTCACAATTCAACCGCGAAATGTTTTGGAAATTCATTCTCCAAGCATTCCAATCCCAACCTATCCGTTTGCCTTAAATGATTTTACGATAAAGAAAAGCGATCACGACACCTTATCTCGGATTACAGTTTCTGTGGATGGAGAATTTCTGAATACATACTGGGCCGACGGACTTATCATAAGCACTGCCACAGGCTCAACAGCCTATAACCTTAGCGTTGGTGGTCCAATTCTAACCCCATGCGGCAGACAATTGATTATAAGTCCTATAGCTTCTCACAATTTAACCGTACGTCCTATAATTATACCGGAACAGTCAATTATAAAAATATCGGTAGAAAAGCGCCCCTTCCCTCATGTGGGAACGCTCGACAACCGAAATATTCTTATCCGCGATCAAATTGATTTTATTGTTCGTTCAGCGACATTTACTTTTAACATAGTTCAACTTCAAGGCAATAGTTTTTTTCAAACCCTCAGAAGTAAGCTTATGTGGGGGGTTGATAAAAGAAATTGAACTAATAACTCTTCTATTATGGCTGTTGGTCAAAAAAAATATCCTCATATTTTCTCCAATTTTGACAGATTCACAAAATATGTTTATTTTTACACTGAAAAAATGTGTGTTTTAAACATTTTGCGGACAAACATTGTCTTACGGGGCGTGGTACAACTGTTATGGAAGCGCAAGGAGTTCAATGTTTTTACACACCTTAAAATTCGAACATGAAGAACAAAATAAGGCAATTAAGTGTTTTGTTAGATAGATTGTTCGGGCATATCACAAACCAAAAAATTGTGAACTGATGAAGAGACAAGCACAAATGCAGTTAGCCCTGAAGTTATTTTTAACACTTACGACTATACTTGGTGTATTTCATGAAACACAAGCTCAGCGAGGGGCATGGAAACGCCAACGCTATGATGCAATGGGAGGTCTAGGATTTACTACCTTTTTAGGAGATCTTGGCGGAGGTTCTGAAAATAGTGTATCAGACTTAGATATTGCAACCATACGGCCGGTTTTAGTTTTAGGAGGAAGATACAAAGTCCTAGAACCTGTTGCTTTGGGTGTAAGCCTTTCGTTTGGATATTTACGCGGTGATGATAAATGGTCAGAAGACCCCTTCAGAAATCAAAGAAACCTGAGTTTCAGGTCACCAATAATTGAATTTGCCACCTACGGAGAATACCACATTATCAAGGAAAAATTTGGAAGGCGTACAACCGGTAAGAGGATAGGGAGTTTTTTTAGTTGGCAGAATATTCAGGCATTACCAATTAATACGTATGTTTTTGCTGGGGTTTCATTCTTCTGGTTTAATCCGCAAGGCTTGGGACCCGATGGCAAATGGTACAAACTTCATGACATTGGAACCGAAGGTCAATACATAATCCCGACACGAAAACCCTATTCTCGTTTACAGGTAGGAGTGCCGTTTGGGTTAGGGGTTCGCTATCCGCTAAATCGAAAATTTTCGCTGGGACTTGAATATGGAGCCCGGTTAACTTTTACAGATTACATCGACGATGTCAGTAAAAATTACGTAGATCCCAACCTATTTGACGATCCAATTGCAAGATACCTATCCAATCCCGGGTTGCCGTATGAGGATGGAAGACTTTATGTAGTTGGCCCTAACGACCGTAGAGGTAATGCTTTGAACAACGATTATTTTATGTTTACTGTTATTACCCTTTCCTATAAAATGAGAACCGGACGTGGTGGATTACCCAAATTCTAAAAAAACACTCCAATGTTAAAGTCTCGCATTCACAAAATTATATTTTTACTATCGGTCATTCTTCTGTTGCCGACGTTCCTACATGGACAGTTTTATAACTGGAAAAGATTACGATACGAGGTCTATGCTGGCATTGGTGCGACTAACTTTATGGGAGATGCTGGAGCGCCGGTGAACAAAGAAATATTATCCTATGTTTGGGTTAATCCACAGGCTATACGTCCGGTTGCCCAGATTGGGGGAAGATATTCTTTAAGTCCTCGCCAAAGAGCTAGAGCAAATATTGCCTTTGGAATGCTTTCTAATGACGATCGATATGGTGGAATGCCCGAACGTTTTTTCCATTTTCGGAGCCCAATCATTGAATTAGCCGGAATTTATGAATATTACATCATAGGAGACCAACCTAAGCGAAATCGCTATCGGTGGTTGCATTTACCAAGAAGACCCAAGCGTACAATTTTCCCAACTTACATTTTTGCGGGAGTGGCCGGTATTTACTTCAATCCGCAAGCATACACTCGGGGAGAGTGGCATAATCTGCAGCCCTTAGGCACTGCTGGTCAGGGACTCCCTGGCTACAAAGATCCTTATAGTAGAGTAAGCGTTGCTTTCCCTGTTGGTATAGGGATGAAGTTTAAGGTTACAAAATTTCAATCTATAAATGTTGAGGCTGGTTGGAGATTTACTCTAACTGATTATATTGATGATATTAGCGGAGATCCGTTCCCTCCAACGCAATTACTATTAGACACTAGAGGCGAGATTGCAGCAATTTTGTCGTATAGATACGGGGGATTAATCAATGAATATACCTACATATCCGGCGGCGGTATCAGAGGGGGAAGTTGGATTGATCAGTATCAATTTGTTACCATAAGCTATTGTGCTATATTAAAAACTACCCCAAAAGGCAGACCCAAATTAGAATTTTACTAATTTTGCCACACTAAAAAATAAACAATAGCGTTTTTCATTGGCAAAATACACGCAAGAGATGATTTTTAAAACAGTGGCGTTAGTATCACTGTGTTCAGTGGTTTTAACCTGTAATGCAAAATGGGGTAAAGATCTAGAGATTGGCGGATTGGTAGGGGCAACCAATTATTTTGGCGACATAAACACCATGAATCCGTTTCATAAGGTACGACCCGGAGCCTTAATTTTTGGTCGTTATAATTACCATTCTCAGCTGTCGTTTCGTACTAACGTTAATTTTGCAATGTTGTCCGGAACCGATAAAAGTTCGGACTACAGTTATCAGATACAAAGAAATTTGGAATTTACCTCCTATGTGTTTGGTCTATCTGGAGTAGTCGAATTTAATTTTATACCTATTCAAGCCGCAAAAAACATTAATAGAGTATCTCCCTATTTTTCTATTGGACTTGGAACCAACCTGGTTAATAAAACCTTCGAACGAAAATTCTTTCAAAACATTGAGATACCAGTTGCCTTAGGAGTAAAAATTAATACGCCTGGGAAATGGACTTTTTCTATTGAATATTCCATGCGCAAATTTTTCCGCGACGACCTCGATCGGTTAGATTATCTGCTATTCGATGTTAATTCAGAACATCGTTATCGTCAAATGACGGTTTTGAGCAACAACGACTGGTTTTCATTTCTAGGCATAGGAATCGCCTATAAATTAAGGGACAAAAGTAAATGCCCTGCCTTTACCTCCATCAATAAAAACGGGGCTATTCATGCCGGATCTAACACAGAGCATGAATATCGATCTCAATCAACGCCAAATTCTTATACTAGCTAACTTTTAAAGGCATGTCATTAAAAGAAGAAGTGATTAAAAATCCAATTCCTAAGCATGTTGCCATTATTATGGATGGCAACGGGCGATGGGCTAAAAAGAAAGGGAATAGTCGAATATTTGGCCATAAAAATGGAGTTACTGCTGTGAGGGAAACCGTCGAAGGTGCGGTCGAAATAGGAGTGAAGTATCTAACTTTATATGCTTTTTCTACCGAAAACTGGAATCGCCCCAAAGAAGAAGTAACGGCCTTAATGTCCTTGTTAATAGAGGCTATTCATAATGAAATCGGCAAACTTATTGAAAATAACATACAATTGAAAACTATAGGCGATATTCAGGCACTTCCTAAAAATGTACAAGAAAATCTCAAAGGTGCAATTCAAAAAACAAGTTCCAATACAGGATTAAATTTAATAATAGCACTATCCTATTCGTCTCGTTGGGAACTTTTGCAAGCGGTTAAAAGAATTGCCAAAGCAGTTCAACGAGGAGAATTAGATCCCGAAACATTAACCGACCAAACCATTCAGGATCACTTAGTTACCCGTGGAATTCCCGATCCAGATTTGTTGATACGAACCTCAGGTGAATTACGAATAAGTAACTTCCTTCTCTATCAATTAGCCTATTCGGAGCTTTATTTTACACCTGTTTTGTGGCCTGATTTCAGAAAGGATGATTTTTTTAAAGCAATACTAGATTTTCAAAAACGCGAACGCCGATTTGGTAAAACAAGTGAACAACTCAAATAGAACCACATTTATGCAAAAACGAATCATATTTCTACTTTCAATACTTTTTATTCTTGCACAACAAAACCTAGCTCAAACAGTTATTGGACAAGACATTCTCAGACTCGATTATACAAAGCCCCTCGAATACGAGATTGGTGGTATTGTTGTTACAGGAGTTGAATATTTAGACCACAGTGTGATAATTGCTCTTTCGGGATTAAGTGTCGGGCAACGGATTAAAATTCCCGGCGATAAGATTTCAAAAGCTATTGAACGTTTGTGGAAACAAGGATTGTTTTCTGATGTTAAAATTTTAGCCAACAAAGTAATTGGGGATAAAATTTTTCTTGAAATTCATTTGGTAGAACGCCCCAGATTGGCTTCGTTTAGTTTTAAAGGCATCAAGAAAGGTGAAGCTGAAGACTTAAGAGGAAAACTTGAGTTACTAAGAGGAACCCAGGTAACCGATAACACCTTGAGTCGAGCTAAAAGCACCATACGTAATTTCTTTATAAACAAAGGATTTTTGAATGTTGAGGTTGATGCAACCATAGTTTCGGATACGTTCATGGTTAACCATGTAAATATTGTATTTCATGTTAAAAAGCACGGCAGGGTGAAAATAAAAAATATTGAATTCGAAGGAAATACTGTTTTTTCGGACGCTCAATTACGCCGTGCCATGAAGGATACCAAGAAAAAACGTTGGTATGGGCTTTTTAAACCGTCGAAGTATATTGCAAAATTATACAAGGACGATATGAATAAAATTATAGCCAAGTATAGCGAAAAAGGGTACCGCGACGCCAGAATCTTGTGGGATACGGTATATCCCGTAGGTGAAAATCTTATTGGAATTAAAATAAAAATTGACGAAGGACGACAGTTTTTCATTCGCAATATTTCTTGGGTGGGTAACTCAAAATTTACCTCCGAACAATTATCGCAAGTTTTGGGTATAAAAAAAGGCGATGTATTTGATCAGAAAATTCTTGATGAACGGTTATATCAAGCACAAGACGCAGTTAGTTCTCTATACTATGACGATGGATACCTTTTTTTTAATGTAACACCGGTAGAAGTTGCTGTAGAGAATGACTCTATTGATTTTGAGATGCGGATTTACGAAGGAAAACAAGCAAGGATAAATCGCGTTATTATTCGAGGCAACACAAAAACCAACGATCATGTTATACGCCGCGAAATAAAAACCCGTCCTGGAGACCTTTTTAGTCGTACCAATATTATTCGCTCACAGCGAGAGTTAGCTCAGTTGGGATATTTCGATCCCGAAAAATTCGATCTTAAAACCATTCCGAGTCCCTACGATGGAACAGTTGACTTAGAGTATATTTTGGAAGAACGACCATCAGACCAGATTGAAATAAGTGGAGGATGGGGAGCTGGAATTTTCCTGGGGTCTGTAAGGCTTACCCTGACAAATCTTGCCTTAAAAGATTTCTTCCAGAAAGACGCATGGCGTCCGTTCCCCACCGGAGACGGTCAACGCCTGATGCTTACAGCCCAAACTAATGGAACCTACTATCAGGCCTACTCGATTTCTTTTATAGAGCCGTGGCTGGGAGGCAGGAAACCCAACTCTTTGTCAGTATCTGCCTATCACACAATACGTTCTACAGGTAGAAACCTTACCAAGATTGAAAACTACATGAAGGTTTCAGGGTTCAGTGTTGGTCTTATGCGTCGACTGGAATGGCCAGACGACTATTTCTTAATGTCGAATTCAGTGCGTTTGGAGAATTATAATCTAAAAGATTTCAACTCCTATTTTTTGTTCAATACAGGGAAATCGAATAATCTCAGTTTTACAACAGAAATTTCACGAAACTCTATTGATGCCCCTATTTATCCACGTCGGGGAGCAAGATTAGCTTTATCCTTACAATTAACTCCGCCGTATTCAATGTTCAAAAAGGATCGATGGTGGGAACAACCCCCGGTTGATACTACAGGGTTGACTTCTGCTCAGATTGCAACTCTTGAAGAAGAACGTCATACCAAAGAAATAGCTTCGAAATATAGGTGGATAGAATATCATAAATGGAAGTTCAGCGCAGCATCCTATACACCAATTGTCGAGAATTTAGTGCTTCACTCCAAACTTGAATTTGGATACATTGGTTACTACAATCAGGCACTGGGTTATTCTCCGTTTGAACAATTCCAGCTTGGTGGCGACGGGCTTAGCGGATTTAACATCTATGGTGCAGATGTTATTGGGTTGCGGGGTTACGACAACGGTCCGCAAAATATGGGCTCGTTAACGCCTATTAAAGGAGGGAATCTGTATCAAAAAGTTACACTGGAACTACGGTATCCGTTATCACTAAATCCGGCAGCTACCTTCTATGTACTCACCTTTGCCGAAGCCGGGAATGCATGGCATAATGTCAGAGATTATACGCCTTTCGAATTGAAGCGTTCGGCTGGCGTTGGGTTGCGTGTATTTATGGCCATGTTTGGTATGCTCGGAATTGATTGGGGATATGGTTTTGATGAAATTCCCAACCGACCTGCTTCCAACAAGGGACAATTTGCTTTCTCGATTGGACAAATGTTTTAATATTCTGATTATGCAACGTTTAATTCTTCTACTTCTTTTTACAATTCCATTATCCCTGTCTGCTCAGCGTTTTGCTTACGTGGATACACGCTATATTCTTAACAATATTCCAGCTTATGAATCAGCCCAGGAGCAATTGAAAATTATCCTCGATGAGTGGCAGGCTGAAATCACAGCATTGAACGATGAGGTTAACCGGTTGGTTAAACTCTATGAAGTTGAGAAGATTCTTCTTAGCGAAGATTTACGAAAAAAGCGAGAAGAGGAAATAGAAGAAAAAACTGCAGAGGCCCGGCAGAAGCAGGAGAAATATTTTGGGAAAAACGGCGATTTTTTCAAGAAACGTCAGGAACTTATTCAACCTATACAAGAACAGGTTTTTAAAGCCATTAAGGAGATAGGCGTAGAGGGAAATTTTGCCTTAATTATTGATGTGGCCAGTGGTTTGGGTGTTGTTTACAATGATCCGAAATTCGATAAGAGCGATGATGTTTTGAAAAAGTTAGGATATTGATAGTTCAATTTGTTTCGTTATATTTGCAAAAAATACAAACACATAAAACTGAAAAGGTATGAAGAAAATTATTGTGGCATTTATTTTTGCGGTTTTTTCAACCGGGTTAACTGCTCAAAACATTAAAATTGGACACATCGACTCCTATGAAGTCATTCAAGCTATGCCTGAATTAAAGGAAGCTCAAAATACTTTGCAGAAATTCGCGAAGGAACTTGAAGATGCCATGGCAGGAATGACAAAAGAACTTCAAGATAAGTATAAAGATTATCAAGCAAAATATGAAAGTTTAAGTGCAGTGATCAGAAAATCCCGTGAAGATGAATTACAGGATCTACAGCGACGTATAGAGCTGTTTAGAAGTAATGCCCAAGTAGAATTACAGCAAAAGGAGCATGACTTGCAGCAACCAATAATTGATAAAGTTCAACAAGCAATTGAAGAAGTTGGTCGTGAAAATAATTTCACCTACATACTCGATGCTGCCCCCGGTAACGGAATTTTATACAAATCTCCATCGGCTATCGATGTGACTCCACTAGTGAAGAAAAAACTCAAGTTAGAATAAGTTTTTCTTTTTTATCACGATCTCCTGATTATCATAGTTATAATCAGGAGATCGTTTTTAACAGCCATGGGACAAAGGGTCAATATAGGTGTTTTTGACAGCGGGTTGGGCGGATTAAGTGTATTCCGACATTTGATTACAGATTTGCCTAATGCACAATTGATTTATGTTGCCGACAGTGCCTATTGTCCTTATGGAACGCGCACGTTTGAGCAAATTCAACAAAGAACAAAAAAAATCGTTGACTTTTTAATCGAAACATATTCTGTTTCATTGGTTGTTGTTGCCTGCAACACAGCTACTGCTGCGGCTATCGACTTTTTACGCTCAACCTACACGATCCCTTTTGTGGGCATAGAACCAGCTATTAAACCGGCTGCTTTGAAAACATTGTCGAAAGTTATTGGCGTGTTGGCAACAGAAGGAACGTTTAATGGCCGACTTTTTAAACAAACCACAGAACGATATACTAACGGTATAAAAACAATTATTCAGCCTGGTTATGGCTTGGTAGAGCTTGTTGAGAAAGGAATTGTTGCAGGCCCCGAGGTAGAAAATCTTTTAAATCAATATATCTCACCAATGGTTGAACAAGGAGCGGATATTTTGGTTTTAGGATGTACGCATTATCCATTTTTATCCAATACCATTGGTAAACTTTTCCCAAACTTAATACTCATTGATCCCGCTCCTGCAGTTTCGTTGCGGGCTAAAACAATTTTGCAGGAGATGAGATTACCAGTAAACCTTCCTTCTGAGAATCCCATTTTTCTCACTACCGGAGATTCTGCCACCATGGATGACTTCTTGTCAATGCATTTAAGCATAAAAGCAAAGAGCAAGCAAATAAAAATTTAATCTTCCTGCTTGCCCTAACAATCAGTTTCTTCCGAGGCTTTATGAAACAAGTTCTTTAACCTTATCGGCTGCTTCTTGCAGTGTAATGGCAGAATATACCTTTAAGCCGCTGCTGTCGATTAGTTTTTTGGCTTCCTCAGCATTGGTTCCTTGAAGTCGGACGATTACCGGTATTTTAATTTCTCCGATACTCTTGTAGGCATCAACAACGCCTTGTGCGACACGGTCGCAGCGAACAATGCCGCCAAAAATATTAATAAGTATGGCTTTTACGGCGGGGTCTTTCAAAATGATTCTAAATCCGGCTTCGACCGTGGTAGCATTGGCTGTTCCACCCACATCCAGAAAATTGGCCGGATTTCCTCCGCTGAGTTTAATTATGTCCATGGTTGCCATGGCAAGACCGGCTCCGTTAACCATACACCCAACATTCCCATCGAGTTTTATAAAGTTCAACCCGTATTTACCGGCCTCAACCTCTGTGGGATCTTCCTCATGTATATCGCGCATGGCGGCATATTCAGGATGTCGGTAAAGTGCGTTGTCATCCAGAACCACTTTAGCATCGGCAGCCATAATAATGTTATCGGATGTTTTTGCAACAGGGTTTATTTCAAAAAGAGATGCGTCGCTCTGTATATATGCTTCGTAAAGAGCTGGTACAAATTTTAGCATCGATTTATAAGCGTCTCCTTCTAAGCCTAGGTTATTAGCAATCTTTCTGCCCTGGAAGGGTTGAACTCCCACGGCTGGGTCAATCTCCTCTTTAAAAATACGTTCAGGAGTTTTGGCTGCTACCTCTTCAATATCCATTCCTCCGTCTGGACTGTACATGATAATATGTCGGCCTGTTTGCCGGTTCAGAAGAACACTCATATAAAATTCGCGTACCGGAGTAGGGCCCGGATAATAGATTCCTTGCTCGATTAACAAGCGTCTGACTAATTTCCCTTGTGGTCCGGTTTGAGGGGTTACCAGTTGCATTCCTAAAATTTGTCCTGCATACTGTTTAACCTCATCCAACGATTTAGCTATTTTAACTCCACCTCCTTTACCTCTTCCTCCTGCATGTATTTGAGCCTTTACAGCCCATACCGATGTTCCGGTTTGTTCCTGTATTTTTTTTGCTGCTTCATAGGCTTCTTCAACCGTAGCTGCCATATATCCCACCGGTAGAGTAACACCAAATTTTCCAAGAATTTGTTTTGCTTGATATTCGTGAAGGTTCATCGGATAAGTTTTTATATGGGGTTTAATCTTTTACATTCAATCCTACTACAAAGAAAATATCTTTTCAGGAGCTTTCCAATTTTCTAAATTAAAAAAGTTTCCCTATTTTGGAATTACTTTTGCAAAAGAATTTGAGCAAAATATACACGAAGGTGATTTTTTTTTACTTAGCAATCTGAGATGACGAAATATAGAAAATATACAATCGATGAACTTGATAGATTGAGTGTAGAGGATTTCCAGAAATCAGAAAAGCAACCAATTGTATTAGTTCTTGATAACATTCGTAGTGCCAATAATGTTGGTTCGGTTTTTCGCACCGGAGATGCCTTTCGGATACAAAAGATTGTTTTATGCGGAATTACCTCAACCCCTCCAAACAAGGAGATACATAAAACTGCTCTTGGTGCAACCGATAGTGTTGCTTGGGAGTATGCAGATAATGCTGTTCAGGCTGTGGAACGTTTAAAAAACCAAGGTTATTTCTGTTGTGCTGTCGAACAGGCTGAAAATTCTTTTATGCTCAATCATCTGTCGGATTCTGGGTTCTCGTTTCCTGTTGCTTTGGTATTCGGTAATGAAGTGCATGGAGTTCAGCAGGAGGTTATCGATGCATGTGATTGTTGTCTCGAAATACCACAACTAGGAACCAAACATTCGCTAAATGTGGCTGTTTCAGTGGGAGTGGTATTATGGGAAATTTTGAAAACTTTTTCACCATGTTTTGAAATCATTAAGATTTAAATTAAAGAGTGTTTAACTTTAAAACTAAAAAATATGCCACTTTATGAATGGACACCCGCTTACAGCGTCCAGGTAACGGAGTTCGACAACCATCACAAAAAGCTCTTTTCTTTAATAAATGATTTGCACGAAGCTATGAAAAATAGGTGTGGTAAAGAAGCCTTAGAAAAAATACTTGAGGAATTGGCCAACTACGTAAATTACCATTTCAAAGAAGAAGAAAAGGCTATGATTGCTACGGGGTATCCGGAGTATAAAAAACATCTTGATGCCCATAACCAATTACGAAAAAAGGTTAAGGAGATTAATCAAAAGCTTATTGAAGAGAAGGTGGTAACTATGGAAACATACAATCTTCTAAAATCGTGGATTGAAACACACATCATGGTTGAAGATAAAAAATACGGCGCATATTTCCGAAATATAGGATATAGTAGATAAACAAAACCAAAAAAAACCGGGAAATTTCCCGGTTTTTCTTTTTGATATTGCATAAAATTTATTTTACAATTAGCTTTAATGGTGTTCGGTTGTTAACTAATATAAGATATATCCCACGTGTTAAATTATTATTTTCAACCGGTTGCAAAGCGCTGTTGAATATTTTTACCACATCGCCATCTTGAGTGCCTTTAATGTACCATGGTTCACCTTGCATCACTGGATTAGGATATATGGTGAGTTGTTCCTTTATATTGTTTGTAATGGTGTGCATTGCAATTATATCAGATGAACCATCGTAATCTATTTGTACTATTCTATAGTAAATGCTTCCTAAAGGAGGATTTACGTCGGTTATAGAGTAGAACGAAATTTGCTGACTATTGCCTTTCCCGGCTATGGTATTAATTCGTAGCCAATTTGTCAGGTCAGTAGAGCGAAAAATTTCAAAACGGTCGTTGTTCAGTTCGGAAGCTGTTTCCCAGGTAATGGTAACATTGTTCTCCGATAAATAGATGTTGGATGAAAGCAATGTTACAGGTAATGGAGAGCCTAATAATACTCCACCGGCATGTACCATATAACCGCTTCCGGTAGGAGTAGGGCCGGAATACATTCCTTCTATAATAACCGTTCCATTTACGAGAACAGAACTTGTACCTCCTCCAATGCTCATATTACCTCCAACATTCACATTTCCCCCAACGTCAACCACAATGTTTGTGTTGTTTCCGGCAGCAAAATTTCCTGAAACTTGAATGTCTCCATTTCCTGAAACCGAAAGCGAGGAATTGTTAGCAACGCTAATTGTGCCAACGTAGAACGCTCCATCAATGTGTAACCCAAGGCTGTTTCCCGCACTTAACGTACCTGAAATAATTAAAGTGCCATTAATGTAGATATCGCCGCCATTGGACGCAGATGCATTTCCGTTAATGGTAAGCGTATTTCCATGATTAATGTATAAATTAGAATTGTTCCCCATACTGAGGGCGGTATAGGTTTGATTTGAGGTGATGTTTGTTGTAGAATTAGCCCCTACAGTTAAGGTTTGTGCATAGGATATGGTTGTTGATACCAATGCCGCTAAAATATAAATGAAAGTTTTCATAGTTTTAGATTTTTATAACCTAAACGGTTTAAAACAACTTTTGTTCGTTATCATTTTTTGAGTGTCTTTAAATTTTAAATCTTCTTTTTTATTAATATATTGAATATTAGATTATTAATATCAACAAAGGATAAATCCTTACCCTATTTCTTTTTGACAAACGTCCTTAAATTGATGACAAAAATTAAGAGACCTCTTTATTATTAAGAGGTCTCTTAATGTGTGTTTATTATAAGAGGTATTTAAATTTTAATATTGGGTATTTTGCGGATCCCAGTTACACCAACCTTGAGTCCAGTCTGTAGTACCAAATGCTCCTCGGAAAGTTACGGCTTCAAAGAATGTCATATCTAATCCTGTGAAATTAGCTCCGCTAAGAGCTATTGAACCAGCGGTCGGTAACGCATTAATGTTGCCCCAATTCCATGCTGAAGCTGGTAATACATCGTTGTTATTGTTTAGGATGATATTATTTCCGTCCAACCACATTTGAGCGAACTGGTCGGCTGAAAGAACATCATTAAGTCTGAAATTTGTCAAGCATCCGGCCATGATATTGTTTTTAAGGGCTGGCCCGTCAGCTTGATTATATAAGGTTGCTGAGGGTCCTTCCAAACGTAAGCCAAATTTAAATCCGGCAATAATTGAGTTGTGAAGGTTTATACGGGTATTCCTTCTTAAACGCAATCCATTTTGGTGGTTAGGATTTACATCCGTTTGAGCTGGAGTTGCATAAGGGCCCAGTATGGTAATGTTGCTAAAGGTTGCGCTTGTATAAGGTTCATTCGAAGTTCCATCTTTGTCGTTATCGGATTCAAAACCATTCGATGCGTCGGTTTTATCGGCTTCTTGAGGACCGCGAATTATAAGTCCGAATTGAATGCGTCCGCTGAATCCATTGTCGGTATCAAAATCATCATCTCCGGTGCGATATGAAACAAGGTATTTGGCATCAACTGTTCCACCCCACCATTCAAAAGCGTCGTCACGTCCAAATGATACTTGTACGTATTGAATAGTTGTACCACGACCAACTCCTCCCATCGAAAGTCCATTGATTTCGTTACCGTTCGATACTTCGTAACCGGCAAATTCTATGCGTACAAATTTCAAAACACCAGAGTTATCGTTAGGATCATTGCCACCGTACATAGCACCTGTTCCTCCTTCCATTTCAGCCTGTCCGCCGGTTTGGTTGATAGGTGCTTTTCCGCAAATAATAATTCCAGCCCAATCTCCAGGTTGACGTTCTCCTGCTGGTTTGTCGGAGGTAAATACGATAGGTTTTTGACGAGTACCTTCTGCCATAATTCTGGCTCCGCGCTCAATAATAAGAGCAGCTTTTGTATCCGAAATTCCTTTAATTAAGGTTCCTGGCTCAATGGTTAGCGTGGCACCTTCTTTGACATAAACGTATCCATTGAGGTAGATTGTGTCTTGTGCACGCCATGTTGTGTTTTGAGTGATGTTTCCGGAAACTCTAACGCCTTGACCCGGCTTACTATCATCTTCATCTTTTTCTTTGCAGCTGTTGAACGACAGCATTAGGGCCGCCATTACAAGGGCCATTTGTTTTAGGTTGTATTGATTGTTTTTCATGAGTTTGATTTTTTAAATTTATTTTTACGCTGCAAACTTATTGTTTTAATGTTAATAAATAATTAAATAGATTTTATGTTAGGGTTACTCATTTGTTATTTTTTTGTTAGTTAATTGGCAACAAAACATTGGGTTTTTTAAAAATTGTATGTGATTGATATGGAAAAATTTCTTCCAGGTTTGTAGCTTTTAATTGGCATAGCTAATTCTGCCCCTCCAAAAGGATTTGCATATGGTTGGTATGATTCTATTTTTTGAGCCAAAAGGTCACGCACTCCAGCTTTTATCAGTATTTTCTCTTTGATAGTTTTAGTAATAGTTAAATCAATTTGATGCCTGTGTTTTTCGTATACATCAGGAATGTCTTCAATTCTATTTTGCATTGCTTCCCCGGTGATTCGTATACGATCGCCAATAACATTGTAGAGTATAGAAACGTTTGTGTTTATTTGTTTAGCATCGTAAAATAGCCCTAGGTTTACAATGTAGGGAGATTGCCCTTGCAAGGCTCGGTTGCGTTCAATAGAGTTTTCGGGGAAAAATACTTTGCTGTATATATAGGCTGCATTTGCTACTATAGTGATATTTCCTAGAACAGGAATGTTTTGTATTATGGGTAAGGTTTCCAGCGATTTGCGCATATCGATTTCCAGCCCAACTGTCATTGCGTTTTTGGCATTTTCATAGGTGTAATTTTTTCTATTTCCGGCGGGTTTGTAGGTTAATTCAATTGGGTTTTTAAATTTTTTGTAAAATACACCGAATGAGAAAAATTCTCCAGTATTAGCATAAGTTTCGTACCGAAGATCGAAATTTTGGATTATTGCGTCTTTCAGTTCTGTGTTTCCTACAAAATCGGACTCTTCCTGGAAATTATAAAAATAGAATGGGGCTATCTCTCTGAATTCTGGCCGGTTTATGGTTGTCCCATAAGCTCCGCGTATCAGATTTTGTTTGTTGAAATTGTAGGTTATATTTACCGATGGAAAAACGTTTAGTTTATCTTTTTTAACCGCAAGGGGTTGATTGTATCGGTCGTAGGAGTCGAGATGCTGATTGTTTTGTTCAACCCTGACTCCTCCAAAAAGGTTGATTTTTTCGGTTAATGGTAAATTAATAGCTGTATATCCAGCTATTAATAGGTTGGAGGCTTGGTAAGAGTCGCTTTTGGATGTAGATTCTCGTAATACAAACCCATCGGGACCCGGATTGATGTTTTCGGGGGCAAACAATTGATTTATTGGTGTAATCCAAATGGTTTCGGTATAACTGCTATTTTTGGCAAATCCTAGAATTCGAGCGTCGAAGGCTCGGGTTTTATATTCTGTATAAATTCCGGTTTTTACAAAACCAATTTGTTCCAGAAAGTCGAATTTCCGTTCAAAATTGGAAGTTGCGTTTATAATATGTTCGTTTAGTGTCATGAAAACACGACCTGCATCACTGGCTGACGGAGATGTTCCTATGCCTGCGAAATATTTGCCATAATGCGGAGAGTTTGGATCATCTTCCAGTGTTGTACGCAAGCGCTTGATGTCGGGTTCGTTACGGTTGGCGTATGAATAACCTGCAATGGCATCAATTGTGGATAGGTCGTCGCCGAATTTTTTCTCATATCCAAATTGTCCGGAATAGGTAATGCGACTCATAAAACTGTTTTGATAGGAACGGATAATTCTTCCTTCATAGTTGTTGAGGCCGTTTCGTATTATTGACTCATTTTTGCCATTAATGCTCAGTAGATTGCGAAATTCGATTTTTTGTCCTTGCTGGGATGAAAATATCCAATTGTGCAACAACCCGATACGGGCTTTGCGGGCATATTCGTTGTCAGTATAATTATAGTTGTAACTTGGCCTTCCATTTTCCAATCGATAGGCTTGATATCCTTGATTGGTTATCTGATCGCTTTCATTGGAATGGTTGTAGGTAAGTGAGGTTATGGTTCCGATAGTGGTTTCGTTATGTTTAAATTTTCTCCCCAGGTTGAGTGACAAACTTTGGTTAAAAAAAGGAGTGGATGGTATGGGATCCCAATAATTATTTAACTGTCGTCCAAATTCGGCTAATTGTTCGCGTGAAAATCCTCTCAAGGAAGATGGAAAGGTAGATGGGAGTGCCCGTGTGCCATCATCAAACCCAAGGAAATCGGTTTTACCGCCTGGTACGATTTTAAAGTCGGAGAGAGTTGTCCCTTCTACATAACCTAAACCGTAGCTGATAGTTAGAAAATTATCGTCGGGCATGTTCTTGGTATGGATTTTTATAAAACCTCCACCAAAATCAGCAGGTAGGTCAGGAGCAGGGCTTTTCGATATCATAAGATTATCGATCATGGCACTGGGTATCAGGTCGAAAGAAAAGGCTCGCTGATCTGCTTCGGTGGATGGAGTTGCAGCGCCGTTTAGCCAGACTCCATTATAGCGTTGATTTAATCCGCGAACTACAATAAATTTATCGTCGATTATTGAAATTCCGGGGATTCGTTTTACAACTTGTGATGCGTCTTGATCCTGGGAGCGTTTTATTTGTTGTTCCGAGATTCCACTGGCCAGGGTGAGGCTTGATTTTATGGCATTTGCTAACGCCACTTCTGTATTCGTGCGGCGAACAGCAACTACTGTCACTCCTTCCAGGTTTACGGTGGCTCCTTCGAGCGATACATTTATTACTTTGGTTTCGTTTGGCTGTAGAGTAATTTTCTCAACATCTACGGGTTTATACGATACAAATGAAAATCGAAGGCTATATTCTCCCGGTTTAAGATTCGGGAGCACATAATTTCCATCAAAATCGGTTATAGTTCCCGACATGGTTCCTAAAATTTGTATAGTTGCTCCAACCAAGGTTTCTCCGGTTTTTTTATCTTTGACGGTTCCGCGGATTGTGGCATTTTGTCCCATAGAGGCCAACCTAAGAGTAATACAACAGATTAAAAGCGCAATTTTTAGCAACAATTGATTTGACATGGTTATATTGGTTTTTGTCGATTGAGAAAATGTGGCATTGATGCAAAATAATCTGCCCCTGACTTATGGTAGAACAAATAACCGTATAATGCTGATGTTTTTGCTAATATCAAGATACGATATATTTCCGTTCGCAAAATTACCATATCACGCAGCGGTTTACTTTAAGCGTAACTTAATCTTAAGTTAAGAAAACATTATCGCAACAATAATGGATTTATAATAAAAATCAGTTTTTCAATGATTTGTTTCGAAATTGAATTTAATGTTTGCTTAACATTAACTGAAAGTTAGGTTATACTATGTATTAGTAGCACGTTATTGAAAAACCACTAAATAATGATTCTATTCAAAATATTGTCACGATTTTTGCAGTGATTTTATCGTCAACTTTACGATCCGTTCAGGTTGATTTCCCTAATAGCCCCATTATCAACAAAAAATTAATTTTATAACTTTGCATAAATTAATCTATAATGCTGACTTGATGTCCGAACAAACCAACGGTTTAAGTTTTCAACGATTAAAAAGCTTTTTCGATAATTTTCAGACTTCCGAAATTCTCAAAGGCATCCGTTCGGGAGACGATCAGGATATTTTTCTTTATCAACTATACAAAAATAGGTATCAAAGCATTTTGAGGCTATATGCCGATTTTGCATTTAGTTGCTCCATTGATGGAAATATCAGAAAATTCCACATAAGTCCCGAATTCCGCGGAAAATATACCGAAGAGAAAATTGAAGATAAAATCAGTGAAAAGGTTTCTGATGAAGAGTTACGGAAGAAATTAAAAAGTGTTTATCTTACCCGGGAGAGTTTTATCGATATTATAGGTCTTTCCACTTCAAATGGGGAGGTTCGTTTTGAAATCCTGTTCGATTACGATAACTCCGAAATGATAATAGCCTATGGCAGGAATATTGATTTGCCAATAATAAACAAAAACGCTGAAGAGGGCTATAAGGCAGAACTGCTAAACTCAAGAATTACCGAAGTTCTGGAGCAGAAACACAAATTGGAACAGGAAAATACTCGTTTGTTGGCTATAAATCAAGACCTCGTAGATAGTATTTCTTACGCTCGTAAGATACAGCGGGCAATTTTTCCTGAGATTTCAGAATTTAAAAGAGTGTTTCCTGACTCTTTTGTGCTTTTTAACCCCAAGGATATGGTTAGTGGCGACATGTACTGGTTCGAGGATTTCGAAGAAACCAAAGTTGTAGCTGTAATTGATTGTACAGGCCATGGAGTTCCAGGAGCATTTATTTCAACCATAAGTTACTCTTTGCTGAATAAAATACTAAGTGAAAAAAATGTTTTGTTTAAACAACCTTCTGAACTACTCAGCGAATTACATTTTGAACTGTCGAGAATTTTGAACTATGACAAACGCTTGACCGAACTAAAAGATGGAATGGATATTGGCTTATGCCTTATCAATCATAAGCAAAATATTCTGTATTTTAGCGGGGCATTTCACAATCTTTATTTCGTATCAGATAGAACTTTGAAGGTAATAAGGGGAGATAAACTCAGCGTTGGAGGCGGTAATTTTGGTAAGAAAGAGGTGTTCCGATTTAACACAACCATGGTGGAATATAGCCCCACAGATTGTTTTTATCTCACAACCGACGGATATATCGACCAATTTGGAGGAGATCAGAACAAAAAATTTCTTAATCGTAGATTCCGTCAAATGATAGAAGAAAATTATCACCTTCCAATGGACCAGCAAAAAGAGGTATTTTTTCAACAATATCAAGCCTGGAAAGGAAATAATGAACAGGTTGACGACGTGCTGGTGCTAGGATTCCGATGTCTTTTTTAATTTGTTATGCTGACTAAAGTTTAATAAATCATGAAAAAACTTTTAATTTGGACCACCGCAATTTTTACCCTTTTCACGTCGTGTGAAACCGATGTGGATATCACTGCCGATTGGGAAAATATTCCCATAGTTTATTGTGTTCTCGACACCGCCGATGCAGTTCATTACGTCCGAATTCAACGAGCATTTCTAGGTAATCAGAATGCATATTTTATGGCTCTCCATGGCGATAGCCTTATTTATCATGAAACCCTAGATGTGCGTTTACATGTATTTGATAATCAAAATCGTAAGGTTAACGCCTTTACATTTCAAAAATTCAATCTTGACAAAGATAGCCTAAACCAACAAGGTTTGGCAATTTTCGGCAGAACCGGACATCATGTGTATCGATTGCAGCAAAAATTACCCCATGCTGAAGGTTACAGTTATCAACTGGAAATAACATTTCCCGATGGAAAAGTAGCCCGATCAAAAATTAAATCCTTGGAACGTTTTCGTCATCGCGATCCAGCCATTGGGACAAAATACACATTGAAGCCGAATATGTCGTTCGGTCCGAGGTTTTGGGCACCATCGAATGCCGGGGCAGTGAAAGTGATTATGCACTTTCATTACTATGAATTTACAAACCCCAATGTTTATGAGCGAAAAACCATATCTATTGCCATGAAACCAGTTAGTGTAAAACCTGACTCGGAAAACGGAGTTTCGTTAAAAACCAACGATATTATAAAACGTTTTATTGAAGAAATTCCTATCGCTGAACCGGGAGTTTATCGTTTTCTAGGAAAAGTTGATTTTGAATATTATGTAGCCGATAATACTTTTGCCGATCAGTTGTTTAAACGCAATGCCGGAATTTCGGGAGAAACAAATCCCATTTCAAACATAGAAGGGGCTTACGGAATTTTTGCCTGGAGGCTGTATAAGCGTTTTAATGGATGGAAATCGAGCATTGATAGTCGTAATTCATTCAACGATATTGATGAACTCAGGCTCAGGGGGTTTCCACGAGCGATTAAATACAATGAAGAAGGCTACAAAATTGATGATCTGCCATAAAACGAGCCAAGTTTATAATGAACAAATCTACATAACTAACCAAAAATTACAAACATGAAACGAGTATTGGTTCTAACCGGTGGAGGCGATTGCCCAGGATTGAATGCTGTAATTCGGGCTATTGTTAAAAGAGCAGCCAAAGAGCGCGATTGGGAAGTGGTTGGATCTATTCAGGCCTTTAATGGCGTATTATGGGAACCCACAGAAATTAGGATTCTAGATGAACGTGCAGTGGCAGGCATTCATTACATGGGCGGAACAATTATTGAAACTACCAACGTTGGTGGACCTTTCGCCTGGCCTATTAAAAATAAGGATGGAACCATTACTACCGTCGACCGTAGCGATGAATTAATACGGAAACTTCAATTTATGGGCATTGATGCCGTAATAAATATTGGGGGCGATGGTTCGCAGCGAATTTCACAAGCGTTGTTTGAAAAAGGATTAAACATTATTGGTGTTCCCAAAACCATCGATAACGATTTATCGGCTACCGATGCCACGTTCGGTTTTCAAACTGCTGTGCAAATTGCAACAGAAGCCGTTGATAAGTTAGTAACCACAGCGGCAAGCCACAACCGAGTATTTATCCTCGAGGTAATGGGCCGCGATGCAGGATGGATTGCTTTGCATTCTGCTGTAGCCGGAGGAGCTGATATCTGTCTAATCCCTGAAATACCATATGACATTAATGTTGTAGTTGAAAAAGTAAATAGCCGTTTCACCCGTGACAGGGGATTTGCCATTATAGTGATTGCCGAAGGAGCAAAATCTAAAAATGGTACGGTTAGTTTGAGAGAACATGAGATTAGTGGATTTAAAAATGCTCGATATGGTGGTGTTGCTGCTCTTTTAAGAGAACAGTTGATTGCTGCCGGCTGCCGCTACGATATTCGGGAAACTGTACTAGGTCACCTTCAGCGTGGGGGTGTCCCTATTGCGTACGATAGAGTATTAGCCACACAATACGGGGTAAAGGCGTTTGAACTGGTGCTTGAAGAAAAATTCGGACACATGGTTGCTTATCGCCACCCTAATGTTATTTCTGTTCCTATTATTGATGCGGTATCGAGGTATAATACGGTTGACGTTAACCACTCCTTAGTAAAAACCGCCATGGGTATTGGAATTTCCTTTGGGGAATAAATAATTTGTGTAATGTAAAAAAAGGGACTCCGAATCATGGTAAGGAGCCCCCCTTTTTATTTTGTAAGTTAACCTAACCGTTTACTTTGCATCTTTAACACATCTAACCGAAAATCCGGCTCTTTTGTTAAAGTAGTTGCGATAGCTGCGCTCACTGTAATAGTACAAGCATCGATACCAGGCATTATTTTGGTCAAAGGTAGTTGTAGACCACCAAAACCCATATTCGCCTAGGTGCTTGAATTCTCCTGTTAGATTCCTGTAGCCACCCGGTAGTGCTCTAAATTTGGATGAGTTGGTGGCACCGGTGTTTTTTGGTTTCCAGAACTCAGTTCCTTTTTGTTTTAATTTCCCACCAGCCACTTTTTCTCCCCCCAGGCTATCGATAAGCATTTGCCAATCTATCTCATTTGGGACTCTCCAACCTTCGGGGCAGAGTTTGCCGGTGTTCACTGCATGCCAGTTATAAAGAGCTCCGTAGGTTTGGGCATGATCGGGATTATTATCGTACCAACAATATCCGGCACTATCTGCTGTGCTCCATTGTTCACTCAATACAAAATTAAAAAGGGGGGTGCCATCGTTCAATACAGTAGAGCGTAGGTTTTCTACGAACCATTGTTTACCGTACAGGTTTATTACTCGATATTGATTGCCTTCAACGTCGGTAACCGATTCCAATTGTAGAAGGTAATCGTCGAACAACTCATCGTCTGACTGACAACCTATGACTACCGTACCAAAAAATAGTAATCCCAATATAAATTTAACTGGTTGCATGAGTGGTTTAATAATAGGATCCCGGTAAAAGGTAATTTTTAACGTAATCTTCAATCCCTTCCTCCAAGGAATGGAATTTGTTGGAATAGTTAAGGCTAAGGAGTTTTTCCATTCTAGCCTCTGTAAAGTATTGATATTTATCCCGTAAATCTTCGGGGGTTGGAATAAATTCTATATTTGGTGTTAAATCCATGGCCTTAAATGTATTAGCGGCCAGATCATAGAATGTTCTTCCTTTGCCAGTTCCTATGTTGTAAATTCCGCTTTGTTGGCGATTTTGCATCAGAAAGTAGATTGCATCGCAAACGTCTTTAACGTAAACAAAATCGCGAATTTGGCCACCATCAGGGTAATTGGGGTTGTGCGATTTAAACAATCGCACCTTACCGGTTTGTTTTATTTGGTTAAAAGCGTGAAAAACTACAGAAGCCATGCGGCCTTTGTGATATTCGTTTGGCCCGTAAACGTTGAAAAATTTTAATCCTGCCCAAAAGAATGGCGTGTTCTTTTGTTCGATAGCCCATTTGTCGAAATCGTTTTTCGAGCGCCCGTAATCGTTTAATGGTAGAAGTTTAGGAATTATTTCGTGTGAGTCGACATATCCGAATTCTCCTAATCCATAGGTGGCTGCACTTGAGGCGTAAATTAGGGGAATTCCGTAAGCAACCGATTTTTGCCAAACCGTTTTTGTGTAATTCAAATTTAATTCGTCGTATACCTCTTTGGGATAGCCGGTTGTGGCCGACCGAGCACCCATATGAAGTATGAACTGAATCCATAAATGATTTTTATCGATCCACTCAAAAAAACGGCTACGATCAACCCGTTGCTTTATTTGTTTTCCTTCGAGGTTTTTATTTTTTTGCTCGTTGGAAAAATCGTCAACAGCAATTATGTCTATAAATTTGTTGTTGTTTAACGTTCTGATTAAACTGCTGCCTATGAATCCGGCAGCTCCGGTCACTACAATCATAGATTTAGTCTTGTGTTTTTTGGATATCAGTTTTATGATAACGGTAACCCATAACTACAACATCATCTACTCGCTCCATATCTCCGTGCCATTCTACGAGAGTTTGGTGGAGAATTGTTTTTTGTTCTTCCATGGGGAGCTTATGTATTTTGAGGAGTAGTTCTCTGAAATTTTTGCTCATAAATTTCCTTCCGTCAGAACCGCCGAATTGGTCGATATAGCCATCGGAGAATGTATAAAGTACATCGTTTTCTTCTAATTTGAATTCGTGGTTGGTAAAGGGTTCTTCGCCTTTAATATAGATTCCTATTGGCATTTTATCACCTTTGTAAAGTATGGCTTCTTCGTTGTGTATGAGTACGAGTGGGTTATTGGCTCCTGCAAACTGACATGTTTCTGTCTTTGGGTCAATAATGTAGAAAGCAATATCCATTCCGTCTTTGTTTTCGCCAACTTTCCCGGTTTGGTGAAGTGACATAATGATATTTCTTCTAAGTTGGAAAAGAATTTCAGCAGCCGAAAGGTTCTTGTTCTGACCTACAATCTGGTTTAAAAACGAAATTCCCATCATGCTCATAAAGCCTCCCGGTACGCCATGGCCTGTACAATCGGCTACTGCGCAATATTTCTTCCCGTCTATTTCGGCTACCCAATAAAAGTCGCCGCTTACTATGTCGCGGGGGAGGTACAATATGAAATGATCAGGAAACACCGTTTTCACCGACTCGTCTGGGGGAAGTACTGCCCCTTGAATTTTACTGGCGTAGGTGATGCTACTTTTAATTTGTTCGTTTTGATGGAATATTTTTACACTCTGACGCTCGATTTCTTCCTTTTGGGCAACAACTTCAGCAGTTCTCTCAGCCACAATTCTTTCCAAACGTTCTTTTTCAGCAATGAGTCTGCGGGTATAAATCTTAATTGTAATTACCATTATCCCTATGGCTAAGAGTAAATAGCCTAAATATGCATAAATGGTTCTGTACCATGGTGGGAGAATCTTAAAGCTGAAGGTTGCGATATTGCTTTCCAGCCCATAAATGTTTCGTGCCTTTATTTCAAATGTATATTGACCTTCGGATAGATTGGTAAATTCACGTTTTGTTTCGTAGTTCCATTCAGACCATTGGTCGCGGTATCCTTTGAGTCGGTAGCTGTATTGATTTTTCCCCGGATTATTGTAGTAGAGGGCTGAATACTCAAGTATAAGGTTATTGAGGGTATATTTTAGTTGCGGAATTTTATTTTTGGGTTGATGGGCTTCTATCAGCAGTTTTTTGTCTGTTATAGTGAAAAAGGTGCCATCCATAATTAGACTGTCTCCAGCTACAATTCTTCGGAAAAGAACGTCGAAGGAGGGTTTTGATGGACTAAGCCTTAGGTATTTTAGTGTGTCGTTAAGGTTGTAAATAAATAGATTGGTGGATGCCCCAATGTAAAGATTTTCAGAGGCGGCGTAAAGAGCATCACAGACCACGTTTGGTAGCGAGCGGAACGGAAGATCGTTGATTGTCCAAGCTCCCAAATCATTTTTCTGAACAAAACCAATTGTTTTTTGGTTTTCCGAACCATCTGCAATTACGAATCCTGTGGGTACTATTACAATTCTGTTTATTAATCGGTTTTGAAAAACATTACCAAAGTCTGACGATAGAGTTATTCTGTCCGAAACGGAATCGTATTCATAAATGCCAGAATCGCTTCCAAAATAGATTTTACCGTTTATGTTTTCAATCAATTGGCCAAAATATTTGGGCACTCCTCGACTTTCGTCGTAAAAATTTAGTGTGTCGTTTTCGTTAAATCGATCAAATCGATAAACACCTTTTAGATACCATCCGAGCCAAACTCTTCCTTGATTGTCTTCGCAGATTGATCGGAATTCTCCCTGAATGTTTTTGGATTTAAAAGCGCGGTCTGAAGTTATCCAACGTCCGTTTTGGTATTCAATCCAGGTGATTCCGCTTTCTAGGGCTAAGTAAACTCGGTTGGGATGTTTTTTAGATTGAATCAATTTACGGGTTACCAACGATGGTTGGTGTTTTTCTGGTTGATTGAATATTTTATAGGCTTTTTCTCCTTGTATTTCAAACACACCATCCAACGAGCCGGTTCCTGCAAGTAGAATGTTATCTTTACCCTTCCCAGAATTGAAGGATAGTAATGTCCACGTGGTTGATTTAATGTTTTCTACAGGTTTGAAGTATATGGATCCTAGTTCGTCTTTGTCGCTTACAAATAGGCCTGACATGGTTGCTACGTAAATTCTGTTTTTAAATTCTGCCACGTCTAGAATCATCCCTATTAGCCCGTTTCTTTCGTTGAATACCTTAATAGGCGAGTGAATATCAACGGCTGCAATTCCGTTATTCAATGTCAGGAAAAGCAGAGGTTTTTCGTTATCGCTAAAGGGTTCTTGCCAGAGGTAGGTTACGCTCTCGTCGTTTAGGCCATGGTCGGTGTTCAAAAGGTTTAAGATTTGACCCTGTGGGTTGACTTCGATAAAACTGCATTTTCCTCCTAACACGTATCCAAATCCAAAATTCTCATTGGCCAGTTTTACTCCGGAATAAAGATAACCGCCTTTTGTCCGTAGGTAATTAATGGCTTGGCCTTTTAGGGGGAATGGAGTAAATTTGTTTTGTGTCGGGTTAAAGAGAAAAAAATCGCTATTGCTGGTGGCTATAAGTATATTGAAGTTGTCGTAAGGAAGCATGGAAAAAATGTTTTTCCCGGCCAGTATTTGTGAGTTTGGTACCCGTACTAATGTGTCGTTTTCAATCCGATGCAGTCCATAGATAAAACTTCCTACATAAAAGGTAGAATCAACCAGAAAGGTTAAAAAATTGCCCGTATTTAAGGCTTTGCCCATGTGGATTGTTGCAACGCTATTTCCGTCGAACTTGGAAATGATTTCCCGTGTGCAAAAATATATGTCGTTGTTTAATGCATAGGTCTTATATACTTCTCCTGTAAAATTGTTGCGCAGAATCGAATCGTTAATTTTGGGAATTAATGATTCATACTCAAGTTGACCGTAATTATTGGGTACAAGTCGTCCAAATTCGCCAACGGCTCCTACATAAACAATTCCGTCCTGACCTAACGCTAATGAACGTACTATGGCTTTTTTGCTGATGGGAATTTTTCTCCAGTTTTTCCCATCGTATTCCATCACTCCCTCAGAGTTTTTGCCAATGTAATAAATCCCGCGTTTGTCTTTAACGATACTCCAGTTTTGTTCCTCACCCTGGTAAGTGTCTATGGTATAATTTAGCAATAGAGGAATTCCATTACGGTTGATTTGTCCCATAATGGATGAAAATACCGATAGCAAAAAACAAAAGGCAATAGAGCGTGCCACTGTTTTAAGGGTTGATATCTAGCAAAGATACTATTTTTTTGGTTTAGTTTTATCTATGGCGTTAATTTTTCATAGTGGTCTCAGTTTTAAAAGAAAAACGAAGTTATCTTATAGGATAACCTCGTTGGTAGGGTCTGGTTTGTGAGTTTATTTATTCTTTTGGAATTTCGGGAAACTTTTCTGTTCTGTATTTTCCTGAGATAAGTTTTTCACGGCATGCATCAAAGGCATCAAGAGTTTGTTTTACATCTTCAAGGGTGTGAACTGCTGTTGGTATTAAACGGAGCAGAATTTGTCCTTTGGGGATTACAGGATAGATTACTACTGAGCAGAAAATACCGTAGTTTTCCCGCAGGTCCATAATCAGATTGGTGGCTTCGATTAAACCTCCGTGCATGAATACCGGGGTAACGGGCGATTCTGTGAGGCCAATATCATAACCGCGCTCGCGTAACCCCTTTTGCAATGCTTCAACAATTTTCCAAAGGTTTTCTCGTAAATGAGGCTGTGTTTTTAATAATTCCAGACGTTTTAATGCCCCGAGAACCATTGGCATTGGAAGTGATTTGGCAAAGGTTTGAGACCTCATGTTATAGCGCAGATAATCAACAATTTCTCTTTCTGCTGCTACAAATGCGCCTATTCCTGCCATCGATTTGGCAAAGGTTGAGAAATAAAGGTCTATTTGGTCTTGTACTCCGAAATGTTCTCCCACGCCGGCACCGGTTTTTCCCATGGTTCCGAAGCCATGAGCATCGTCGATTAGTAGTCGGAAGTTAAACTCTTTTTTGAGTTCTGCAATTTTGTCTAGTTTTCCGAGGTCGCCTGCCATACCAAAAACACCTTCGGTAATTACCAAAATTCCTCCGTTAGTGTTTTCTACCAGCTTGGTGGCTCTCTCTAATTGCTTCCGAAGGCTATCCATGTTGTTGTGAGGGTAAACAAAGCGTTTGCCCATGTGTAGCCTTAACCCGTCGAGAATGCAGGCGTGCGATTCGCTGTCGTAAACTATTACGTCGTTTCTGTCGACCATGGCGTCGATAATGGAAACCATTCCCTGGTATCCGTAATTAAGCAAGAAGGCATCTTCCTTCCCAACAAATTCAGCCAATTGGCGTTCAAGTTCTTCGTGGTATTTAGTTTGCCCCGACATCATTCGGGCGCCCATTGGATATGCCATTCCATATTGAGCGGCTGCCTCGGCATCGGCTTTTCTTACTTCGGGATGATTGGCCAGCCCAAGGTAATTGTTTAGGCTCCAGGTGAGTACCTCTTTGCCTCTAAATTTCATGTGTGAGTGGATGGGCCCTTCAAGTTTGGGAAATGCGAAATATCCGTGTCCTTGTTGTTGATATTGCCCTATGGGGCCACGATTGGATTTGACTTTCTGAAAAATATCGACCATAGTTGTTTAATTTTTCTTTAAAAATTGGTGCAAAGGTAATGATATTGCCCGAAATGAAAAGTATTTGAGAAAATGATTTTATTTTCAGATTTTCAGCTCATATACATCTTCGGTTGGATTGTAGGTAAATCCAATCTTTCGTAGATATTCGGCATGAGCGTCATTTTTAGCTGTGGTAATGATTCGTGATATGTTTTTGTCTTTAATATACTCTTTGTTTTCTACGAATAAGAATTGACCGATTTTCATATCTCGATATTCGGGTATTACAAAGTCGAGGTTTATCTTCAGATTTTGTTCCGGAAGATTAGTTCCAAGTACTAGCCCGGCTACGTTCATGTTCCGTAATATGATGAATACCACATCGATTTTATTTAAATTAAAGTCAAAGTCGGGCTGGAAGTGTTTAATTTCTTTTTTGTAGTGGTCAACGAAGGCCTGGATAAATTCGTCGTGCATCTGGGGTTGAATAATTCTGAAATCTTCTTTGCGGCTGTAAAGTTTGTAAAGTTGATATAAGTTTACAAAAACTATAATTCCGTTTAATACACCAACGGGGTAGGCACCAATGAGAAAACCATAAACTGAAAACAAAAACGCTCCTGTCATGTTCACTATTCGTAAGCGGATTAGTGAATTCATCATCATACTGATAACGATGATGATAGAACTTACGTAACCAAGGATTTCATAAAACGATAATTCCATTGTTCTAAGATTTTAGTAAAACAAACATTCGGATTTTGTACACTCAAGGTTTTTTTCTACGTACTGGCATTGAATTTTATTTGGTATAGGAAGATTTAGTCCAAAGTCTTCTACTAATTGATTTCTTGTTTGGAGGATTGCCAGATATGTACTTCGTTTACAGCATCGGGGGCCTCCGTATTTGGCAATGTTTGCCAGGGTGTTTGCGGTTGCGCGGTTAATGTAGCCGTAGTTTTCCTTATCCAACTCGTTTACTTGTAGAATTAGGCTAAAGAAAATTCCTACACCGATGGATCCTCCGCATGCACCATGCGTAGCGCATATTCCGTCCTGAATTTTAAGAGCGCGGTTTCTGGCTTCGTTTAGAAGTTCGGATTTTATTTCTTTGGATATATTTTTGGCATTGCACCAAATTGCTAACATTACTGCGGGAACCAATAAATGATGTTCGGGGCCATGAATTTTTATTTTTGACAGGTCCATAATGCTTTCGGCCAATTCTATGGCATTCAACCCACTATATTTATTACACTGGCTGATAATTATTTCGTAAACATCACGGCGTGCACATTCATCGCAAACGTAGTGCCCTTCCTGACAAAGAGTTTGAGTTTTGTTCTGAATTCCGCAGTGGTAGCAAGAAACCACAGTTGGAGTTTTTTTGTAGATGAGTGGTTGTCCACAAACTAAGCATTGATTGTGTCGAAAAAGGTATTTGCTAATTGTGGGAGATTTAGTTTCCTTCATAATAGTGGTATTCGAACGTTAGTTGTACCATTTGCTCGAGAATTTCCCCATCGCGCTTGGCTTCTTCATCGTTGTAATACCACAGGATAGTGATATTTTTCCCTTTCTCGGAAAAAGATTTTAGTAGTTTTAGGATTGTCATTAAATAACGGCTTGAAATGGAATTGTAGTAATCTGCAACTATTTTGAAGCGTATTGGATGTTCAATTTCAGCAAATACTCTATCGATAAATTGAAGTATGTTTTCAAAAAATTGTAATGGATTTTCTACGTACGATCTACCGGATATTTCATAATGTTGGTTGGTGGGATCCAAAATCACCTGAGGCGATGATTCTGTTGCATTGATAATAAGCTTTTCCATAGCAAAGAAATTATTCTTTGGAACTCTTTTCGGCTTTACTCTCTAGTACGAAAATAGTTATTATTCCTGTTAAAAACAAAATTATTGCCATAAATATCTGGGGATCTCCTTGAAAATCAGTAGGCCAGATGTTTTTTTGAATGAGTGGTCGCATTACACCATGACGGTCGATGTAGGTTTCTACTACGTTTTTCCAAGGCCAGATTACAGCCAAAGAACCCAAAATAAATCCTGTAAGAAGGGATAGTGTTTGATTTTTGTATTTACGGAAAACCCAGCTTAACAAATGGCTGAAAAGCAGCAGGCCTGCTATGGCTCCTATACCTACGGGTAGTAGAATTGAGAAATCCATGGTTGAAATGGCTTCTATCATTATCAGGCGGTAGTTTCCCATTAATAGCAAAACAAACGATCCGCTTAGTCCGGGAAGGATCATGGAGCAGGCGGCAATTGCTCCACATATTAAATTGTAAACAATAGTGTTATTTTCTCTTAGTGGAGTTGAAAAGGTAAAGCTCAATGCGAAGAGTGTTCCTATAATAAAGAGAAGAATAACAGAAAAATCCCATTTTTCGATGGCTTTACCAACAAAGTAAACAGATGCCAGAATAAGGCCGAAAAAATATGCCCAAACGGGGACTGGATAATTGTCGAAAAGATATCCCAAGAGTTTGGCAAGGGTGATAAGGCTAACGAATACGCCGCTTCCTACGGAAACCATAAACCAAAGGTCGACATACGTTGCAAATTCTTTAAACCGTCGCTGTAGAAGCAAACGGAGTGCTGTTAGGTTAAACGATTTAATGGCATGGATAATTCTTTCGAATATTCCAGTTATAAGGGCAATGGTGCCGCCACTAACACCTGGAATGATATTGGCTGCACCCATTCCAAGCCCTTTGAGAAAATTAATAAAAAAGAAGTTGGACACGCTACTTTGTGATTTATCCATGAATATTTTCAGGAATGGATATTTTTTCGAATTCCAGGAATGGCTTCCACAATTCTTTGTGTAAGGATTTTCTTTGGAATTTTTCCGTTTCTTCCACAGAAGAGATATTTTGGGTGGTATAAATTATTTGTTCCATTAATTCTGGTGCACGTCGTACACCTTCACCAATATTGATAAGCACAACGTCTCCGTTGTTCAATTTTTTGTGATGTAGCGATTCAAAGAAACCTCCTACAGCAATACATGAAGCAGGGCCAATTCTTACAAGGGTTTGGTAAGCAACTAAGCGTGCCACTTCTGGTACTGCGGTTTCAGAAAACTCCAACATGTGTCCATGGCTCTTTCTTACTAAATTTGCTATAATCGGGTAGGTAGTCGGATTTCCTGTTGCAAGGGTGGGTACGGCTGTAACTGGATTTTCGTAGATGGGATAGTTTTCCAACCAGCCTTCAGGGAAATTGTTAAGTTTTGACTTTCTATACCCATGAGTCATGGGAGCACAACGATGAGGTTGTATCATGAAAAAACGGGGTAGTTTATCCACTATTCCTGTACCCTTGAGGTCATGGTAAGCCTTATCGATAGCTATGGGGCCGGTTCCGCCGCTGAGTGCTTGAATGTACACCGTTGGCATTTTGGGCATAAGCCTTAGCCATTCAAAAACCATAGTTTTTTTTGCCTCAACACGGATGGGGTCGATATTGCCTATCGACATTAAAATATTGTATTTCTGACTGTATTGGGCTGCAACTTTTTTCGCCTGAGCATAATCGCCTTTTACTCGGTAAACTCGTTGGCCATAGCTGTTTACTTCGGCTTCATTTGCTTTAAGGGCGTCTTCCGGAATGAATACTGATAAGTTAATGCCGGCCTTGGCCAGGTAATGAGCAAACGCGTTAGCTATATTCCCTGTGCTGGCGACACAGTAATCGGTGATCCCATTTTCTTTTAGAACACTAGCAGCCATAGATGCGGCTACATCTTTAAAAGTTCCGGTGCCATTGTTTAAATCGTTTCGGTAAGCATACACTTCCAGTTGAATGCCATATTTTTGGCGTGCAAAATCTTCAAGGAATGTCCAGCGATCGACTGGGATGGCTCCTTCGCCTGAGGAAATTATGTTACTACGGTCGTTTAATGGTAAAAAATCAAAATAACGCCAAAAGTCTGGTTTTGTATAGTTTTTATCGTTTATTAGACTTTTTATTGAATCAATCGGCTGTTGATATTCAGTAAAAACAAACTTGTGCCCGCATTTTGGGCAACTTTGATTGTTGCTAAACCAACTTTTCCAGTCATCGATTATTGTATTGCATTGGCGGCAACGGAAATGGAATTTATTGCTCATATCCTGATTTATTTTCTTTGTTTTTTAACTTATCGAGGTTAGAAAAAACTTTTTTATCGACCCATGGCAACCCTCTATAGTCACTTTCTATCAGAGAAATAATGTCGGGAGCAATCTCTGAATTTTTCATAGCACATTTGATGGCGTTGTTTAATTCTTTCGATGCATTGGAAAAATCATAAAATTCCATATATCCTTGGGCCTTATACACGTGAATATAGGCCATTTGCGAAGTCAGTTTCTTTCTTTTGAGGATTTTTGCAAAATGGGTTATTGCATCTATTCTAGTTTGTTTGTCGAAGATGTTGGTAATGGTTTCAAGAATATTTCTACTCTCCTTCAGAGAAGGATCAGGTAGTTTACAGGCTTTTGTAATGAATAGGGCGGCTTCCTTGTGTTGTCCTTGCAGCAACTTGGATAAGCTCAGAAAAAACCAGAGAGTTATCTCGTTGTATTGAAGCAATGCCTTTTCGATGTATTGTATAGCTAGTAGGATTTTTTTTTCTTGCAAATAATGTTGAAAAACTATTTTATAAGCTGTCAATAGTCCATTGTTATATTCAGGTGCTGGGGCCGTTTCCAATAATTCGATTAGCTTTAAGGCATAATACTTTAAATATTCGTGGTTATGTTTTTCCTGATAGATGTTAAGTAAAAGTAAACAGAGCTCAGGAGTGAGGCTGTTTTGTTTTACGTAGTCATCAATAATTTGTAATGCCTCTGAGAATTTTAATGTGCTGTAAAGGAGGTAGGCTAACTTGAATATTACTTCATCATCTTTCGGATCAATGGCATAGGCAAACCCATAAGCGGAGAGGGCTTCCTCTATTTGTTCAAGTTCTTCATGAATTACTCCCTTGAAAAACCAGGCGTCAACATCAAAAGGATCTTCGTCTAAGAGGTAATCGTAGATTTCAAGTGCCTTTTGATACTCCTCCTCTTTAATATAGAGACGTGCAAGTTTATGTTTAGGGTATTCATCGTAGGGATCGGCTTGTATCGCTTTCTGGTAGTATAGTATGGCTTCATTTACGTGATTATGATTGTTAAATTCATTAGCGAGGGCCGTAAAGTAGTCTGCTTTGTCAAATTTTAGATATACTTGATCTCCTTTTTGTGCCATGGATAGGGCCTTCGATAAATTCCCTCGCTTAAGATAGTAGATTACCCAATTTTCCCAATAGTTAGGGTTTCTCTTTTCGAATGACTCAATTTTTTTCAAAATGTCGAATGCCTTTTTCAATTCTTCCTTTTCGAGAAAAAAATTGCTTTTATACAGAAGAAGCTCTGATGATCCTGGGTATAATTTCAAACCATAATCAATTGCTTTTTCAAACAGGTCGGAGTAGATAATTTTATAAAATCGAACTATGCTCAGAATTTCCTCTTTTTCAAAAAATTCCGAGCGGTTTTCCTTGATCATTTTTTCAAATCGATCCAGATTATCAAAAAGATTAAAATCGTCGTCTCCCATAATACACAAAATTACTTTGCAAAGGTAGTTAATTTTGGGTCGAATTCCTAAGCTCAGGAAGCGCAGGTTATTAACATGTTTTGAAAAATTTATCTGGCCTCTGAAATCAGTGTGCTTTGGACTTTTCAAACGCAAGTTTTGACACTAGAAAAAAATAGTGCATAGCAGGCTGAATAATGTGATTTTAAAACCTTTTAGGGCACCTCCCTAAAAAAGGTTGGTTTGTTTTTTCATTGGAAAAAGCGTACCTTGCGAAAAAATTAGTATGCGATTGGGGTGTTTGATATTTTTTGTGTTTTTTAATTTAACATTATCAGCCTACAGCCAGCTTAACATTGCTTATTTTTTAGGAGCCGGAAGGTATGAGTTATACAAGGAAAATTATACAGAAGCCATTGCGCGCTTTTCTGCTATAATTAATAGTCGTCCGCAGTTGGTAGAAGCTTGGTTTCTGAGAGGAATTGCAAAATACAATTTAAGTGATTATCGTGGGGCTCTGGAAGACTTTTCGCAAGCCGTGAAGTTAAATCCTTTTTATGCCGATGCCTTTCATTATCGAGGGATAACATTGGAGCAACTGGGCGATTTCGAAAATGCTAAAAAAGACCTAACTACGGCTCTCGAATTGAATCCTGCAAGTAGTAGAATCTATGCCGATTTGGGAACAATTCACCTTATGAGGGAGGAATATGCTAAAGCGCTGGAGTATTTTAATGAAGCTCTAAAAATTGATCGAACCAATCCTGACACCTATTTTAATCGAGCCGTTAGTCATATTTATTTGGGTGATACAGTTGCTGCTATAACTGATTTGAAAACCGGAATACGAATCAATCCATTTTCTGCAGAGGCTTTTCGCAGGTTAGGCCTTATTTTATACCAGCAGGGGAAATACAATGAAGCTCTAGAACAGTTTAGTCAGGCTTTATCGATTGACGAGGGCAACACAATGATCATGTTTCAACGTGCCATTACCTACTATCAGCTGAAAAAGTTCGATCTTGCCATCGATGAGCTAAGTAGGATTCTTGAACTCGACAAAGAAAATGCGTTGGTTTATTACAACCGGGCTATTATTTTAACTGAACTTGGACGTTTTACAGAAGCCATTAACGATTATACCAATGCAATGCTGATTAATCCCGACAATATTTTGGTTTATTACAATCGCGCTGGAGTAAAAATTGAATTGAAAGATTATCGAGGTGCGTTGAATGATTATAACCGAGCCATTGAAATTTTTCCTGATTTTGCCACAGCTTATTTCAACCGGTCCTATGTAAAAAGCATATTAGGCGATAGACGCGGAGCTTTCCTCGACCGAAAGAAGGCCGAAAAGCTTATTGCCGAACATCGAAAAAATGCCAAAGACACTTCAGAGTTCGCTCTTTTACGCGATACCACTTTTAATTTTCAGAAATTACTCGACTTCAACAGTGAATTCAGCAACAGTTTCTCCCGAAAACGACTTCAGAATCAACCCATGCAAATTTCACGGCAAGGTTATTACTTACTCGAAGTTTCAAATGTGCCTCCAAAAGAAGGATTGCCCTTTGTTGAGGCACTTTTCAAATTTAATCAGAGCAAAAACAATGTGCTTAAATTATATCCAAAACTTATTGCAAGATACGAGGCAAGTCCAGAACCGTCGGATTCAACCCCAAGTTCCGACACAGAGTTGTCTGTAATAAGCAGAGTGCTGGAATCGGCCAATCGATTAAATTATTACGAAGCGTTGCAGTTTTTACAAAAAAACATTCAACAACTAAAGCATCAATGGTTGGCCTATTTCTTGGAAGGAACCATCGAAGCAATTATGGCTGAATACGTAAATTCGTTGGTAGATATTTCTTCAAAGGCAAAGCTCACTGAAAGTGGAACTGTGAAAGGAACCTCCGACATGCAAACAATCCTTGACCTAAGCAAAGCTGAAGAGGCTCTATCAAAATCTATTGAAATTAACCCAGGATTCTCGTTGGCCTGGTATAACCGGGGTAACATTCAGATTCAAAATCAACGTTTCCGTGAGGCTATCGACGATTATAGCCGAGCGCTTTCCATTGATGAAAATATTCCACAGGCCTATTTCAACCGTGGGCTAACGTTGATATATTTGCAGGAAACCGAGCGTGGATGTTTGGATATCAGCAGGGCAGGACAATTAGGAATTTCTGAAGCCTATAATATTATTAAACGCTTTTGTGAGAAGAAAAATCCAAAGAAATGATTGGTCAACCTGTTGTTTACCAGTATCTTGATAAAGAAGGCATTCGCTATGAATATTATGAACATCCGCCAATTCCAACCATAGAGGAAGCAAAAATTTACAAATGGTGGATGGATGCTGTTTTCTGTAAAAACCTCTTTTTCAGAAACCATAAAGGGAATCGCCACTATTTGGTTGTGTTGCATCATAACACCAACTTCATTATCCGCGAGTTAGAGCAAAAACTTCGGCAGGGAAAGTTATCGTTTGCCTCCGAACAACGAATGGAAAAATATCTGGGATTAAAACCCGGATCGGTTTCACCGTTTGGATTAATCAACGATACGGAAAACCATGTACACGTATATTTCGATCCGGCCTTGAAGTCGTGTTCCAAACTCAGCTTTCATCCCAACGATAACCGCGCTACCTTAATTGTTAAAGCCCACGATTTCTGGCGTTACATGAACAGTGTGGGGAATTCGTTTAAGTTTCTTGAGCCCGCTATGGTGAGTACTGAAGTTCAGTAGTTAGTAGCGATAATAAAACGATCACCTGTATTAACAACCGTTTCAGGTTCGGAGATATCAAGGGTTACACGGTCAAAAAATTCCGGATGAAAATCGGATGCTTTCATTACCAACATCCATTTGGTTTTGGTCGATGAAAGAATGGCAGCAAGCTCTCTTTGTTGTTCCCGTGAAAGAACTGAATCTTCGTAATGAATCCATTTACTGTTAAAAGGAGGGTCGACAAAGATAAAGTCATCCTCGTTTAAATCGGTTTTACGAAGAAATTCGGCAAAGTCCAGGGAGAAAAAACGGGCTTTAGAAAATTTGTTTATGTAATCCGGAATAAAGATTCTGTTAATTTCCGAGGCTATTTCTTGATACGACGGTGCATTGCTCGATATCGGTAAATGGTGATTTTCTGATAACGAATAGGTTACGCGTGCCGAATATCCTAGCATATTGATAAAATACCAAACTGCCAGTTTTTTCCCACTGGGAATTTTTGAATTGCTTGTCCACCCATTAAACAACTCTCTTAAATAGTAATAATAACCGTTTTGCAATATTTTTGCATTAAAATCAAAATGCTGGAAATGCCTGGAAGAGCTTTTGAGGTAGCTCATACAGGCTGAAATCAGATTGTCGATCAGTAAATCTGCATTGGGAGTCGTTTTAGAAGTGTAAATAACTTCAAATTCCTCTAGTGTGAGGTTGAGAGAAAAAATAGTACGAAGTAGGTAAGGAACGTCTTCGTAAGAAATTAGTCTGGCCTTCAGATCCGATTCCACAAAAGCCAAGTCCTTTTTAATAACTTCAAAAAAATTGTCGATTAATTTCCAATGATCCAGGATATTGAATAATTCTGTTTTTAAACCTGAACTTTCCGATTGAAGCAAGCGGTAAAAGTCAATGATATAGTGGTTCTTATCGTTTAGCAACGCGGTTTTTGGAGTGTTGAATGAGTGAAAAAATTGTCCTCCTCCAAAGAACGGTTCAATATACCGATTAAATTCCGGTAGTTTTTGGGAAAGTATATGGGTATCAATAATTTGATTCGTAGCCCACGGCAAAGCAGGCGTTAAACGGTTCATAGTGGATGAAAATTTTGATCTCAATAAATCAAGGATTATGCCATAACCTGCCTTTTATGTCGTTAAATTTACAGCCGTGTTTTAAGAAATTTCAAATGCAGTGATTCTATTTGGCACAAAAGGACTTAGCTTTTACGCTTTTGAAAATCTGCTGGCGTTTGTGAATGTTTTTAAAATATTCGTAAATTTACGGCCACTTTTTAGGGAAACAACATAAAGTAATAACCATAAACAGTTTAAACATGAAAGTTTATCAGCCTAACGAGATCAAAAACATCGCCCTTGTAGGGAGTTCGGGATCGGGAAAAACAACATTGGCCGAAGCTATGCTTTTTGCCGGTGGGGTAATTAACCGTAGGGGCGACATCGAGAACAACAATACCGTATCCGATTATCGTGAAATTGAGCACGAACAAGGTCGCTCGGTTTATTCAACGGTAATGTACACCGAATTTCAAAATAAAAAAATCAATATTTTAGACACTCCGGGACTCGATGACTTCAAAGGCCAGGTGGTAAGTAGCCTAGTGGCTGCCGACAGTGCTGTGCTACTGATTAATGCTCAGCAAGGCTTTGAAGTTGGTACCGAACTGGTTGCACGGAATATCGACCGTGTTAACAGGCCTATGTTTATCGCCGTTAATCAACTGGACCATGAAAAGGCCAACTTCGAAAAATGTATCGACGACCTTCACGCTCGGTTTGGCAATAAGGCTGTTATTGTTCAATATCCGGTTAATCCTGGTTTAGGATTTGATGCTGTGGTTGATGTTCTAAAAATGAAGATGTATAAATGGAAGCCCGAAGGTGGGGCACCTGAAGTACTCGACATTCCAGCCAGTGAGCAATCTAAAGCCGAAGAACTACATAACAAATTGGTTGAGGCTGCAGCCGAAAACGATGAAAATCTGATGGAGCTCTTTTTTGAGTCGGGCTCTCTCGACGAAGATCATATGAGGCAGGGAATTAGCAAAGGAATTTTGAGCCGCTCAATGTTCCCCATTTTGTGTATGTCTGCCAAACGCGATATGGGAATTCGTCGGTTCATGGAGTTCGTAAACAACGTGGCACCATTAGCTAGCGAAGTACCACCAATGGTTGATACTGATGGGGAAGCGCATCCCTACGATGTAAAAGCTCCCGTTTCTATTTTTGTGTTCAAAACATCGGTTGAGGAACATATCGGCGAGGTAAGTTATTTTAAAGTTGTTACAGGTGTGTTGAAGGAGGGGGTTGATTTAATCAATCGCCGTACCGGCAATAAAGAACGATTCTCACAGATAACTTTTGTGAATGGAAAGAACCGTACCAAAGTAACGGAAATTTGCGCCGGTGACATTGGGGCAGTTTTAAAACTTAAAGACAGCCGAACAAGTGATACTTTTAGCGATAAAGATGCCGATTGGATATATCAACCAATTCAATTCCCCGCCCCCAAGTTCAGAACAGCGGTTAAAGCCGTAAGCGAATCGGACGAAGAAAAGCTTGCTGAAACTATCAACCGCCTATCTAGCGAAGACCCCACTATAGTTATGGAAATGAGTGTTGAATTACGCCAGATGATTATTCACGGCCAAGGCGAATTCCATTTGAACACCATGAAATGGCAAATCGAAAAACTCTTCAAAATACCCATTCAGTTTGTCGAACCAAAAATTCCGTATCGTGAAACTATTACTAAACCAGCCCGTGCCGATTATCGTCACAAAAAACAATCCGGAGGTGCAGGCCAGTTTGGAGAGGTGCATTTAATCATCGAACCTTATTACGAGGGGATGCCCGATCCAAAATCTTTCAAATTCCCGGAAGGAGAATTTTCGGTATCGGTTCGCGGTGTTGAAGAGCACAACCTATCGTGGGGTGGAAAACTGGTGTATGTGAATAGCATTGTGGGTGGAGCTATCGATGCCCGTTTTATGCCGGCAATTCTTAAAGGAATCATGGAAAAGATGGAACGAGGCCCTCTAACCGGTTCTTACGCACGCGATATTCGCGTTATTGTTTACGACGGAAAGATGCACCCGGTGGATTCTAACGAAATCTCGTTTAAACTTGCCGGTAGTAAAGCCTTCAGCGAAGCATTCCGCAAAGCTGCACCCAAAATTCTGGAACCTATTTACCGAGTAGAAGTGCTCGTCCCCTCCGATTACATGGGCGACATTATGAGCGACCTGCAAACACGTAGAGCTATGATTGAAGGTATGATAAGCGAAGGTTCGCACGAAAAAATCACAGCTCGTGTTCCTCTTGCTGAGATGAATAAGTATGCTACAACCTTAAGTTCGTTAACATCCGGAAAAGCTACTTACACTATGGAGTTCCTTGAATATGCTCCCGTTCCGGGTGAAATTCAGGAAAAACTTCTTAAAGCATACGCTGAGGAAGAAGAGGAATAGGGAATTCAAACTTATCTTCAATAAATTGAGGAGGCTGCTTTTGGGTAGCCTCCTTTTTATTGATTTTGACATGAGGCGCTTACTATTAAGTGGGAGACCTTAATGGCTCACAACCAATAAAAATTCCTATTTTTACATAAAATTTCCAAACATGCCATATGAACCCAATTTATTCCATGACCGGCTTCGGGCGAGCTGAAGGGAGATACAAACACAAACGGATGGTAGTCGAAATACGGTCGCTCAACAGCAAAAACTTCGATTTAACGGTTAAAATACCTTCCTTTTATCGGGAAAAAGAATACGAAATCCGAGAAAAATTAGCCGAATCCATAGTTCGAGGGAAAATAGAGTTTTTACTCACTGTGGAGCTCGATGCAAGTGAAACCGCAGCAAAAATTAACCCGGGAGTATTTCTTAGTTACTACGAACAACTTAAAGAGATATATTCCCAAATCAACAAGCCTTTAGATAGTGTAATTCTTAGTTCAATCACTCGATTTCCGGATATTTTTGAAACCCCGCGTGAAGTTTTATCCGATGAAGAGTGGCAAGTAGTTGATGAATTGATTAATACAGCTCTTTCAGAGTTTTTAAATTATCGAAAAACTGAGGGAGAGTCGATACGAATTGATATGACCCAGAAAGTTAGCGTGATTTCTCAACTGCTCGACACCATTACCTCCATTGCGCCTTCACGTGAACAACTTGTCAGAGATCGACTTCATGGTGCATTGGCCAAGTTATCCCAACCCGAAAAGTTCGACCCAAACCGTTTTGAACAGGAAATACTTTACTACCTTGAAAAAATGGATATTAATGAAGAACAAACCCGACTGAGGCAACATATCCGATACTTTTATGAAACTACAAACACCGGTGGAGATGTAGGTCGAAAACTTGGGTTTATTGCCCAGGAAATGGGACGAGAAATCAATACACTTGGATCAAAAGCCGCCAGTTACGATATTCAGCACCTTGTAGTGCAAATGAAAGACAATTTAGAACAAATCAAGGAACAGGTTTTAAATATTTTGTGATGGATACCAATAAAGTTATCGTTATCAGTGCTCCTTCGGGTAGTGGGAAAACCACATTAATCCGATATCTGATGGAAACAATGCCAGTATTTGAATTCAGTATATCAGCTACAAGTAGAGCTCCAAGGCAAGGGGAGCAACATGGTAAAGACTACTATTTTTTAAGTGCCGAAGAATTTCGAAAAAAGATTCAAAACAGTGAATTTGTTGAATGGGAAGAGGTTTATCCCGGCCGCTACTATGGCACCTTAAAATCCGAATTGCAACGGATACGTGATAACGGGAAAATTGCTTTGTTTGACGTAGACGTTGTTGGAGGTGTGAATCTAAAAAACAAGTTTGGGGAACAGGCTCTCTCTGTTTTTATTAAGCCGCCATCGTTGGAAATACTTGAACAACGGTTGCGTATCAGAGGCACTGATTCTGAAGAGGAGATTCAAACTCGATTAAAAAAAGCGGCGTTTGAGTTAACTTTTGAGTCGAAATTCGATATTGTGATTGTAAACCAAACTCTCGAAACTTCTAAGCCAAAGATTCTTAGTGTTGTGGAGGCTTTTTTGAAAAATTAATGCTAACCTTGGGTTTTGCGATGAAAAAGCAAACTACCATAGGATTGTTTTTCGGGACATTTAACCCGATACATATCGGTCATTTGGTAATAGCCAATTACATAAAAGAATACGCACCAATAACCGAACTATGGTTTGTTATAAGCCCACAAAGCCCGTTTAAAAAAAATCAAACCATTACCGACGATCGGCACAGGCTGGAAATGGTTAACCTAGCTATTGATAAGGCTTCGGGTTACAGAGCCTCAGATATTGAGTTTTATATGCCAAAACCATCCTATACTATTGATACCATTGGTTATCTGATGGATAAATATCCCACTAAAAAATTTTCCATAATCATGGGAGCCGATAATTTGGCAACGTTGCATCAATGGAAAAATGCCGAAAGGTTGGTGGAACTTTGCCAGATCATAGTCTATCCACGGCCCGGATATGAACCCATAAACTCAAATCTAAACGCTAATGTTTTGGTTGTAAATGCCCCGTTGATGGAAATTAGCTCTAGCTTTATCCGCGAGGCTATCAAAGAGAAGCGAGATGTTCAATTTTTTCTGCCGCCAAAAGTGTGGGATTATATCTGCAAAATGGATCTTTATCGCTGATTAATTCTTATGTTCCAGAAGAATTTCCTCTATTTTTGCGAGAATGTTGGTAATAATTACCGGCTTTTTGATAAAAAGTCTCGCTCCTAGCGAAAAAGCTTTTTGCATATCTTGTTCCGACGATCGAGCTGAAAGAATTATTATCGGAATTTTGTTGTTCGACTGTTTTAAGTGTTCCAGAACATGAAAACCACTTGTCTCGGGCATCATTATATCAAGTAATACCAGGTCGGGCCTTTCCTGGTAGATTTTCTCCAAGGCTTCCTTGCCGCTTTTAGCCTTCGCTACCCGGTAATTGAACTCTTTAAGCACTTCTTCTAGAAGGAAAAGGTTGCTTTCGGAGTCGTCAACTACTAGTATCTTAGGCCTTTCTGACATTGCTGGTGGATTTTGCTGAATTTTTTAGTTTCCCTACAAGGAGCTAACAAGCTTGGATTGAAAAAGTTTTGCCGAACTCTTAGACGAAAGCAAAAAATATTCCATACTTTGAACAAATGCCCCTTAAAATAAGAGGTTACAGTTCTTATTGGAACAACTTATAATGGGATAAGTCCATTCTTAACAGCGTAGATGATTAAGGCTGCCGTATTTTTAGAGCCTGTTTTATCGAGTAAACTAGCCCGATGCCCATCAACGGTGCGGCGGCTAATGTTGAGCCTCTCGGCTATTTCTTGATTAGAATACCCCTTGCAGATTTCCTGCAAAATTTCAAGTTCACGTGAACTTAAACGGTTGTGGTTTTTGTGTGTGGCGTTAATCTCGACCGACTTTCGGATTAATTCGGGAGAAAAGTAATTATCGCCTTCCAAAACACGAGTTATGGCTTTTTGTAGTTCACCAGGGTCGGATGTTTTTAACAAGAAACCAGAAACGCCAATGTCAACCATACGTTGAAAAAATGGTAATTCGTCGAACATGGTAAGAACTATTATTTTTAATTCAGGCCGTATGGTTAGTGCTTTTTGTGCTGCCTCAAAGCCGTCTATCTGCGGCATTTTTATGTCCATAATTACCAAATCGGGCTGGAGAACAGGTAAGCGCTCAAGGAATGTTCGACCATTTTCTGCTTCACCAATAATTTGAAGGTTATCAATTGCTTGTAGCGATAGAATCAAGCCTTTTCGGAAAAGGGCATGGTCGTCAACCACCATTACTTTAAGTTTCTTCTGAGGCATAACTAGGTGTTTTCCCTCGGTAAAAATAATTTTTTGTCAACTCTTTTCCAAATTTATTAACAAGAATAGTGTGTGTCAAAATAGGGCAGATTACAAGCATTGATGAGATAAAATTTCGTAACTTTGCATGGCAGCAGAATATATTTAAAAAATAATGGTCGGGTTATGACGTTGGAGAAAGCCCTTAAAACCAAAGGAAATACTGCAATCTTAACTTTAAATACAAAAAATATCGCTCATGAACATTTCATACAACTGGCTTAAAGAGTACGTGTATCTTCACGAAACACCTCAGGAACTCGAAAAAATTTTAACATCCATAGGACTTGAGGTTGAGAGTTTAGAAGAGGTTGAAAGCATAAAAGGTGGCCTAAAAGGAGTTGTAATTGGTAAAGTTGTAGAATGTCGTCCGCATCCAAATTCCGACCATCTTCATTTAACCAAGGTTGATGTAGGTACGGGCGAGCTACTCGATATTGTCTGCGGTGCTCCCAACGTAGCCGCTAATCAGAAAGTTGTGGTGGCTACGGTTGGCGCTAAACTCTACATGGGCGGTAAGGAGTTGGAAATTAAAAAGGCCAAAATACGCGGCGAAAATTCACTGGGGATGATATGTGCCGAGGATGAAATTGGCCTTGGAATTTCGCACGATGGAATTATGGTGCTGCCTAACGATGCTAAAGTAGGGCTCTCCGCTGCAGAGTATTTTGGATTAACCAGCGACTGGGTTTTTTCAATCGGGTTGACACCAAATCGTGTTGATGCTGCATCGCATCTTGGCATAGCCCGCGATTTGGCGGCTTATTTTAGTATTCGTGATCCGCGTAAGCTAATTAAACCGGACATATCTCAATTTGCTGTTGACGTTACTAATAATCCGGTCTCCATACACGTTGAGGACATCGAAGGATGTTATCGTTATTCGGGAATAACCATTGAGGGAGTAACGGTTCAGGAATCGCCAAAATGGCTAAAAGATAGGCTGGTTTCTCTCGGAATGAAACCAATTAACAATGTAGTTGACATAACAAATTTCGTTTTACACGAGTTGGGGCAACCCCTTCACGCTTTCGATATAAATAAAATTACCGGAAATAAGGTGGTGATAAAATCGCTCCCAGCCGGTACCCCTTTTGTGACCTTGGATGGTCAGGATCTGAAACTTCAGGCCGACGATCTTATGATATGCAATGCTGAAGAAGGTATGTGTTTGGCCGGCATCCTTGGTGGGCTAAAAAGCAGAGTTACCGAGCAAACCACGCGGGTTTTTCTGGAGAGTGCGTGGTTCAGTCCCGTTAGAATTCGTAAAACCGCTCGTCGGCATGGGCTTGCCACCGATGCCTCGTTCAGGTTCGAAAGGGGTACCGACCCGAATATGGTAATTGTGGCTCTGAAACGTGCAGCCATGCTAATAAAACACGTTGCCGGCGGCAAAATAACTTCTGAAATTATTGATATTCAGTCGAAACCCATAACGGATTTTAAAATATCGTTCAACATCCCCAGATTTTACGCTTTTGCTGGTGAAAAAATTCCCGTAGAAACAATACGCACACTCCTTCAGGCGTTGGAAATAAAAATCGATGAAACTAATCCCAATACTTGGCAGCTATCGGTTCCACCATATCGTGTTGATGTGTTGCGGGAGGCCGACATTGCCGAAGAAATTCTTCGACTCTACGGATATAACAATGTTACAATTCCGGAACAAATGGTTACCAGCGTAACTGTTAGTCCCAAACCCAATCCGGAACTCCTTCAGGATAAAATTAGCACCATGCTTGTTGCCGAAGGTTATACAGAAATGATGAATAATTCTATTACCAAGGCAAGTTACTACGAAAATAGTCAAGTTTTCGATCCGTCGCACATGGTTCGGATTATGAATCCTTTAAGCAGCGATCTGAATTGCTTGCGAATGACAATGTTTTTTGGCGGGTTAGAAACATTGCAACGAAATCGCAACCGTCAACGTCAGAATATGAAGTTTTTTGAGTTTGGGAAGGTCTATTTCTGTAACGACGTTAAAAGCAAACATGCACTCAAGTCATATAAAGAAACCTACAAACTGGCGCTAATTGCAACGGGTAATCGTTACGAACCAAATTGGAATCAACCAGAAACACCGTTAAGCTTTTTTGATATTAAAGCCACTACTGAAAATATTTTTATCAAGATGGGGGTTAATTTTGGTTTGTTGACTACCCAACCCCTTGAAAACGAATATTGTCTCGAAGGTCTAATTTACTCCTATAAAAACAAAGAATTGGCCCAAATTTGGACAATTCGGAGCAAGATTGCTAAAATGTTCGACCTCTCATCCCCTCTATTTTATGTTGAAATCGACTGGGAGATGCTGTTGGCCATAAACGGTAATCACAAGGTTACGTTTGCAGAAATGCCCAAGTTTCCTTGGGTTCGCCGCGATTTGGCATTGTTGGTTGATAATAGCGTTAGTTATAAGCAAATGAAAGAGCTGGCCTTCCGGACCGAGCGAAATCTACTGAAGGAAGTCGGATTGTTTGATGTTTATACTGGCGATAAGATTGCTGCCGGAAAGAAATCGTATGCGATGTATTTTATTCTCCAGGATGAGAATAAAACGCTTACCGATCAGCAAATCGACAAAATCATGGAAAGGCTTGTTCAGGCCTTCCAACGTGAATTAGGCGCTGTTCTGCGGTAGGTAGTCGAAATGGCTAGGTTTCCCCCTTTGGGGAAATTTCCCATAACTTTCGTGATAAATCAGGGTATGGATTACTTTAGTGTTTTATTGTTCTTAATATCGATAAGTCGGGCAACAACGCTAATTGCAATTTCGCGTGGGGTTTGAGTATTAATAGGCACTCCCATCGGCATATCGATATTTTGCGCTTCTTCGGGAGATAGCAGGTTGTTTTTAATCCCGTTTTCTCTAATCTGCTGAGCTTTATGTTTGCTGGCAAGGACTCCCAGGTAGGTTAATCCATGTTTAGCCAATTTGTGAGTGAGGAATGTGTCGGTTTGATGTGACGGCGTTGAAATCACCACGTAGTCGGATTTTTCGAACTCAATTTTTTCCAAAGCTTCTTCATATTCCATAGTAATGCATTGTGCAAACGTTGTGTCGAACTCTTCAAAAATATGTGGTCTGGGGTCAATAAAACGGACATTGAAGCCTACTTCGTTGGCATATCGGCCAATTTCGCGACCTACATGGCCGGCGCCAAAGATATAAAGTTGCGGATTAGGTATAATTGGTTCGAAATATACTATAGCTAATTCTGAATGTTCTACGTCGCGATTTTCACACAAAGAAAAGTTTTCAGTTAAAGGTTTTCCCGACTTTAAAACAGCCAGAGCTTTAGAAATTACCTCCTTTTCTAATTTGCCGCCACCAATTGTGCCAATGCACATCCCTGTGGGTAACACTAGCATTTTTGTTCCCGCTTTCCTGGGGCTATGTCCTTTTACATCGATTAAAATGGCTAATATGCCCGATTGATTTTTTTCAAGCAATTTTGCAATTTCAATGTAAATGTTATCCATAGCCAATAGGACAGTTTAAACTTTTATCCCAATTATTAATACATCGTCGACCTGCTCGTTAGTTCCTTTCCAACGGTGAAAATTATTTTCGAGCATAGCTTGTTGCATGTCCATGTTGAATCCGGGGAGGGTGGATAAGAATTCTTTAAATCGGCTATTGCGATATTTTCCCAAGGTCGGCCCCCCGAATTGGTCATGATACCCATCGGTGAAAAGGTAAAAAATATCGTTCTTTAAAAATTCAATTTGTTTGGTTTGGAAAGGATATCCAAGTAGATATTTCGAGATTCCTACCGGCATTTTGTCGGCTTTAAATTCTTCAAGCACTCCATTTCTAACTCGCAGCAATGGGTTTATAGCTCCGGCAAATTCCACAATTTTACGGTTGAAATCGAAAATACAGAATGTTAAATCCATGCCCTCTGCCAGGAAGTATTCCTCGTGATGGTGTTTAAACAATTCCATTACCTGAAAATCGAGATTTTGGAGAATTTCGCCAGGGTCTTGAATTTTATTTTGAATAATTATTTCCTGCAGCAATTTAATGCCTATTACCGACATCAAAGCTCCCGGAACACCATGGCCAGTGCAATCAACAGCAGCAATTGCAACTCTGTTATCTCCAAGATCATGGAGCCAATAAAAATCGCCGCTTACAATGTCTTTGGGTTGGAAAAAAATAAACGACTCGGGGAAGTATTTCTTAATTTGATATTCGTTTGGGAAAAGAGCGCGTTGTATTCGTTGCGCGTATCGGATGCTATCGGTCATATTCCTATGGAGATAGGCTAACGTGTCGTTTTGTTGAGCAACTTGGCGTGCTACCTTTTCTTTCTCGTGTAATATCTGGTTTATTTTCCGGAGTTTCTGCATTCGCAGATTTACCATAATCCACAAAAGCAATAACCCTGCGGCTATATAAGTTAGATAGGCCCACAGACTGCTGTACCATAAAGGTAAAACTACAAGTTGTAAACTAATTTGTTTGTTGCTCCACCAGTTGTCGGAGTTAGTGCCGTTTATGGTTAAGGTGTATTTCCCGGGGCGAAAGGTGAGAAACGACAGGTAGTTTTGATTGCCCAATAAAATCCATTCGTTGTTGTCGATTCTGTATCGGTATTGATTATGTTCGGGATAGGTATAATCTAAAGATGAGAATGAAATTCTAAGATTTTTTACGTTGGGCGAAATTTCTAACTCTCGGTTTTGTGGTAGCGATAGTATTCTCGTGATATTGGGTTCAATAAATTCGATTGAGGATATATAAAGATTAGGATTAAAGGTATCGACAGGCATTTTGTAGGGGTTAATAATGGCAACTCCTCCCTGAGTCCCCAGGTAAATTTCCCCGTTTGGCATGGTTACTCGTGGACCTAAGTTGAATTCCAGATGAGGTAACCCATGATTTAGACTGAACGAATATTGAATTTCTCCCGTGGGGGTTAAACGGAATAATCCTCTTTCGGTTCCAACCCAGATTTGATTTAACGAATCAGCAACCACTGCATAAATAACGTTGTTGGTTAGTACTGGGATTCTGTATGGGATAGGATTTGGAGATCGTATGGAGTCAATTCTGAAAAGGCCGCTAACAGTTCCCACCCATAACCTTCTATTTTTATCTATTGCTAGCTGGTATATTGTATTGTTGCTAAATGAATGCAGGGCTGTTTTTGTCAAATCAACAATCGACAAACTTCTTGAACTTAAGTTGTATCGAATAATTCCGGTAATTGTGCCTAATAACAAAAGATCGTCGCATGATTCAATGGTGAATATGTATTTTAAGTGCGATGAAATTAGTTCGTCTACCTTTTCTTCAAACCACGCCTTCTGCTTCTTTGGCTCAATGATTAAAAGCCCGTTTTGAGTTCCAACATAGTAACTTTCCCCGATTTTTTTATAGCTATAAGTTGATAAAACCTGATTACCTATGGTTTTTGCGAGGTAGGGGAATTCTTTTTCGAGCGAGGCTGGGCGATAGTTTGAATCAAAAAGTTTAACTCCTTGGGTTCCAAACGAGAGAATAAAGGTTTCAAAAGGAACTAACGTGTAAATTAAGGGCTCGTTGAATTCTATGATTTTGTTTGTAGTTCCCAGCTTAACAATTCCAGTGCCTCCAATTCCCAAAAGCAAATCGGAATTAAATGGAAGAATTGCCCGGATTTGGTTATTGCTTATTTGTTCGGGCATTATTTCCGAGGGGATGATTGCCCGAATTTTCGGCGGTTTTAGGTTGATTTCGATTATTCCGTTACCTGTTGTGCCAATCCAGGCATTGTTGCTTTTATCAACCAAAAAACTCCGAACGCCAACGGAGAGGAGATTTACGACCGGTTTAGGAAAATTACCCATTGGCGAAATTCTGTTATTTTCGTATTGAAAAATTCCTTTACGGGTTAAAATATACAAGTGTTGTCCGTTGTATTGGAGTTTTATCCCTAAATCCTGAAGAGGTTGCTTTTCAATTATTTGGAGTTTCTGATCCAATATCAGAAAATGATTTTGAAACAGGCATGCTATTCGGTTATTGGATAATGCAGCTAGGTGAACTATAGGTTGATTATTCGATATAATAACTTTTACAGAATCAAGTTTGCGTTGGTAAAATCTATAAAGCGTATTTTCGTTAAAGAAAAAGAGCGTATCACCTAAAGATGCGGTCCCATAGTCGAGTTTTACGTTAGAGGTTTGATTTCTCCAGCGCTTTATTATAGGGATTTTTTTGTCGGGAGAAACTGTAATTATAAAATGGTCGGTTAGTGCAAACATTACTGATCGGCCTTTAATTATTCCTCGGATCCAGTTTTCCGGAATTCCTACTCCGGTTTGATTATTTAGATATTTTACAGTCAGGTTGGGTTGATTCAGCAACGTTATTCCTTGCCTGGTTCCAATCCAAAGAATTTTTTGATCATCTTCCTGAATCGAACTGATATAACTATCTGATAGAAACAGGGTATCTAGCTGGAGATTTTTGAAATGCTGAAAATGATAGCCATCGAAAAGATTTAGGCCATTCTGTGTTCCAATCCAGAGTTTGCCTTCTTGATCGGCATAAATTGTATTTACGGTACTTTGGGATAATCCTTCGTTGATGCCAAAAATCCTATATTGTAGAAAATCCTGAGGGAATCCTTGGAATGAAGCCACAAAGATAAGCAGAAAGAATGCCTGGTTTCGCATGGCTTGATTTTTCTACGTGAAGTTAAAAAAAATCTTTTAGCCGCTGACAGAGGCACGAAATTTAATATTAAAAAATGAGGTCTGTTAATTTGATAAACACACCTCATGGATTAGGGCGACGTTGCACAGGGACAAATTTGCTTTCCTATACTCGAACAATTTCAACTCCGCTGAATAATACTTTCCCATTAATCACCAGTAGGATATCTTGGGGAGTAAAACTTGTGGGATAAGGTTTTTCACTTACACCCGATAGAATAGTGACTAAATTATTCGAAATATTCCACTCTTTGGGTACAAACAGTTTTACTCCTCCAAAGATGCAGGTAACATGAATGGTTACTTTGTTCGAAATGGGTTTAGCGCTGGTAAGATCGAGGGTGGTGCTGCCAAAAACGGTAGAGATTTGGGCACCGGTGAATTCTTTATCTGCAAAAGAGTTATTGGCGTCGCTAAAAACATTGGTGTTTTCAAAAAAGTTCTCCGAAGAACCTTTGGTTTCCGTGTATGAAAGTTTAGTAGGATTTTTCCTTTTTAATAGAATTGAAAGTCCCATAACTACGAAAACAAGAGGCCAGTAGTCGCTCCAGAAATTTTCCGGAAATTCTATAACTCTGGGAAGTAGGAATACTGCCCCAAGAATAAACATAATGGTTGCGGTGGTGAAGTCTCGGTTTGCCAGACTTATAATCCCGATGGCAACAAAAATCATAGGCCAGGAGAGAAGCACGTCGCTGATTAAGTGGGGCAACATGCCGGTATTATTCAGAATCAGAATTAAGCCAATGGCAATAAAAACCAACCCTGTGGCTAATCTTTTGGGAGAGTGTGTTGATTTCATAAACGTTTTTTTGGCAATTTAATTCTTTTTTGGGGAATAGACTCAAAAAAACGTTATTTTAACCTAACCTTCTAATCTATGCGAGTAATAATAGCGCCAATTTTTCGCAGACGAACATCTATGCGTTGATAACCGCGGTCGATTTGTTCGATGTTGTGAATTCGGCTTACACCATTGGCGCTAAGAGCTGCCATAAGTAGGGCAACTCCGGCACGTATGTCAGGACTCGACATTTCAGTACCTCGAAGGTTTATGGAGCGATTGTGTCCAACAACTACGGCTCGGTGTGGGTCGCAGAGTATGATTTGTGCTCCCATGTCAATTAGTTTATCCACGAAAAAGAGCCTCGACTCAAACATTTTTTGGTGAATCAATACTGTGCCTTTGGCTTGAGTTGCTGTAACCAATGCAATACTGAGTAAGTCCGGGGTAAATCCCGGCCAGGGGGCATCGTCGATTTTTAGAATGGATCCGTCGAGATAGGTTTGAATTTCGTAATGATCTTGGGCTGGGATAAAAAGGTCTTCACCTCGGAGTTCCATTTTAATTCCTAACTTTTGAAAAACATGGGGTATTATTCCAAGATTTGGATACGAAACCTCTTTTATAGTGATTTCTGATGCAGTCAGCGCTGCCAAACCTATGAAACTGCCTATCTCAATCATATCGGGAAGGCAGGTATGAGTGGTTCCTTTGAGTTCCTTAACTCCTTCAATGGTAAGCAAATTGGAACCAATTCCGGCGATTTTTGCCCCCATTGAAACCAGCATCTTACAGAGTTGCTGAATATAAGGTTCGCAGGCTGCATTATAAATAGTTGTTTTTCCTTCAGCTAAAACCGATGCCATTATGATGTTTGCTGTTCCGGTGACCGAGGCTTCGTCCAGCAACATGTAGCAGCCTTTTAATTGCTGAGCAGTAATGGAGATTGTTTCTGTTTGATAGTTGTATTCAAAGTTTGCTCCCAGGTTTTTAAACCCCAGAAAATGAGTGTCAACCCTTCTTCTACCAATTTTATCGCCACCGGGTTTTGGAACATGGGCTTTCCCAAAACGTCCGAGCAGGGGGCCTACGATCATAAGGCTACCACGTAAGGCGGTGCTGTGTTTAAAGTAGTCGTTGGTGAAGAGGTATTTTAAATCAATGTTGTTTGCCTGAAATGTGTAGCTCGATGGTGAGTTTTGGGTTATGGTTACTCCCATCGAACGTAGCAACTCTATCAAGTTATTTACATCTCGAATATCCGGAATATTATTGATTGTAACCGGTTCTGACGTTAATAGTGTTGCACAGATAACTTGAAGAGCTTCGTTTTTTGCTCCTTGCGGAACAATTTCTCCTTTCAAGCGGTTTCCGCCTTCAACAACAAAGGTTCCCATCGTTAACGTTTTTTATTTTTTTTCTTTTGCTTCAACTTGTTGTTTTGATTCTGGGTTTGTTTTATTTTGTTGGCCACATCTTTAACGTTGCTTAATGTTAGGGTGAGTGGAATTTGAACTTCGGGGCCGGCAAGTTCCTGGAGATCTACTAGAATTGTGATATCATCAACGGAATTTTTGTTCCAAACCAGATAGCTTTTTTTCATGGTGTTGGCAAGTAACAAGATAAGCGTCTCCTGCTCTTCCGTATTGTAGTCTTTAATTTTTTTTGCCATTTCTTCCACAAATTTCCCATAGTGACGTTTTTGAAATGTTGCGGAAGTATATGGTACCGATTCGGGCTTTTTGTCGCGTTCTTCTTTGTTTGGAAACGGGAAAACAGGTTCCACATCCAAATCATAATCAGCCAGAATAATCAATTGGTCCCAGATTTTCCGACGATACTCCGGATTATCTTTGGGTTGTGGGTTTAAAATGGCCATGGTTTGCATAAGGCTTAACGCAGCCTGTGTCCGCTCTTCACGGGTGGGGAGGATTTTTATGTATTGGACGTAATTTTGTAGGTATCGTCCGTACTCAGGAATTTTTAGTGGTCCGCGGGATGTGTTGTAATCCATAGTTCTATGGGCTGAAGTGTGGAGTTTAACTTATTTCGACAAATATACTAAAATTTGATTTTCAGGCGGTTTGGGGCTAAAGAATTTGAAGTTTGGCAAAGCGTAATAACAACACTCGTTCCGTATCGTTAAATCGTATACGGGCTTTACTGTTAACCCCCAGTGATTCAAAGGCAACTACTGTCCCGGGGCCAAAAACTGGATGTAGTACCTTTTGTCCGCGTTGCAGAGAAGATTGTATGCTAAAATTGCCTTTGTATTGCTGTTTTCTTTCTGTTGTTTGTTGATTGCCGGAACGTGTTTTTTGGGACTCGAACGAAGCTAAGTTGTTGGTATTGAATGTGTATCCGTTTAACGAGATTTTTGTGCCGATCAAATTGTCACCCGTCTCTGATAGAAAATGTGCGGGTATTTCATCGATAAATCGGCTTTCGGTTCTGACTCCAAAGCCGCCGTGCAATGTGCGATGTCTAGCCCAGGAGAGAGTTAATAACTTTTGGGCACGGGTAATGGCAACATAGAAAAGCCTTCGTTCTTCTTCTATGCTTTCGGGTGTGCTCATAGATAACTGGGATGGGAACAATTGTTCTTCCAGACCTACAATGTAAACACTTGGGAATTCAAGTCCTTTGGAGGCGTGAACTGTCATTAACGATATAACGTTTTCTGCCTTTTCGGTATCGGCTTCTGTAAGCAGAGAAACCTCTTCCAGATAGGCTGATAACCTTCCAATGGTTTGATTTTCTTCCCGATACTTAAGCGCAAAATCGTTAATACCACGCAACAATTCTTCTATGTTTTGATACCTACTTATTCCTTCATTAGTTTTATCGGCCTCCAGATCCTGGAGCATTCCAGATTTTCTGAGAATTTCAATGGCACATGAATAGGCATCGCTTTGACTTTCCAAAGCTCTGAAATTTTGTATCATTTCGTAGAATGCGTGGATTGCTTCTAATGTTTTGCGGTTTATGCCTTGCTTTTCCAATTCTATGGATGTGATTACTGTCCAAATAGGTGCGTTGTTGGCCAGAGCAACCTGTTCAATTTTTGCAAGGGTGGTGTCACCAATGCCGCGTGCCGGGTAATTTATCACCCTTAACAGTGCCTGATCGTCGTAGTGATTTACTGTTAGTTTGAAATAGGCAAGAGCATCTTTTATCTCTTTTCGTTGATAAAAGGCTGTGCCCCCCCAAATTTTGTAAGGAATGTTTTTTCGGCGCAACACCTCTTCAAAAATTCGTGATTGCGCGTTGATGCGATAGAGTATTGCAATATCGCGGTACGAAAGGTTGTGATTGAGTAAATCTTCTTCAATTTGTTGAACAACTCGGAATCCTTCGTCGGTATCCGTTTGTGCTGTTATTAATCGAATAAGCTCTCCCGGCTCTTTTTGAGAAAAAACAGTTTTGGGGAGTTGTCGTGTGTTGTGGGCAATTAAATGATTGGCAGCGTTTACTATATTTTGCGTACTTCTGTAATTTTGTTCCAGTTTAATGATTTTCAGATCCGGATAATCGTTTTGAAAATTGAAAATGTTTTCAATTCTAGCTCCTCGAAAGGCATAAATGCTTTGTGCATCATCGCCAACCACACAGATATTACGGTGCTTGGCGCTTAGCATTCGTATTATTCTGTATTGAGAGTAGTTTGTGTCTTGATATTCATCAACCAGAATATAGTCGAATCGGTTTTGATATTTGGCGAGCAAATCAGAATTGTCTCTAAGCAATATGTTCATGTTTAGGAGCAGATCGTCAAAATCCATGGCATTGGAAATGCGAAGCCGCTCTTGGTATATTTTGTAAATCAAATAGATTTCACCAACAGAATTAAGCCGGTCGTATTCTATCAACTCCTTTTGAGAAGTATAAATAGCCGGTGTAATCAGGTTGTTTTTGGCACGACTTATTCTGCTATAGATGAGATTTGGCTTGTATAATTGAGGATGAAGTTTCCGTTCCTTTACAATGAGTTTAATTAAGTTTTGGCTATCTTGTGTATCGTAGATTGTAAAATCCGGGGTATAGTTTAGCCGTTCGGATTCGATGCGTAATATTCGGGCAAAAATAGAATGAAAAGTCCCCATCCACAAATGTTTAGCCCTTTTGGAACCTACCAGAGCTGCAATTCGTTCGCGCATTTCCGTGGCTGCCTTGTTGGTAAATGTAAGAGCCAAAATTTTGTGAGGGGGGATGTTATTTGCCAAAAGATGAGCAATCCGATAGGTTAGAACTCTAGTTTTTCCAGAGCCTGCTCCGGCGATAACTAATGTTGGTCCCTGAAAGTTTACAACTGCCTCGAGTTGTTGATCGTTTAATTGGGATAAATAATCGTGATTCATAGATTGCAAAGATACAAATTCCACTCCTTTAGGCTTGTTGTTATTAAAAATATTTTGTCTTTTGTGAGACTGGCAAAGCGAGGTGTTATAACAAAAGTAATTTATATGGCATGGAAATTGTAACTGCAACTCACAACTATCAAAGCCAAAGCCAAACGTTAGGTATGTTTCGGTTTCGTTTTTTTATTATTTCGGTCCTTGTGCTTCTTAATTTCAGGCCAATTTTTGGAATTGATGAAATACCCCGGTTCTACAGGTTACTCAACGAAACAAAATCTGCTGTAATTCACGATCCAAAGCGGGCACTTCTGTTAATCGATTCCATGAAAATGATTATTCGCCCGGGCGACTCCAATTTTGAACTTTTGATTTATGAACTTGAAAGTCAAGCTACTTTTTATAAAAAGGATTATTTTGCTGCTTATAAGGCCTTAATAAAGGTAGATTCCTTGCTACGGCTCGAAGGAGATCAGCAACGCCTTGCCGTAAATTATAATCGTTTGGGAGTTCTTTTTACCGAATGGGGCGTATTCGACAAGGCGTTAGAAAATCTCACAAAATCATTCAAAATCCGCGTTCGCCTTGGACAACCCGACCCAATAATGTTTACACTCAATTCCATGGCAAGGCTTTATCTTGAGATGGGATTGGACAGTCTGGCTCACAAATCCATTCAGCAGGCATTACAATATCGGACACTCTCAACAGATACGTTCAATCGGGCTCAGATTGTATTTGCTGCCGGACAGATTTTTGAGCAGTTAGGCATGTACGATACAGCGGCAGGATATTATCAGGAAGCGTTATTTGATAGAATCGCAATTAATAATTATCCGGGAGTGGTTGAAGCATATAACGCTTTGTCAAGTTTATATCTCAAGTTACACAATCCGAAACTATCTCTATCCTATGCTACAAAAAGTTTAGATTGCTTATCTAAGCTTGATAATGAAAATTATAACTATAACACCTATCTTGTTTTACTCGAATCAGCCATTGTTCAGGGAAATTTTAACTTGGCTATGCTTTACGCCAGAAAAATTCAGGATAAGGTGAACAATATTCCCAATCTGAATACCAGAAAAAAAGCCTATGATTTACTTTCAAAAATTTATGAGCACCAGGGGGATTTGCACAATGCCTTGCTCTTTGCAAAAAAATATCAACTTTTACAAGATTCTCTGTTAAGTCAATTTCGTTTAGATATAGAACAGAAAATTGCAGCCTTACAACTGTTGCAAACATCGAAGGGGCAATTGGTGTCCAGCAGTGATTTACATAGTGAGTTCTTAAAAAATCAAATTCCGTCTTTTATTTATATCCCTTGTATTGTTTTGATAATATTTTTCATTGCATTTATTCTTCAAACACGCAAAATCAGAAAGTTAAAACGAACCATTCTTTTTGAAAAGCTTGCCAGAAATAATTTTGAGCAGGAAACAGAGTCACTGCGTAAATATTTAGAGCAAAAAACCGAGGAGTTAAAAAACTTGGAAAAGGTATTAGAGTGGCAAAAGGACCAACAACGCCGTACTGAAAAAACGTTTATTAAAAGTTTAACATCAATTTACGATGGGGTTCAATCCATAGTAAAAATTTCGGAAAGACTAAATCAGGGAAATTTCTCCCCCGAAAAGGTTACAAATTATCATGAAAAACTTTATACGCTTTCCATGCTATTGCATCAAAGAACAAAGAAATATTTATTACCATCGGCTATCAGGCAGCAATATCATCCAAACTTGAACAAGGTAGAAACTAAGGTGTGGTTGGCACATTTAGAAAATGTTGTTAACGAGCGAATTAAAGATAATCAGTCTATTTCGTTGTCTTTTAAAAATACTGCAATTCCTGAATTTATTACTTTTTTTTCCGACAAAGAGTTGCTCACAGAGTTGTTTTTCTACATTCTCGACCTGTCTTTGCCGAATTTTGAAAAGGGGACATTGGAGATTGTTTTCAAATATTCGGAACCCGTTCTGCAATGTTTGATATCAGACTCACGAAGTATTGTGTCGCCGGAGTATCAACTTCTAATACAAAAATGGCAATCGGCTGATGTTCATGAGTCAGATTTTGATATAACCCGATATAACTCATCGGTATATAATGCTTGTCGGATTGCCTCGGCGTTAGGAATAAAACTTGGTTTTGAACATAACGGGGAAGCGGGAATGGTTTTTAGTTTTTCGATTCCTGTTGAGAACGATGTTTCCAGGAAAAATCAAATGGATGTACCAAACTGGTGCGGGGTGCATATTTTGATTGCCGAAGATGAAATGTTGGTCTACGAAACCATGAAAAGTTTCCTAAAACCCACTAAAGCTAAAATAAGTCATGCCAAAACGGGGATTGAAATAGTTGAATTTGTAAAGACAATTAAATTCGACTTGGTTCTCTTGGATATCAAAATGCCACGAATGGATGGAATAGATGCTTTGCAAATTATTAAACGAACAAACCCAACATTGCCTGTAATAGCCTGTACAGCACACGCTAGTATTTCTGAACGAGAAAATTTTATGCAAATGGGATTCGCCGATTTAATAGTTAAACCCGTAGGTAAAGAATCTCTTTACAGTAGTTTGAAAAACCTTATTCGAGTAAATCGTTAAAGAATTTTTGTTGTTAGCAATAGTTCCTCGTTAATATAGGCCTTGAGGATATCTCCAATTTCAATCGAACCAACTCCCGCCGGAGTCCCCGAGAAGATGAGGTCTCCAATTTTTAGCATCACAAATTTTGAAACATAGGAAATAATCTGGTCGATATTAAAAATCATATCCGATGAATTCCCCTGCTGCACTATATTTCCATTCTTTACAAGTTTGAAGGAAATATTGTTTTTATCTATTTCAGATATATCCAGAAACTTGTTGCCTATTGGAGCTGAATTGTCGAAGGCTTTGGCTATTTCCCACGGGAGCCCGTTGGTTTTGCATTGCTCTTGAAGATCACGCGCCGTAAAATCGATGCCGATACCAACTGCGTCGTAGTAGCGGTGGGCAAAACGTTCGGAAATATTTTTGCCCACCCTACAGATTCTGTAAACTAATTCTACTTCGAAGTGAATATTTTTCGAAAAATCGGGATAGAAAAAGGGTTTATTTTTGCGCAGAAGAGCTGTTTCTGGTTTTAAAAAGAAAATTGGAACTGATGGTATTGGATTATTTAGCTCTGTTGCATGATCAATGTAATTTCGTCCAACACATATAATTTTCATGCGTGAGAGATGGGTTAACGGTTTTTCATTCTGAGTTTAATTTCGGTTAACACCTTTTTTGTGTGCTCAGGAAAGTCGCTGTTCAATACCCAGCCGAAATATCCAGGGTCTTTCTCAAAAACTTTTTCAACAGCTACCCCTTTATATTTCCCAAAGTTGAATATAGGAATGCCATTTTCGTTCAATACAATTCTACCAAGGAAATCCACATTTTGGGTTTGTGTGGTAAATTTTGATAATGCCTCAATATCGTTGACTACTCCCTGAATTTTGTTCCCCTTTTCGTCTTCGTAGGGGACATTTTCATACATTTCTATTTGTTTGAGCAGAATTTCATAGGTAGCACGTGTGTCTGCCAAAGCGGAGTGAGCGTTCTCCAGTGATTTGTTGCAGTAGAATTTGTAAGCGGCAGAAAGGGTGCGTTTTTCCATTTTGTGGAAAATGTTTTGTACGTCGACAAATCTACAGCGCCGTAAATCGAAATCGGTTCCCGCACGGAGCAATTCTTCGGCGAGCATTGGGATGTCGAGTTTATTGGAATTATAACCTGCCAGGTCGCAGCCTTCTATGAACTTGGCTATTTCACGGGCCAGGTTTTTAAACGTTGGGCAATTGGCCACGTCGCTATCGGATATTCCGTGTACTTTGGTGGCTTCTGCTGGAATAGGCATTTCGGGGTTAATTCGCTTGTGGTAGGTTTCTTCCGTCCCGTTTGGGTGGATCTTTAGCATAGCAATCTCCACTATCCTGTCTTTTGCCACATCGGTTCCGGTGGTTTCAAGGTCGAAAATAATAAGCGGGCGTTTCAGAGCAAGTTTCATGTTTAATATAGTTGTGGTGTGATTAAAAGATTAACGGTTTTCTCTATTAAATAGAAAAATTTTGTTGATTTTACTTGCGTTGCTTGCGTTTAGAGTTGTGTGGGCTTTCTGTTGCTTCTACCAAAATTATTCTAGGATAAAGGGATCGAGTTCTATCATTTCGCTGGAGATTACTTCCTGAACTTCGAATTCATATTCAATGGTCTTGTATTTATCGGCTTCAATTTTTAGGAAGTATTTTCCTGGGTATAGGGCTGCAACAAATCGGGATGTATTGTAGTTAAAAGCATATATACCGACAAGTGTTACTCTGTCGGTTTTATAAACCGAAATACGTATGTTGTCGTCGATTGTAGGAGCCTCTGGAGCTGTTTTGGGGCCTTTTCGCACTGTGCCCAAAATTAAAAACGGATCGGCTTCTTTGTCGCTGAAAATTATTTTATAAATATCGTATCCGCCAAGTCCTTCGGGGCGTACATCGGCTACATAGGCATAACGGTCGTTTTGGGAAAAACAGATTGTGTAATTATCGTAAAAATTGTTAATCGGATATCCCAGGTTTTTTGGTGTCGTCCATGTTCCATCACTATTCAGGGAACTGACAAAAAGGTCGAAGCCTCCCATGCTTGTGTGTCCCTGGCTGGCAAAATAGAGCTTTTTCCCGTCGTTGGAAAACATTGGGAAATCTTCGTCGTAAGGAGTATTAATGGTGGAGCCTAAATTTACGGGTACACCCCACGAACCATCAGGCAATTTTATCGATATATAGAGGTCTAATCCTCCAAATCCACCTTTCCTGTTTGAGGCGAATATTAATGTATCGCCGGTTATGGAGATTGTTGCTCCACTTTCAACATCTTTGGTGTTAATAGGGGAGGGTAATGGTGTAGGTTTCCCGTTAATATTCTCTTTGTTCAATGTTGCTACGAGAATGTCATCATAGACTTCGTAACGTTGTGGTTTTATAAAAAGAATGTTATCATCAGCATTTTTGCCCACCACATAGTTGTCTTCAGCAGAATTAACTACTGGAGCCCTGCCGGCTTTTCTCCAACGGTTTCGGCGATATGTCGCAAAGTGTACATTTACTATCGACGATTCGAGCTCTTTACTAAAAATGCGTCGCGAGTTAAAAAACATCCAGGTGTTTTTTTTATCGACGTAAGGCATAAAATCGTCTTGCGGGGAATTGATTTCACTGCCTAGGTTGACAAATTCAACGTTGACCGGATTAGCTAAAAGTGTGGGGGCATTTCCTAATTGTTTTAATAGCATTTGCGCATATTCGCGTTCTTCTTTGTTTTTGGTAATGGATATAAACTTGTTCAAACACTCTTCGGCTTTCTTTAATTGCCCAATAAAACGATAGGCTGAACCCAGATCAAGCCAAACATACGTTGGTACCCCGGGCATTGTGGATGCTTTCTCTAGAAAAGGAATCGCTTTAGCTTTATCATAATTTAGCATTAGATGACATACTCCGAGGCGATAAACGTATTCCACTTTTGTGGTGTCGCTGGAAAAAAGACGTTCATAAATGGGAAGGGCCATTTCATAGTTTAGTTCTATAAAATAGTCGTTTGCTATTTTTTCGGGGGCCTGACACACTCCATTTTCAGTAGCAATTTGAATTAAAACGCTTAGAATCAACAGGGATCTTTGCATTGTATTTTGTTATGGTTTTAAGTATATCATTTTAAATATAGGATCCTGTGCGTCTCCCTCATTTAAGGTAAGGGGTACTCTGTAGCCATGTTCAGCTTTGTCGAATCTTACGTCCAGAAAGTATTTCCCCGGGTAAAGGGTGGAGAAGAACTGTCCTTCTTCGTTAAGGTCGTAACGTGAGAAGAGGTTTCCGTATTCGTCGTAAACAGTGGCAAATACTTTGACAAAATCAGTGGAGTAGGGGACAGAACTGGCTTCGGTTCCTACCATTACCTGACCAACGATAATAATTTCTTTCGACGATTTTTCGATATACATTTTGTAGATGTCCAGATTTCCAATTCCTTCATTTCTCGTGGTTGCAAGATAGGCAACGGTTTCATTGGCGTTAAAGGAAATGGAGATGTCGTCAAACGGCGTGTTAATTGGAAAGCCGTGGTTACGGGGCCTCTGGAATGTTGAATCGGCATCGTTAAAGGTGGAATAGAACAGGTCAAATCCTCCGATTGAGGCGTGTCCGTTGGAAGAAAAATGTAGTTTCCTTCCGTTATCGGAAAGTGTTGGGAAATTTTCGTCGAATGGGGTGTTGATTTCGCTTCCCAGGTTGATGGCTTTACTCCAGCCTCCTTTTTTATCCAACTTTATGATTTTATAGAGGTCCATTCCTCCATAACCGCCTAACCGGTTGCTGGCAAAAATTATCATAGTGCCTTCATTGTTGATACAGGCGCCGTATTCAATGTTGTTAGAATTTAAGTCAGGGGGGAGTTCTTTGCTTTCTAGTAATTGATAACGTCCTCGGCGACGTTCGCTCATAGTTATCGAAGGTTTCTTGAATTCTCCTTTGGTGAAAATCATTAATCTATCTCCATTGGGAGAAATACCTACAATTTCTTCATAATCGTTAGTGCTAATATTGATCATACTGGCTTTTCCCCATTTATTCCCGGATAGTTCGGAAACATAAATATCTGTTATATAGGCTGATGTTGCATCGTTATAACGCCGATCGCTGGTGAAGTAGAGCATTTTTTCGTTGGTGGTTACAAGTGGCCTGAAGTCGTTCATTGGTGAATTTACCAACGTGTCGAGCAATTCGAATCGAACGGGTTGCGGTTGGTTGATAAACTCTTTGGCGTTGTACGACATTTCAATTAAGCGGTCAGCTAACGCAATTAGATTTTCGTTTTTGCCATAGTATTTATAGTCGTATAGAGCTTCAACTGCCTCAGTAAACTGGTAGTTAAACATGTAGGCTTTCCCAAGATAAAAAAGGGCATCGGGAGGAAAATTGTTGTGAGAAACTACAAACTCAAGGTGTCGAATTCCTCCTGTGCGGTTTTTATTGGTTTCGGTGTAGCAAACTCCAATTCGAAAGTTGATATTGATGTCTTTTTTGTCTAGCTCATAGAGTTTAAGATAATTTTCCAAGGCAAAGCTGTAATCTTTTTCTCTGAAGGCGTGCTCGGCATATTTTTTTGCTAGTTCAATTTCGGGGTCTTGTTGTGCCATAAGGGGCCCGCTAATCAATAGAAACAATATCACCAAAAATCTGGATTGTTGCTCCATGAGATATTGTACGATATTATGCAAGTTTTCTAAAAGTTTCATTTTATTATAATTTCCCGCTCAAACACCAAGTTATTTATTTTGTTCTGTCAAACTCTGCAATGATACAAAAAAATACCGAATTTGCTAGCGTTTGTCATAACTTTTTGTTGAATGTCACAAAGTTTTACGCAAAGTTATTAAAAATTGTATTTAAATACTCTACCACACAGCCAATTTGAGTTATTTTTGGTCGCCTTTAAGCTCCAAAATGGAAACAATATTTTCTATCATGGTTTGGTAATCGAATTTTTTTACCATTTCTTTGGCACCTGCCGATAACCGTAGATATAAATCTGGATTCTCCGCTATTTTAATAATTGTTGCTATTAGTTTGTCGGTATCGTTATACGATATATGAAAACCATTATAGTTTTCAACAACCAACTCTGAAATGCCTCCAATCGGCGGGACTATTACCGGTAAACCGTAATGCATGGCTTCCAGAATTGTCATACCAAACGATTCGAGCCATTTATCGGGATGCGAAAGATTAACAACCAAACTGGCTCGGGCATAAAATCGATGTACGTTGGGTTGTGAACTATGAACTATAAGGTTTTCGCTGAATCGTATTTTCTTAAAAAAAGCATTTATTTCGTCTTCAGAGGCATTTAATACCAGCTCGAATCTGTATTGCGGAAGTCGCCTGGCCAAATGTACAAATTCAATTACCCCTTTATAAATTTTCAGGTTGCATAGCATTAAAATGGTAAATTGGTCTTTTTCAACGTTGGCTATGGTTCTTGAAACGAATTGCGGCGATAGGGCATTATGTACTACATGTTTTCGCGGTCCATCTATTTTCTTTTTTTTAAGTATGAAATTCGAAACGTAGATTAAATCGTTGGCAGAATGTTGAGCAACCTTCTGACAAATGGTATCAATAATTTTGGGGATAATGGATATTTCGTGAATATGATAAATTACTCTGCGTTTACAGAGTTTTCCGGCTAGCCCAGCTCCTGCTGGTTTTAGGGTGTTGATGTATAAACCTACTTCTTTTTTCCAGCAATGATTAACTATTGTGAAAAACAACTGTAATTGTGACAACAAAAAATACATAATGGTTAGAAAAGAGCTGTTTGTTTCGCGGTAAAAATACGAATGGGTGCGAACAGGTAGTTTTGATAGAAAACCGTTGTTTTTAGCTCCTCTTACAAATAATTCCACAGTGTAGCCTTTCTCTAATAACCCCTGAATTATTTCAGACATTATTAACGAAGTTCCTCCAAAATCGTTAATCGTATGTACACAGATGATTTTGTTGGGTTTTTGCAACGCTGCCTCTTTGCTCATAACATTGATGTTATTAAATCTTTCAAAGGTACAACTTTGTTTTGAATTCTTTTTAGTTGTGTAAAATTTGTTCGGCGAATTTTTCGTTATCAACTGTTTGTGTATTTTTGTAAAAAAACTTATGAGAAAAAGATTTCTTGTTTTTGGATTTTTGCTTATTCCTTTTTTGATGACAAAAGGTCAATATCAGCCTGTTGAAAATTTTAACGTTCGTCTTGAAGATTATGATAAGGCTGTTATCACCTGGCAACCTCCGACAATGGCTAACCAAATAGTTTTATTCGAGGGATTTGAGTCAGGCATCATTTCTAATGGGTGGATAACCATTGATAGCGATGGCGATGGTGAAAACTGGGAAATTCATCCTTCTTCATGGAGTAGTGCTCACAGTGGGCAATATTCGGTAGCTAGTTATAGTTGGTTTAACGGCAATACTCTTTATCCTAATAACTGGTTGATATCGCCTGCTGTTACGATTCCTGCCGGAGCAAAGCTCGATTATTGGGTGGCTGCCATTTCGGCAACCTATTCCCATGAACACTATCAGGTTAGGCTTTCTACAACAGGAGCGGCCATTAGTGATTTTTCGGTTCTTCTTCTGGAAGAAACTTTGCCGCAGAACAACAACGCATGGCAAAACAGAACAATCGACCTGAGTTCATTCGCGGGTCAAACGGTTCGTATAGCTTTTGTTCATACCAACATTTCGGATGTTTTTGCCCTTAAAATTGATGATATTACCGTAGGAACTTTTGCAAAATTCAATCCAACCATCGATGGATTTACGCTTTTTCGGCAATTACCCAATCAATCAACCTTTACGGCTTTAACAACATTGCCTGCATCAGCGATATCGTTTACCGAAACACTTTCTGTAGAGGGGGAAACTGCCTACCGAATAGTTGTGAATTATTCTGACGGAAATTCAAGCAACCCATCGACGATTAAAAAAGTTACATTCTACGATTGGTATCCACCGGTTACTAATGCTGCTGCATATACAACTGAAAATACGCTTTGGGTTTCGGTGGTTTCGAATTACCAAACACCTGTTGTTAAAACTCTGATTTCGGAAAGTTTTGAAAATTCCAATTTATCCTCTTGGAATATTATTGATGCGGATGGAGACGGCCAAAATTGGGAAATACATACGGCTACACCGGCTTATCATGGTACAAAGTCGATGGCGAGTTATTCGTGGTTTAATGGTGTGGTGTTAACTCCAAACAATTGGGCAATATCAAAAAAATTACCATTGGGGGCAAAATGGGCTCGTTTATCGTGGTATGTCGCCACGCTTTCACAAACGTATCCGGCCGAAACTTATTCGGTTATGTGGGGGCAAAATCTTCAAAACACCAACAGTTTCAGCCCGATTTTTTCTGAGACTCTTTCAGCGCAGAATGCTTCATGGCAACGTCGTGAAATTTCGCTGCCAGAACTTCCCGATACTGTCTACCTAGCCTTCCGGCACCATAATAGTACCAATCAGTTTGCTTTAAAAATTGACAGTATTACGTTTCGTACTTATAATACAATCGTAGGGTATCGAATTTATGTGGCGCAAAATCCACTAAGCAACTATGAATTTATAGCCGAAATAGATCCAAATTCTACTGGGCCAAATTTGTTTGTACCCATTACTATGAATTCACAATTGGATACTTTATGGATTAAAGTGGCCGCCTTGTATGCCAATGAAGGCGAATCGGTTAAAAACCAAATTATCAAGGCAGAACCTTATGTTTCTGTTTCGCAACTACCCGAAAATTTTTTCAAAATTTTTCCTAACCCTACTACAGGGTTCCTAAAAATTTCTACCACGAATCAGTTACCGCTGAATGGTACTTTTATAATACGCAACCTTAATGGCACAGAAATAGTTAAAATTCCTCTGAGTGAAATTTCCCAAGAAATTAAGATTGATAATATTTCGGCCGGAATCTATTTTGCAGAGCTCATCACAGCTCATGGCCGTGTAGTGGAAAAGCTAGTAGTTCAGCCTTAATTCATGGCTATAAAAGTGAAAAATTAGCGGGTTTAACCATAAATCCGCTAATTTTGCGTTTAACTAAACATGGTTGAACACTAAATCGGCACAAAAAATTGCCCGGATATGATAAAAACAAAAATCTCTCAGAAAGTTGTTACTGGAAACATTTTTATTGCTGTTTTATTAATTCTTGGAACTTTTTTTCTTTATTCCTGTAGTCGAAACCCTTTTGATATTAAGCCAATCCAGCAGGTTGTATTAACCATTCATCGGTTAGATACACTTCTCTTTGAACAATCGCCGGAACAGGTAAAAAAATCTATTTTTGGTTATTTTGATCAATACCCCGATATATTCGAATTGTACACCGATAGAATTTTGCGTTTGGGGAAACGTGAATCGCGATATTTTATGGATTACCTTGATCTTTTTCTGCGTCATCCCGATATTCGCGACAGTTACGATAGCACAAAAGCAATTTTTGGTAATTTTTCTACTTACAAACGTGAACTGGAACAAGCCTTTTCCTTATTAAAAACCCATATTCCCGATTTGCCGGTTCCGGAGCTTTACCTTGTAATATCAGGATTTAACGAATCGTTGGTTCTAACCGACAGTGCTGTAATTGTTTCGCTCGACAAATTTTTAGGACAACAAAGTTTTTTCTATCAAAAGATTGGTATGCCTCGATATCTTCGTAAGCGCTCTAATCCTGATCTTATAGCTGTGGAGATTGTTAGAAACTGGTTGGCTTCTGAATACGAGAATAAAGATTCTATAAAAAATCTTGCCAGTGAAATTATTCAGCAAGGGAAAATTTTGTATTTAATGGATGCCGCTTTCCCGCGATATTCGGATGCCAAGAAAATTAGCTATACCAACGATGAAATTATTTGGGCTGAGAAGAGTGAGAAGCATCTTTGGGCGTATATCATAGATCAAAAACTGCTTTTTAGTACGTCAATCCACGAAATAAAAAAATTTACCGGTGAAGCTCCGTTCGTTGGAACTTTTGGCCAAGATAGCCCAGGAAGAATCGGGGCCTGGATAGGGTGGCAGATTGTGCGAAGGTTTATGCAGCGTAATCCCGATGTTACAATTCAGCAGTTGATGAAAACCACTAATAACCAGCAAATATTGCTAAATTCTGGCTATTCGCCACGTTAGTATGGAGCTGAAAAAAGAATTGCGCAAAAACATTTTGCTTCAAACCCGTTCTATGTGTGAGCAGGAGCGTTTATATTTCTCGCAATTAATATGGAATAAATTGGAGCTGTTGGATGAGTTTCTGCATGCCAGAATAGTTGTTTTTTTACTGGTCGTTAAACGATGAAGTGTTTACCCACGATATTATTCTAAAATACTCATTGGAAAAAGAAATATTGCTTCCTGCCATAGTAGGAAACGAGATTGAATTACGAACGTTCACCGGTACCGGACAGCTGCAACCCGATCCTCAATTTGGCATTAATGAGCCAACCGGAGAAGTATTCACCAATTTTGACAAAATTGACATTATTATTGTTCCTGGAGTTGCATTTGATTCCCGCTGTTATCGGTTGGGAAGAGGAAAGGGATTTTACGACAGGTATTTACGTAAGGTTAATTCAGTTTTAACAATTGGCGTTTGTTTCGACCACCAGATGCTGCCTGAAATTCCAATCGAAAAACACGATATTCCTGTGGACCGGGTTATCTCACCTTCAGTTATTCACAGAAGAGCTTTAAGTTTTTAAAAATCTTCCGGGAGAAGAATTTTTTTTGTAGTCGGATCCACAAAAATCCATAGAGCGTAAACCGAAGAGTCGTCGTCTTTTAAAACAAGCCTCAGGGATGTGCGTTCGTTGGGATTTAGGGTTAAAATTTTACCCGACGAATGAAATATTTTAAAAGAACCATTCAAATTGTAACGCACATAGAAATTTTGCCCCCAACCGTAGTTTATTTTTGCAATAAACGGTGAATAGCTTGGGTCGATAAGCGAGAGCGATACATCGACACATTGTTGGTGGTCTTTATCAAAGAAGATACGGTAAAAAGGCTCGTAGGGATCTTTATAAAATCTGAAGAGCTTTTCAGCGCAGTTGTTGCAAAAAGCAGTTCCAAGGAAAAATTTTTCCGGCAACGAGTCAAAAACCGAAAGGCTTGGCAATGGGTTATTCGCTATTGCTGCGTAGGATACAATGTACAAATAACGATTTACTGGGGCATTATCCCCTATAGAAATGGTGGTAATAAGACCCTGCTGGCTCACTGTCTTTTTTACTTCCTTGTCGTCTCCTATACCAAACGCATTTAACCCTGCCAGTAGGGCAAAAAAATAACAAAGTGCTTTAGTCATGAAAAATCCCCGCAAATCAGTCACTAGTTCATTGCAAAGATGAGAAAAAAATCAGAAAATATATGTTAATAAGTTCTTAAAATTTCGGTGGTTGCGAAAAAAAAATGTTGAGCCGATGCGTTGTTGATTGTATGTTTTCACATTTTTTACATAATTTTGAACAAATAGCATGAAAAACTGTTGATACAACGGGTATGATGTTTTGTTGAAACGTTGCTGCTATCTAGAAAAAAAAATAATAAAAGGGAAGTTTATTTCAACCTTTGAAGTAAATTTGTTATGCTTCGAATCAAATCTTTAACTATGCCAAAACTATAAAATTAATCTTTATTGTATGGAAAACATCGATCTTTCATTAGTCAACTGGAGTCGGGGGCAATTTGCCCTTACGGCAATGTATCACTGGATGTTTGTGCCCCTAACGTTAGGTTTAGGGTACATTATGGCAATTATGGAAACAATTTACGTATCCACCGGTAAAGAGGAGTGGAAACGTATTGCCAAGTTCTGGATGACTCTTTTTGCCATTAATTTTGTGGTAGGAGCAGCCACCGGTATAATTCTGGAGTTTGAATTTGGTACCAATTGGAGCAATTATTCCTACTTTGTGGGCGATATTTTTGGTGCGCCCTTGGCTATTGAGGGGATATTAGCCTTCTTCCTTGAATCGACATTTATTGTGGTAATGCTTTTCGGGTGGAATCGTGTGAGCAAAAAGTTTCATCTTGCATCAACGTGGTTGGTTGCTTTTGGCGCAAATTTAAGCGCTTTGTGGATTCTGGTTGCAAATGGCTGGATGAATTACCCGGCAGGAATGCACTTTAATCCCGATACTTTGCGAAACGAAATGGTCAACTTTTGGAATGTGATCTTAAGTCCGTTTGCCGTTAATAAGTTCCTTCACACCATTTCCTCAGGATTTGTGCTTTCAGCGTTGTTTGTAATTGGAATTAGTTCGTGGTACCTGCTTAAAAAGCGCGAAATTGGTTTTGCTAAGAAAAGCATAGCCGTAGCAGCGGTTTTCGGGCTACTCTCATCAATATTTCTTATTCTGACCGGAGATGGAAGTGCCAAACAGGTAGCTCAAAGGCAGCCAATGAAATTCGCCGCCATGGAAGGTCTCTATGAAGGTAAAAAAGGACAGGGGTTAATTGTTATTGGAGCACCAACACCCGACAAAAAATACAACGACGATAAACCTTCTCACCTGTTTACCGTTGAAATTCCAAAAATGCTTAGTTGGCTAGGGTTTGGCGATACGGAAGCGTTTGTGCCCGGAATCAAAAACCTAATTGAAGGTGGTTATGAAATTAAGATTGATGATAATACTACAGCTATAGCCCTTCCGTTTGAAGAAAAGGTTCGTAGAGGGAAAATTGCTATACAGGCTCTTTCTGATTATCATCAGGTAAAAAATAGTGACAACGATAGTTTGAAACAAGCTTATCTTACACAACTAGGAGAAAATTTCCAATATTTTGGATACGGTTATTTTACCAGTGCCAACCAACTTATACCCCATGTGCCAATACTGTTCTATAGTTTTAGGATAATGGTTGGTTTGGGATTTTTGTTCCTTTTTATTTTTATTTATGCTATCTATTTGATTTACAGGGGAAAATACGTTCATCAACGATGGTTTTCATGGGTGGCTATTTTCTCTATCCCATTGGCGTATCTAGCGGGCCAGGCTGGTTGGATTGTTGCTGAACTTGGACGCCAGCCGTGGGTAATTCAGGACATCATGCCAACCATGGTGGCAGTTTCGCGTGTAGATGTATCAGCAGTTCAAATCACGTTCTGGCTTTTTGCATTAATTTTTACCCTTTTGCTCATAGCTGAAATTCGGATAATGTTAAAACAAATAAAAATCGGACCTAAAATGGATGGAGGGCAATAACCATGTTTGAATCATATATTTTTACACAGCAATATTGGTGGTTTATAGTTTCCCTTTTGGGAGCAATTCTGGTATTTCTCATGTTTGTTCAAGGTGGTCAAATGCTAATTTATCCCCTTGGCAAAACAGAAACCGAGCGTACACTTTTAGTTAATTCACTCGGAAGAAAATGGGAATTAACGTTTACTACCTTGGTTACTTTTGGAGGTGCTTTTTTTGCTGCTTTTCCTTTGTTTTATTCAACAAGTTTTGGAGGCGCCTATTGGGTTTGGCTGATTATTCTGTTTGCATTCATTATTCAGGCAGTGAGTTACGAATTTAGAACCAAGCCCAATAACTTTCTTGGCCAAAAAACCTACGAAGCCTTTCTTTTTATCAATGGTGCTTTGGGTACCTTACTCATAGGAACAGCCATAGCAACCTTTTATACCGGCAGTGAATTTAGTGTTGAACGCCTTAATATTACCAATATAGGAGGTTCTGGCTCTTTTGCTATTTCACAATGGCAGGGCCCTGCACATGGACTGGAGGCAGCTCTTAACGTAAAAAACCTTTTACTCGGTTTTTCGGTGTTATTTCTATCCCGAGTCCTTGGATTGCAATATTTTATGAATAATATTGCCGATGCTGAAATTAAGAAACGTGCAAAGAAACATTTGAAAATTAATGCACCTCTTTTTTTGATTTTTTTCATCACCTTTATTATCACCCTACTATTGGACGGTGGTTTTGCTGTAAAACCCGAAGATGGCACAGTTTACATGCAACCTTATAAATACTTCCATAATTTCATAGACATGCCATTGGTGGCTTTGATATTTCTTATAGGTGTTGGTCTGGTGTTATTCAGCCTGTTTGACGGAATATTCCGTGATGGAGAAAAATCCATTTGGTTTGGAGGTTCAGGAACTATCCTCGTGGTTTTATCATTGTTCCTAATAGCTGGGTATAACAACACGGCATTCTATCCATCCACGTATAACCTGAACCATTCCCTTACCATCTACAACGCATCCTCCAATCCTTATACTCTTAAGGTTATGAGCTATGTTTCCTTATTGGTTCCTTTTGTCCTTGCTTATATAACTTATGTTTGGAGGGCAATGAATCGTAAGAAACTTGATAGCGACGAAATTCAATCCAATCCACACTCTTATTAATTAAAAAAATGTACAACTATGGAATATTTTGTTCAGATATTGTGGTTACTTTCTTGGCCAGCCTTAGTTTACTTATCGCTAGTAACTGTGCGGTGGTTTTTAAAAAAGCTCAATGGGAAACTTGATTAATCTAAAAAGTATGGGGCTGCCTCATATGGCAGCCCTCTTTTGTTAAAAAAAACACTATATTTGTAGCAAAATATTTTACAATGCGTTTAGGGAAACCAGAGTGGGTATTCCTTCTTTTTACGTCGCTTCTCTTCTTTAGTTTGGGTGCACATTTAAAAAAAACAGAAAAACCATTATACTCTGACCATGTTGAAGAAGTGACGAATGTTTCCGACACCTCGTTCTACCCGTTTTTCAGGAGCGAGTTGGAGAAGTTATGGAATCAAGTAGTTAAGGATGGATTCTCAGGAACCATTTTAGTGGTTCACCAAAATAACGTGTTATTTGAGCAATACCATACTAGAAAATACAGATATATAAAAGATACTGTATCCCCAAACTCCAGATTTGAAATTGCATCTATTTCCAAACAATTTACAGCCGTAGCAATACTCCAATTGTATGAGCGTGGGCTACTCGATTTAAACGATACAGTTCAAAAATTTATTCCCGATTTTCCTTACAAGGGAATTACTATTCATTCTCTACTATGTCACAGGTCAGGGCTACCGAACTACATCTATTTTTTAGCGGCAACCCAAAAAGATTCACAGCATCCGATATCCAACGACTCATTGTTAGCAATTTGGGAAATACGGCAACCTGCTGCATATTTCCCTCCTAACAGGCGGTTTAAGTATTCCAATACAGGCTATGTTCTATTAGCTTCAATTGTGGAGAAAGTTTCGAAATTACCCTTTGAAGAATATTTGAGGAAAAATATCTTCGAGCCCCTTGGGATGTTTAATACCGATATCCTTATTGCCGGCAGAAACGACTCCATACCCAGACGAATTACCGGATATTCTCAATACTGGAGAAATGCCCGTGAGGATTATCTGAACGGCTGTTATGGCGATAAGGGCATTACCTCAACGGCCAAAGATTTGGTAAAATGGGATCAGGCTCTTTACGATTCAGTTATTTTATCTCCCAAAACACTGGAACTTGCCTTCAAACCTCACGGTAACCCCAAAAATCTTAAACACAACTACGGCTATGGTTGGCGCATATATTACGGAGACGATTATCCGGTTTATTATCATACCGGATGGTGGCAGGGATTTAAAACGCTTTTGGTGCGTTTTTCAAACCACAAGATAACTGTAGTAGTTTTAAAACATACCATCAATGGACGAATTCCTAAAGTTGACGATTTTTACCGAATATTAAGAAAAAGTTTCTTACCATCTGTCTATAATCCAGAGGATGTCTTAGATACATTGCCAGCTGATTCAGAAGATGATGAGAATCACATCGAGTCGTAAGTTTTATAGATTATTTTTTTCATAATTCGTTGTTTTCTTTCCTGTTTTGTCTTTCCTGAAATATTTAATAAATCGTTAACAACTTAAATGAATTTCCCTAAAAAAACTACTTGATTAAATTAAAAAACTTGACTATTTTTACCGATTGAGATATGGTAATTAATGACTAAACCAGAAACCCAACATAAAGAAACCGAGGTATATTATTATCAAGGCCCATTAACCTTTGATAGAATAACTATTATTTTGTCTGAATTTGAAAAGGCGCTGTTGGGTTTTCATATTGAAACCAAAAGGTTTAAACGCCTGTTTTCAACCACGGTTGAAATGCTCGAAAATATTCAGATGCACGGAATGGTTTATAATCAAAAAAACTATCCTTATTTTCGGGTTTTATATAAGGATGGTATTTTTACGTTAGAGGCTGCCAATTTAATGGAGTCGGCGCATGTGCACTCCCTAAAAGAAAAAATTGATGCTTTGAACAATGAGTTTCCATCACTGAGAGAGTTGTTTAAAGGTCCTCTCATGAACAACGAACTTAGTATAAAAGGTGGAGCAGGACTTGGTCTTTATATTATCCGCCGAAACATTTTAGGCGATATTTCTTACAAAATTGAGCCATATATTGGTGGAATATCTGTTTTTGTGCTAAAAGTGTTTCTTTAATGCCGAAATTTTTATAATATTGCAGTATCGTTTTGAAAAAAAAATCAAATCAATGAGACCACTTATAATTGAGGAAACCGGAGCGACACCACAGATAATTTTTGATTTAGAAAATAAAAATTTCGAAATCAAAGGATGTTCACGTCCTGAAAACGTCAGGCAGTTTTATTTGCCGATTGTAGAGTGGCTGGAAGAATTTTACCATAATGTTGATCAAATTAAAGGTCGCTTTGCTGAAGCACCAGCAGTTTTTAAATTTAAACTTTCGTATTTTAACTCGGCCAGTGCTAAATTTATTCTCGATATTTTATTAATTATCAACAGAGCTTATAAAAACGGACTTCCCTGTACTATCGATTGGTATTACGAGGAGGGCGATGAAGATATGCTCGATGTTGGTAAAGAGCTGGCGGAAATGGTCGATTTCCCCGTTAAATATATAGAAATCAAACCTAGGTAGTTTCGGAGAATTCTTCTTGGGATTTCTGGTTTGCTATTTTGGGAGAGTTTTCTTTTTCCTCAATAAATTTTCGTACAAAATCTATTAGAACTGGCATTTCACCATTGGTGGTTTTGCCATTGAGTCCCATTTGATATTCTTTCCATTTTTGAATTCTTGCCTCATTAATTTCTCGTTGAGCGGCGGCTAATTTTGCAATGGCATCGCGGCTGCTTTCCTGATGTATCGACATTTCTGCCTGAATCATTTCATGCTCAAGATCGAGCTCTCTTAAAAGTTGGTTTCGGATAGAGGTGTAGGACTTTTTAGCTTCTGCACTTGTTCTTAGCTGCTCTAATGCAAGCAGATCGTCGTATGGGCCTCGGTTAGTAAGCAGTTTAACAATAATTGGGGAGGTTTCTATAATAATAAAAAGCAGGGTAATGAATAGAGAGATACCATCAACGGCAGAGTCTTCCTCTCGTAATAAAGTGAGGTTGTGGTATTGCGAAAGAAATCCTTTAGTACGCGTAATAATCATTTGATTGCTGGTAAGTACACGGTCGCGTTCACTTTGCAAATATTGAATCCGAACCTGATTTTGCTCAAATGTGGGATAGAGGCGGTTCTTTAACTCATCTAATTCTTGCTGTGCTCTATCGTATTCTGCCTTTTTCTCTCTATAAACAGACCCTTTTCCTGCAACGCCGGTTCCACCGGTTCCCTCAGCTTCAGCGATGAATAGTTTGAAAAGATGGTCTCTTCGTTGACGGGCGCGTTCAATTTGTTTTTGAATAGAATCGTTTTGAATTTTTAAACGTTCAATTTCCGAGAATTCTGAAGAGAGAATGGTTTCGGCCTGTTGCCGTTTTTCTAGCTGGGTTAAAGCCATCCTGCTTTCGATTTCCTGCTTGAAGAGCCTCATTTTTATCGGAGTAGCCACAACATAAGCAATGAAAATGGAAAGAATTACCCTTGGTAGTGCCATTACAATTTCTTTCCACCAGGTTTTATCTTTTCTGAGTGAGGCTACTAAATACCAATCGAGAAAGAAAATAATTACACCCCAAAATATTCCGGTGGCTACTGCTGTAGGAACCGACTCAAAAACTGTATAAATGGCATAACTACCGGAAATCGCAGCCAGTATTCCTGTAAGAAAAACTATGATGCCTATTCCCATGTAGACATTTATTTCGGTTGGACAATGCCGCAACAGGTAGATTCTTGCACCGCTGCACCATAGAAAAAATCGTCCAATGGCGTTGCCTTTCCAGATGTCTTTTTCGTTGGATACCAGTTCAGTCATTGCTGGGAATATTTTGGGGCTTAGAATCGGATAAAATCGTCGTCTCTAAGATTTTTTAAGGTTGAATCGTCGGGTAGGTCTAAGTTTAGATCTATTCCTGTTGCTTTTTTAGGTGTTGTTGTGAAGGTTTTAATGCTTTGGGGTCCGTGTGTCGGTTTTTGTGAAAAAACTGTTACTTTTTGGGCTGTTGGCTGTGAGATATGCTTTAAGGTTGGTTTTTTAAGCACTTGCTTACTCTGGTTTGCTAATTTGAAATAATTGGTAGTGGTATATACCGCTTGAGCTTGCTGGTGAAGCGATAGCGATTGTTGTTCAAGCACTTGGGCATTCGATGCGTTGGATTGGGCGGTTTGATTGAGAAGGGTTACAGCATGGTTAATTTGTTCAAAGGCAATTGTTTGTTCTTGATTGGTGGCCGTAATCTCACGAAGCAGCGAAAGATTTTTTTCTGTTGCGGGAGCTGCTTCATCAAGCCGTTGGGCCGTTTCTTCGGCCGATTGATTCAATTGCATGGAAAGTTGTTCAATTTCTTTGGCGGCTTTTGTAGCTCGCTCTGCTAGTCTACGTACTTCACCGGCTACTACTGCAAATCCTTTTCCGGATTCTCCAGCCCGTGCAGCTTCTATGGCTGCATTAAGGGCTAAAATGTTTGTCTGTGAGGCTATATCACTAATTAACTTGATTTTATCGTTGATCAGATTGGATAAAGATTTGGTATTTTCTGATGAATTTAGACTCTTTTGTACATTCTGGCTGGTAATTTGTGCGTTAGTTTCTGCAATTTTTGCGTTTTCTAAATTTTGCTGAATATTGGCTGTTACTTCTTCTATCGATGAACTAATTTCTTCAATGGAAGCTGCTTGTTGATTAGAGGCTCCGGATATTTTTTGGGAAGATTGACGGAATTCTTCGCTTGCAAGGTTCAATTCGTGCGCGTTGTCTCGAATTTCTTGAACTATACTTAATAGATTATCTCTTAAGGTTTTTGTGGCTAACTGTAGTTTGCCAATATCGTTGTTTTTAAATCGATTTTCGATTTCTATCTGAATGGTTAAGTCGCCCGAAGCGAGTGACTGGAGGTTGCTAACGGCGTTGCTTAATGGAGTAACAACCCGTATTGAAGCTGTGTAGAAACAAATTAAGCTGATTCCCACGTTGGCAAAGGTAATAAGGATGTTTATCAGCCGATCTTGCTCAAAATATTTGTATTTCATTCCTACAAGAACCATTAGGGCTAACAGGTTGATTAGCCAGATGATTCCTATTTGCACAAAAACAGATCCTTTGAAATAACGAGTGAGAATCCATGTGGCTGCAATAAGTGCAACAACCGTACTGATGAGATTGGATATAAAAAAATCCATAGTAATGTGGTTTAGGGTAAGACTCGATAAAAATAGTGAAGTTTTTCTTTGTTTCCAAAGAAAAACTTCTTTTTTGGCAAGATGTGAAAATTAAAGCATTTAGCCTTATTGATGGTTGAAAAAGCTGTCGATAGTTTCAAGTACGACGTTTAGTCGGAGGGGTTTGGTAAGATAAGCATTACAACCGGCCTCTTTTGTTTTTTCTTCTTCTCCCGACATTACATAGGCTGTTTGTGCAATTATGGGGACGGTTGGGTTAAATTCTCGGATTTTTCTGGTTGCTTCGTAGCCATCCATTACCGGGAGTTTGATATCCATTAGAATTAAGTCGAGGTGCATTTTTCGGGCTATTTCAACGGCTTCTTCTCCGTTTTCGGCACGAATCACATCGGCATTGGTTCGCTTGAGGATTTCCTGTATATAGCGAAAGTTGATGTGTTCGTCTTCAACGACTAAAATTACTTTATTCGACCAGTCGTATTTTATCATACCAAGCGTTCCCTTTCGTTGGAGGTGTATTTTTTTTGAAATGCGTATATGAATGTGTAAAAATAAACAGTTTTAGTTATAAGTTCAAGAAAATTAGCCTGTTTTTTACGTTGTTGTTTATTTTTTTTCATCAAAATCGCATTCTTCAAAACTTTTGTGATACTGAATCATCGCTTTTTCACTCATTCCCATGCTGCTAAATCCTCCATCGTGGTAGAGGTTTTGCATGGTAACTTTTCGTGTTAAGTCGCTGAAAAGCGTGATGCAATAATCGGCACATTCTTCGGCGGTAGCGTTACCAAGGGGTGACATTCGTTCAGTGAAATCCATAAGACGGTCTATTCCCTTAACACCACTTCCTGCCGTGGTCATGGTGGGTGACTGTGAAATGGTGTTGATTCTTACTTTCTTGTCTCTTCCGTAGATGTATCCAAAACTACGGGCTATACTTTCGAGCATGGCTTTAGCATCGGCCATGTCGTTGTATTCAAACAGGGTGCGTTGAGCTGCAATATAGGATAAGGCAACAACTGATGCCCATTCGTTAAGTGCATCTTTTTTACGGCATACCTGTAAAACTTTATGGAACGACATAGCCGAAATGTCGATGGTTTGATGATAGAAATCGTAGTTTAGATCATCGTAGGAGCGTTTTTTTCTTACGTTGGGCGACATTCCGATTGAGTGCAATATAAAGTCGATTTTGCCTCCCAAAATTTGCAACGATTGGTCGATTAAATTTTCCAGATCGGCCACATTGGTAGCGTCGGCGGGAACGATGGTAGCTCCGGTGCTTTTGGCAAGTTCATCTAGTTCGCCCATACGCATAGCTAAGAGTGTATTGGTTAAAACAAAGGTTGCTCCTTCTTCGTGTGCACGTTCGGCAACTTTCCACGCTATTGATTTATTGTTGAGAGCTCCGAAAATGATTCCTTTTTTTCCTTTGAGTAGATTATAAGCCATAGGTGTTTTTTTATGGTAACAAATTAGTTCGATAATAGTTCTTTTGCATTTTCAATTGCGGCTTGTCCTAATTGTTCTCCACTTAGCATGCGGGCAATTTCCAATACCCGTTCTTGATGGGATAGTTTACGGATGTGTGTGTGTGTTGTATTTTCCGTGTTCACTTTATACACGAGGTAGTGTGTTTGAGCTTTTGCCGCAATTTGTGGTAGATGGCTGATGCTTATTACCTGCATATTTTGTGCCATGGTGGCCATGATTTTTGCCATTTTGTCGGCAATTTCTCCCGAAATTCCGGTGTCGATTTCGTCGAAAATTATTGTGGGCAGTGTTTGCCTGGTTGCCAGCAACGATTTTATTGCAAGCATTATCCGGGAGAGCTCTCCTCCTGATGCAACTTTGGATATTTCGCCGGGAGCAACTTGTTTGTTGGAGGAGAAAAGAAAGCGTATGTTGTCTATTCCAAACGAGGTTGGTGTTGATTTTGTGTTTTCAACTTTAAACTGCACCGAAGGCATGCCCAAACTTTTGAGCACGTCGGCGATGTAATTTTCTATCTCAAAAAAAACTTTTTCTCGCCTCTGACTAATTTCGTTAGCTATTTGCAGGATAATTTCAATTTGCTGCTGTTGCTGTTTTTTTAATTCGGCTATTTGATGTTCGAAATTATCAACGTAGTTAAGCTCCGCCTCTAATTGATGTTGAAGCTCTAAAAGTTCTGTTTCGTTCTTTCGGTGATGTTTTGAAAGAAGGTTGTAAAGTAGATTAAGTCTGGATTGAATTTGTTCTTGTCGTTGCGGGTCAAACTCAAGATTTTCGTTCAGGTGGGTTAGTTCCCGGAGGGTTTCCTGGAATTCAATTCTTGCTGATTCAATGGTAGTAAGTTTGTCGGTTAGCGTAGGTATGTATTCGGTTAGGGTTGATAGAATTGTATCGAGTTGTTTTAAGTTTTTGATAATGCCGAAATCTTCGTTGTCGAGTATATCAATAGTCTTGGCTAACCCTGTTTTTATCTGTTCGCTGTGTGTTAGTTGGTTGAGTTCAATTTCTAATTCTTTAATCTCGCCCTCAGATATTTTGGCGTTTTTTAGTTGTTCGTATTGAAATTTAGTGTAGTCGTATTTTTCTTTTATCTGACGATTTTTTCCTTCGAGTAGGCGAACTTGTTGTTCAATTTCGTTCAACGTATGCCACTGAATTTGATATTGCTCTAATAGGGTATTATTTTGTGCTACGGTATCTACTATTTGCAATTGAAATTGGCGTTCGCTGAGATTGAGTGTTTCGTGCTGAGAATGAATATCAACTAGCCACGAACCAATTTCTTTAAGGGTGTTGAGGTTAACTGGGGTGTCGTTTATAAAGGCCCTTGATTTTCCTTGTGGTGTAATTTCACGTCGGAACACGGACTCGGTTTCGTAGTCAATTTGATTTTGCTCAAAAATTTCTTTAAGATTGTAGTCTTTGATATCGAAAATAGCTTCTACAACGCATTTTTGTTCCAGATTTTTAACCACTGTTGTGTCGGCACGATTTCCTAAGACTAGTCCAATTGCTCCTAACAAGATGGATTTCCCGGAGCCGGTTTCCCCGGTTAGTACTGAGAAGTGGTTGCTGAATTCTATTTCCAGGTTATCGATTAAAATATAGTTTTGTACGGTAAGTTTTTTAAGCATGGCAATTATGGGTTAACCTTGGATTATGGTCGTTGTTGTTCCATTATTTTGCGGTATTTCTGGGCGTTGGCCGGGTCTATTGTGTTCATTATGTTGATTGCCCTGCGTTTTTCATCGGGTGTGGCTATTGTAAAGATGTTGATTATTTCGTCGCTTTTAGCTGATACGAAGAGCTGAATTAGATAGGAGTCGCTTCGGCGTTGATAAACCGGGCGTAGAATTTCCAACGCTTCAAGGATTTCGCGTCGCCCTTGTTCTACGTTTTCCGACATAACATCCAATCCGAGGCGATGGTATTTATAAAGGGCGGTTCTAAAGGGTTCGTAGGTGGAGTTCATGAGTTCCTCAACAAGTCCGGCTCTGTTTCTTCCGTTGTTTTCAAAAACTCTCCATCCTGGTGAAGCTTCGTTCTGTGAGTTCTGAACAACGCGCTCGGCTATTTCCAGAAACGGTTGTCCGCCTTTCAGAGAAAATGTATCGTAATCGAGGGCAAGTATCAGATAGGCATAGTAGGTGAGCAGCGAGGCAAGGTTGCCTGTGCTGGTATTGAGGTTTAGTTGAATTTGGTCGCCTAGGTTGTATCGGAATTGAACTTTCTGGTCGTGTATGTTTATAACGGGCGAATTGTAGCTGGTTCCATAAATGGGGCGGGAATAGGTAACCTGAATATCGCCTTCGTATTCATTGGAGCCTAGTTGTTTTGTCAGACTAATTGAAAGATTAAATTCGATTCGTTCGTTGAATTTTATTTTGTGGGGCGTGAAGATGGTTGTGTTGTAGAATTCGTGGATGGCTTTTTGCATTTGTTCAAAAACAGTTCTATCTGAACCCGGAATTTGTGTTGAAATAAGCTGGAATCGACAGTTTATTTCCTGTGCGAAAACAGGTGTGGATAGTACGTAAAACAGGGCTATAAATGTTTTTCTGAATAACGGCATGTTAGCTGTTGTTTGTTGCTTGAGATTGAATTAGATTGTTTTCTAAAATTGCCTGGAGAATATCTTTTGCCACCTCTTCTTTCGATTTCAGGGGAAACGATACTACGTTTCCTTCCCGAGTTACCAGGGTTACCTTGTTGGTTAAGTGTCCGAAGCCTGCTCCAGGGTCTTTGAGCGAGTTAAGTACTATCAGATCCAGGTTTTTGTGGTGCAACTTTTGTTTAGCGTTTTCAATCTCGTTTTCGATTTCGAGGGCAAATCCAACCAGGAATTGGTTTGGTTTTTTTATTTTTCCCAACGCAGCTGCAATATCAGGATTTGGTACCAGGGTTATGGTGAGATTGTCGCTGGTTCGTTTGATTTTTTGTTCGCTGGTTTTTTCAGCTTTAAAATCAGCTACAGCGGCAGCTAGGATTGCTCCGTGGCTTAGAGGGAAATATTCCATTGCGGCACGAAACATTTCTTCGGCTGTTTTTACGTTGATTATTTTCCCGTTTTTAAGATTTGGTAATTCTGCCACCGGGCCTGTGACGAAAATAACGGTTGCGCCTTGCGAATCGAGAGTTTCTGCAATGGCTTTCCCCATTTTGCCTGTGGAGTAGTTTCCGATATATCTTACAGCATCAATGGGTTCGTAAGTAGGTCCGGAGGTTACAACGATGGTTGTGTTACTGATTTTTTTTTTTCTTCGAAAAACCTTTGAACTTCTTCAACAATTTGTTCTGGTTCGGCCATTCTGCCTTTGCCGATTAGTCCACTGGCTAGTTCTCCCTCTTGAGGTTCTACCATAATATTACCATGTGAACGTAAAATTTCCAGATTTTTTTGTGTTGCCGGATGTCGATACATGTCCATATCCATTGCCGGAGCAATCATTACCGGACAACGCACAGAAAGGTAGGTTGTTAGCAATAGATTATCGCAAATGCCGTTGGCCATTTTTGAAATTGTGTTGGCTGATGCCGGCGCTATGAGCATCAGGTCTGCCCATATACCAAGTTCAACATGGCTATTCCAGGAACCATCATCGTGTTTGAAGAAGTCGAGCAGAACACTATTTTGGGAAAGCGTGGCCATGGTAACCGGGGTGATAAATTCTTTGGCCAAAGGTGTCATAACCACTTTAACTTCTGCGCCTTGTTTCTTTAATAAACGACAGAGCGTTGCAGCTTTGAAAGCTGCTATACTCCCGGTTATCCCCAAAATAATGTGTTTCCCTTTAAGCATAATTAGTCTTCAATTTTTTCTGCTTTGCGAAAATAGAGTTTATCGTCTTCTAGTTCCTTAATTGCGATGGCAGTGGGTTTAGGTAATCGTTCGTAAAATTTTGAAATTTCAATTTGTTCCCGATTTTCAAAAATTTCCTCCAGATTGTCTTGTTGGTTGCCGAATTGTTCCAGGGTGCGATTTAGCTCTTCCTTTATTTCAATGGCAATTTGGTCGGCTCTTTTTGCTAGAATGTTAATAGCTACGTACACATTCCCGCATTTCTCTTCAAAAAGGTCCAGATCTCGTGTTTGAGTGTTGCTTGCCGCGGTTACTTTTTTGAAATCCATAATTGTATGTTTAGGTTAATTGATTTTTTCGCGTTTGATAATTTTTACACTGTTGGTGTAGATGCGTTCGGCTTCTTTGGCGTGTTTACTTGTTGGATACTCATCAATGAAGGCGTAGTATTCATTGATTGTTTCCTGAAAACGCTCCATGCGTATTTCTTCAATGCTGTTTTGTGCTAAAAGATAACTCGAACGTAAAATTAAGTAAAGTATTTCTTCACGAAATTCCGTTTCCGGATAATCTTTAAGAACGTTTTTGAGGGCAATAACTGCCGCACGATAGTTCATGAGTTGGTAATAGAGGCGAGCATCATAAAATGCTTTTTTCTCGAGCCGTTTTTGCAGATTTTTTTTCAGTCCCACAGCTTGCTCCAATTTTGCAGAAGTAGGGTAACGGTTTATGAAAAAATCGAAAGCTTCTATGGCTTTGAGTGTGTTTGTTTGATCGAGATTGTAACGGGGTGATTCTTGGTAAAGGCAGTAGGCTACCATAAAGTCGGCTTCCTCGGCAAGCGAATCATTGGGCCAGGTTCGGGCATAGGTGCGGTAATAGTGCATTGCCGTGAGAAGTTCGCCTAGATTGTATTGACACGTGGCATACATGTAGGTCATTTCTTTTGCCTTTTCTGTACCGCGGAAAATTGGTAAAAGGTCGCTTAGAAGAGCTTCGGCACGATACCAATCTTGTTTTTCATAGTATGTTTTTGCCATTTCGAATTTCCAGTGGTAATCTTTTGATTTTAAAGCCTTCTGAAAATCGGAACAGCTTGATATTACAAGGCTTGCAACTAAAATTGTAAGTGTGCTGTAAAGTGTTGTCTGTTTCATTCAGAATCAATAAAGGTTAAAAACGAGTTATTTAGTTTTTTAGCTGGCAAAAATAACGATTTTTTTTCAAACCTAGTATATAAAATTTTCCCACCGTTGGAAATTTGTTTTCTATTGTATTTTGATTTTCTAGCGAAAAGGTTAGCCTGGATTGGGTAAAAATCACTACGTTATTCTGTCTGCCTGACGAGAAGTCGACCTCTTGAAATAGTTTTTCAATAAATTGAAAATCAGAAATATGCATTATTGTTTGTCTATAAAATGACGGTTGGTCGATGCTATTTTTGTTGTTTACAGCTGGCAAACGGCCCTTTGTTCGTGTTAATTCGCAAAGAGAACAAGCACACTCTAGGAATTGAGTTTCAACTTTATCAATATATAAAACCACGGGAACGATGAAAAAAGAAGTTTTTATTGTCTCGGCCGCACGCACTGCGATCGGGAATTTTAACGGCAGTTTAGCCGGTTTTAGTGCTGTTGATCTTGGTGTAATAGCAGCTCGTGAGGCGATTAAGCGCGCTAAGATTAATTCAGCGGAAATTAACGATGTTATTGTGGGCAATATTTTATCGGCGGGTTTAGGACAAAATGTTGCCCGTCAGGTTGCGGTAAAATCCGGAATTCCTGAAACCACTACTGCGATGACAATCAATCATCTATGTGGGTCGGGGCTAAGGGCTGTTTCTATGGCTGCACAGTTTATTCAATTAGGCGATGCTGATATTATTCTTGCCGGGGGAACGGAGAGCATGACCAATGCTCCTTATCTTCTGGATAAGGCTCGTTTAGGGTATCGAATGGGGCATAGCCAAATTATTGACAGTATGCTTCATGATGGTTTGACCGATGCTTTTAATCAATACCACATGGGTATAACAGCGGAGAATATTGCTGAACATTGGAATATAAGCCGGCCTGAACAGGATGAGTTTGCCTTGAGTAGTCAGCATAGAGCTGAGGCATCCATAAAAAGTGGCCGATTCAACGACGAAATTGTTCCGGTTGAAATTCCTCAGAAAAAAGGCGACCCCATTTTGTTTGCTACCGATGAGTTTGTGCGATTTGGATTAACCATGGAGCAACTTGAAAAGCTCAAGCCCGCCTTTAAAAAAGATGGAACAGTAACAGCCGGTAATGCATCGGGGATTAACGACGGGGCGGCCATGCTGCTGATTATGTCGGGTGAAAAAGTACGGGCATTGGGTGTAACGCCTTTGGTAAAGATTGTAGCGTATGGTAATGCGGCATTAGATCCCAAAATTATGGGGTATGGTCCTGTGCCTGCAACAAGGATTGCTTTGCAAAAGGTTGGGATGCAGATAAGCGATATCGATCTGATTGAGGCTAACGAGGCTTTTGCAGCACAGTCGATAGCGGTTATGCGAGACCTGAACCTAGACCCCCGAAAGGTTAACGTTAACGGTGGAGCCATTGCTTTGGGACATCCTATCGGAGCTTCGGGTGCCCGAATCCTGACCACTCTGATCTACGAAATGAAGCGACGTGGTGCCCAAACAGGCCTCGCAACACTTTGTATTGGGGGAGGACAAGGAACAGCTTTGATTGTTGAAAATGTTTAAATCAATTCAATACAAAAACAGTATGAAACGCTTAGAGAACAAAATTACAATCATTACCGGAGGAGCCGATGGAATTGGAAAGGCTGCCTCAATACGTTTTGCCCAAGAGGGGGCAAAAGTTGTGGTTTGGGACATGAACGTTGAGAAAGGGAACGCTACGGTTTCTGAAATTGTTGCCAAGGGTGGAACAGCAATCTTTGCAAAGGTAAATGTGGCTAATTTCAACGAAGTTGAAACTGCTGCCAAAGAAGTTTTCGAAAAGTTTGGGCAAATTGATATTCTTATTAACAACGCAGGGATTACCCGTGATTCTACTTTGAAGAAAATGACCACTCAACAATGGCAAGAGGTGATTGACGTAAATCTTACCGGTGTGTTTAACTGTACTAAATGCGTTGCTTCATACATGATGGATCGGGGATATGGACGGATAATAAATACATCGTCGGTTGTAGCTTTATACGGAAATTTTGGACAAACTAACTATGTTGCCACAAAGGCTGGGTTGATTGGTATGACGAAAACGCTTGCCAAGGAACTTGGCCGTAAAGGGATTACGGTTAATGCTCTTGCCCCCGGGTTTATAGCTACCGAAATGGTGAAAAAAATGCCGGAAGATGTGTTAAAGGCTATGGAACAGAAAGTGCCTGTAGGGCGCTTAGGTTTGCCGGAAGAAATCGCTTCTGCCTATCTTTTCCTTGCTTCTGATGAAGCAGCTTATATCAATGGAGCTGTGTTAAGTGTTGATGGCGGAATAACCATCTGATAAATCATTACAACGCTTCGAAACGGTTATTTTCGGGGCGTTGTTTTTTACTTAACTACTATGGCAACTCAGGAACAAGTTTTAGGGACGTGGATATTGGTGGCTTTTTATACTGCCGTTGTGCTGTTCTTTGTAATACGTGGGGCGTTAAAAACAAAAAGCCTTAGCGATTACGCTTTGGGAACCGTAAATTTTTCGCCCTACTTTGTTGGTCTTTCCTTGGCAGCCGCTATGACGAGCGCGGCTACCTTTGTTATTAATCCCGGACTTATTGCTAAATTTGGAATTAGCGGGGTTTTGTCTTTTGGTATATTCTTCCCGCTGGCGTCGGTAATATCGCTGGCTGTTCTGACCAAAAGTTTCAGAAAATATGGGCAATCCGTTAGTGCGGTTTCTTTAGCAAGTTGGATTGGAAATCGATTTGGAAATATGACCTATGCTTTTTTCATAGCATTTTTATCGGTTTTACTTCTAACATTTATTGTACTTATTCTTGTTGCCTTGGTAAAAGTTTTTTCTAACGCCTTAAATGTCAATGAGATAACAACCTTGGCGGCAGTAGTATTATTTGTCTTTGGGTACATGATGTTCGGTGGAGCTAACAGTATGGTTTACACCAATACCATTCAGGCTTTTATTATGATTCTTGTTGCAGTAATCTTAATTTCCTCCGGCTTATTCAATTTCAAAGGAGGAATTAGCGATTTTTTTGCCCGACTAAGCGCTATAGATCCAAATCTGGTAAAACCAACCAATCCCGGAAGTCCATTGTTTCGTGACTATTTTGAGATTGTGTTTGCCCAAATAGTGATAGGTGTTGCTGTGGTTTGTCAGCCTCATATTATTACCAAGTCTTTATTGTTGAAAAAAGAAAGTGATGTTAACAAATTTTTGATTTCGGCAATCGCAATTCAATTGTTGTTTTTCTCTGTGGTTGTTTCCGGTCTATATGCCCGAATGGAATTTCCAGATTTGACTGTTAACGGGAAGGTGCTTGGCAACGACGATATCATTCCAACCTACGTTATAAAGATTTTTTCCAATGGTATTGCGGCTACCCTGGTTGGGTTACTAGTAATTTTGGGCCTGATTTCAGCTGGAATGTCAACCCTTGAGGGGTTGATACAGTCCCTTAGCAGCAGTATTAACAACGATATTGTTAAACCCTTGGTAGGAAGCAAAATGGGTTTTACCGACAAACAATATCTGATGGTTAATCGACTGATTATTGGGATAATGGCGATTGTAGTGTTCTTTATGGCTCGTCAGCAACTTCTTTACCCGAAGCTAAGTGTTGCCATTTTAGCTCAAAACGGTGTATATGCCTATTTTGCCATCATATTTATACCAATTCTGTTGGGGGTGTTTTTTAAGAATATTCCAGCCTGGATTCCCTTTATTGCCTCGGTTTTAGCTGCTCTGACACATTTTTCTGTTTACTATCTTTTGCCTTATTTGCACAGAAATTATAGTGTAGATTTAGGTTGGTTCAATACCTATCTTCAGGGCGATGTGCGTAATCCAGCCATAGCTGCTTCAACTTCAATTATGATGGCATTTTTAGCAACCACGGTAGCATTGATATACAACAAAACAATTTCACCGAAATTCAGTAAATAAGCTATGAAATCTTTTATTAACGAATACAGAAGTAAACTTATCACCACCGAACAAGTGTCCGACTTGATTGTGAGCCATAGTGATATCATTGTTGCTCAGTGTGCCTCTGAACCACAAGGGTGCATGAGTAAGTTTCATCTTGCTAAAGATAGAGTTCAGAATGTTAAGGTTTTTTCGGTGTTAACGCTGAAGCCTTATGATTTTTATATAAAATCCGAAATGAAGGGGCATTTTGAACTGTGCAGCTGGTTTCATGCTCCGGGGTCACGACAGGCAATTAAGGAGGGAACAGGCACAGTAACCTACGTTCCTAACATGCTTCATAGGGCAGCAACCGACAGACTGAAAGTTCGTAAACCTCACATGTTTGTAGGGACATGCACCCCTCCCGACGATAAAGGTTTTGTTTCGCTGTCGCTGGGGGTTACGTATGAAAAAGACATTTTGGAGGCCGCTGAAATTGTTGTTTTGGAGGTAAACGACCAGTTGCCCCGTACATTTGGCGACACACAAGTGCATATTTCCGACGTGGACTATTTTGTTGAATATTCACAATTGCCTCCAACCTTACCATCGCCTCAACCCGATGAAGACGCAATGCGGATCGGCGAACATATAGCCTCCCTGGTTGAAGATGGATCTACCATACAGCTAGGGATTGGTGAAATTCCCAATGCAGCTGCGTTATCGTTACGTCATAAAAAAGATTTGGGGGTTCATACCGAAATGTTTGTTGATTCCATGATGGAACTTTATGAATTGGGAATTATTACCAACAAAAAGAAATCGATTCATCAGGGGAAATTTATCTGCACGTTTGCCATGGGATCAGAAAAACTATATCGTTGGCTCGATAACAATCCTGCGGTTGAATTTCTACGGGGTAAATATGTTAACGATCCCTGTGTAATCCGACGCAACAGTAAAATGGTTTCTATAAATACCTGTCTGATGATTGATTTCACGGGTCAGGTTGCCAGTGAGTCCATTGGTATAAACCAATATTCAGGAACAGGGGGACAAACCGATACTGCCCAAGGAGCTATAGAAGGATTCGACGGTCTGGGTAAATCTGTAATTGCCTGTCGGTCAACTGCTCAAAACAGGAAAATCTCTACCATTGTACCGGTACTTCCGGAAGGAACAGCAGTTACTCTCCACCGAAGCCATACCGATTATGTAGTAACAGAGTGGGGTTGGGTACGGCTTACAGGGCTAACGGTAAAAGAGCGTACTAAAGCTCTTATTTCTATCGCACACCCAAATTTTAGGAGTGAGTTAACTGAAAAAGCCAAACAAATGGGATACTTGTAATAGAACGACTATGAATGTGCGAATCAAAGGGATGGGAATTTATGCTCCCGGTAGTTCCATAACCAATCAAGAACTTAAACATAAGACCAAGCTCGATTTTGATGAACAAAAACTCGAAGAAAAAATCGGTATTTATTCACGACACATTGCACATCTGTCCGGCATAAACGAAACCACTGCCGATTTTGCTACTAAAGCCGCTCATACAGCCATTACCGATGCAGATATCGACCCCAACGATATTGGCCTATTCATTGTTGGAACCGATACTCCCGAATATATATCTCCAAGCACTGCCATTTTGATACAGGGGCGGATTCAAGGAGCAGAACGTTGGAGTGCCGCTTTCGACATCAATTCCTCCTGCGCTGGATTTACAATTGCTTTTGATACGGCAGTTAAAATTCTTTCGGCATCTTCGTATCAATATGCAGTTGTGGTAGGTGTTTACAATATGCCGGCCTTTCTTCGCCCCGACGACGCATTTGGCTATTCAATCTTTGCCGATGGAGCGGGAGCCTTTGTTTTAGAAAAAACTACCAACAACAGCTCCTGCTATATTTCAGGGCTTCAATTGGTGGATGGAACCCAGTGGGATTTTATCGGGATATACTCCGGAGGTAGTCGAAATCCAATTACAAACGATCGACTAAGCAAAGGAAACTATGGTTTGGAGAACCTAAAACCACTCCCCGGCGATCGGAATGTACGGCTTTGGCCTATGGTCTTAGACAAAATGCTTTCGGAGGAAAATCTCACCCCGGAAAACATTGACCACTTTATCTTTACGCAAATCAATAAATCGGTTATTGTTAAGGTTATGAATGTTATTAACCAGCCAATGGAAAAAACCACCTGCATTATGGACCGATATGGTTACACTGGCTCCGGATGTGTACCCATGGCCTTTTATCATGCCGTAAAAGAGGGGCGGGTGAAGCGTGGTGATAAGGTGGCGTTTGTAGCTTCAGGAGCCGGATTATCGGTTGGAGCGAATTTGTTTGTGTATTAAAACAAGAATGAAATATGAAACAAACTGTTGGAATAGTTGGTATAGGAATCTATATACCTTCGGGGCGAATGTCGGCAGCTCAGATTTCAGAGGCTACTCAAGGGAAATGGAGTGAATCAGCAATAATTGAAAAATTGGGAATTCGTCAAATTGTTGTTCCTGGGAAAGACGACGGAACACAGGAGATGGGAGTACGTGCAGCACTCGATGCCTTAAAAAATACAGGCACCGACCCTAAATCGATCGACCTCATTCTTTGTGTGGGAGAGGAGTGGAAAGAGTATCCTTTGACCACCTCGGGCATATATATCCAAGAGAAGATTGGTGCTGCCAACGCCTGGGCAATCGACGTTCAGCAACGTTGCGGGACTACGGTAGCTGCTATGAAGATTGCCAAAGACATGATGCTGGCTGATAATGAACTCAAGACAGTGATGATTGTGGGCGGCTATCGTAACGGCGATTTTATCGATTTTACCGATTCGGCCGTTTCATTTATGTTTAATCTTTCTGCTGGTGCCGGCGCTTTGATTATGAAGAAGAATTTTGGAAAAAACCATTTACTTGGCACCCATATTATTACCGATGGTTCTTTAGCCCGCGACGTTGGAGTAGAATTTGGTGGAACAGCCAACCCCATAACTTATGAAAACCTTTCTAAAGCCTATAAATCATTACGCGTTTTCGATGAAACCCACATGAAAGAACGGCTCAATGAAGTATCCATGAAAAACTGGATGAATTGTATCGATAGGGCTTTCGAAAAATCAGGAATCGAAAAATCAAGGCTTGGTTATCTTGCATGCCTGCATTTCAAACGCTCTATGTTTACTGCCATGGTAAGTGAACTTGGCTTAACCATCGAACAAACAACCTACCTAGAAGATTATGGACATATTGGGCAAATCGATCAGATTTTATCGCTGCATCTTGGATTGCAATCGGGTAAAATAAAGGATGGAACCATTGTATCCATGATTGCCGCGGGAATAGGTTATGCCTGGGGAGCCAATGTCATCCAATGGGGAAGTTAGTCAAATCATGTTTTAATGGAGGTAAAAATCATAAAATGAGCATTATAGAAGGGATTGATTATGCTAAACACCTTTAAGTCGACGGCAGAAATATTCTTTTGAAATATTACTTCGAAGAGCTTAGTGGTATCTTTACCTAAACTTAACAAAGTATTAACGTCTAAATTTTACAACCATGAAAAAAGTTTTTGCCTTATCATTAGTACTCGCTGTTGCATTTCTGAGCTGTAAAAAAAGTTCTGACGACGACAACAACGATCCACAAAAAATTGGTATTGTGGGCGAATGGTATTCCTCTGGTCAAAATGTTGCTGTTTTATTGAGAACCTATTTCCAGGTTGATTCTATCTATGCAAAATTTGAATCGAATAATACCTACTTTGTTGAATCGTTCAGCAATGGAGCTAAAACAACCTACACCGGAACTTATGTTCAAGCTAAATCTGGAGTTGGCAATATTTGGATTATTACGTTAAGCCAATCAACTCCAACAGCGGTAACGAGCGTGGGAATTTTTGAGATCTCCACCGAAACAAATCCATACACTATGCGTTACGAGGTTGCTCAAACCGAACCCAACATTGGCGCAACTCCACCAACTGCTCAGGCCGGATTTGGAAGTACTAACAATGGTGCTTTGCAAACCTGGAACATTCAAACATTTATTAAAATTAACCGATAATTGGAAGTAAATTATAGGTCAGAGCCATTCAACGTGGTTCTGACTTTTTTATAAAAAAACTGAACCCGTGAACAAAGCATTCTTAGGATTTATTCTGTGCACCTTAATGGTTTCGTTGTCCATGGCACAGGCTCCTTCAAACCAATATTTTTCGAGGGAGATTCCCCTAAAAGCTGATAAAGAACTTCAGTTTTTCGCATTTTATATAAATCAAGCTGTAATGTCGAATATTTATGCGAAAAACGACTTTCTTAAAGGACAGGTAGTTGGACGTTTGTTTGGAGCTAATTCCACAACTACTTCAGATTCGCTTACCAGTAGCTATGCTGAGCAACGCCTTATTCCTTTCTTCATATATCAGCCCAAACTTTTCGATGGCAAAGCTATCCTCAGGGCTTCCTTTGAAATAGACTGGACATGGGGCGATGTGGCCTATGGTGTAGGGGGGAATTTTGGTTCGGCCATTTCGGCCGACCAGGTAAACCTGCAAACTCAAAACATTGAACTGGAATTAAATCCAGCCAAAGGATGGTTTATCAATCTCGGTCTGCAACGTATGTTTGATACCCCTTACAATCCTTATAGGACTTATTTCGATAAAATGACCCAAACAGGATATCGATTGGCTTTTTTCGGCACCGATGCGGTTGGTATTACCATACGTAAAGATTTTGATTTTTCAAGGTTTAAAACAGGATATTACAAACTTTACGAAAACTACATTCAGCTCGACGATGATGTAACCCTTTATGAATTTACTGCGGAAAAAGACATTTCAAGGGCATGGAAATTTGGAGGCGCTACCTACTACGCCCGCGACAGGGCATCGGGAGCTGGTGGAGTTTCTATTCTGAGTCAAGGATTAAACAGTTTGCTTGCTACACACAACGGAGTGTACAGATTCCCGTTCCGCACTGCTCCTTACAAAGCGGATATTTTCTGGTTAGGAACATTCTTTGGGCGCAATACGGAACACATGATTGATCCTTGGATGATTACAGGCTTTGTTATGGCCAATGTTGGTACCGCCGATACCCTCACCAATCAAATAGTTTCTCAAACAGAGTGGAGTAGGGCTGTAGATATTTTGGGGTTAGCTGCCAATCTCAGAGTTTCTTACCGTTACGGTCAAACTACAGCCGATAACATTACGCTTGATTACGTTTATACTACCGGCGATAGCGATGGCCTTAGCGACGGAAAATATTCAGGGGTAATTACCGCAAATCAGTGGGGAGCACCCGGTGCCATGTTTATCAGTTCCGGAGCCTATCTTTTAATGCCTCATGCCAATGTGGTAAATCGATATACTCCTGCCATTATGGACATATCCAACATGGGCTATGGATTAAATGCCCTGACGTTAAATTTTTCTAAAGGAATTATTCCAAATCGACTAAATGCCAAACTGGGAACAGCTATGGCTCTAAGCAATGTTGAGCCGCTTGGTGGAACAAGTTTCATGGGAGCCGAGGTGAACGCAAATGTCGCTTACTTTTTCGGTCCGTTTATGAGCTTGGAGCTACATGGCGCATATCTTTCGCTCGGCGATTTTTATAAAAGCCGTCAAAGCTCCTATGGCAGCCCTGTTAATGGAGATATCGATGGTCGTCCAGCAAATCCATGGACAGCTTTTCTTGTATTTAAATGGTTGATGTTTTAATCTTTTTGACTCATGAAGCCGATAACGATAGTAATGATTTTGCTAATGTCACTAATAGCTTGTTCCTCTCCATACAAGGCCACTTCAACAATTGAATCTATGGATGACTTAAAATATCCGTTCAACATCTCCAAGGTTACGCTTCTTGGCTGTCGACATACTATTGCTTACACCGACCTTGGCAAAGGTGATAAAACCATTCTGTTTATTCATGGGTTAGGAAGTTACTCTCCTGCATGGAAGCACAATATTGAAGATCTGAGCCGTAAATACCGTTGTGTTGCCATCGATCTCCCGGGCTATGGTAAGTCGAGTAAAGAGCCCCACTCAGGGAAAATGACCCATTATGCAGGAGTAATTAAAGAGTTTCTCTCAGCTTTAGGGATAGAAAAAGCCTATTTGGCAGGGCATTCCATGGGTGGACAAATTTCTATCACCACCACTCTTCTTTATCCCGAAATTGTGGAGGGATTAATTTTGGTTGCTCCGGCAGGATTCGAGCGTTTTACTCCCGGGCAGAGGCTATGGTTTCGTGATGTTATGACCCTGAAAGGAGTTAAACTTACCACTCCGGAAGCAATAATTAATAACCTGGCTACAAATTTCTATCGATTACCCCGCGAAGCCGAATTTATGATTACCGACCGCATTCAGATGAGGCATGCTAAAGATTTTGATGCCTATTGCTATGCCGTGGTTCAATCGGTAAATGGGATGGTAGATGAACCCGTGATTGATTATTTACAAGACATTAAAGTGCCTACCCTGATTTTCTATGGTGAAAATGACAATCTCATTCCCAACAGGTTTCTGAATCCGGGACGAACACGAGATATTGCACAATATGGAGCCTACAAAATCCAGGGAAGCAAACTGGTAATGGTTCCTCGTTGCGGACACTTTATGATGTTTGAAAAACCCGAGGTTTTCAATCAAACTGTATCTGATTTTATACAATAATAACGACCATGATTGCAGTTGGAAATCATTGTGATATTGAAGTCTTACACGATATCCCCTGTATTAAAATATCATGGAAGGCACATCCTCCAAGCAACGAATTCAGGCAGGCTTGTGAAAAAGTCCTTGAGTTGATGGATGAGTTTAGGATTGATAAACTTCTGACCGACAATTCCGAGGCAAAACTCTTCAACGTTGAAGATCAGGAATGGCTAAATGCCGAATGGCTTCCGAGGGCTGAAAAATTAGGTTATCGGGGCTCGGCGGTGATTATGCCCAGGGATCCTTTCGTGAAATTTGCTGTAAATTCAATTGCTTTCAAACGCGATCGTAAATTTTTCATACGAATCTTTTCTAACGAAAAAGAAGCTCTAAATTGGCTTAAAAGTATCTAAAAAAAGGTTGCCTGAGAGGCAGCCTTTTTTTAGTATGCCTCAACTCTGTAAATTCGAGCAGAAACTTTTCTAAATTTACAACGAATACTCGTTTAAGAGAAATGGGGGAGGTTAAACATAAACAATGCACCTTAGATCATGAAACGAAAGCTTGAATCGTTCGAGTCATTTTGCCAACAACTTTATCCGCACGAAGTAGATTATCTTTTGTCGATTCATAAGTTTCAGAAGAGTAAAAATATTAGAATCCTGAACTTGATTCATTATAATGCCAAAAACCCTGAAAACAGGTTGCCTTTCGACAAAACCATCGATAAACGAATTTATTCCTACATGAAAAACTGGATTGAAGAGAATCTGAACAAAGTGGATGTGGATAAGTTTTTCGAATGGTTAATCGAAACTGAAAAATTGATTATGACCGATACTATTCAGTCGACCGATGAAATCCTGCTTTTGAAGAGAATCGATGAAATTCGGCCATCGTCGTATTACTTTATGAAATTTTACCGTGTATTGCAACATTACCGCGATTATTTAATTGTACGCAACCGGCCGCGCAACTATGCTATTGTTTCAGATTATTTGGAAAAATACAGTGAGAATTACACTCGGTCGCAACAATTAAATAACATAATAAACTCCTCTGCCGAAAAAGTTATTTTTCACAAAACGGATGGGAGTAGCGAGTTTGCTCGCTGGGAGCAAACATTTTCCGAAATCTATTTTAATGAAACAATCGATGGTTACACCCGATATCGGGCTATTGTGAGGCTAACCATTCTTTACTACACCAACCGCGAATTCGATAAACTAAAAGACGTTTACCAGCATCTCGACATGCAATTTAAGAAAGACGTTTTTTACTCAAAGCGCATTTTGGCAAATTATTATGCCAACAGAGCCATGGTGCATTCCAAACTTAACGAACTAGATTTGGCTCTAAAATACGGGTATTTGTCAATTCGCTACAAAAACAGCGACTATCTTTTTTATTTGGTTAATGTTTGCAACATTCTTTTGCGGCAGCAGAAAAACAAACAAGCACTTGAGATCATGGTAGAGGCATTTCCTGAGCTGAAAAGGTCGGGGAATTATTACTACAAAATCGGGTTTGTTTCCTATTATATCAAGGCTTTGATAACCAACGGCGATGTAAAAAAGGCAGTAGATTTTGGCGAATCTTATTTTGCCTCTAACAAAAAAGAGATTTTTGAGTTTCGTTGGCATTTGTTTTTTACAGCCTATATCGATGCTCTATTTCATTATGAAAAATATGCACGAATCCGGTCGCTGGTGAAACGCTACGGCCTGCATACCAAAGAAAAACAGATGAAGGGAACTAAGCAATATTTGCCTGTAATACAGCTTTATTACCAAGCCTCGGGCTACATGGAGGGGGCGATTAATCAGGATATGCTAAAGAAAATATTCTTGGAATATATTAACGAGATCGGTGAAAATCGTTTCCGACATCAACGGATTGTAGAGGTTTTGAATACCATTGGCGATAATTTGCCACACATTGTTAAAGAAGTTATTTCCAACTATACCGGACAAAAGTCGGCATCATAAAACAGCATTAGTTGAATTTTATGTAAGGAGCTATTTTAGCTGCCAATTCTTTTGAAATAACTTTATTTTTAACCAGTTCTTGAAGTGAAGTTATAGTTTTTGCAAAATTGCGGTAGCGGATAATTTTTTCAACATCCGTTTTTTCAAAATAAGGATGCCGCAAAATTGTAGCAAAATCGGCCTTGTTCAGGTCTATTTTGTCGATTTGAATTGTATCGATCCAGCATTTTTCCTTTGCTAGCAATATTAAGTCTTCTGGCAAACCTTCAATTTCGTACAGTTGTTGATGGATGAAAAATCCTCCCAGTTTGCGCCGGTAGTTAAGAATTTTTGAAATATGCTCATTATTGGTGTTAAGCACTTTTTTCAGGTCGCTAAAATTGGCAGTATTTAATTCGGCCTGAGCCAACGGAATTTCTATGGGTTCAATGGGTTCTGTTCTAACGTAGGGGAGGATTTGAGTAAATGTTGCTGAATCGAGGTTGTAGATTTTTTTCAAATCTTCCGGTGTTTTAAATTTTCCCCTACGTTCAACGTAGCGACGTATTGCCTTGGCAACGTTTTTCGGCACGCCGATTTCAACCATCTGTTCCATAGTGGCATAGTTGGGATCGAAAACTCCGGAAATCTTTATGGATTGTTCCTCAATAGAGCGACTATCTTTTTGTTTCGGAGTATTCGGAAATACAGCGTAGGGTAGCAGAATGTTAAGCAACGAATCGTTCATTCCATAAAGAATCCTCAGGTCATCGGGCCCGGTAAAAATTTTCCCATAATCGCGCAGTTTTACTATTCCGTTGGCTATTCGGCTTGGAACTCCTTTGGCGAGTAGGGTGTCTAGAGGGTCGGTATTGGGATTAAAAGCCCGTAGGCTTACTGAGGGGATAATTTTGTCTTCAACGGGGAATTTTTTAGTTATTGCGATTGTTGCCGTTGTATCTAATGTGGGTTGAATGGCCGATTCTTCCAGTTTTTTCTGATAAACGTAGTCGAAAAATATAATAAGTAACGCAAGTAGCCAGAGAAACAGCAGGGCTCTTTTCTGGCTACGGTTGTAAGAATGTATGTCTCTCAACCACCACATAGTTGTGGTACGCCTTTAAATTATTCCAATAGCGTTCAGGAATACTAAAATAATTGCTAGCGGGGCAATATATCGAATTACAATTCTAAATCCTTTGTAGAGCATTTGGTTTTGCAAATTTTTAACCCCTAATTGGTGTTTGATGATTTTTTTATCCATTACCCAACCTACAATTAATACAATTAGTAACCCGCCGACGGGCAATAGTATGTTGGTGGATAAATTTTCCAGAAGGTTGAAAAAACCAGCATTTCCGTTAAACAATCCCTCAATTTTTGCAAATGACAGTGTGGCAAAAATTCCCAGCATTAAGGATAGTGTTCCTCCTATAATGCTGGCTTTTGTTCGTGATATATTGTGTTCTTCTACTACGTAAGCAACCACTACCTCAAGAAGCGAAATTGAACTGGTAATTGCAGCAATTGTCAATAGAAGAAAGAAGATTAGTGCAAAAATTTGGCCGGCAGGTAGCGAGTTAAACACTTGCGGTAAAACAATGAAAACTAAACCGGGACCCTCTGCAGGACTAAAGCCCAGGGCAAACACAGCAGGGAAAATAGCAATGCCGGCTAAGACGGCTATTATTGTATCGAGTAATGACACATAAATTGCTGTTTTGGAAAGGTTTTCCTTGTCGGAGAAGTAACTGGCATAGGTAATCATAGTTCCCATACCCAAACTCAATGAGAAAAATACCTGTCCTAGCGCGTTGAGCAAAACATCGCTGTTGATAGCGTTAAAATTGGGGATAAATAGAAACGCTAACCCTTTTGAAGCATTCTCCAAAGTTATAGAGCGAACACAAAGAACAATGAGTAACACAAATAGGAGAGGCATTAAAAATTTTGTGTATCGCTCAATACCTTTCTCAATCCCTAAAAGAACAATAACGATGGTTAAAATCATAAACATGGTTTGCCAAACTACGGGCATAGTTCCGCTCTGGGTAAAGGTGTCGAAAGCTACGCGCAGATCCGTGGCCGACATGGTTGAAAACGCGTTGGTTGATGCCAAATAGGTGTAGTGCATTGTCCATCCAGCAACCGTACTGTAAAAGGCCAGGATTAAGAAGGCGGCAATAACTCCCAAAATTCCAATAATTCCTCCATATTTATTTTTTGATGCTTTTTTAAGAGCATCTACAGGGTTGCTATGGCTACTGCGTCCTACTACAAACTCCGATATCATTAATGGAATGCCAATAACGAAAAGTATTGCAAAATAAATTAACAAAAAAGCACTTCCTCCGTTTTCTCCGGCTTCGTAGGGAAATTTCCATACATTTCCCAATCCGATGGCTGATCCTGCGGCTGCAGCTATCATGCCAAAAGTGGATCCAAAACTTCCTCGCTTAGAGTGGCTTGAGTTATTCATAGCTTAGTATTATTAAAATGGGTAACCTATTCCTATGTGAAGTTGAAAGTCGTTTTTATCAAATTTGCGGTAAAGAGGAATCCACCCCGATTTTTCAGTGAGGGATGGATCTCGGAGCTTAAGTCCAGTATCGAGGCGGACAATAAGAAAACTTAAATCAACACGGAGTCCGAGGCCACTTCCAAGGGCAAATTGTTTATAAAAGGTTTGATAATTAAATTTTGCCTCCGGTCGCATTTCATTAGTGCCAATTGCCCATATATTGCCAACGTCGGCAAATAAAGCTCCCTCGAGTTTCCAGAAAATTGGGAAGCGATATTCAATGTTCCCAATAATTTTTAGGTTCGAGGTTTGGGTAGGGTATAAGGTAGTATCGCGGTAGGTTCCCGGGCCAAGGCGGCCGATTTGCCAGGCTCGCACATCTCCCGACCCTCCCGCTGAATATTGTTTTACAAACGGCATGTTGTTTATATTTCCGTAAGGGACTCCTATTCCCACGAAGGTTCGATATACAATTCTGTTGCGCTTGTCTAAAACTTGATAGTAGCGTAGATCAATGTCGGTTTTTAAGAATTGGGCTATTTTTGTCTGTGGGTCAATGGTGTAGCTGCCATCAATTTTGTTGGCTCCAGAGGCCTTCATTATCGCAGTGGCTACATTACCAGCTGCTTCGATGGTAAAGCGGATATAGTGATAATCCCGATTTTTTCGTTGTTGTTGGTTGTTGAAAACTATACCCAACCACGACGATGAGATAAAAAAGTTATCGAAGTCTTTTATCCGGAAGGCGTTGGCCTGAAGATATTCTGGGTCGATTGTGGGAAAGCGAACTGAGTTGAGTTCAATGGGAATTACCGTGTGGCGTATGGTTGGGCTTCCTTGCCAGAAATATCCAAAATTACCGTTAATTATTGTGCGAGTGTAGTTAGGATGGTTTTGGTAATTGTATGAGGCGTGCGTGGTTGTTTTTGGGTGGTAACGTTTATAAAACTGATCCAGAGATATTGGAATAAAAAATTTTGGAAAATCAATCGACACATCCGCTCCATACTCATAAGAATTAAATCGGAAATTTTTACTATCTGTTTCTGTTACTGCCTCGTTTACAATTTGAGCTGCCGCTTTAATTTTAGTATTAAAGGTTTCTGCTCCTTTAAAAATGTTTCGGTGTTGGTAAGATATGTTCCCTGCAAGTTCATACGTTTTTCCCGAGTTAGCAACTTCCGCCTCTAATGAATAGGATTGTATCACGTAGGGTGTTAGTTGTATCTGGCAATCTATAAAATAGGCTGTATCCCCTATTGGGGCGAAGTCTTGAAAACGAATATTGCTAAGTTTAAAATAGCCGATAGAGTTTAAAAATCGATTGGTTTCTTCCACTTTGCGAATGTCGTAACGGTCGCCCTGTTTAATCGAGAGGGTTTTTAATACCAAATCGGGATTTATTGGCATATTGTTATGATACAGAAAATAAAAGTTTTTGTAAACAATTGTGTCGAACGAATTCAGATATGAAGCTCCTTCTACAATGGCACGTTTGGGATCGAAGTTTGGGAAAATATAAATATTCCTGATATAACAAGTATTGTTTACGTTTACGATTGATTCTTGCACTGTGCTGCCGGGTGGGGGAAACCCTATGTTGCTTGTAATGCTTACCCGATTTGGTGATAGGGTGGTATCAGCTATATAGTTGATGTAGTTGGCTGTGAAAAAATAAAACCCGTTTTCCCGTAATTTTCTGGTAATTCGTTGACGCTCTTTTTCGAATAGCTCTATGTCGAAAACTTCGCCTTTTCGTAACGGTGAATTAAGTGTGTCTGGAAGAATCAGTGATTCCAACCGTGGATCTGCAAAATTGTATTGAAAACTTTCAATTCGATACGGTTCACTGGTTCGTACAACGTAATACACCGTTACGCTTCGGTTGCCGTAAACAAGGCTGTCTTTTACTTCAGCATTGTAATAACCGCGGTTGGCAAGGTAGGTTTTTAGTTGTGTTATGGTTTTTTGGGTTAAAAAACGGTCGTAAATTACCGGAGGTTCTCCCATGGTTTTACCTATCCAATTCAAAGGCCCTCTATCAGATTCGTTACAAAGCAGGTTATACAAATGAAGGTGAATGCGTACCAGCTGAAAAATTCGTTTATTAGGTTTTTGTTGAATATAAATCGACAATTGTTCGGGCTTTATGGTCCGATGGTCGATTTTAATGATGTTTTGGTTTAGTAGGTATTGGTTTTCAGGGACAAAACGCGAGGTACTGCATCCTGCCAGAATGGTTATCAGCACAAAAATGCCTGCGATTTTTCTTGTAAAACTTTTCCCCACAACGGATTTTGTATATTTGCCAGCGTAAAAATAGTGAATTTATATCATTTTCAACCGCAATCGAAATGGTGAACCTCAAATGTTAACATCCACAAAAATCAAATTTATTCGTTCGCTCGAAAGAAAAAAGAATCGGTTAGAGAGCAACTTGTTTGTGGTGGAGGGAGAGAAGCCTGTTATGGAACTTTTAAACTCTTCTATTACTGTTCATGAAGTTTATCACACAAGCAACTTTACACCGCCGGATAATCGCCCAATCTATTATTTGATTAACGAATGTCAGCTTGAGCGAATTTCCTTTCTTACCACTCCGAATAAAGTTCTTGCTTTAGCCGAAATTCCATCCGAAACAGAATGGCAGGAGGCTTTAGCTCCCATCAATAACCAGACGATAATTCTTGGGCTCGATAATCTTAGCGATCCAGGGAATATGGGAACCATTTTGCGGATAGCGAATTGGTTTGGCATACGACTAATTTTTTGCTCTCCGGAAAGTGTTGATTGCTTCTCGCCTAAGGTTGTACAGGCTTCAATGGGAGCTGTTTTTAGAACTAAAGTGGTTTATGCCCCGCTAGATGAGGTTGTTTTATTTTTACGCGAAAAGTATAAAATGCTCTTTATTACCACCGAACTAAATGGAGAGTCGATATACGAATTCAATACTCATGGGCCTATTTTCTTACTCATGGGCAACGAATCGCATGGTATTCGCCCAACACTTTCATCATTAGCCGATTTTCGGTTGGCCATTCCTCCCTATCCTGAGGAAAACAATTCAATGGAGTCGCTCAATGTTGCGGTTGCAACAGCTATTTTTTGTGCCGAATTTCGACGCCGGCTTCTTTAGTCGAAATTGAAAATTATAAATTATGGCACATTGCGAACTGGCCGTTTAACCTTTTTTAGTTAACAACTATCAGCTATTGGACTTTTTATTCCATTGATTCATCAACTTGTTCCAAGAGTGTTAGTATTGTTTCCGGACTTGAGTTGTCAGCAGGTTTTTGAAGGGCATGAAGGAGTTTTGTTGCCTCTTCCTCAACGGGCTTTCTAGAGAAGAAGTTTTCGTGGGCAAAGTTGAGATATTTTACCAACTGAAACGCATCAAACTTTCTGAGCATGCGTTTTGTGAAGGTATTCACCGATGCACTATGATGAAGGCTTTCGGTTATTTTTTCTTCCATATCGGTGTCAATCCAGAACTGTTTTAATGGTTCCGGCGCTCTGGCAACAAAATCTTTGGCCGATTTAGAGGAGTTAAAAACTTCCGGCAGATTGCGTAAAAAATATTCTATGGTTTTAAAGCTTTCGAAACAATAGGTTTCGTATTGCAAATTGCTTTGAAGAATCTTTTGCATAGCCGGGCCGGTTCCGAAAGGCACACGGTCGGAGAGGCGTGCTTCGGGATATACCCTACATTTGGTTAACACTTTAGTGCCTCCGTGGGGAAATAGTTTATTCAGGAAGTAAAAATCTTCACCGGCTGTTTTTGTGTTCATTCCGTTTTGTTCGGCGTAAACAAATGCCTTTACGCCAAAAGCCGATCCTATTGTGTGAAAAGCCCACGGCCAGCCAACGTAACGTAAGGCAAGCCGATAGTATCTAAGGTGCATTTCATAGAGCGTTATTGCTCTGCAGAATTCGTCGGTGAGCTCTTTTTTGGGGTGTTCAAACGGAAAGATTATTTGCCGCACACTGTGGTTTTTGGTAACTTTTTCAGCTTCCGCAAGATAATTCGGACTTACAGTTGTATCGGCATCCAGCGATAGAATTATTCCATCCTCTTGGTTGAGAAGATTTAACATGCTCACTGCCATATCCATCCCGATTTTTCTGGCGTAGCCGGCACCGGCTTTTTTCTTTGGAACTTTCCCAAGCCACACGGGACGTATTTTCCTTTGCGGTAATTGGTTTTTGTTGGCAAAGTGCTGCAGTTCTTCGAAAAGTCGTTGGTTTACAAAAGCTGCCTCTGTCGGTGCGGTTTCGGGATAATTTACTACAATTATGACTTCAAATACTCCCTGCGTCGGCGTGGTTTGAAGCAATGAAAAAAGTGTGCGATAAATCTGGGGTTCTGAGTAACAAGGAATGACAATAACCCCCGACAATTGATTATCGGGGGTTGGTGTTGGAAATAACTGACTTTGTCTCGATAGATAAATGTCGGCAAACGACATGGATGAAGCCCTACTTTTTCTTTTCCTTGTATTCGCGATTTAATCCTTCAACAATTTCTGCGGTAATATTCATAGCGGGACTGCCGTATAAAATTGTTCCGTTTCCGGTATTGGTAAGTATAAGATCGTAACCGGCGGATTTGTTGTAGTTGTGAATAAACGAAATTATGGCATTGAAAAGCTGTTCATTTAGTCGTTGTTGTTCATGCATCAGTTCGTTGGTTAGTCGGGCTTCAAGTTTTTCCAGTTCATCTTTTTTTTGCAAAAGAGTTTCCTGCTGCGCTTTCATGGAGGTTTGCGATAAAAAACCACCTCGTTGGGCTTTATCCTGAAACTCCATAAATTCTTTTTCCAAAGCCCGGGCTTTTTGAGCGTATTCCGCTTCGCTTTTTTGTCGCTTCGCCCCAAAGGAGCTGTTAAATTCAATGGCCTGCTCGTATTGTAGCAATATGGTGTCGATATTTACATAAGCTATTCGGGGAACTTGTGGCAGTGATAATGTATCGGTCGATGTGTTTTGTGAAACTGTTGCCGGCGATGGCGACGAAAGAACGTAACGGTCGATGTAAAGCCACACAGTGGGCACCAACAACACTGCTATTAAAATGTTTTTTAATTTGTCCATGTATTTTCTATTTTTTAAATTTTTTCTCTGCAAAGTAAACAAAAACCGCTAAAGTAAACAAGCCTGCCGCAATACTTATGGGTAATCCTACTGTGAATGGGAGATTTATTCCTCCGCTTTTGACGGGAGCTACTAATAGATAGTTTACACAAACAATGGTTAGAAACGTTGCCGGAATGGTCATTATCCAGTGGTTTTTCCCACTGGTGGCTAAATAGGTCGAAATGGTCCACAGAACAATTACAGCAAGCAATTGATTCGATAACCCAACATACCGCCAAATGGTTTGAAATTCGTCTCTGAATTCAAACGTTAAAATAAAGGCCACTAAGAAGAGGGGAAGTGTAATAAGTAGCCGGCTAAAATTTTTTTTCTGCGATAGTCCGACTGAATCGGCTATGATAAGCCTGGCCGAACGGAACGCTGTATCGCCGGTTGTGATTGGGCATGCCACAACTCCTAAAATTGCCAAAATGGCTCCCAGAGATCCAAGCCATTGATGGCTAATGGTATTAACTACCCATGCAGGGTCGGCTGTGGCGCTGCTGGTTCCCGATATGGGAGAGTTTAGAACTTGGTTCAATCCTTCCACTCCTCCAAAAAAGTTCATGGATACGGTTGCCCAAATTAGGGCAACTATTCCCTCGGCAATCATAGCGCCATAAAACGCAGGGCGTCCATATTTTTCCTTGGTTAAGCATCTGGCCATCAGTGGGCTTTGGGTAGCATGAAAGCCCGATATTGCTCCACACGAAATTACTATGAACATCATTGGGAAGAGAAAGTTTTTGTCGGCATTGGGGTGATAATTTCTGAAACTTTCCCATTGCAGTTCCTCAACCGAAAATGTTCCTCTGAAGTAATTCAGTATCATGGCTGCAAAAATACCCACGGCCATGATCAAAAGAGCTGCCCCAAACAAAGGGTATATTTTCCCTATGATTTTGTTTATGGGTAGTAACGTGGCTAAAATATAGTATAAAAAAATAGCGTAAATCCACCATTGTATATTTCCACCGGTCAGGCTGGTTAAAAGTTTGGCAGGCCCGCTAACAAATGCCACTCCCACAAAAATAAGCAAAACTATAGTAAAGAATGCCAACACGGGTTTGGCCCCCTTACCAAGATATTTCCCCACCAATTCTGGAAGACTTTTCCCATTTTCACGCAGACTCAGCATCCCCGAAAAGTAATCGTGGGCGGCCCCCATAAATATACATCCCAATACAATCCAAACATAAGCCATAGGACCGTACATGGCTCCTAATATAGCACCGAATATTGGCCCTAATCCAGCAATGTTCAGAAATTGAATCATAAACACTTTCCATAACGGCATCGCTACAAAATCAACCCCATCGTTGATTTGTATGGCTGGTGTGGGGTGTTTATCCGAAATACCAAACTGCCGTTCGATATATTTGCCATACACGAAATACCCCAAAATTAAGGCTAAGATACTGATAATAAACGTTATCATAATTTCATGCTTTTATTACAAAAGTACACAATTGTATTCGAGGTTGTTCATTAATTACGGTCAAATTTTCACCCTGTCTAATTAGAATTATTGATTTTTGGATAATGCTTCATAACCAAATTTGCTACCTTTGCGCCGATCTGATTTATAGGTATGAGCAACCAAACTAAGCACCGTTTTCGAAAAATTTATATTCAGATCACCAACCTTTGCAATCTGAATTGCAGTTTTTGCACCTCATCATCAACCAATAAGCCTAGTTTTTTATCGCTAACTCAATTTGATGATATCTTGAAACAAATTTCCGGATACACAAGCCATTTGTATCTCCACGTAACCGGCGAACCATTAATGCACCCTCAACTCATAGGGCTGTTAGATCTTTGCCTCCAATATAATCTTTCGGTCATTATCGTTACTAATGGTTTGCTTTTGGGGACTAGAGGCCACGAATTTGTTAATCATCCCGCTGTTAAGCAAGTTAACGTATCTCTTCATTGCTATCATGAGATTCAAAACCCTCAAGCCAAAATAAACTATTTATCATCTGTTTTTTCGTTTTTGCAAATTGCCCAAAATTCTCATCCATTAATCTCTCTTAGGATCTGGAATATATCCACGGAAGAAACTTTTGATTGGCTACAGTCGAACCAACCCATATTAGAGGCAATTGAAAAAACCTTTTCAACCTCGATACAAATCCCCGTGCCAATAAGTGGTCGCAACGGAATTTATCTCGCTGGTAGGATTTGGCTTAATTTCGATTACAAATTTCAGTGGCCTTCTCTTTCGAAACCGCAAATATCAGCCATGGGTAAATGCCTCGCACTTCGGGATCACATAGCTATTCTTACCGATGGTACTGTGGTCCCTTGTTGCCTCGATTCTGCGGGTGTTATCAATCTGGGTAATATTTTTCAATCTTCTTTAAACGATATTCTTCTGTCGCACAGAGCCATACGCCTAATCGAAGGATTCAGGCGTTCGCAACGCGTGGAACCTTTGTGTTCCCGTTGTAATTTTATTAAATGAGCCTAACTATTTGCTTAAATCAATGCCTAAAGCAGATTTTTTTTGGTCTTTATGGATAAACATGTATTTTTGAACCATTCAATAACAATACTCATTTAAACCCGTAGCGTTTATGGTCAGACCTGGTCGATATCGGAGGCGAGAACGTTTTTTTAAAATATGGTTCGTTTTCGGTGACTTTGTTAAACGACTCGGTCAAACAATCTATGCAATGGCAACAGCTCTCTTTACATTGTTAGCACTTCTTTTTCTATGGCTAGTTATTTTTCATTTCGGATTTTATAATACCGAAATTCATACGTTTAATCTTTTCCTATTTTATCGAATAGTATTTACTGGCCTCTATATTTCTGCAGTTTTCAGAATCTTTTTGAAAAATAAACCAACAAAGCTGATATTTTCATTGTTACGATTTGTATATTATGTTTTTGGTTTAATAATACTTCTCAACGCTTATCGTTTGATTATTTTTCCTGAAGATCATGGCGAATTATTATCGCAACCTTGGGTTTTGATTGCTTATGCGATGATATTAATCCTCGTTGAATTTAGTAAATTAGCTCATGCTATTGCCCAGTGGAACTTATCTCCAGCAGCACTTTTTTCCGGAAGTTTTCTTATCCTGATTCTGATGGGAACATTTTTGCTCTCAATGCCAAAATCAGTAAACCAACCCATATCTTTTATCGACGCCTTGTTTACCTCAACAAGTGCCGTTTGTGTTACCGGCCTAACTGTGGTTGATACTGTAACTACTTTTACCCCTCATGGACATTTGATTCTCATGCTTCTGATTCAATTGGGTGGCCTTGGGATTATGACCTTTACTGTATTTTTTGCCTATGTTTTTACCGGAAGTCCAACCTTAAAAGATCGTTTTTTGTTGCGCGATTTGCTCTCTTCCAACAATCTAAATTCGCTTTTTGGTCTTTTGTTGAAAATTTTTATAATAACCATTTTAACTGAAGCAAGTGGCGCACTAATAATTTTTTACTCTCTTCCTGAGTCTTTCCCTAGCAGGTTTTTTTTAGCGGTTTTTCATTCCGTTTCAGCTTTTTGCAATGCTGGGTTCTCTTTGTTCCCATCAGGATTGGCCAACTCTGAAATTGCCTCTCTTTATCTTTTTCAGATTACCATAGCTATGCTCGTAATTTTGGGAGGGCTTGGCTTTCCAGTTCTTGTAAATGTTTTTAGCTTTTTTAAAACTTTGTCAAAAAAGGTTCTTTTTAAATTTTTCCCCGGGGGTAACCCAGATATTTATCGCTCCGATATTAGTACTCACATAGTTCTAATGACATCCTTCTTTCTCATTTTGGCCGGTACCATTGGCTACCTTGTTTTCGAATATAAAGGAACCTTACAGGGGCAGCCTTTTTATCAACAGATTCTTCAGGCATTTTTTGCCAGTGTGAGCGCTCGTACTGCTGGATTCAATATTGTAAATATTTCTCAATGGACCTATCCTACAGTTTTTATGATGATTCTTCTTATGTGGGTTGGTGCCTCCCCAAATTCAACGGGAGGAGGAATAAAAACCACCACCTTAGCCCTTGCATGGGTTGCCATTATTGACTTTTTGCGTGGGAAAAACCATGTGGAAATTTTTTACCGCCAAATAGCCTATGAAACCATATTGAGAGTTGTTGTAATCATTATGCTTTCGCTTATCATTATTTCCATTGGATTTATTTCTTTAATGATTCTTAACCCTCAAAGAGAACCTTTGTCGCTGTTGTTCGAAGCTTTTTCTGCTTTTGGTACGGTTGGGCTCAGCATTGTCGATTCATCCACCCTCTCGCCACCAAGCCGAGTTGTTTTAATAGCATTAATGTTTATTGGCCGAGTAGGGCCGGTTGCTTTACTAAACTGTTTTGTGCGCGTTGCTGACCATCAATATCATCAATATCCAAAACAAAATTTAATGATCAATTAACACTCTGTTTTGTATGAAATTTATTGTTATAGGGCTGGGATATTTCGGGGGTTCTTTAGCCACCACGTTGACAAAACTAGGACACGAAGTGCTTGGTGTTGATAAGAAAATTGAACGAATTCAGGAACTAAAGGAAGACATTACATTGGTGATGGAAATGGATACAACCAGTTCAAACGCCATTCAAACCCTTCCGTTAACCGATGTTGATGCTGTTATTGTAGCCATAGGCGAAGATATTGGGGCATCGGTATTAACTTTGGCGTTGCTTAAAAATATGGCTGTTCGACGTATTATTGGTAGAGCCATGTCGCCCATTCATAAAGAAATTTTGCATCAAATGGGTATTGAAGAGATTGTCCAGCCAGAAGAAGAAACGGCGCTTCTATTAGCCTCAATGCTCCCTATCGAGAAGGCCCATTGGGTTATGGAGCTTAACCATGAGTTTGCCATTGTTCAAATTTCTGTCCCTGAAAAATACATTGGTCATAGTTTGGCAACCATCAATTTAGAAAACCGCTTTAATCTTAAGCTCGTTGCCGTTCAAATTCATCCGTCTAAGTCGTTTTTAGCTCTGTTTTCTTCCGATTGTAAGGTAGAATTGGAGCCTGATTATGAGCGTCCGCTCCGGGACAGCGATAAGTTGGTTGTTGCCGGAAAGCTTTTAGATATAAAACGATTTGCCCAATCGTAAAAAAAAAGCGGGATTCTGTAATCCCGCTTTTTGATGATAACCATGTTAATTAAACAAATAGCGTATCCCAATTTGAGCGCTCCAGGTTTGGCTTATATCAACAATATTCCTGTACGAATCGGTTGGGAAATTATTAGTTCCAGCGACCTTGTTAAGTATAAAAGTGGGGTTTCCTGAAGAATCGATCCCTTTGAAGTTCAAAAGGTTGCGCTGAGTATAGGTTTGAGCTATGCCCCAATCTTTGTTCAAGAGGTTTCCAAGATTTAAAATATCCAAATGAATGCGTAGACGGTGATCTCCTTTTTTGGTGATATCGATATCCTGAGCTATTTGGAGGTTAAACCGGTGCACCCAAGGGAGCAATGCTCCATTGCGTTCAGCCATTTTCCCTCGGTTTTTGCTTAGATAAGGATCTTGGCGAATATATTGATCTAAAATATCCCACTGTTGTTCGCGAGTAAGCCCCCCTTCGTTGGCATTTTGGTTAATTAAGTACGACTCTTCAATAGTTCTTGGAATATACATCAACCGGTCGGCTCCGTCATTAAATTTACCGCTGTAGGTGTAGCTAAATCGGCCTGCATGTGCTCCGTTGTAAAATAGCGATATAACAAAGGAATTCCGTTCGTTTAGAACTTTAGTATCAAAGGTAGCATATGCTACTACCCGGTGTGGTTGATCAAAGCGGCTGTAGCCCATTTCCGGATTGTTACGGCTCCAAACTACTACGTCTGGCCAAAGAGAGGCTGCCTGTGATCCGCCAATCAATCCATAATCTTTTGCTATGCTACGGGTATAAGCTACACTAACTTCCGAGCCATGTTGCCATTTCTTCGTTAGTTGTATAGTGCCCGAGGCATAGTATCCTTTGTTGATATTGGTAAGGAGAATAACACCACCAGAAAAATTTGATAAAGTGTTGAAGGCACTGGTATTTACCCAGTAAGGGAGCATGGCCCCGTTTGGCATTATTATCGTATCTGTGGGAGGGTTGGTATTGATATTTATTGCCAGCGGACTGTTAAAATCTTTGGTGAAAATTCCTTCTACGGTTGCTACAATTCCGTAAGGAAGTTCGTAGTCGGCGGCGAGATTCGAGCGCCATACCTGTGGTAGGCGAAAGTTTTTATCCGTTAAAGCAAGAGAGTTGGATACCTGAGCCGTAAGTGTCGACGGGTCGGGTTGATAATAAGCAACATCCGATTGAAAACCATTCCACACTGGTTTGTTTGGGGTCCCCCATTGGTTAGGAACCACAGAAAATCCACCCCTGGTTACTCCATTGTTGTTAACTTGATTGGATATCCAAACAAAAGGTATTCTACCACTGAAAACTCCCGTCCCACCTCGTACTTGTAAAGTTTTGTTTCCAAATACATCGTAGTTAAATCCAACTCTTGGCGACCACAGTGGTTTAACGCCGGGCAATACACTTACATCGGGTTTGATAACTTCCCCGTTATTCGGATTCGTGAAACTTAGGGGAACTCTTTCCGTCCCTACCACCATTGTCATTGTGTCAAGTGTAGGATTTTTCGGCAAATCTATTGGATAAAAGGGAAAATCTACCCTCATTCCGACGGTAACATTTAACTTTTCGGTGGCTTTTATCTTGTCTTGGGCATAAATGGCAACCTGTGCAAATTTGGTATTATCTACCGGTATATCGCCTTTACCTTTGAAAGAATATCCTTGCAGGAAAAGATCCGGTCGAACGGTTAAATCTCTTTCAACTACCGAACTCCAGAAATTGTCGAAACTATTATAACGATATAATCCATGAAGCACCGGATTAAATGCATTTTCGAAGGTCATATATTCGAAGCTGAATCCAGCGGTTAAATCATGGCGATCAATGTAATAGCTAAAATTATCGGTAATATTGTAAATATTGTTTACAAGCATGTTTCCTACCGAAAAGAGCTCGTTTCCTAGAGTCATGTAATAGTAGGGCGCACTGCCAATTGATTCTAGCACTTCAATAAACGGAAAATCTTGTCCACCAGGAATTTTCCGTTTCGGATCGGTTACAAAATTAACTCCTACCCGTAAATTGTTCGCCATCTTTTCCGAAAATATTGAGTTTAATTCACCCACTAACGAGGTTACATTCTTTTCAATAATATAGTGGCTATTGCGGAAGTTCATGGCTTCAATCCCATAACGATTTGTATTAGAGTAACGGAGTGCAGATGGATGATATCGCAAACTGTTACCGTTAACGGGTTGATCACTTTCGGCTATGTATTGGTTAAAGCGAAACATCAGTTTGTGTTTTGTGCTTAGGTTGTAGTCTAATCTGGCATTAAGGCGAGTTCCTTTGTCAGCAAATTTGTATCCTTCGTAATCTCCGGTTTCGTATCCGTAAATATTCAGCATCGCCTGGCGAACCGAATCGAGACGTGTGGCAGGAACTCTTGACACATTGATACCATCGGGTGGAAGTCCAGGACGGGTAGCCACCTTCGATAGGCTGGGCACAAAGTTGTCTTCTCGCTCAATACCTACAAAAAACGACAATTTGTCTTTTAAGATAGGCCCCCCTAGCCATGCTCCGAAAATTTTTTGAAATGTTTCGCTAACGTTGATGGTTTGATCGGCTATTTTGTTTCCGTAAAATCGTTCATTGCGGTAGTAGGCATAGGCTGACCCTCCGAATTTGTTCCCTCCGGAACGTGTAATGGCGTTTACGTTAGCTCCCGTAAAGTTCCCCTCGCGAACATCGTAGGGGGCTAAATTCACCTGAATCTCTTCAATTACTTCTAGGCTTATAGGATCGGAACCTGCAAATTGAGCTGTTCCCAATCCAAAATTGTTGTTATAGGTTATCCCGTCGATGGAATAGTTGTTAAAGCGATTGTCTCTCCCGGCAAAACTTACATTGTTGCTCTGAGGGGTTAAGCGAGTTAAATCGTTGATACTCTTTGTGATACTTGGCATCCGTTCTATGGTTTGCCGGCTTAGGTTAGTAGCGGCACCGGTGCGGTCGGCATCAATAAGGTAGTTTTTACGTGCCGAAATAGTTACTTCGGTTAGTGTAGTTCCTGTTTCCAGCAATATAAAAACAAAAGACCGAGTTTCACCAAGTTTCAGCATTATGTTGCCAAACTCATCGGTGTCGTATCCCACATGCGAAACCTTTATGGTGTAAGGTCCTCCTGGACGAAGGTTCGGAAGGTTAAACCTACCATCGGCGCGGCTCACGGTGCCATAGGTGGTTCCCGAAGGTTCATGGATTACTACCACGTTGGCATTCGATAGCGGTTCAGCACTCATTTGCAGGACTGTCCCCTCTACGGCAGAAGTGGTTATTCCCTGTCCTTGTAGCTGAATTGTTGTATTTGACAACAAAAACAGCAAAATTCCGGTTGCAATGCTTAATGTGTGTTTCATTTTGCGTTGAATTTAAGATTTAACTTTTGGATAGGTAAGTTTTAGTGCAAAATAATCTTAACTTTTTGAATCTAAATTTACTGTTTTTTTAATAAATCATTAACATTTTTCTTTTCTATTGTACCTTTTAACTTTTTCTTAACATTTTTTTTTTTTTAAACCCTTTGGATTTATATTTTAAAAAATTTAATTTTGGGACACATTAACAAAAAATCTAAAGCGTATGAAAAGATTCTTAACGTTAACCACTGCTCTGTTGCTTTTGGCAACATTGAATGCACAAACGTATTTAACCGAGTCGTTTGATAACGAAACCTTCCCCCCAACCGGTTGGACGCATCTGGATATAAGTGGTGACAACAAGTTATGGGACCGTCAAACATCTGGGACTAATCCAAACTGTTCGCCTAACTCTGGGGCAGCTATGATTCGTTATAATTCTTATAGTTACTCAGCCGGATCTTCGGCAGCGCTAATATCCAGTGTGGTTGACCTTTCAAGTGCTACCACCCCTATAGTTGAATTCTGGATGTATCGCGACAATGCCTTTCCCTCATTGGCGGATCGCGTTGAGATTTTGATTAATACTACTCCTGCATTTGCTGGAGCCACACATCTGGGAACGATTAATCGAACAAGATCTTTAGCTCCTACCGAAACTGCGGATGGATGGTACAAGTACGTATTGGCAATACCTGCAGGGTTTAATTCTGCCACAAATTACATATTGATAAGAGGTATAAGCGCATATGGAAACAATATATTTGTGGACGATGTTACAGTTCGTGAATCAGCACCTGCACCCAATGCGCCTACCAGTTTTTCGGTTAGCAATCAAACCATCAGTAGTTTGCAGGTAAACTGGGTTGATAATAGCACTAATGAAACCACGTTCCGGATTTACATGGCAACCAGCCCTGGCGGGCCTTATTCTCTTGTAGGAACCGTTCCAAGTACCACCACGGCTAATACAGGAGATCCCTATTCTTATACGGTTACCGGGTTGTTAGATAATACCACATATCATTTCCGTATAGCCGCCGTTTATGAAATCGAGTCAACATATCTGTACGGAACGGGTGCAACCTTGGCGGGGACTATCAGCGGCGACAAAACTATTGGCCCCTCAGGAGATTATCCAACCTTAACGGCTGCTTTTGATGCTATAAATACTAATGGATTAGCTAGCCATGTAAACCTTATTTTACAGAGTAACTATGATGCCAGCGCTGAAACATTTCCTATTGTTCCGTCACCTATTGGGCAAGCAAATAAAACCATTACAATTTATCCTGCTGTTGCCGGATTATCTATTACTTCGAATAACACCACCGCCACATTTAACTTAAATGGATCTAAATATATAATTATCGATGGTAGAGTTAACGCTACCGGAACTGATGCCGATTTGGTTATCTCCAACACTTCAACAAGTGGGGTTGCTATTCAATTCATTAACGATGCTGCGAACAATACAATACAATTTTGTAAAATCCGAGGCGTTTATGCAGCAACTACGATTGCAAAAGGAGTGATTTTCTTTTCCACTACTACTGGAACCTTTGGAAACAGTAACAACATCATTCGGTACAATAAAATTACAAGTGGTTCTACTCTTTCCAATAGTTTAATTTACAGTTCGGGAACTGCTAGCGCGCCCAATGAGAACAATTTAATTCAAGAAAATGAAATCTATGATTATTTCCATCCTTCAGCTATTTCCTCGGGTATTTATTTAAGCTCAGCTTCAAACTCATGGGGAATTAGAGAAAACAGTTTTTATCAAACAGCTTCTAGAAGTACCACTTCAGCAGTCTACGCTGTGTATATTTCCAACACATTGGGTGGAAACTTCCATATTTTTGGGAACTATATTGGTGGAAGCCAACCTATGTGTGGTGGGACTCCAATGACTTATACCAATGCCAGCCCATTCCTTCCAATTTTTCTTAGTGCTGGCACAACTTTTAAATCTGCCATAGAAGGTAATATTATTAAGAATATTTCTCTTACAGCTGCAGGCACATCAACCTCTTTTGGAACTATACGTGTTTTAAATGGAAAATACGATATTAAAAACAATACCATTGGCGATTTAAACAGCAGCAATAGTATTAACATTACAATGTCGGGAAGTGGAGCTTATTTTAGTGCTATTGCTACTGGAACGGGAGCTACTGGAAACGATGAGGTGTTAATTGAAGGGAATACGATTGCTGGAATTAGTTTTGCCACCAGTGGAAGCCCAACTACCATTCCTCATTTTAGGGGAATTTCGGTTCAGTCTGGAGGGCCGACTGCCAACCATACCATAGCTGTAAGGAATAACCAAATTAAAAATGTTACTTACAATGCTAATTCTACCTTTTTTGGTATCCTCAGTTTTGGAGGTTCATCTACTCAAATTATTGACGTAGAGATTTCCGGAAATACGGTTGAAAACATAGTTAATAGCAATACCGGCACCAATGCTGCCATAACAGCTTTCCATATTCAAGGAAGCGGAACCAATCCATATTACGGGCGCCATAATGTTATAAATAATACCGTAATCGACATCACAAATAGCGGTGGGGGAGCAACTCGTGGTATGATTCATTTCTGCAATAGTAATGGAGGTTTAAATATTGAAGGGAATACATTCCGTAATATTTCCAACGTCCATTCAACAGCAAATGTCGCGGTACAGGCATTGATAGGAATGTTTCCAACAATGGGTGTAAATAAAATTCACCGCAACTACATCTCCGGCTTAAATGCTGTTTCTACTGGAACAACGGCTATCATTGAAGGGTTAAACATTCAAACCGGAACTTACTTTGTTGAAAACAACATGATAGCTTTGGGAAATGAAGTAACTAACGGTATTCAAATCAATGGTATAAATCAGTTTCTTGGTAGCGGAGTTAAAATTTATCATAACTCGGTCTATATAGGCGGAACAGTTACGTCGGGAACCGCTAAGACCTATGCCTTTAATCGAAATCAAACATCTGCCGCAGCCGATGTAATTAACAACATTTTTGTTAACGAACGTACCGGCGATGGTCTACACTACGCTATGAAAATTTCTTCGGCTACCGACTATACTTCAGGATGGCTTGTTTCCGATTACAACGTTCTGAAAAATGCTAATGCCTCTAATCTAATGGCAGTTGGAACTGACGACCTCGATTTCGCCACATGGAAAGCAACCACTGGATTTGATGCAAATTCTTTAAATACAGATCCATTGTTTGTGAATCCAACTAGCACTATTCCAAATTTACACTTGACTATGGGTAGTCCAGCTGAAGGAGCCGGTTTGGAGATTCCTTCCGTAACCTATGACTTCGACGGTGATATTCGGGCAAACATGACTCCTGTTGACATTGGTGCCGATGCTGGTGACTACGACAATATTCCACCAACCATTATATCGTTTAATCCACCAAACGGGGCTACTGATGTGGCTGTGGGTATCAATATTGTTGTAACCTTTAGCGAAAATGTTCGCAAAGTTGATGATAGCCCAATCGACGAATCAGTGGTAACGTTTAAAAAAGTTAGCGACAACAGCGACGTGCCCTTCACTGTAAATTATGCCAACAAGGTACTTACCATTCTTCCCAACTCTGCATTAAATGGATTTACAGGCTATTCTATCACTATTGCCGGAGTTGAAGATTTAAGTAACAATCCTCTTACGGGGGTAACTTCTGCTACCTTTACTACAGGTACCAGTGATTTTACCCCTCCCTATATAGTGAATGCCAATATTAACAACTCTAACCCCAGCGCGCTTGTTGTTAATTTTAATGAAAACGTTAAACTTACCAACACCAATGGTATAACGGTAACGGTTAACGGTGTAACAAGAAATATTACAGGTTATTTGGGAAGTGGAACGGATGTATTAACCTTTAATTTGGAAACACCCGTCCAATCGCACGATGAAGTTTTATTCTCGTACGATGCCACTATTGGTAATATTGCCGATATATCCAATAATCCATTAGCATCAGTAACCGATTTAGTAGTAATCAACAACGTACTGAGCGATGAAAAAGATATTCTATCATTTGTCATTGCTGCTGCCGATAACGCTGCTGCTGGTGTTACTGCAGATATCGTTGGAACTATCAGTGCCAATACCGTAGAATTCTACGTAAATTCTAGTGTTGATCTAACAGCTCTGGTACCAACCATTATCATCTCTAATTGGGCAACCATAAATCCTGCCTCAGGTGTCGCTCAGAATTTCACCTCTCCAGTTCCATATATTGTAACTGCTGAAGATGGATCTACTAAGACCTACACTGTTACTGCTAGGGTTATTTACAATCTTCCATTTCTTGAATCCTTCAATGGCCCAACCTTGCCTGCCGGATGGACACAAATTAACTCTGCAGGGGTTACTTCTCGTTGGTCGGTAAGTAATACTTCGTATGCCGGTGGATCACCCCATGAGATGAAATGTACCTACCAGAATATTATAGGCATTACCCGTTTTGTTACTCCTCCAATCAACACATCCGGGGTAACACAAATTAAACTCTCATTCCGTCACTATCTGGATGCTTATTCGACTGGTGCTACTTTGAAAGTGCTTTCTTCAACCGATTTAACCAATTGGACAGAGGAATGGGCCGTTGCTACTACCTCGACTAATATTCAGGCTACTTTGGTAAATCTTACCATAAACAACATTTTAGGCGATGTCACTTATTTTGCCTTTGCCGTTGAAGGTAATCTGTTTAATATTGACTACTGGTATATTGATGATGTGATAATTAGAACCCCATCCTCCAACTCTCTATTGAGTTCTCTTACCGTAGATGGAGCCCAAATTCCCGGATTCACTCCTAATGTATTTAATTACGAGTACAATGTTCCCCAAGGAGCTCCTGTTCCGGTAGTTGGTGCTACTCCTGCCGATCCAAATGCTGAAGTTTCAATAACACAGGCCACACAAGTGCCCGGAAATGCTTACATTTTAGTTACTGCTGAAAATGGAGTTGCTTTTTCAGAGTATAATGTAACTTTTTTTGAAATACCTGGATTTAACGTAACCTTTACCGTTAAAGACTACTCTGAAAATCCAATTGAGGGAGCTGTTGTTACTGTTAATGGTCAAAACTTCACTACCGGAACCAATGGAACAGTTACTGTTCTTCTAGGTGCTGGCACATACAATTACACAGTTTCTGCTAGTAGCTTTGTAACATACAATGGATCCGTTGTGGTAGTAGACCAAAATCTTCAAATTACCGTTCAGCTACAAGATCAAATTGAAGATCCATTTGGGTTATTAGTTGAAGTAAATGGTAACAATGCAACATTCTCATGGAATAACTTACCATTCAGCTTTAACGATGATTTTGAAAGCTATCCTAACTTCGCGGTTGACAATTTTGGTCCTTACACATTTGTTGATGTCGATCAAAGAAATACTTATGTGATCTCAAATACTACTTGGCCAAATGCTGCATATACTGGAGTGGCCATAATTTGGAATCCTTCAGCTACTACTCCACCATATAATAATCCTGGATGGCAGCCACGTAATGGTCAAAAGTGTGTTGCTATTTTTGACGCTGTGCCAGGTGGTGGTATTACCGCAAACAACGACTGGATAATTTCTCAGCAACTATTAGCTCAATCAGGCTTAACCTTCTCCTTCTGGGCTAAGTCGGCTACTAGTCAATATGGGTTAGAAAGAATAAGAGTATTAGTTTCAACTACCGGAACACAACCTTCGGATTTTATTCCAATTTCAGCCGGAAACTATCTTGAAGTACCAGTAACCTACACTCAATATTCATACGACCTCTCAACCTATGCCGGAATGAATATTTATGTGGCTATTCAATGTGTGTCTGCAGATGCCTTTGCCTTATTAATTGACGATCTAAGCATCACCATCAATAAAAAGAACGAAAGCAAGGCATTCCTTGGCTACAATGTATTCCTAAATGGGACACAAGTGGCTTCTAACGTTTCTGGAACCTCCTATGAGTTTACTAACCTGCCTGCTGGTACACATACCGCTGGAGTTCAAGCTGTTTACTCCTCTGGTACAAGCCAAATTGTTACTACCGAATTTACCATCCAACCAAGTGCATATCCAGTTACCTTTACAGTTGTTGATAATCAAGGTTCACCATTATCCGGAGCATTAGTATCTGTTGGTGGATTACAAGCTGAAACTAACACTTCCGGGGTTGCTGTGATAGAGCTAGGTAATGGCGACTATTCCTACACCGTAACTAAGCTAGGATACGTTACCGTAACGGACAATGTTCTTGTTAACTTTAGCCCTGTTAATGTTAACGTAACCATGCAACCGGCACAATTTACAGTAACCTTTGTTGTTAGAAATGCTTCTACTAACGCCGCTGTTTCTGCAGCAACTGTTGTTATCAATCCTGGAAACTTGGTTTCACTTACTAATGCCAGTGGAACAGCTTCCCGTAACCTATACAACGGCAACTATACGTACACTGTTACTAAGACTGGTTTTGTAACTTACGACGGTTCGTTCACTATTAACAATGCGAATTTAACTATCAACGTTAATCTCGAGCCTGTTGTTGGAATTGATGCTGTTGAGGGATTGGTACGTGTGTATCCGAACCCGGTAAGCGATTTCATCACTATTGAGCGTAACAGTACTCAAGATGTTGTTGTAGAATTGTATAACGTAAGTGGTTCTGTTGTTAATACTTTCACAACTACTGACGCTACCCTTTCACTCGATGTAACCAATCTTCCTTCGGGAACATACTATATACGTATGATTTCCGAAAGCGGAACAACGGTTCATCGTATTGTGAAAGAATAATTTTCTAGCCATTGATTTTGAAACAGGAAGAGTCGCATGCTCTTCCTGTTTTTTTGATTAAAGATTTGGGAAAGGCTTTTTCATGTAAACATGAAAAATTAAGAGTCAAAAGATCGTGATAGAATTTTTATCTTTAGACTTTTTTATAACTTTAAACGTTCAAATCAAATTCATAGGCAATTTTTTAACCTCTAGGAACAATGCTTGCAAAAGAAGATTTTTTTTTGGGCGGATTTTTAAGTAGTGGATATACAAATTTTTCACCTAAAACAGCGTTTCAAAAATCGGCACAAGAAGATGTAATATTTCTTGACGTTCGTGAACGAAAACTAACGGCCTACAAACAATTTATGGTTCCCCGAACGCTTTTTATACCGCTTAGCGAGTTGAAAGAGAGGATTCAAGAGCTTTCCTACGACAAGGGATACATAGTTGCCGATTCGGTTGGCTTACGTAGTCGAGAAGCTATGAATATTCTGAGTGTTTATGGTTTTCAATTCATTGCCAATCTTGCGGGTGGAATCGTTGAGTGGGAAAGAGATGGCCTACCTTTAGTAGTAAACAAAAATGAACAATTAGATGGTTCGTGTGTTTGTCAACTACGCCCGCGATTTCGTCTTCGGGGTTAAGCTAAAGCCGAATAAGTATAGAATATGATTAACATTATCAAAAATTATCCTTTAGCCAAAATTTGCTAATTTTACACAAAAATTTAAAATAATGAAAAAGATTTTAATTCTTTGCACGGGAAATAGTTGTAGGAGTCAGATGGCGCATGGCTTTTTGCAATCTTTTGACAAAAATCTTTATGTTTGTTCCGCTGGAACAAATCCTTCTGGAAAGGTAAATGAACGGGCCATTGAGGTTATGAAAGAAGTTGGGGTTGACATAAGCCACCATACTTCTGATCCAGTTGAAAAGTACCTGCATGAGGAGTGGGATTTTGTAATCACTGTTTGTGGCGGAGCTAACGAAGCTTGCCCTACTTTTTTAGGGAAGGTAAAAAATCGCTTACATATAGGATTCGATGACCCTTCTGAGGCTTCCGGAACTGAAGAATATGTCATGTCACAGTTTCGAAAAGTTCGTGATCAAATTAAAGAATCCTTTTATCAATTTTATCGTGAAAATTTAACCAATACTATTGAATAAATAATTTTAATTTAAAAGCAGTCAGATTATGAAATCACAAGGTATATCCTTCTTCGAAAAGTATCTTACCCTTTGGGTTGCGTTATGCATTGGTGTAGGAATTATTGTTGGTTATTTGTTTCCCGCCCTTCCCATCTTTTTAAAAAGGATGGAATATGCCAACGTGTCGATACCCATTGCTTTTTTGATTTGGGTAATGATTTTTCCCATGATGTTGAAAATAGATTTCACTAGCGTTGTAAATGCCTTAAAAATGCCCAAAGGGTTAACGCTAACTCTCATTATCAATTGGATGATAAAACCTTTCACTATGTTTGGTTTTGCATGGTTGTTCTTTTATGTTATATTTCAAGTTTTTATTCCAAAACCCTTGGCTGAAGAGTATATTGCAGGAGCTGTACTTTTAGGAGCGGCCCCGTGTACAGCTATGGTCTTTGTTTGGAGTCATCTAACCAATGGAAATCCTGCTTACACCTTAATTCAGGTTGCAGTTAATGATCTTATAATAATTCTTGCTTTTGTACCTATTGTCGGATTTCTTTTAGGAGTTACCAATATTCCTATACCTTGGGATACACTCTTCTTGTCGGTAATTTTGTTTGTGGTGATACCACTTACTGCTGCTTCATTAACTCGCCGGTATGTTATTCATCGAAAAGGTATCGATTATTTAAATCAAAAGCTTATCCCCAAATTCAATAGTGTTACTATTACCGGATTGTTGTTAACTCTAGTAATAATTTTTGCTTTTCAGGGCGATAAAATTCTTCAAAATCCATTTCATATTTTACTAATATCCATACCGCTGACAATTCAAACATTCTTTATTTTCGGTCTTGGCTATATTTGGGCCTATTGGTGGAAACTTCCGCATAGTATAGCCGCTCCTGCTTGTATGATTGGAGCGAGTAATTTTTTCGAGTTATCTGTTGCCGTTGCTATTGTTCTTTTTGGTCTAGATTCTGGAGCTACATTGGCAACTGTTGTAGGTGTGTTGGTGGAAGTTCCTGTTATGCTTACACTGGTGCGGATTGCCAATAATACTCGGCATAAATTCCGAAATGAGTAAGCTAAAGACATACAAATTTGAACTCATGAGGCCCCCTTAAGAAAATATTATGTCACGCGATGAATATTTTGTGCGTGGAGGGCAAAAAAAGCAGGGAATAACAAATTTTCCGAATTACTGCGCAAACGTCCTCCTAAGAATCTTGACTTTTTGATGGGGCGTATTCATGATGAGGTTTTTAAAGAAATTGATTGCAAAAATTGTGCAAATTGTTGTAAAACTTTAGGTCCGCGAATTCTGCCTCGAGGCATAGATCGTTTGGCTAAATGTTTGGGTTTATCCCGTACCATCTTTTTTAAAAGGTACCTTCGCGTGGATGGTGATGGATACTATGTTTTTCAAACTATGCCCTGTCCATTTTTACAAAAGAATAATTTATGTTCTGTTTACGACTTTCGTCCGAAGGCATGTCGTGAATATCCTCATACAAACCAACGTAATTTTCTTAAAAATTTATCCATAACTTTGCAAAATGTTAAATATTGTCCGGCAGTTTATGAGTCGATTGAACGTTTAAAAAAATAATGAAGCTTTAGTGTCAAAATGACATATTCATCGTTGCATCTTTACGACAGAAGATGGTGTAATTTTTTTTGGCAAAATCTTTGAGTAGCCAAATACAAAAATGTAGAATTATGGTGAGGAAGAAACAAAAGGAGAAAGTAGATACCCAAACTATTAGTGAAAACACTGTGCAAGAAAATCTTATATTAAACGATGAAAAGGGAAGTGCAAATAATGTTGCGAGTGGCGAACTCCCTACAGAAGATATTAATACCACTGTTTTACAAGAAGTTTTGAAGCGAGAGGAAGAGATGCAAAATAAATATAACGATTTAAATGATAAATATTTACGTATAGTAGCGGAGTTTGACAATTACCGTAAACGAACGCTAAAAGAGCGTATGGAATTGATAAAATTTGGAGGGGAAGATGTTTTAAAAGATATTCTTCCAGTTGTAGATGATCTTGATCGTGCTATCAAAAATATCGAAAATAGCAACGATATCGAAGCTTTAAAAACCGGTATACTATTGATATATTCAAAGTTTCAGGAATTTCTAAAACAAAAGGGTTTAAAGGAAATAGAAGCGATGCATATGGATTTTGATATTGAAAAGCATGAGGCTGTAACTAAAATTCCTTCCCCCAGTGAAGAGCTTAAAGGAAAAGTCGTTGATGTAGTTAAAAAAGGATATTTGTTGCACGATAAAGTATTACGTTACGCACAAGTGGTGGTTGGAGAATAAATTTAGCCCATGTAATTACCTATGTCAAAGAGAGATTATTACGAAGTTCTTGGGGTAAGTAGGAATGCCGATAAGGAGGAGATAAAGAAAGCCTATAGAAAACTGGCTTTAAAGTATCATCCCGATCGGAACCCAGGTGATAAAGAGGCTGAGGAAAAGTTTAAAGAGGCTGCTGAAGCATACGACGTTTTGTCAGATGATGAGAAACGTCGTAAATACGATCAATTTGGTCATCAGGCATTTCAAGGTTCGGGTGGAGGTGGCTGGTCTGGCGGTGGGATGACCATTGAAGATATTTTTGCTTCGTTTGGTGATATTTTCGGCGATTCGTTTTTTGGTGGATTCAGTGGTTTTGGTGGAGGAGGTCGTAGTCATAATGTTAATCGTGGATCGAACATACGTGTAAAAATCAAGCTTAATTTATCCGAGATAATAAACGGGGTTGAGAAAAAAATTAAAATTAACAAATATGTTCCGTGTTCTACATGCAATGGAACAGGAGCAAAAGATCGTAGCAGTTATACTACTTGTCCTGCTTGTCATGGTACCGGGAGGGTAACACGTGTTACTAACACCTTTTTAGGTCAGATGCAAACTTCATCAACTTGCCCCACTTGTGGTGGGGAGGGTAAGGTAATTCATTCGAAGTGTACTGCTTGCCATGGTGAGGGAATTGTTAAGGAAGATGAGGTTGTTACTATTAAATTGCCCCCTGGAGTTGTTAGTGGAATGCAATTGTCAATATCGGGTAAAGGACATGCTGCTCGTCGTGGAGGGATCAGTGGAGACCTTATTGTTGTTATTGAGGAGGACCCGCATCCGGATTTTATCCGTGAAGGTAACGATTTGATATACAACTTGTATGTAAGTGTCCCGGAAGCTATTCTTGGGAGCACGGTAGAGGTTCCATTAGTGGAAGGTAGGGCTAAAATTAAAATTGAACCTGGAACCCAATCGGGGAAGATCTTACGTTTACGAGGGAAAGGGATTCCTGACGTAAATGGTTATGGACGCGGCGATTTATTGGTGGTTGTGAATGTTTGGATCCCGTCTGATGTTTCTCGGGAAGAACGAAAGATTATTGAAAAATTGGCCTCGTCGCCTTCCTTTATTCCAAAAGACCCCGATAAAGAAAGAACCTTGTTTGAGCGTATGCGTGAGTATTTCAAATAAAAAAGGCAGCAAAAGCTGCCTTTTTTATTTGAATGGCTTAATTACATAATACGGAATAGCGTCGGGCTTTTTCCAACAGTTCGCGGATAAATTTGGTCATCTCGAGTTTAAGTTTTTCCAAATCGTCAGCTGACATTTTTGCCGCTTGGCAATTCTCGGCAATATACTGACTTTGCGCTTGGTTACATCCATCAGGGTCGTTGGTGGTTGCAAGGGAGGAATTACAATAATACTTTTTACCGGAAGAACTCACATAATAACAATTTCCCCCTTCTTCCTGTGGGCAGCATACACTGGGGATGTCGCAGGTTGGGTTGATTTGTTGAATAGCATCGAATCGTTGGCAGACATCATCTTTTTTATCTTCACACGCAATAAAAAATGCTAAGGTGGAGGTAAAGGCAATGGCAAAAATTAACATTCGTTTCATAGCTTTTTATTTTAAATAGTTATTGGATTCTCTATTCTCTCCTGATTTTGATTTTACATAAAGATAATAATTTTAGCTATTTTCTCGCTGCTCGCTCCAAAGCTAAATCGATTAGTTGGCTAAAATACTTGTGGTTTTTGAATCCAAGATAGGTGTTATTTCCCACAATAAAAGCTGGTGTGCCGTGAATATTTAGTTGTTGAAGATCTGATAAATTTTGTGTTAGGTACTCATCTGCAGCCGAAGTCATTACACATTCCGCCACAAAATAATCTTTGTGAATAAGTTCGTTAATCATATCCTGAAATTCGTTGGTAAAGACTATATAGGGTTGATTTAGAAGCAATTGATGAATGTACTGATATTGTCCGAATTTATGAATACAAACAGCAAATTTTTGAGATTGTAAAATCTCGGGGCTATTGGTTTGGGGAGTGAGTCGAAAAATAATCTGAATTTTGCCGGTTTCAATATAATTTTTTTCTAATTGAGGAACTTCTTCTAATAAAAAGCGACGACAATGCGGGCAGTTGTAATTCCCGTATATTATAATTTTAAGTTGAGCGGTATCTTGTCCGAATGTGATGTCCAAATCTTTTTTTTCTAAATAGGGTTTTAGTTTCTCTGCAGAGGTTTCAGTTTTTTTAAAAAATAGCCCATAAGCTACGATTCCTAGACTTACGCCTAAAATAACAGCAATAAAAGAGGCTAGAAAACTGTTTGATTTTTTCATGAGGCAAGGTATTGCTTGAATTAGTTCGTTGCAAAAATAAGGTAAAGCTGGAACTTCGCAAAAAGTTATTCATGGGTTATTTGCTTGTAACAATCATCTCAGCTCGGCGGTTAACTTTTCTTGCCTGCTCAGATGCTTCGTTAATTGCTGGTTCGGTTGATCCGGCCGATCGAGTTGTGAACGCCGTGTAATTATTTTCTGTGAGATAACGAGCTACGGTTTTGGTACGTTCCATTCCAATGTCGACATTCCCGAGAGCTTCTACGTCATCGGCGTGTCCAACAATTTCAATCTGAATGGTTGGATTTTGCTTCAAAATTTGTACAAAGCGCGACAACTCGATTTTGGCTTCTTCAGAAAGTTCTGCACTGTTGCGCTCAAAAATTAGGTTTGGAAGGGGAATTTTTGCTCCTATTGCAATTGGTGATAACGAAACATCGCGATTCAGATTCATAAATGTTGATAGCTGGTCAATTACGAGCTTTTCGGAATAGAACCAATAATCGTCGGCTGAAATATCCAAACGGTAATTATTACCTGCTATGAATGAAACAAAGAAATTCCCGGTACGACTTTCACTTTGAGTTTCTGCTACTATGTTCCCGTTGGTTTCTTCAATAATTCTTATGGTAGCTTTAACCGGAGCAGACGTGTTAACATCCTTAACGCTTCCGCTAAGGTTAGTTCTACGAACGGTTTGAACTTGTTGGCTTGAGGCATCGGGGCTAATTTGTTGATTAAAGTTAATTCGTCGTTGTTTTTCGGTGAAAATAAAGGTTAATTCAAATTGTTTGTATCCGTTGAGCTGAACCTCAAATGCGTTTTGTTCAAGCTCAAAATGTTCGCGGAAAATATTATTTATGCTCACAATATATTTTTCGATATTGGGAACGTAGATTACAAATTTACCATATTTATCCGTGAGGGTTGAAAACATTCTTCCTCGGCTATCGGTGGCGGTTACTTTTATGTTGCTAACGTCAATGTGCCCAAGGTTTGAGAGTTTGCTGCGGTTAAGGATTATTTGACCGAAAATTTTGTTCTTTTCCACAAATGGAATATCAATATTCTGATCTTTATTGAGGTAAATTTGCAATGAACTACTTTCAGTTACAAATTTGTCGATCGATTTTCCAACAGGTAAAAATTTAATGGTATAGTATCCTGTGGGGATATTTCGGTAAACAACCTGACCGTTGAGATCCGAAAGGAATTCCATAGCATAAAAATCTCCCTGACGACGGTTGCCCATTATAGAATCCGACAGGAGATAGTCTTTGTCAATAGAAACCATAACATTTTCTACCCCAGGTTCTCCAGCATCAAACCTTCCGTTTCCATTTAGATCTTTGTAGAATCGGAGATTTAGTCTATGATATTTAAAGGAGGGTTGTCCAAAACCAAATTCTTTTGTAATTCGAAATTCAAAATACATGTTTTGGTAACGATATTTTGCTTCATTAATTTTATCAAAAGTTGACTGAATCCCAATTGTATTTCCAAACGATGCTGTCCAGCCCTGTCCAAACTTTCCGGTGATTTCATTATTTAACCCAACTCGGTTGGCTTGCGTAGATATTTCGTAGGTGTAGCTTCCCCGAAAACTATATTCAAGAATTTTTTTCAAAAAAAACTGGTTAAATGAGCCTATTACTCTGACTGAACGACTCTGTTGGCTGGCATAAAATAGATTATAAAACTGATTTATGGTATAGGGTCCATGATAATAGGCCAGATTAAGGTTCATTCTTCGTGCAAGTAATGAGGAGGAGGCAAAGAAGTTTGCATAAAGCCTTTTATGATTATCGATTCCTGGAATTTCTACCCCATTAAACATGGATGAATAGTCGGTGATATAACTTACTCCACCTCTCATTTCAAAAAACAGGTTAAGCGGTGCAGATTTGCTCCGATAACGAAGTGAAGTGTAGGCCATTGTTGTTTGAGCTGCAAACCAATCGTCGGGATTAAAGCGATAGAAACTATTTCCACCTCTGTAATCTATCCAGGGACCAATGTTTAGGGTAAACTGAGGGTCTATTTGGTAGTTGTATTTCAAATGTAATGTGTGAGTGTGCATTTCCAGGTTGTTGTCTTCTTCCATGTAGGTATAGGCACTTTGAAACATTTTTTGCATAAAACCGGAGTAGTTTCCGGTGTAAAAGTTTTGGTTGTTATCTAGGTAGTAAGTGAAATCGCTAAATATGTCAATTTTGCCTTTAGCAAAACCCACAAAATTTTTATCTCCAAAATTCGATTTTGTATTCCATTTCAATTTGGGATAGTTGACAGTGAAAATGGCTAAACCTCCAATTCCATTGTTTTTATACACATTATCCGGGGTAATATATTCATTCATGGCATAGCCGAGATCGGTTGAAATTTGGTGATGCTTAAAAAGCGGGAAAGAAATTCCTACCGAGGGCATCGCTTCCCTAAACGAATTTTTCTGCCATTGTTCGCTGTATGATAACTTAATTGAAGTTCGGTCTATTAGGTTGGATCTGAATATTATTCCGGCATTATTCGAGTTAGATAATAGGTTTTGGGATGCTGATGCATCAATAAATAGTTTGGGGTTTGTGTATATGAATTGAACCCCTTTCCCGTACGATGATGTGAAGACAGATTGGCTTACATCGCCTATGTTTAGATGATAATTTTTGTATTGTGTTTTTAAGTGTGCTCGACTGTATTTTATTGGATCGTCTTTATAAAAGTTAGCGCCTACTGAGCGAAAGAAATACTCTAAACTAAAGTCTTCTTTACCGTAGATGTTTCCCCAGAATGCTCCCTCGTAAATTGGTTCGTGTTGACTAAAAAGATTTAACATCGCCAGTTCTATCACCAGTACCCTGTCTGACATAGGGATTTCTAATTCATGCCGACTTTCCAGCCGTTTAGCCCAGATGGTATAGCGGAAGGTTGTGTCTTTATTCCCGGCATCAAGTAATATTCTGTGGTCTTTGATTTCAGAGGCTTCGGGAGTGTTATTCAGTTTAACGGTAAAGTACACAACAGTGTCTCTTCCTGGAGCTAGTAGAATATCCGATTTAAAAAAATTGTCAACAGATCCATCGATGATTACTGTTTGGGGCAGGAAAAATTGAATATTGAAGAGCTCGTCAACATTTCCCGAGTTGTTAAGACCAATTCCAATTTGTGAGCTTTTAAGTTGTGGATCAAAATAGATTTGCCGCTCAAGGGTTCGGATGTGTATGTTGCTTAATCGAGGCACATTCACATAAAAGTAGGCATTTTTAAAAGTTTTCCCGGTATTGTCTTTGAGAGACGCTACTATTGAGTATCCAATATCTCCCAGAGTGTTTTTATTGGCGGAGATTCTTATTGGTATGAGTTTTTTTTCTCCAGGGTCGATTACAATAACTTGTGATTGTTGTCCCATAAATATCCAACCAGCAGGGACCCCGAAATTTACTTCGAATCGTAATCTTCTGTTGCTTGGATTGGAAACTTGCAGGGCATTAAAAAAACTTTTTTCCGGAGTAACTTCTTCTTTTTCCTTCAAAAAAGAAACCTGGAGGGTTTGATAAGGCTCTTCCATAAAGGTAAATTGAGCTTTGACAAACGATTCTCCCAATGCTAGAAACAGAACTGACCCTATTAATATTTTTAATCTCATTGTGGAGATAGTGTGAATTCCAGGTCAACGACGTAGGTGTCGGGAAGTTGATTGATTAGGTTATTTGTAGGTAAGGTGCCACAATCGTAACTAATTTGAACTGTTCCCGTGAAATTCAAAAGTTCATTACCGCTTATAATGGTTTGATCTAAAGATGTGAGGGTAAATGGGCCATATGAAACGCTATTAAATAATACACGCATCTGAATGGTGTTTAGATTCAGATTCCCTCCCCACGTTCCCGAAATGTTTGGTTGCAAGGCCCTGACGGTTAATTTCCACCCTAATCCTGAAGGATTGGGAAGCCCTCCTGCAATGGTGTCGTTAAAATAGAGTTGTAAATGGGTGTAGTTTTCGTAACTTATACCACTTGCGTATCGGTTGTAGGTGTTGAAGTTGAAAACCAAATTTGCTCCGCGAACTACTCGTATTCTGGACGTAACATTGTTTTGTCCTTTAAGTAAAATGGGGTAGGACAATGAAATAGCTATCAATATTACGAATGTTTTTCGCAACATAGTTTTGGTTTAGGAAAAAAATAGCCTGTTCCCTTTATGGAAACAGGCTAGTGTTGTTATTGCGGTTGTAGCACTAAGTGTACGTTTGTGGTATATCTGTCAGCACGCAAACTCTGTGCTAATAAAGAGGTTGTGTTCATTGGTGCAGCTCCTGTTCCAAGTTCCCATCGAATTTCGAATCGGTTTTGAGAAACATCGCCTGCACCGCCTAAACCACCCGGTGTCGGAACACTGGTAACCAGTTGAAATGTTGCGTTATTGGTAAGTGCCTGAAGAGCTGAAGGAGATGATGTTCCGCCAGCAAGGGTATAATTACCGGCAGCTCCAACGGTACCGGTTCCTGTACTTGCCGCTCTATAACCAACGTTGTTCAGAGGCATTGTGTTGGCTGAGCTTCCGGCTCCTATAAAGTTTCCATCCTGTGCGTACATCAGTACGTTGAAATTTACGGATGAAGCAACAGTGAAGGTAGTTGTGTAGCGTGCGTTGTTAGCAATACCGTTTTGATATTGGTCGAGTGTATTAACAACAAACTCAATATTACCACCGGAAACAACGTTCAGTCGAAGGATTGAGTTGAGCGTAACAGATACCGGTATTATAGCGTTGTCGCTAACCGGTTGGGCTATGGTGCTACCTAGAGCAACCATGCCGGCGAGGGTAAAGAGTAACTTTTTCATACTTTTTTTTGATTTGTGGTTAATTCCCATAAATATACGCAAATTTCTAAGTAAACACTAGAAAAAATGTTTTTGATTTTTGCTTATATAACAGGTTACTAACCGAGTTAATAGTTTTATTTTTATTGTTAACATTTTAAAACTTATTTTGTTCATGGTTGTGAAATTTCTGTTCTATCATTTTGATGTATACTTATCGGGCGCATATTTATCCTTTTGTTGTTAATTCTGGCGACCTCGCGGTGGCTTCTGAATCTAAGAATTTAAGTGGTTCATTGTCGAGGTCTATTTTAAATCCAATGACTAAAACATCATCGATTTGCGGGAATCGATCTCCTTTCCAGCCATCAAAGGTTACGCGCAGCATATTTTCCTGCTCATCGAAGGGTAGGGTGTGAATTTCAAGAAGAAGTTCCCGGAATTTTTTAATCATAAATTTTCGTCCGTCGGTTCCGCCAAACTGGTCGGTAAACCCATCGGAAAAAATGTAGAAGGTAATTGGTTCGTCTAGGGAGATTTCGTGAACTTCAAAAGAGGGGATTCCAGATTGGAAACCTCCAATCGGTGCAGGGGTGCCTTTAACATGAAAAATTTCTCCATTTTTGACATAAATTAAAGGATTATTTGCTCCGGAATAGGTTAATTTTCGTCTTTTTTTCTCAATTTGACACAGAGCAATGTCCATACCGTCTTTATTCCCCGTTACGTTTTGTTTAAGGGCTGTTTGAATTCCGTAATGAAGTTGCTCGAGAATCATATCTGGGCGAGAGATTCCTTTGTTGGTAATTTCGTCAAGGAGGTTGTTGGCTATCATTGACATGAATGCCCCGGGGACTCCATGGCCGGTACAGTCAACAGCTGCAATCAATAGTTTATCGGCATCTTTAATTTTTTGCAAATTTTGTATTCTTGTATCGAGCGATTTTTCGTAATGGAATATTTTTTTTAAGTCAAATTTGGTTTCAATTGGCTTAAACCAGTAAAAATCACCACTAACAATATCTCTAGGTTGCCAGAAAACAAAAGAATCAGGGAAATAGGCTTTCAAGGATTCTGCGGGGGGAACCATTGCTTGTTGAATGTTCTTGGCATAATTGATACTTTGAAGTATTTGGGTGTTTTGTTTTTCGATTTTGGCAAGGGCGGTGGTGAGTTCTTCACTTTTTTCCTGGATTTCTTTATTTTGGGCTGCTAATTGAATGTTGATTCTTTTTCTTTCGAGGTTTTTCCGATATACAACTACTCCAAACAATAATAGCACAATAAGTAGAACTCCAGCAAATACAATAATCAGTCGTTGTTGCTGTTGCACGGCTTTTTGATGTTTCAGGAGAGCTTCTGCTTCTCGTTGCTGAAGCTCTTGTGCTGCGAGTTTAGCCTGGCGTAGTTCGTTTTCCTGCTCAAGAAGCTGAATTCTTAATTGTCGTTGCCGAGCTTCTTCAATAGCTTTTCCCAAACTATCCTGAGCCGAACGTAGCATAAGTTGTTTAATAAGGAGTTCCTGTTCTTGAAGCCGCTGAAGTTCTTTGGCTCGTGATATTTCCGCCAGACTTTTTACTTCACGTTGCTCAAATTCTTGACGAACAACCGACTCTTTAGTCTTGCTGTAAAGGGCTTGGTATTTGTCGTCAAAGTCTTTGGCTTTAATTAAATCGCCAATATTGCGATAGTTGGATGCAAATAATCCGTAAATATTGAGTAACAATTTTTGATTGTTTAACATAGTGGCTATTTCCAAAGCCTCGGTAAGTTTAGCATTCGATTCATCGTATCTGCCTAAAGCTGCGGCTATAAAGGCTAAATCAATCAACCCGGAAGCTATTTGTTCCCGCTGGCCTAAAACTCTACTGATATCGAGACTTTTTTCAAAAAAACTACGAGATTTATCAATGTCTTGTAGGTCGGAATACAGAACTCCTATATTGGTGTAGACACTTCTCAGGTTTGTATAGTCGCCAACTTTTTCAAATAAGGAGGCCGATTCTTCAAACAAGTCGATTGCATCGAACAAACGATTGCTTTCCCATAAAATAAAGGCCGCCTTGGAGAGGTTTATTGCTCTAGCTTTTAAATTACCACTGGATTTTGCAATATCGGCTAGGGTTATGAGTTGGTCAAACTGAGCTTTTCTCTCCGGTGTGATATCTTTCAGTTGCTGCCCATAAATACTAACGTTCAGGCAGGTTATAAGCAGCAATATGAAAATGGTTATTTTATACAGTCTTAACATTATTTCAGGCTATTAATCTACTAATTTAGCTGGTATTTTGTTATAAACCAAAAAAATATGTTAATGATATCTGATTTTTTTGCGCTCATCGGCTTAATTTTAGCTAATAAAGAAGTTATTCAAGTGTTTTTCTAATTAAAAAAAATAAGTTATGAAAAATATTTTCATTTGAAGGTAAAATATTGTCAAAAAAGTTGATTTCTGTATGTTTATGTTTTAACTTTATTTAGCGTTTTGCTCTAACCTGTAAACAAAATCCTTATGAAGAAGCTTCTTTTTATTTTCCCGTTTCTTTTTGCTTGTTTTTCTCTATTAGCTGAGGATGTTACCGTGATAAAGTTTTTTAGACAAAAAAAGAGCGTTGGTTCGCTAACGGACATTATTGTTGAAGTAAAAGGCTCAACACTAATTCTAAAAAATAGTTCGGAGGTATCAATCAACGTGCCGAACGATTTTTCGCAACCCATCGAAATTGTTGCTAAAATGGGAAAGGAGGTTAATCGCTACACTCTTCGTGCAATTCCCGGCGAGAGTTATGTTTTTGAGATCGGATTTACAAAAGATGGATTAATTTCAAAAGTTCAAGGAAAAGAACTTGCAATTGATGAAAAACTTGTTAAACGTGAACAAGTTGCCGATAATGCCCAAGTTAATGTTATTCCCGGTGCGCATGGAGTTGAGTTTGTTATAGAAAAAACCGATCCAACAGAGAATATTCGGCAGGAATGGTTAAAGCGAGGAGGGGTTATTAAAAATCAGACCTTTACGTTTAACGGTGTTTATTTCGGCTTGGATTTGAAAGATTACAATGCTAAAGTTACGGGATATGGCGGTGGATTTTCTTATTGTGATACATGGTACAAATTGAAAATTCCGGAGTTTAAACCAAAACTTACCACATGGACCAATATTTCCTTCGGTTGGGGTTTCGATGCAATGATATATCGGTACACGTTTAATGGGAACTTTGAGGTGGCAACCATTGATATGGAGGCTTTAAACCTGTCGTATCCCGTGTTTGTAACGTTAGGAATAACAGTTGGTTTAGGGCGTTTTATTGATGTGGCAAACTGGAGAGGGGTAGTTCTTACGTTCAAGTATCGTCCTAGTATAACATTTAATCAAGTGAGCTCTGAGGTTACAACCACTATTACATCCCCAATTTATTCTAGCGAAACGAACGATTATTTTGATGTAAATGCATCGGTTAATGCTCAGGCGATAGGGGTTGACTTTGAGTTTTCCTCGTTTTCGGCATCGATGAGTAAGTTAGCACCAATGCCCAAGGCTAAGTTTTCGCTATTTGTTCTACCACCTGTTAAAAATACACCGCTTTTTATCTCCTTAGGGATAGGTATTTCGTTTTATAATCGATAATTCCGACTAACTTTTTTGGCATCCTATGCTCAAAAACAGCATGGGATTGCCATTTTTTTCGTATCTTGTCAAGGATTTTTAGGTAAAAACGGAAGAATGACAAAGATAGATGTTTTATTAGGCCTACAGTGGGGCGACGAAGGTAAGGGAAAAGGAGTTGATGTTTTAACTCCGGAATATGATGTAATAGTTCGTTTTCAGGGAGGCCCAAATGCGGGGCATTCTCTGGAGTTTGAGGGACGAAAACACATTCTCCATTTAATACCATCGGGTATTTTTCACGCTAATAAAATAAATATTATTGCCAATGGTGTGGTGCTCGATCCGGTGATTTTTAAGAAAGAAATTTTGGCCCTTGAGAATGTTGGAGTTGATGCTCGAAAAGCCTTGAAAATCAGCCGTAAAGCGCATTTGATATTGCCGTTTCATCCACTTTTGGATGCTGTTAGCGAACACAGTAAGGGAGAGTTCAAGATTGGAAGTACATTAAAAGGAATAGGGCCGGCATATCGCGATAAAATTGGACGAGATGGAATCCGGGTGGGGGATATTGAAACTTCAAACATTCGCGATCTCTATTTTAGAGCTCGCTCAAAATATGATGCGATACTTCAACCTGTTAAAGAACACTATCAGCTAGAACGAAGGGAAGAAGAGTTTTTTGAATCGCTGAAAAAATTGCAGGAGTTTGAGTTTATCGATTCGGAATATTATATCCACAAACTTGCTTCCGAGAATAGAAAGATTTTAGCCGAAGGAGCTCAGGGTTCTTTACTCGATATTGATTTTGGATCGTATCCTTACGTAACTTCATCGAACACTATTTGCGGAGGTGCGTGTACCGGTATGGGAGTACCTCCTTCAATGATAGGGAATGTTCTTGGGATTGCCAAGGCTTACTGTACCAGAGTAGGTTCCGGTCCTTTTCCAACGGAGTTGCACGACGAAACCGGACAACGGATTCGAGAAATAGGTAACGAATATGGAAGTACAACCGGACGTCCGCGCCGTTGTGGATGGCTCGATTTGGTGGCGCTAAAATATGCGGTTATGCTCAATGGGGTGACCCACATAATTCTTACCAAGCCCGACGTGCTGGATGCTTTTGATACCATTAAAGTTTGCACACACTATAAGATTGACGACCATATCACTCAGAATGTACCATATAGTGTAGACAGTTGTATAGAACCTATTTATGAAACATTACCCGGGTGGAAAACCACGTTAAAGAGTTTTCGTACCAAAGCCGAACTGCCACAAAACCTAATTCGGTATAAGGAGTTTATTGAGCACTATCTCAACGTGCCTATTTCCTACATCTCCGTTGGGCCTGGGAGAGACGAAATTATTAAAGTTCTTTAACTTTTATTATCTGTGGGGTTACTCTACGTGTAGAACAAGTCCCTTGAGATATTCTCCTTCCGGATGGTAGATATTAATGGGATGATCAGCCGGTTGGGTTAACTGGTGCAGGATTCTGACGGTTCTTCCGGTTCGGGCGGCGGCTACGAATACCGTTTTACGGAATTCATCCACGCTTACAGCCTGCGAACAGCTAAAGGTGAAAATTGTGCCGTTGGGGGCAATTTTTTCAATGGCTAATTGATTTATTCGCCTGTAGCCTTTTAAAGCGTTTTCCAACGAGTTATAATGCTTCGCAAACGCCGGAGGGTCCAGTACAATTACATCGTAGTTATTTTGGGGCATTTTCTCGAGGAAATCGAAGCCGTCGGCTGCTATGGCTTGGTGGGTTGAATATCCCGGAAAATTCAGGTCGACGTTGTAAGTGGCTGTTTCAAGGGCTGTTTTGGAGACATCCACGGTATCTACCTCAACGGCATTTCCTGCAATGGCGTAAACCGAAAATCCTCCGGTATAGCCAAACAGGTTGCAAACTCTACGTCCGGAAGAATAGAATTGAATGAGTTTTCGATTATCTCGTTGGTCGATAAAAAAGCCGGTTTTTTGCCCTTCGGCCCAATCGACCATAAACTTTAGACCGTTCTCATGAACAATACCACTGGTCTCAGCCCCCTTCCAGAATCCGTTTTTTACGATGTCTTTAAAGGCATTGGGCATGGTTGATTTGCTTTTGTTGTAGATGGTTTTGAGCGTGGGGCCATACAGTTGTTCAAGTGCTGAAAGAATTTTTTCTTTTTCTCTCCAGATGCCTATGCTGTGAAATTGCATTACAGCCGTGGTATCGTAAATATCTATGATTAAACCGGGTAACCCATCGCCTTCGCCATGAACAAGCCTGTAGGTATTTGTTTCGGGAAGGTTCTTGAGCATCGATTGCCGAATGGCATAGGCTGCCTTTAGTTTGTTGTACCAGAAATCCTGGTTAATTTCCACATCGTTAAAGGAAAAGATACGAACGGCTATAGAAGGACCTTCGCTGTAGTGCCCGAGCGCTAGAAATTCTCCGTCGTGGGAGAGTACTTTAACAATGTCGCCGTCGTTTACGGAGTCTTTGGCACTTATTGCTCCGGTGAAAATCCACGGATGAAGACGTTTTACCGCGTTTTCTTTGCCGCTTTTGATTCGTATAGTTGGATAATTTTGACTCATTAGAGTATATTTATACGTTGTTATGTTTTTTAAGTTTTATGAGTTCCTGATAAATCAGGTACGATACCCAGGCATCGGTAGCTGCGTATAAAATTTGTGCGTTGGTAAGTGTTTCCTGACTCCAGTTTGATGTTTGCTGGCGTTTGCTAATACGAAAGTGAAGCAATTTTTCGGTGAGTTTTTTCAGGCTTATGTCGTTTATGCCCAGTTCTTTAGCCATGGTTTGCAGTTCCACGAATCCCTGCGGTTTGAAATTGGCAATTTGTTGTAGTAATTTTATATCGTCGCGGATTGCTACTCCGGCCTTGATTATGTTAGCATTTTCGAATATAACTGCGAGGGTTCGCACCATTTCTTTTGAGAAAAGCCTAATCAGATACGCCGTTTCTCCGTTAAACAATTGAACCAGAGATACTTTGTGTGTTACGCCTTTTTGAAAGGAGGGCCTGGTTTCGGTGTCAAAACCTAGAACATTGGATCTGGTTAGTTCCGGCAGAAAAGATTCCAGCGATTCTGTGGAGGTAATAATTCGTATTTCGCCTTCGAAATGAATCAAGGGGTAGTTATCCGGGCTAGAGGAAATGTTGGGTTGGCTGCTCATGTCAAATTTCGCTTTGATTGGATTCGGTGTCGTTCAGTAATGGAGTGTTGGAAAGTAGGTTTTGATAATAAAGGTGGTGGATAATTTTTAGGGTATTTACCAGCGACTTGCCCCAGAATTCACGAAACGTTCGCTTTGCCTCACCTACGGCTTCATAGGTTGCATCGTGTATTCCAAGTGCCATTAGTTGCACAAAATCCTGCATATCCTGATAAATATCGGCAATGTTTTCCGATATGGTTTGTTGTTCGGGTTGATTGAATCTGCCTTGGGTTTCGTAATATTGGTCGTACGGGCCTAACAAAATGGAGGCATGGTATTGAATTTTGCGCCACTCTTCTTCGGTTACGAATTTATCGACCAGTTCCGGGTCGTAGTCTGTATAATCGGGTAGAGATTGTGCCTTGATGTAAAGCATGGGGAGTATTTTTAATAGAAAGCCTCCAAAATCTTTGGGCGACAGTTCGTAAAGGGAATTGCAAACCTTGCAGTATTCTCCTGCCAGAGTTACGAAATCGAGTATTGTTCGTTGTTGAACTTCGGGTGTTTCCATGGTTATAGCTTTTCGACGGCAAATTTACCACTTTTATCTTTACAAATCTTCCCGTTATCGAGCATCCATTGCAAAGTGTTGATAATGTGTTCTTCGGGAAAGTCGAGTGTGTTCACTATTTCTATTAGGGATTTAGGATTATTAAAGAGCTGTTGGGCAATATGTTTTGCTATGGTTTGAATATCGGGGGCTTTTGTTTTTCCTTTGCACACATCGCATTGGCCGCAATCGTTGGCACTTGTATCGCTGAAATATTCGAGTAGCAGGCGGCTTCGGCATATGCTGGTTGATTCTGCGTAGCGTATGGCCGATTCAATTTTATTCTGATAGTTTTGTTTACGAACGTGGTAGTTTTCTTTCGAAATGTATAGGTTATTCGATTCGAGTCGTTCTTCGGTAAATATAATCTGTGGTTTGTTTCGCCGTGGTATAAAATCAATAATGTGCAATTTGTCTAAGGCCACCAAATACTCGTGAATGGTTTCTACGTTGGCCTTTGCTTTTTCGGCAAGAATATACTCATCGATTGAAACATATTCGCTGAAGAGCCCAGAGTAGCTGCGGAGCAAAAGTTTAATAAAAGCCTCGTAATTCACGTTTTTAAGTTCGAATTGGTAGAGTTCTTGGCGGCTAACTATAAACTTCACTTTTGGGGGTAAATTTACTTCTTCGGTAAGAACCAAATATCCCTCCATTTCAAGGATTTTAAGTGCACTGAGGGTTGTTACGGCACTTAGTTTATAGCGCGAAATAAAATCGCCCAATTCGAAATTGAACGACAAACCTTTGCCTTCGCCAATTCCGATTTGGTAGTATTGGCAAATCAGTTCGTATATTTTTCGTATATATTCCTTTTCCGGGAAACTGTTGGTAAGGTTTTGGCGCAGTTTTGCCCTGTCAAAACGATTGTAGAGCAATAGGGCATAGGCTTGTTTTTCGTCTCTTCCGGCACGCCCGGCCTCCTGGTAATAGGCTTCCAGCGAGTCGGGGAGGTCGAGATGAACCACATATCGAACATCGGGCTTATCAATTCCCATTCCGAATGCATTGGTGGCTACAATTACCTTGGTTAGGCCTTCTTTCCATGCGCGTTGTTTTTCGTCTCTAATTTCGTTGGATAGCCCTGCGTGGTAATAGTCGGCTGAAATACCGTGCTCTTGAAGGAATTCCGCTACTTGTTTGGTTTTTCTACGGTTGCGTACATAAATAATTCCGGTGTTGGGATTACGGGCTACAATTTTCAGCAAATCCTGATCCTTGTTTTCGCTGAATTTTACCCAATAAATTAGATTTTTTCGTTCAAAACTTTTGCGAAAAACGTTTTTCTTTTTGAACAGCAGCCGGTTTTGAATGTCATCAACAACCTGTTGTGTGGCGGTTGCGGTAAGTGCTAGCACCGGAACATGGGGCAAAAGGCTTCTGATAGAAGCTATCTGAAGATATGCCGGGCGGAAATCGTATCCCCATTGCGATATACAATGAGCCTCGTCAACAGCCAGAAGATTTACGTTCATGTCGGCAACCCGGGTGCGGAAAATTTCGGTTCCGAGGCGTTCGGGCGAAACGTACAAAAATTTGATATCCCCATAAACGCAGTTGTTCAGAATACGGTCGATATCGTCTTTGGTAAGCCCGGTGTATATGGCTTCTGCTTTTATATTTTTTACGCGTAGGTTTTGAACCTGGTCTTTCATAAGGGCAATCAACGGGGTAACTACAATACAAATTCCGGGTTTTGCCATGGCGGGAACCTGAAAGGTTATGGATTTTCCACCACCGGTGGGTAGTAATCCAAGCGTGTCGTTCCCACTGGCCACCGAATGGATGATTTCGAGCTGAAGGGGCCGAAAGGTCTCGTAGCCCCAGTAGGTTTTTAAAATTTGCTCAAATTGCATAATTACCCTTTTTGATCACTAAAATATAAAAAAAAGGCTGCCCCGCAACAGACAGCCTTTGGTATTTTTGCATTCTGAAACTATTCTGAAACAACTTCAAAGTTGATGGTTACAACCACATCGCGATAAAGTTTGATTTTTGCCGAGTAGTTTCCTACTTCTTTAATCGAGTCGCCGTCAATCATAATGCTCTTCCGGTCGATATTGAAGCCTTTTTTGTTGAGAGCTTCGGCAATTTGAATTGTGTTAACTGAACCAAAGATTTTACCGGTAGAACTGGTTTTAGCTCCGATAGTGAGTTTCTCGATTTTCTCGAGTTGGGCAGCCAAGGCCACAGCAGCTTCATGCAATTTAGCTTCTTTGTGGGCTTGTTGGCGCTTGACCTCTTCCATCATTTTTATCGTCGAAGGGGTAGCTAAAATGGCTAATCCCTTGGGAATTAAATAGTTTCTACCATAACCCGGCTTCACCTTTACAATGTCGTTTTTATTTCCCAGGTTTGGAATATCTTGTTTTAGAATTACTTCCATAGTTTTTATAAGTTAAGGAGTTACTTTAAAAGGTCGGTTACAAATGGCAGCAGGGCAAGATGGCGCGCACGTTTGATAGCCTGAGCCACACGGCGCTGATATTTTAAGGAGGTACCGGTTATGCGGCGTGGAAGAATTTTCCCTTGCTCGTTTACAAATCTTTTCAGAAACTCCGGATCTTTGTAGTCGATGTAGCGAATCCGGTTTTTACGGAAGCGGCAATATTTTTTCTTTTTAATATCGATTGCCGGGGGAGTTAAATATCTGATTTCTCCTTGATTTTGTGCTGTTGCCATGGTTTATTCCTCCACTTTTGGTTGTTCAACTACTTCTCCTTTTCTGGCGCGTTTGCGCTCATTATACTCAATGGCATATTTATCGAGCTTAACGGTAAGGAAGCGCATAATACGCTCGTCGCGTTTGTACTCTATTTCCAGTTTGCTGATAAATTCCGGATTCGCTTTGAATTGAATCAGGTAGTAAAATCCGGTGGTCTTTTTCTGAATCGGGTAGGCTAGTTTGCGTAACCCCCAGTCTTCTTCGTGTACGATCTCTCCCTTGTTTTCAACGATCAGAGATCTGAACTTTTCTACCGCTTCCTTCATCTGCTGTGCAGACAAAACGGGATTTGCAATGAAAACGGTTTCGTAATTATTCATCTGTTGTTAGCGTTTAATTGTTAAGAAATTAGATTTTTTGCCTTTTCTTAATTTCGAGCTGCAAAGATACGGAATGATTTTTTAATCACCAAACAGTTGGGTGTTTGTTTTTTCTGTCTAAGGAAATAACTTTCGGAGTAACAACATCGATATCCCTGTGCCACATGCTAAATTAACTTCATAGTTGCCCAAATGAGTTTTTTACATTAATCATAATCATAAAGAATCGTAGTTTTTCTTTATCTATCTTAAAAGCGAAAAAATATTGAAACGTTTTACAGTTATGGTAGCAGGATTAATTCGAGCAACACTTGTTATTGGTTTATCCGCAAACATTTCCGAAGGAAACCCTTTCCAAAAGCCTCAATTAGGAATCTCTTTTACTGAAAACGTTGCAGGAATAAAAATTAAGATGGTAGCCGTTTGGGGTGGCACCTTTACCATGGGATGCACTTTCGAATAAAGTAGTTACTGCGATGAGGATGAAAATCCCACTCATCGGGTGAAGATGGACAATTTTTATATTAGCAGGTTTGAAAATACCAATGCTCAATTTGTTGTGTTTTATAAACGAAAAGGGTAATTTAAAAGAAAATCGGAAACGATATATTTATTAAAATGGACAACATGGAAAAGAAATGTGCCGGATAGTTAACCATGGCAGCGGGTTTATTGTGGAATCGGGGTTTGAAAATCATACCGTGATTTTTGTAACCTGGGGGCTAATGCTTTTTGAATGATTAAGTCAGAAAACCGGCCGGAAATACAGATTATCTACCGAAACCGAATGGGATTATGATGCACGGGGCGGGATAAAGAGTGAGGGATTTGTGTATGCCGGCAGGAACAATGGTCAGGAAGTTGCATGGTATGGTGATAACAGCGATTATGCAGTTCATCCCGTTGGAAAGAAGAACCCTAACGAATTGAAAATCTTTTACATTTCGGGCAATGTACGTGAGTGGTGTGCCGACGGGTACGATGAAGAATATTATACTGAAACTTCCGACACAAACCCTAACGGCCCCGACGTTGGATAAGGTCGAGTGGTTTGCAGTGGAGGGAACTCCGATCTGTCTTCAGATTGCAGAGTGTCGACGCGAAATTACATTTCACCCCATTTCCATGTTCGGGATGTAGGTTTTCGTGTAGTTTTAGTTCCCTGATGTTTGGGAGCAATTGGTGGAGTTAAGCTTGTGACCTAAGGTGACGGGCTGAGTATAGTTAAGGCGTGCACTGAGCTTAGCAGAAGCGCACCCTGCGCACTCCGAACAATGGAGTTCCGTACACCCCCGAGCCCCGAAGGGGCTCAAGAGGAATAATCGTGGGTGCAAACCCACGGATGCAGGGCCAGCCCACGGTTGTAAAGCCCCACACCATCAGCCCGAAGGGGTTGAACAAAAAGTTATCTGAAGTTGCCAAACGCCAGAAATATCTTACACCCTCTCTGGTTCCTTAATGATTCTCATCAAAAATTCCCTGATATTAATGGTTTCAATACCCTTATAGGATTCAACATTGTGTTCATAGTCCATTACCACTGTTTTACGGTAGTTATCCTCAACCTTCAGGAGATTACCATATTTGCGGTTTTTAACATTCTCATCGGCAAGCGATACGGTTACTTGTAGGTACAATCTCTCGTTATTTTTATCGCGAATAAAGTCAATCTCTTTATTGTCTATCTTTCCGATGGAAACTTGATATCCTTTTATGAGCAAATCAAGCAGTAGAAAGTTGCCCAGAAGTAAATTAATATAGTTTGGTTTATACGTTATACTTGCGTGCTGTAGGCCTGAGTCGTGGAGGTAATATTTTTCACCAATTTCCAAAATTCGTTTTCCCTTTAGGTCGTTTCGCTGAGGTTTAAAAATAAGGTACGCATTTTTAAGATGGGTTAGGTAATCGAGCATCAGGTTAATGGAAAATTCCAGTTGTTGCGACTTAAGGTAATCGGATATTTTTTTTGCCGAAAAAAGGTTTCCTGTAGTATAGGTAATAAACACAACCAAACGTTCCAGAAACGATGCGTTACGTATGTTGTGTCGGGCAATAATATCCTTGTAGAGGATAGAGGTGTATATACTTTTTCAGGTATTCAAAAACTGGCTCGTCTTCCAGTGGCAAATTAACCAGGTAGGTCATTCCGCCGTATTTCACATATTTACTAAAACTCACAGGGTTGTTTTCCAATTTGTGAAGAATCAGAAATTCGGGGTAGGATAGACCGTAAATTGGTATCTCAACCTAGCGTCTTGTGAAGGAGGTTGCAAGTTCCCCGGAAAGTAGCATGGCATTGCTTCCGGTGCAGTAAATATTCCAATTGGCTTGGCTCTGAAAATGCCTCAATGCTTTTTCAAATTCAAGAATAACTTGCATCTCGTCGATAAGAATGGCCGATTTTTTTGATATATCAACCCGGTTTTCAGCATATTTTACAAGATCTGAATAGTTTTTAATGTGGTCAAGTTTAAGGTCTTCCTTGTTAATGTAGATTATTTGAGTGTTTGAGTCGTTTTTTTATCAAATCCATTATTTGAAACAGAAAGTAGCTTTTATCTGTGCGTCGTTGCCCAACGATTACTTTAATTACGTTTTTGCCAATAAATGGCAGTATCTTATCTCGTAAATTTCTCGTCGGATATATTCCTTCATTGATAAAAATTTTAATTGCGATGAAAATATTTATAAATACACAATAAATTTTAAGTATAGTCAAAATTTATGATTTGTTTTTCATTGGTTGATTTTTTTTTGACTTTGTCATAAAGTTAGTTGTTCTTATGGTGGCACCATGGATTTGTTCTTATTGTTTTGGTTTTTGTAGGAGTGCAAAAATATTTTGGAAATTCTTGCATGGGTGGAAAAAAAAAGATAACTTTGCAGTCCGAAATTTTGCATTAATTGTTAAACAGTAGAGAACATGTACGCAATCGTAGAAATTGCCGGTCAACAGTTCAAAGTACAGAAAGATCAGAAAATTTTTGTTCATCGTTTGGAGAAAGGCGAGGGCGAAAAGGTTGAATTTGATCGCGTACTTTTAGTTGACAACAACGGCCAGGTAAAAGTCGGAACACCTGTTGTAAGTGGAGCTAAAGTTTCCGCCACCGTGCTACAGCACCTTAAAGGAGATAAGGTGTTGGTGTTTAAGAAAAAACGCCGTAAGGGTTATCAAAAGTGTAATGGCCATCGCCAGTATCTAAGTCAGATTCAGATTAACGAAATCAACGCTTAAAATTTAAACCATGGCACATAAGAAAGGTTTAGGAAGTTCAAAAAACGGACGCGAATCGGAAAGCAAACGCCTTGGCGTTAAGATTTTCGGAGGTCAGTTTGCAAAAGCCGGGAATATTATAGTTCGTCAACGTGGCACGGCACATTATCCCGGAGTCAATGTTGGAATTGGTAAAGATCATACGCTGTTTGCATTGGTTGACGGTATTGTTGAGTTCAGAAAAAAGTCTGACAACAAATCGTTTGTATCGGTACATCCAATTAGTGAATAGTTGTTTTCATAGTAGGTAGGTTTCTCCCGTTGGGTATCACCGGCGGGAGATTTTTATTTTTGGGGTTGAATAGTAGCCAAGATGTTTCGCGCCTTATGGCATGTTTCCATAAACTCGTCATCGGGGTCTGAGAGCAGAGTGATGCCTCCGCCCACATTGAAACGCAGTTTGGAATTTGCTAACATTACGGTTCGGATTAAAATGTTGAAATCCATATCTTGGTTTTTTCTAATGTAGCCGAGCATTCCGGTGTATGGGCCGCGGGCTATTTTTTCCAACTCTTCGATAATCTGGCAGGCTCTTATTTTGGGGCATCCACTAATGCTTCCTCCGGGGAACAATGCTTTGGCAATTGTTTCAAACGATTTTTTTCCGAGTTGTCCGGAGATGTGTGCTACCAGATGATAAACGTTGTTTAAGGCAATAAGTTCGGGGAAAGAATTCACCGTTACGCTTCCGGGAAGGCAAACCCGGCTTAGGTCGTTTCTCAGCAAATCTACAATCATGGCGAGTTCGCGGCGGTTTTTTGTGTCGTTGGTTAATTGAAATACGCGCCTTTGATTTTCTGCTTCGTTGTCGGTACGCGGAATTGTTCCCTTAATGGGAGAGGTGGTAATTCGGTTGCCTTCTACTTTAAAAAAACGTTCAGGGCTGGTGCTAATAATGGTTTTGCCCTGGTTGCTGAAAAAGCCTCCAAATTCTATGTTGTTGGATTTCAGGAGATTTAAGGCAAGTAGTTCAACAGAGCCTTCGAAATGTCCGGTTATTACTCGGGTGAGGTTGGCCTGATATATGTCTCCGGCTCGAATGTATTTTTTTATGGTTTCAACATCGCAAATGAATTGTTCCCGGTTTTTGTTGGTGTTGAGGTTGGAAACATGAAACGCGCTAAAATAACAAGATGCGTTGAAATCTAATTCGGGAAAACTGGCATCGAGGCCTTCCACGGCTAGGGTGTAGAGACGTGCTTCGGCCTTGATTGTATCTATCTCCAAAACATAACGGTAAATGGCCAGGTGGCAATAGTCGAATTCACTGTCTTTGAGTCCTTGATACAGCCCAGGTTCTTCGAGCCAATCTTTAAAATCGTACCCAACATAACCAATCCAAATGGGGCATTCGGGATCGGTTTCCGCTTGTTCGGTTATGGTGTCTATAAGGTGTAGGGGAGAGACTGTGAGGCTTTGATCTGCGGTTTGAATCTCAAGTCCTTTGTGCACAATCATGGGCACCAATCCTACTATCCATCGGCAAAGTGAGTGGTTTGTATTGGGCGTGGTGTAAAGCAGGCAGCCACCCAATTGGTGCACCCAGCATATCAGTTTCTCTAACGTGGGAGGTGTAATTTGTAGAATGTTTTCCTGATAAACTATTATCGGGTTATTCATTGCTAAACACTTGTTTGTAAAAGTTGTGCAATATTTCTTTTCCAAATTGGGTTATAAAACTTTCCGGGTGAAACTGAATTCCGTAAAGCGGTAATGTTTTGTGCCTGAGAGCCATAACAGCGTTGGTGTTTTCTTCGGTTGCCAGAATTTCGAAAGGGCTTTGAGTAAGGTCGTAGACATCTACCTCAAGCGAATTGTAGCGAGCTACGGGGAATTTTTGGGGTAGGTTTTGGAAGAGTGTTGTGCCGGAGTGTTTCAAAAGAATGGTATCGCCGTGGGTTGGATTTTGTGAGCGTTTTATCGGATAGCCGTAGTACCAGGCCAGAAATTGCATTCCGAGGCAAACGCCAAAGTATGGAATTTGTTGGGGGATGATTTTTTTGTCGAAAAGTTCTTTTAATACACCGGTTTCATTGGGTGTACAGGGGCCGGGCCCTCCCACAAGAAGGTCAAAATTTTCAGAAAATAATTGTCTGTTGGTGTTGCGGCAGACCTGAATATCGGTTTCGGGAATGGAAACCGTGAGTAAATGGTACAAATTGTGGGTGTAGGAGTCGTAGTTGTCGAAGAGTATGATTCGTTTCGGTGTCATGCTGGTTATTTGCGTCCAAAATCGGCGGGAATTTCTCCCCAGGCTTCGCTATCCCACTTAAGCAGCGGGTTGTTGAACGTATTGGTTTGAAGCCAAAATTCAGCCCTTTCGATCAGGTCGAAAATTTGGTCGTTTTTGTCGGTTTTGAAAAGTTTAGTTTTGGCCTTTTTGTTCCTTACCCACGAGAGGGCAGTGTTGGAATCGGAGTAGATTGTATAGTTCCATTGTTTCTGTTTGCAAAGGGCTAGTGCATGCACAATGGCTAAAAATTCGCCGACATTATTGGTGCCATCTGGGAATGGACCTTTCCGGAAAAGTTCTTCGTTTGTATCGATAAGCACGCCTCGGTATTCCATAGCTCCCGGATTTTTGCAGCAGGCTGCATCCACGGCAATTCCGTTTTTGGGTTTATTTGGATTTTCTTTTCTTTGTTTTTGGGTTGCGGAAAAAATAGGCGGTGGATTTTTGAAGGCTTCGCAGGCGTCGAAATAGGATTCAAACCCTTTGTATCTTGCTCCCGGATAGCTCGATACCTGACGTTTGGCTTCCTCCCAGGTGTTGTAGATTCCTGGAGTGATTCCATACCAAACCACGTAGTATTTTTTTTTAGCTGCCATGGATGGGGGGATTAGCCTAAAATCATTCCAACAATGGTGGCAGAAAGTAACGAGGCTAAGGTTCCGGCTATCAGGGCTTTGATTCCGTATTTTGATAAAAACTCACGTTTATTAGGTGCTAATGATCCTATTCCTCCAATTTGAATGCCGATACTGGCAAAGTTGGCAAAGCCGCATAGCATGTAAGTGGCCATGAAAATGGATTTTGTATCGGCAAAAGCTCCTATGGTTTTGAATTTGGCCAATGAAACGTATCCCACAAATTCGCTGGATATGATTTTTTCACCAAGCAACTGTCCCATGAGAGCCATATCTTGGAAGCTAACTCCAATGGCATACATTAAGGGCGATAAGGTGTAGCCGAGAATAAACTGAAGATTCAGTTCGGAATAGGCTCCTTGAGTTATGGTTTGGATGGTGTGATTCAAGTGGGTTAAGGCTCCTATTTTTACAAGCACAAAATTAATCATGGCTATAAAGGCGAAGAAAACCAGAAGCATGGCTCCAACGTTTACTGCCAGCTTTAGCCCTTCGCTGGTCCCGTTCGACATTGCGTCGAGAATATTGGTTCCTACTTTTTCTTTGGTAACTTCGGCTTCCATTTTAACATCTTCGGTCTGGGGTACAATAATTTTTGCAATTACGATAGCTCCCGGAGCTGCCATTACCGAAGCGGTGAGAAGATGTTTGGCAAATATTACTCGCTGAACAGGGTCGTCGCCACCGAGGAAACTCACGTAGGCCGCAAGTACTCCACCGGCTACGGTTGCCATTCCGCCAACCATCACCAGAAACATTTCCGATTTGGTCATGTTGGGGAGGTAGGCTTTTACCATTAGCGGCGACTCGGTTTGTCCTAAAAATATGTTCCCGGCTACCGATAAACTTTCAGCGCCACCCAAACGCATGGCCTTAACCATAACCCAGGCAAGGGCGTAAACAACTTTTTGAATTATGCCCAGGTAGAACAGAACACTTGTCAGTGCCGAGAAAAAGATAATGGTTGGGAGTATCTGAAAGGCGAATATCATTCCAAATTTCGACATGTCGAGCAGGTCTCCGAGCAAGAACAAACTTCCCACTTTAGTAAAATCTAATATTTTTACGAAAATCTTTCCTACGGTTTCAAAAAACCATTGAATAGCCGGCACATAGAGTACCCCAAAAGCTAAGGCAAGCTGTATAGCCAACCCGATGATTACTGTTCGCCAATTGACACTCTTTTTGTTTTCGCTAACAAGCCATGCCAGGGCTATGAGAACTAACATTCCAAGTAAGCCTCGGAACACACTGTAGAGCGTAATTCCGGCTGAGTCGGAAACTTGGGAGAGTTTCAATTTAGCCGGTGCTGTTTGTGGGGTAGCCACTGCAACTGTGTCGGACGTTTGAACCAAGGTGGCAGTATCGGTGCCGGTAAAAGGGGGGTTTGCAAAGGTTGTTTGGAAGGTTATAAATAGGATGAAGGAAAAGAAAAGGGCTGCAAAAATGGCTGATGATTTTTTCATGTTGATTGTTTTTTACATGTTGATCGGTTATTTCCGTTTTTTTCCTCGTTGTTCTTCACGGTATTTTATTTCATCACGGATTAGGGATGCCAGCTCGTAGTTTTCTTGCTCTATGGCTTCTTGTAGCATTTCCTCCAGCTCTGAATCGGTTTTGTTGGCAAATAGTTGTTTGGGTTCATTCGTAGGCTTGCTTTTCTTTTTAACTCCGGCCTGACGTTCTTCCACAACGTCCTCTTTCAAATTTACCCCTGCTTTTTCCAAAATTTCTTCTGTGGTGTAGATTGGGCAGTTAAATCGGAGGGCTAAGGCAACCGAGTCGGATGTGCGGGCATCGATCTTGATTCGTGTGTTTTGATTTTCACATATTATTTCGCAGTAAAATACTCCATTTTCCAGACGGTTAATGAAGACCTCAACAATGGAAATATTAAAAGCCGTAGCAAGGCTTACGAAAAGATCGTGTGTCAGAGGCCTGGGAGGTTTTAGTCCTTCCATGTGTATGGCAATGGCCTGAGCTTCAAACCCTCCAATAATTATGGGAATGCGACGGCTACCTCCAACTTCCTCCAAAACAAGAGCGTAGGCCCCTGTTTGGGTTTGACTGTAGGATATCCCCAAAACCTGAAGTCGTACTTTATCCATTCGGTTGAATCTACTTGAGACCACAAATATAAACAATTATTTAATTTGTCGGCAATGCCGCTGGCTTTTGTTGAATCGATTTTGACCTGTTGACTTTTTTGTATATTTGGCAAAAAAAGATATGGTTAAAACCACTGTTTTTTCTCTGACGATTTTTCTTACGTTTTTATTTCCGCTTCAAAGTCAAACTCCCAAAACCAGCTTGGTGGGGTTACCGGCTAAAGAAATTCTTCAAATCTCACCGGATAACAAAACGTTAAAACTTTCTGATCTCTCCGGCAAATATGTGTTGATCGATTTTTGGGCCTCATGGTGTGTGCCATGCCGTAAAGAGTCCCCTCTTCTGGTGAAAGCATATCAAAAATATCGTGATGCAAGTTTTACCAATGGCGAAGGATTTGAGATTTTTAGTATAACTCTTGATCTCGACACTACGCGTTGGAAAAAAGCCATCGAAGAAGATTCGCTTGTTTGGCCTTATCATGGTACCGATTTTAAAGGCTGGAAAAATCAAGCGGCTCTTGATTACGGCGTGCGTGCTATACCGGCAAATTTTCTTGTCGACGGAAACGGTATTATTGTGGCCGAAAATCTTAGGGGAAAGGAGTTGGAAACTACTCTCCGAAAGCTCTCAAAAAAAAATAAATCCAAAAACTCAAAATAAAAGGCTATTATGATTGTGTGGAAACGTGTTTTAAAGCGAACAGGGAAAATTCTACTAATTACATTCCTATCGTTCTTTCTGCTGCTTATTGCTTTGGTAGTCGTGGTTCTTAATTCCGAAAGCTTTATTACCCGGCAGGTTCTGAAAGAAGTTTCATCGACAATAAAAGCTCCGGTAACGGTGGAAAACATCACCATCCGATATTTCAGGAATTTCCCAAACCTTACGGTTGAATTGTCACAATTAACGTTGGGCGGTTATACCAACGATTCGGTTTTGTATTGCTTCCCCGAACAGCCCGATGGTTTATTAAAACTGAACAAGTTTTACCTTGCCGTGAAGGTAAAACCACTTTTGGATAATCGTGTGGAGGTAGATAAAATCGAAATCGACGGTTTTACGCTCAACTATTGTGTTGATTCTGCCGGGAAAACCAACTTCGATTTTCTCACGGCCGAAGAGCCCGCAGCCGACTCTGTTGCTACGGATACGGCGCCGTCGTCGGATCTTTTTGTGCTGCTGTCTGATCTTACCCTACGAAACATTCAGGTAAACTACAGCGACCAATCTGCCAAAATACGTGCCTCGGTGCTTATACCCAAGATGAATATCAAAGCAAAAGTGCACAACGATTCTATAGAATCTTCGCTTAATGGCCAATTCGCACTGAGTAATCTTTTCATGGAAGGTTTTAACCTGCATGAAATAAAACAATTTGAAGGAAGCCTGAATGTTGATTACGACACCGATCGAGTTACTGTGGAAAATTTACAGTTAAATATCGACAACATGCGCTTCACAACATCGGGTTCTGTTCTTCTGCGCGATTCTATGGAATTGAATCTCCAGGTTGGGTTAATGAATGCGAATGTGTCGAATTTGGTAAGGTATCTGCCCGAAACTATTTTGGCGGAAAATGGGGTGAAATCCATTGCGGGTACAATCGGCTTGCAGGCTCAAATAGAAGGTATATTGTATGATACACTTTTGCTTCCCGGTATAAAAGGCAGTTATACATTTGAGAAGTTTGCTGTTTTAACCTCCGAGTATCCCGAAATTAAAAACCTTTACCTGGCGGGCGATTTTTCTCTGCTCAATCCCAACGACTTAAGTACCTTTTTTACTGAAATCAGGAAATGTAGGATAGAATTTCCTCAAAGTAGTATCGCTTTTAGCGGTAAAGTTTCTAACCTCGATAAGATAAATTATTCTATCAATACAAGCGGAGCAATCGATCTGAGAGACTTTATTGCCTTTGTACCCGCCGACATGGCTGAATCGCTACAAGGAAAAGTCTCGTTTCGTCTTTCCACCTGGGGAATATTGCCCGACAAACCGGAAGATAATCCCGACTATTTTCTGGAGCGAACCAACGTGTGGTTGAAGGTTGATAACGTGTGTGCGAAAATCGATTCCGTCAACGAAGTTAATAACCTCTCTCTGGCCCTGAATTATTCGCCTAACAAACACATTTCTCTGCACGATTTATCGCTCCAAGCTCCCGGATATCAGATAGAACTGCTACCTTCCTCGCTCGATGTTAAACTCGAAGGAAAAACACTCGATTTTGATCATCTAGCAGTCATTATCAACAACTTTAGCTTTAACCTTCCCGGGTTGACTCTTAACGGAAACGCATCCATTCGTGGACTCACCGTATCCCAAATAGCAATGCAAACCAATTTATGGGTTGATATTGAGCAAATAAAACATCTCATTCCCGACTCGTTGTTCGATACCATTTCGGGGAAGGTTACCCTTGAAATGAAAAGTTTTGGATCCCTGAATCTCGACTCTATTGACAGCCAGATTGAAAAATTTTTGTTTGAGCAATCCACCATTACATTAGAAGCCAACGATTTTAAGGTTCAATTGTTTGGCGATCCGTTGGTGCAGCTAAATAATCTCACGCTTGCCATGTCGTTGGCAAACGATACGCTTAAAGTGGATCGGTTTGTGGCTACGTTTCATGGAATAGACATACAGGCATATTCTACACAGGTGTGGAATATTTATAGGGCATTCTTAAAGCAGGAACGCAATATTCCGCTTATTGTGAAAACTGATTTGAAAATCAGTGAGTTTGATTACGATAAATATATGCCACTATTTTTCCCCGAGGAAGCATCCGCCTCAACGCAAGCCGACTCTGTTACCAATAGTAATGAAAACACATCAACCGTTGCCGACGAAGTAGCAGGTAGCGATTCTGCTCCTGAAACAAAATCCGATACTGTTACCAGCGATTATATGCCACCCATGATTTTGCACGGAAAATTTTCAATAAAAAAACTTAGATACGGCAACATGATTCTGAAAGATATCTCCACGCTCTTCCGTGTCGACGACAGCCTTTATGTGGTTGATAACTTCCGCTTTAATGCGTGGGGTGGCACTATGGTTACCTCTGCGGTTTACGACACCAGAAAATATCCCGAGGTTACTGTAATGTTCCGCAATCAGATCGACCGCATGAACATCCACACACTACTGGTTGAGGCTAACGATTTCGACCAAACCGATTTTACTCACAAAAATATTAGTGGAATTATTACTTCATCGTTCGATGGGCGTATTGTTATGGTGGGTGATAGCGTGATTTACGATAAAATAATGATTAAAGGACGGTTTAAGCTCGAAAATGGCGGTATCTACAATTACGAGCCAATCAAAGAACTAGGGAAATTTACCAACCTGCGTGAATTGGAAAACATTGTTTTCCAAACCCTCGAAAGTGGTGTGTTTATCTACAATAACAAGATTTTCTTCCCAAAAACCGACATTGTTAGTACGGCTGCCGACATTTCAGCCTTTGGAATGGTTAGCTTTGGCGATGAATATCAACTTCATCTGAAACTGCATTTGAGTGATGCTCTGGTTGGTAAATCGGAAAAACTACTCAAAGCTCAAGGTAAACAATCCGATTTGTTCGACTCTGAAGGGGATAAAAACCGTAAGGGGCTCTACTTACTAGCACTCAACCGAAACGGTGAAACGAAATATGGATTTGATAACAAACGAACCCAGCGTATGATGAACGCAGAAATACGGGTTCAGGAACAAGGGTTAGGATTAATCTTCAATCCTTTGCTAACCAACTATAGTACTGAGTTGGATCGTAAGGAAGTGAAAAAGAAAAACTAACCCGATCGTATTTAAAAGAATGGCACTCAACGGTTGGGTGCTATTTTTTTTGCGCATTTTGCGGATGAGTGCGGAAAAATTTTTCCCACAATTCAGAGAACGTATTAAATTCTTCGCGATAAAACAACCCTGCGCCTTGCTTGTTGTGAGCATCTAAGCGGTTATCGATTATCTGATACCCCTTAAAACGGAATCTGCCTCGTTGATCGAGCTTAATTTCCATTTCAAAGTCGCCGGCAATGTTGCTGCTGTTTTGAGATGTTGAAGATTGTTGCTGGCCTCCCATACCTACGTTGGTATTAATAATAACCCGGTTGTTAAGCAACTGGGTGGATACCGCCACTTCGTATTCCTGTGCGGTTGTCTCGCCCCCCGGGGTGTAATTAAATCCAATGTCGAATGTGTTTGAAATTTGCGATAACCAGTTGCTTACCTGATTTGAAAGAAGTTCGCTGGCATTGCTCTCAACCCCCGAAGGGCCAGCAATTTCACCGGTTTTGACAGCCCCGGGCAAAGGCTGGAACCGATTTAAAATCAATAAAGAAATTACCTGTTTGCTAATTTCATCGTGGGGTAAATTGTTCAGCTGCTCTTGGGCTTCCTCGGCTGTGGCCGGTAATGTTATTTTAAACGATATCGTAGGGTTTAAAATGGTTCCTCCCATCAAGAGGTGAGCATCTACAGTTGGCCGTTGATCCTGATCGGAAGGGTTAAAGGTTAGTTCATACAACGATGCTCTGCGTACCCTGTACAAGGCGTCGATATCCAGAAATGCGTTGGATGGGTCGCCCGACCACATAATGCTACTGCCCTTGGCTATAGTAAAACGCTTTTGAAAAATATCCTGCAGGGTGAACAAATATTCTCCCTCGCTAATTACGTAATCGCCATAAATTTCAAGGTCCTGCCCTCTGGGCATGTAGATTGTTAAATTGCTGGATCCTTTGGCCTTAATAATATCACCAATAGTTGGGTCAAAAATAATTTGAACCTCGGCTTCGGGGGTTACCTCCAAATTGAGTTTGAGGCTTACATCGAAACTGTCATCCTTCTGATCTTGTGTTACGTTGCTCGATTTTACAGTGGTCTGGGGTTCGACAAATGTTATGAAACTGGCTTTTCTGGCAGTTTCTCCGGTATTGAGTGGAATAAACAATCGGGTGTTTTTTTCGGTTTTTATGCTTGCCGCGATATCTGCCTTTTGGAGCGGGCCGGTAATAGCCCCGTTACCTGAGGCAAAGACTGTCCCGAAAAAGTCGGGATTATCTTTTTCGAGTGTATTTAAAAACATAAAATTCCGGGCATTGAACCTTAAGTCAAGCGCAAAATCACTGAAATTTTTGTGGGTTACTCGCCCATTGAGCAGCATAAAGTTGTTGTTAACATCCACAATCCGGAAATCGCTAAAAATCACTGCATCGGGGGCAATATCCACCCAGTCGGTAATCTGATATTGTGTCTTAGTGTAGTCGACAACAAACGAAGTCCTGTCGAAAATAATTACGCCTTCAATTCGTGGATCAGTAATGTTTCCTTTAATTATCAATTCAGCAGTCATTAATCCCTGAAGATTATTGAGGGCTCCTTCCAGATAGGGGGCCAGTATGCTCAAATTAAAACGGTCTATGAACAGCCTTAAATTCATAAAAGATTGAATCGGGTCGTAATCGCCAACTATGTACAAAACGTCGTAATTGTGAACCGAAGATACCCAGTCAACATGAATCATTTCGAGCAGGGGATCCCAACTGCTGGATATTTTGGTATCGCCAATTAGCTGCCCATTGTACGAAAAATTGTCGAGTTCAATCTGGGCAAGCACAAAGGGCTTGTCGTATAGGTTGGAGGCTTTGATATCGGCGGTTAATTCCCCCCCGATGGTTATACCGGCCATTCTTTTCAACAATATGTTAGAAAGTGCAAGATTAACTTTTTGGGTTGAAACGGTTATTGTATCGGAGGCATTTTTCGAAATTTTGCCATTTATTTTCAGGCTCTGCCATCGATGACTTATTTCGAAGTTGTTAACCTCAATATCATCGCCTTTTAAAGAAAGGCTTGACGGTGAAATTTGCCATGTTGTGTCGGATATTACAATATACGAGGGCAAGAATTTTAAGTCGTAGCTGTTCTCGGAAAGTGTTATTTGGGCAGAAATAAAGCCGCTATAGTTTGTGGTGTCTTTACGGTTGTAATTGTTCCAGGTAAAACCCAACCCAATTTTATTGTCTACTAACGATGAATTGATGCTTAGGTTTTTTAAGGAAAACTCATTGGTGTACAAAAACTCATTTGCCGCTATGTTTGCGGTTATTTTCGATTCATCGTTGAACCCGTCGATCTTAATGTTTTTAATTTCCTGCTCGTTGTATTTTACGTTGGCTATTTCTCCTTTGACCCTAAGCTGACGATTAGCGTTTTTGTAATTGATTTCAAGTGTTGAATTGTTGCTGATTGTCAGAGTTGTGTCGAATAGATTGACAATTGGTTGCACATTAATTAAGTTAATCTGCGCCTTAAAATAGGTGGGATCCGATTTATCTACCGGTGTGTTTGACCACGCAAGCGATGATGCATACTGCGATAATGCATTGCTAAGCACATCCGAAATGGTTGAGTAGGAATAGGTTCCTGAAAAGAAAATGTCAACCAGCGGTGATATTAGATTGAACGCTCGTGTGGTGTTATTGGAGGTAAACATTAAGTCAATTTTTGGAACATGAAGATTTTTTTGATTTCGTTCAACCGAAAGATCAACAACATTTAGTTTGCCGTTTAACTGGTCAGGTGATAAGCCGTCGAAATTTCCTACAAGACTTAGGTTAATCACTGAATGAGGAGTAGGGTCGAAGTTTAATGCATGCAGATTAACCTCGGAAAGGTTAAGCAGAAACCGTTGATTGAGTTTCGGGGTGTTGTATTCAATTTTACCACCAAAGCTAAGGGTAATGTTGGGGTCGGTGATGGTAAAATCACCGTCGAAAAGAGCGTCGGAAACCTCTCCCTTAAGGGTTAACTTTTGATATGTGTAGCCGTTGAAATCAATTTTGGGTATTAAAACATTCAGCGTGGTGTTAAAGCGGTTATCGCTAAAAATTACCCCATCGAAGGATGCCTCCATGTCCAATTTTTCAAGCCAGGGGGAAATATCTAAAATTTGTCCTACATTCAAATTGTTGGCTTTAAGCTCTCCTTTTAAGGACAAATTGTTTTTTGCATCGGCAGAGTAGTCAAGGGTATGAATTATTTTGCCCTTATCGGTAATTAAAAGTCCACTGGATTTAAAATTCGATAAACCGCCCCGAAATTTTCCGCTGTAGTTTATGTATTTGAGTCGGAACAATTCCTCCGGAAGCGTTGAATGGCCTAAGCTGTCGTTTAAAATTGAAATGTTGTGTAAAAGTTGCGTAGGGGTAACAATTTTGAGATAGCTTAAATCAATCCATAGGTTTTTATATTGCACAACACTTGTAAGATTCCCATTAAGTTCTACCATTAGGCTATCGTAGAGCTTGATGTTTAAAGGATTGAAGTTTAATGAATTAACAGGTCCTTGAACAGTTCCGCTTAAATGAAATTGCAAATTGAAGTCCTTAACTTCGGGTGCAAACCAGGCCAAATCCTGAGTGGATAGTTTGCTGGGAAGTATTTCGGCCTGAAACAAAACCTGGTTTAAAAAATTGCTGAAAGCTGTATCGGTTGTTTTGATAAGTCGGATGTATTTTGCATTTAAGTTCGATTCACCATAGTGAAGTTTTACGTTTTCAAAACGGAATTTGTTAGGTTCACTGATAAATAGCATTGATAATGAGTCTAAAAAAAGACCTGAGTGGTCGGTTGCTGTTAAATTATTTGCAAAAACCTTAAGCGTATCGTTTGTAACTAGGAGCGGCGACAAATAGGCTGAAATTTTGCGCAGATGCAAAAAATCAAAATTAACCCCTTCAGCCGGTTCAGTATTATAGCTTTTTAGGATAAATTCGGAATGGTCCAAAGTGACTTTTTTTGAATAAATCCTGAATTTTGATGGAACTGTATCGGTAACTGCCGTAGTATCCTCAAAAAGGCTAAGAATGCGATCGATGTTGAGTTGTTGATACGGATCTTCCAACAAATATAACTTTATTGAATCGAGCTGAATGTTGTCGAAATATAATTGGGGGCCATCGGGTTTTATATTCCTGATTGCGGTGGAAATTTTCTTAGCGTAAAACAATGTATCGCCCGATAAGTCTTCCACATAAAGATTTTTCAGCACAAGAGAGGTTATTGGCCTGATTTCAATTCTCCCAATTTCCACCGTAATCCCATATTCATTTTTTAAAAATTGCGTGGCCTTTTGAATTAAGTAAGTTTGAATTCGAGGATTTATTAATAACAAATAGACAACAAACGGCAATGTGGCAAACGCCGTTAAAACGAACAATGCTACTTTAAGAAGTCGTTTTTTAGCCATCAATTTCATTAGTCCACAAAATTAACCCCTTTTTTTATGAAGCACAATTTTAGTGAAATAAAGGTTTTCGATGCGGCTTTGCGTAAACGAATTCAACTTACTTATTATGTGTGTTTTTGTGTTGAGAGTCTTACTTAAACCTTAGTGGGAATAACGTTTTGTTAACATTTTTCTTGTCATATTTTTTGCAAACTTTTGAATCATGGATTATTTTTAATGGTTGGAAATTTCGAGCAACAAGATGATGTCACAAATTTGTAGCTTTTAGTATTGTTCAACTGTTGAGCAGAAGTAAGATTGCTGAGTTATTTTCACAACCAAAACCAAAATATTATGAAAAAGTTACTTCTTTTAGGGGCAGGATTTTTGGGTGCAGCTAGCATTTATGCCCAAACAATTTCGCATTCTGTAATAGCCTCCGGAGGTGGAGATTCAACCTTGGCATCCCAAGGATTGTCGGTAAGTTGGACAATTGGCGAGCCTGTTATAGGAACGCTTGTTTCTAACGACCAAACCATAATTCTTACCCAGGGTTTTCAGCAGGGAAGTTTAAAAGGTGTTGTTATCGTGGTTCCGGTAGCTTTTTCACCCGAAATATCTGTTTATCCAAATCCGATTTCCAATTTTATCAACATTCGAATTGAAAACGCAGAGCAAGAAATTTTATCGATGAGAATTACGGATTTGAAAGGTAATCTTGTTGCTTCTCACGATAAAATTAAACCGGATCAGTTAATAACCATCAATGCTGCAAACTTATCTTCCGGGGTATATATTATTCAGTTTTTTAAGGACAGGCAGTTACTGAAGTCTGTGCAGATGGTAAAACAATAACCCCTAACGCCAGATAACAATCTTTTTCACAGCGATTCTATTCTTCCATTCTATTTTAACAAGATAAACACCCTCAGGTAAATCGGCTAAACCAACAGGATTTGAATTATTAGAGGATTTTACCAATCTTCCGTCTATGGTGTAAATCTCTAACAGCTTTGTTTCGTTGGGTAGAGGCAGGATTTCTTTAACGGGATTAGGAAGTTTAATATAGTCGGAAGGATAATTGGTTGTTGAAAGTTCCAGATAATTTCTCAATTGGGTTAGATGGGATTCTATTAGGGTTTGATGATTATCGGTGAGGAAGGCAAAGTTCAGTGTAATTGAATCGCCTGGTGCAATGCTGTAATTCCCGCTACTGAGTAGATGCGCCGGAATAGATTTTCCCAGAGGGGCTTCCAAATCGTTGTGCTGGTTTAATGCTTGCCACATTTCGTCGCGTGTAAAATCGTCGGTTATGTTTATTCCGCTTGGGTTGGTTCCGGTATCAAAACTGTAATTCAGCAACCCGCTTTGTCTAGTGAGAAGAGCCACGCCATGAACGTACGGATAATTTTCTACCGATTGTATGGTGACAAGGTTTAACGAGGGGTTGAAAGAGATGGTCCCGCCTCTTGAAACCAACCACGAGGTGAACAACCCCACTCTAAGGCCTGAAACTGTTAAAGCCGATTTATTGATTACCGTTACTTTATAAAGTATGGCTTCCGAAAGCGGATACAATGCACCCGTTTCTATTTCAACCGTATATTCACACCCGATTCCGTTCGATGGATTCGATTCTGTAAATCGGGCAATGGCTGTGCCCCATGTTGAACTAATCGTCGGGGTTGCCGGCTGGAGTGCTTGAAAATCGTTAATTCCGGAAATGGTTGTAATTATCTTTTCAGCAGAGGTTCCGGCAACCATTCCGGCATCCCACAGGAAATTTCCCGAATTCCCTTTTCTTAATCCATATCCCACTTGTGGCGATAGGGTATGAAAGCCCGGTTTGCCGGTTGAGGAAAGCGTAAGTTTCATCGGGAAAGCATTCAAGTCGTACCATGAGTTTTGGGAGTGGATAATTCGAATAATGTGGTTTGTTTGGGTGCCGGCAAAAAAACTAAACCTGATGGGTATTTTCAAATCCATAGGAAGAAGCGGACTGAAGGTTAGTTTTATGTTGAATTGTGAAAAATCGATAGTTTGCTGGCTTGGCCAATATGGAATTAGAAATGTGCCATTAATAATTGATACGTAATCCGAAAGCGGCGATATAGCAACAAAAATATTGTTTTTTGTACTCAGGATATTGGTTATTGATGTTGAAATGTTCACGGTTTGGGAAGGAGAAACAAAGTCGTGTTGAATGATGCGTTCGGGCACTCGTGGGTAAAAGACAGAGCTATCGGTTAAGGCCCGAAATATGTTTATTCTGCCGGCGCCTAACTTGTTAGCAAACGGGATGTTTGCCGGAAATGTGTCGAGGTATAGTGCCGTAACTTTCATTTGTGCAACAACCTGTTCTGCCGATAAGTGTGGTCTGACTGACTTAATCAGAGCCGCAAGTCCGGCTACCATTGGCGCTGCATTCGAACTGCCGGATGTAACCGAAAAGCCTCCCATGGCTGCAGTGGAAAGAATATTTTGTCCGGGTGCTGCCAAATCGATTCGGTAACCGTAGGTGCTTCCAACCCATTTGTGGTCATAGTTATTGGTTGCAAGTACCGAAACAACACCTGGATAGGAGGCAGGGTAGTAGAGTTTTTCGTCTTTGCTGTTACCCGCAGCGGCAACAATTATCACTGAATAATTTTGTAAAACGTAATTAATGATGGTTTCTGACAACTTATCGGGGATGATGCCACCCCAGGAGCAAACTATAACCTTACATCCTTTTTGGGCTGCATATAAAATTCCCTCGTAGGCGGCAGTTAAAGAGCCTTGTTCGTCTATAACCTTTATCGGCATAATTTTTACGCCTGGTGAAACACCGGATATCCCGAAAGCGTTGTTAGCCTGAGCAGCAACAATTCCGCTAATTCCTATTCCATGCGGATTTTCGATAGCAGTAACATTGTTGTTATTGGATGCCAGGTTCCAGCCTAGGTAATTATCCACAAACCCATCAAAATCATCGTCTATTCCGTTTAAAGGGTCGGCAACGTTGTAGGCAAATTGATTGACCAAATCGGGATGGGTGGGGTCGGTTCCGGTGTCGACAATTCCTACTGCCATTTCTGAATTTCCGAGTGTTATATCCCACGCAGAAAATGCATCCATAAGTGAGAGGTAGTATTGCGAGGTCAACAGTGGATCGTTTGGGGTATACAATATTTCGGGAATTTGCTTGTAGTGAGCCCATTCCACATATCCGGAAGACATGAGTTTGTCAATAAAACTACTTTCGATGGATTTGAATGATGTTGCTACAAAAATTAAATCAATCTCCTGCAACGATTTTGTTCCGTGTTGGTAAAATGGAATTATTTTTATAGAGTTTGTCTCGATTGTTTTAAGATACGGCCTAGCAGAGTTGTTTTTGAGTTTAAAAATAACCGAAGAATAATCTAAATATGATTGCGCGCTTAGATTAAAAAGGCCTATGGCCATGGAAGCATATACAAGTATGGTGTTCACTATTTTTGTAAACATAAGAAATTTTGTTGAACTAAGAAAAAGCTGTATATTAGCTCGGACTTTTATTCCATCAAATATACGAAAAGGTGTGGCAAAAGGTGTTTTTTTTTGTATATTTTTGTGTAGTTGGGCGAAAAATGAGAATTTAACACTGCGATGATTTTTTTTGATCACTAGTTTGTTTGAGCAATAACGTTAAAAAACATAGCCATGAGCATGAGATGTATAATTATTGATGACGACGATTTGTCGAGAAAAGTAATTGAAAGCTTTGTTGAAAAAACCGAGTTTCTTGAATTGGTTGGGAGTTATTCAAACGCTATAGACTCGTTAAAAGCCTTTAAAGAAGGCGGAACTGTGGATTTAATTTTTCTTGATGTAGAAATGCCAGAAATGACGGGTTTGGAATTTCTCAATTCTCTGGAAAATCCACCGCAGGTTATCATAATTTCGGGTAAAGAGAAATACGCTCTGGATGCTTTTGATTACGATGTGACGGATTTCCTGTTGAAGCCCATTTCGTTAGCTCGGTTCCTAAAATCAGCCAACAAAGCCCATAAACTCTATACCGATGCCCTGCAAGTATCCGGAAATAGTTCAGAAGAAATATTCATTAAGAAAAAAAATTCTACGTTGGTGAGGGTGCCCTACAACGATGTGTTGTGGATTGAAGCCCTGGAAAATTATGTTATTATCAGTACGTTCGATGAAAAATTTACAGTGCATTTCACCATGAAGGCTGTGATGGATAAATTTCCTCCATCGAAGTTTAAAAGAGTTCATCGTTCCTACATTGTGAATATCAGTAAAGTTAAACTCATTGAAGACAATGTTATTGTAATCGACACCCGGCAAGGCGAAAAAATCATTCCCATCGGGAAATCGTACAAAGACGACCTGATGAATGATATTAACCTAATCAACAAATAATGAACAATCGGGAACTTTTCTTCCGACATCTTGGTCAAACCTCCTTAGCTCCACTAGGAATTGAAGTGTCGAGAGCCGAAGGAATATATCTTTATACTCCTGAAGGCAAGCGTTTTATGGATTTAATTTCGGGGGTATCGGTCAGTAATGTTGGGCATTGTCATCCCAAGGTTGTTGAGGCAGTTCAAATGCAAGCAGGTCGTTACATGCATCTCATGGTGTATGGCGAAATAATTCAAAGCCCACAGGTTCTTTTGGCTAAAGCCCTTACAGAAATACTACCCGAAAAGCTCAATTGTGTATATTTTGTTAACTCCGGAAGTGAGTCCATTGAAGGGGCAATTAAACTGGCCAAAAGAGCAACCGGAAGGCCTAATATGGTTAGTTGTCGGAAATCATATCATGGCGGAACCCACGGTGCTCTAAGCCTCATGGGCGACGAAACCATGAAATTCCGCTATCGCCCGTTATTACCCGGAATTCGTCAGATCGATTTTAATTCGTTTGAGCAGTTAAATGCCATTGACAAAACCACAGCCTGTGTAGTTATAGAGCCAATTCAGGCCGAAGCGGGGATTATAATTCCGGAAGCCCAATATCTTCAACAATTACGTAAACAATGCGATGAAACCGGAACTCTGTTGATTTTTGATGAAGTTCAGACAGGTTTTGGACGAACCGGCAAACTCTTTGCCTTTGAACACTTTGGCGTAGTGCCCGATATTCTTTGTTTGGCAAAAGGAATGGGCGGTGGGATGCCTATCGGGGCGTTTGTGGCTAACAAGGGAATTATGGACCTTTTTGCCGATAATCCACCGCTAGGGCATATAACAACCTTTGGTGGCCATCCAGTATCGTGCGCTGCGGCATTAGCTTCCTTGGAAATAATCTTGGAAAACAATCTAGCAGAGAAAGCTAATCAACTCGGGCAACTGTTTGTCGAAAATTTAACTAGTGCAAAAATTAAAAACCTTCGCGGAATTGGACTTTTTATTGCCGTTGAGCTTAACCAAAATATTAATGTTTTCGAATTTATTAAAACCGCACTGGAGTACGGCTTGATTCTCGACCCGTTTCTCTTTTGCGAAAATGCTTTCCGAATTGCTCCACCGTTAACAATAACCACAGACCAGGCACTCGAAGCTTCGGGTTGTATTAATCGGCTTTTAGAAATTAAAGAGAGCTAACGTCAGGCAGTAAATCCTGGCAGGGAAATTGTATCTTTAAAATTTTTTCGGCCTTAATTCCGAACAAAACAACCAGTAGTAATTTCAATCTTTTTATATGATTTCATCCAACAACTTAAACAAACCTGCGGTAGTTACAGCCGAGCGTAGTTATTCTTATCAAGAACTGTTCTTGCTGATAGAGGCTTTCGCAAATAGATTTCAACAATACAAACCAACCAAGGTGGCTATTTTTTCCGAAAACCGTGTGGAATGGATAGCGGCGTTTTATGCTGCCCAGCGTGTAGATGCCACAGCGGTTACCATTGATTTCATGGCATCGAACGACGATGTGGCCTATATTCTGAACGATAGTAAACCGGATATTGTTTGTACAGGGAAAGATTTATCGGCAACGGTCGAGAGTATTGTTTCCTCCTTAGATTATAAACCGGCAATAATCAATTTCGAAGCGCCGGAAATTACTCTACCGGAACATTGCAATACCCAATGGCAGCCTATAAATTTTGATAATCCTGCTGTAATAATTTATACAAGTGGAACAACCGGCAAATCCAAAGGAGTTATGTTATCGTTTCGTAATTTGTTATTCAACGTAGATGCTGTTTCCAAGGAAGTGCCGATCTACAGGGGAAGCCGTCAGGTTTTAATGCTGCTACCGTTGCATCATATTTTCCCGCTTTGTGGGTCTATGGTTGCCCCCCTTAATGTTGGAGCAACCATTGTTATGGCGTCAAGCATGCAGTCGGCAGCCCTTATTGAAACCCTCCAGAAAAACCAGGTGGCTATTATGATTGGCGTACCACGCTTGTATGAAATGATTTACAAGGGGCTGAAACCCAAGATAGAAGCATCGGTTATGGGACGTATTATGTTCCGGTTGATGAATGCAATACGCAGTGAAAAGCTGGCAAAAAAGATTTTCAAAAAAGTTCACAAGGGTTTTGGCGGGCATTTGGAGTTTCTGGTCAGTGGGGGAGCAGCTCTTCCGCCTCACGTTGGGAAATTCTTTTCAACCCTGGGATTTAAGGTGCTTGAGGGATACGGAATGACAGAAACTGCCCCCATGATAACCTTTACACGCCCCGACAACATACGAATTGGATCGGTTGGGCAGCCGCTTCCGGGAATTGAGGTTAAAACGGTTGAAGGTGAAATAGCGGTCAAAGGGCCAAATGTAATGCTTGGATATTACAACCGCCAGGAAGAAACCGCTCAGATTTTACGAGATGGATGGTTGTATACAGGCGATTTGGGTTATTTCGACAAGGATGGTTTTATCTATTTAACCGGAAGAAAAAAGGAAATAATTGTTCTTTCAAACGGGAAAAACATTAATCCGGTTGAGTTGGAACAAAAGCTGGAAAAAGAGTATCCCGTTGTAAAAGAGGCCGGGGTTTTTGAAAAAGAGGGAAAACTTGTTGTGGCAATAGTTCCCAACAAAGAGGAATTGGCGCAATTAGTAATCAGCGATATCCATGCCTATTTCCGTGAGCAAGTGCTTAACCCCTTCAACAGCGAACTTACGTCGTATAAACGGATTATGAAGTTCTTTCTGAGCGATGTGGAACTTCCGCGCACTCGGCTTAGCAAGCTTCAACGTTTTAAGCTGGCAAAAATGAACTTTGAAATTCATGATAAAAAAAGTATTATCAGCGAAGAGTTGTCAGAAGACTTTTATGCTATTAAATCCTTCCTTGAGGCTCAGGTTGATATGGACGTATATCCCGACCATCATATTGAGTTCGACCTGGCACTCGATTCGCTGGGCAAGGTGAGTATGCTCGATTATCTCGAAAAAAGTTTTGGTGTTAAGATCGATGAGAAAAAACTTGCTTCCCTTCAAACCGTAAGGCAGATTAGCGAATATGTTAAAGAAAAACGTAAATGGTTTAAGCAGGAAACCCTAAATTTGGCCGAGATTGTTAAGGAGAAAGTTCATATAAAACTGCCCTCGGCTTGGCCTACAGTGAATGTTTTTAAAAGTTTTTCCAAGTGGTTTTTTAAACTTTATTTCAAATACAGGGTAGAAGGCAGAGAAAATATACCTTCCGGGCCATGTATTATTGCCCCCAACCATCAAAGCTTTTTCGATGGCATGTTTGTGGTATCGTTCCTCAAGCATTCCGAAATTCGCCGAACCTATTTCTATGCCAAAAAGAAGCATATTAACAACGCTATTCTGCGATTTTTAGCCAATACCAACAATATCATAATTGTTGATTTGGAAAAAGATCTCAAAGAATCGATTCAAAAATTGGCGGCAGCCCTTAAAGCCGGGCGAAAAGTTGTGATTTTCCCGGAAGGAACACGCTCCAAAACAGGCAATTTGGGTGAATTCAAGAAGACATTTGCCATTTTGAGTTCGGCATTAAATGTACCGGTGGTTCCTGTGGCCATTAGTGGGGCCAACAAGGCGTTGCCTCTAGGGGCAAAAATACCTCGTTTTAGGGCTACTGTTAAAGTTAAATACCTCGAACCGGTTACTCCCGAAGGACATTCTCCTGAAGAGTTACGCGACAGAGTTTATCAAAGCATTGTCAGGAATGTGGAAAAAGTAGTTTAATACCCTGTAACCTATAAAAAAAAGGCAACCTGCTAATTTAGGTTGGCTTTTTGTTTATTTACAATTCCGGCAAGCGTAGCAATAAATACAGCGATGTTGACATGAATTGTAAAAACCAATGTCTTTACTTTTAATACACAGGCAATCTTTTCGCTGTCCTTTATCTTTGGAAGCGTTCGTGCTGAGATAGTTCATCAACTCAATGTCGTTAGGAAAAAGTTGCCGTATAAGTTGGTCGTCGATACATTTATTGTGCTGTATCCCAAAGCTTTCGAGCGATAGTGCTTCAGCGCAGGTTGCCAAATTTAGGTTCCATTTTTGATTTAATCGAGCAATCCTTTCGGCCATAAGAAGCCGTTGGGTAGTGTCAAGTTCATCAATGGACACGTTGGAGCGTGAAATTCGGCGTTGTATGGCGGGGTATTGGGCTATGTCGATAAAGCTGAATACAAGTTTGGTAGTGTAATTATGAATCTGGTTCCCGATATTTTCGATTCTTTTCAGCAGTTGATTGTTGTCCAGTTTGCGAGTAAGAAGTATCGGATCTAAACGCCAAATAACCCGCTCTTTACCTACTTTTTCCGAAAGCCAGATGAAGGTCTCAATTCGCTGGGATAGCGATGGAAGGTTGGGTTCAAGGTTTTCACGTTCATAATCGTTCAGCGTAAAATGGAAGTAATAGTTAAGTTGACTAATCTCCTTTCTTTCGAGCAATGGAATTAAGGGCGCCGGATTTTTGCTCCAGAAAACAATGAGCCGTGTATTTTCAAACGAAACAATCTGTTTTTTTCCGTTAAACGGATTTTTCCATTCTGTAAACCCTCGTCTTAATTGCTCCAATAACCATTGGGAATAAAAGGCAGGAATATCGGTGGCCCGACTAGCAGAAACGATACCCGGCTTAACAACTGAAGTAGGCTCGGGCGCTTTGGAATGTTTGTCCGATTTCCGCAAGGCCATAGAATGTTGACATTAAAACCCGTCGCGACGCACTATCAATTCACCTTCCCTGTCGTGCTTTACGTTAAGAATTTTTGGCAGATAGAGCGATTTTACAATTCGTTCGGCAACCATGTTGGTATCGAGCAGCGATTTTTGTCCTACACTGCTCATGGCCGCAATCTGTTGCTTTGGAGATAGCTTTTCAACCATGCCTTTATCTAAGAGCCCAATGCGGTAGTAGATGCAGCGTATGTTATTTTTTGCTGCCATGGTGGCGTAGCGTTGTGCAAAAGAATGAAGTTGACGTTTACTGACAACATAAGATGATGAACCGCTAAACATGGCCTCTTCGGCAACCGAACCTACAAACAAAACACAGTCTAATACTTTCTCGTGCAACGATTCGGTAAGCATCACCGGATTGATGTAATTTACCGAATTAACCATTTCTATTTCTTTGGGCATAACCTCGCTTGCACGCAGTAGGTTGCCGGTAATTGCTGCGGTATGAACTATGTAGTTCAGTTTACCATCGATGGCTCCAATAATTTTTTTATAGGCTGTTTTTTCGCTAAAATCGGCTTGAATGGGTACAACCTTAACGTTAAACGTTTCGAGCTCTTTGGCAAGATTCTCAGCTTTTTGCTGATTGCTGTTATAATGCATGTAGATATTTGCCCCTTTTTCTGCCAGACAACGACACACAGCCGTTCCTAATCCTCCCGTGGATCCTGTTACCAAAACGTTTTTCCCGCACAATGGTTTATGTTGCTGTTTTGGTTGTTCTACTACCTGAGGTACTTCGTAAAGAAACCCACCATATTCGCCACCCAGACCGCAAACGGCCGTTACAATTTTGGTTCCCGGTTTTAATTTTTCTTGCTGCTTAAGCAGTGCCATTGCAAAAGGTACGCTGGCTCCTGAAAGGTTGCCGTAGTTGAGCTGTACTTCTTGATAAAGTTTTTCCCATGGCAGGTTTAATATTTTTGCGGCGCCGTGAACAATAGCATGCCCCGTCTGATGTGGAATACACAGGTCGATGGCGGCGTTATCCCACCCGGATTTCTGATATAGCGATTTTACGGTGTTTACAATGTTTATGGTGGCACGTTGGCGCACTTTGCCGGGATTCATATATAAGTTGCCGTTTTTGTGGGCACCGAGAAAGTCGATCATATACATATCCTCGTGGTTTTCAATTTCGAATAGCCCTTTGCCCGAAACTGCCTCTCCCCGCGATAGAATTACGGCCGCAGCTCCGTCGGCAAAGGTGGAGTAGGGCACAAACGAGGGTTCGTTGGTTAGCAGTTCGCTCATTACCTCGGTGTGCACTATGGCAACGTGGCGGGCATTGGGATTTACCTTAAAAAATTCAACAGCCCGTTGAAGATTAATGTTAAATCCAACACACGCAGAGTTGATGGTTATCGCAGGGGTTTTATTTTCGTAGCCCACAAAGTGGCACTTTATGGTTGCCGCAATTCCCGGTGCTTGTTCAAACGGTGTGGCGCATCCTGCCAGCCAGAGGTCGATAGATTCCGGATCGATACCGATGTCGTTCAGTGCATTTTCCATAGCCTCAACACCCAGGTCGAGTGCTGTTTGGGCGAATTTAAACTTTTCTTTGGTGGGGGGGAAGGTTACCACATGGTAGCGGGTTTTGAATCCCATTTTTTGTTCCACAAAAAACTGAAAGGCTGATATTTCCCCATTTTTTGCTGTGTATTCCTTATACTCCGGCGAATTTTCGATACGTTCGGCATCGAATCCCCCAATGATACGTTTATTCAGTGAATATTCCAGTATTTGGTTAGTAATTGCGTTTTTACCGATAGCAGTACCAAAACCGCTAAAATAAAGTACGTTAGGCATGATTATTTTTTGTTTTTGAAGAATTGTTCGATGTTGGTTTTTGCGTATTTGTTTAACAAGTAGGCAAAGCGTTGCGCCTCTCGGGTGTAGCTGGTCGGGTTATAAGTTTCCACTTCCTTAAGCTGTTGTTTCAGAATACCCACCGATTCTGACGGAATTTTTGAAACAATATCTTTTACGGTGTCAACAATTTGGAAGCTAAATTTTTCCGGTGCGAATATTTTCTGTACAATTCCCATTGCCAGGGCTTTTTCGGCCGTAAATTTTTCTCCGGAGAGAAGATACCAAAAGGCATTCTGATACCCAACCTTTTGAGGAAACCTAACTGTACCGCCTCCGCCGGGGAGCATGCCAAACTGAAGCTCAGGAAGCGAAAACCAGGCATCGTGGGTTGAGAAAAACATATCGCAGGCCATGGCGAGCTCTAGCCCGCCACCAACGGCAAACCCATGAACGCATGCTATTACCGGGAAGGGCAAATTATTCATTGATTGGAAAGCTCGGTGAGCTTTTTGAGAAATTTCGGCGGCTGCAACTTCGTCCATGGATATCATGGCTTTCATGTCGCCACCCGCACCAAAACATTTTCCTTTGCCAAAAATCAACAGAAACCGTATTTGCTCTTTAAACGGCTGCGAAAAGAAATTCAGCAAATCATCAATCATTTCTGGCGAAAGGGCGTTCAGGGATTCGGGTTTATTGAGATACAATATTCCGTAATCTTCAAATTCCTGATATTCTAACGTATTAAATTCCACGGTTTGTTGAGTTTATCCAAGTGTCAAAAATAGCGATTTTGTAATCATTCGCCAACCTTTTCGGACTGGAGTTGGAAAAGGGCTAAAGGTAACAGTTATTTTTGCAGATTTTCTCGCCAATTCTTTTGGTTTATCTTTACTTTACGATATTGGGCTAAAATAATTGTCCATCCAGCCGCCTGCATTTACAACGAAGGCAACTTTGAATTTTACATCTTTTGTTGTTTCATCGGTATCTACATTGAACTCAAACACCTTTTCTAAACTTCCTTCAATGGATTTTTTATCTCCAAACGATAAAACTGTATCGTGGAGTATATCAATAATTACTTCACTAGTTGTTAATACAAACCTTATCGATAGTAATTTTTTTTTGCTTTGTATCTAAAGAAGAAACGGTGAGGATGTCGGACACAATGGCAACTAATTGGTCGCTACTATTTTGGATTATTGCGATAAAATTCTGTCGCTTTTCTGCCGATAAGTCAGGTTTGTTGAGCATAGTAGAAAATCCTTTAATAGCATTTAATGGTTAATGGTGTTCTAATTTCGTGCGATAAATTTTGTAAGAAAGGTGTTTTTAATTTTTCGCTCTCTACGGCTTTATTTTTAGCTGATATTAGCCTTTGTTCCAATTCCTTTTTCTCAGTAATATCTTCTGAAATACCTAACGAGTAAATGTTTTTACCGCTAATATCTTTTATCTTTTATTGCAATTTTCTTTGTTAAAAGTGTCTTAACACCATTTTTGATATTAATTAATTCTTTTGTTACAAGTAATTTTTTGGTTTTCAATATTTTCAGGTTGTTTTCTCTAAAAAATGGCTTGTTCTTTAGGGAAAAAATCATAATCGCTTTTTCCGTTCCTCTAATTGTTTCGAGCGTCCAATGCATTTCTCCACTCACCATGCTAGATTTAAAGCCATCTTCTAAAGATTTTTTATAAAACTGCTTCAAATTTTCCAGCATTTGTTCTGGCTCAAATTAATTGTTTGGGCAATAGGTTTTTTGGGCATTTAAAACTTCTAATTATGCTCGTTTTTTATCTCACAGAACTTTTGCAACATTTTCAGAAGTTCTTCTTTGTCAATCTTGTAGGCAAAATATGAAAATTTCTCATTATTCATTAAGCCACTGGTTAGATATTGAAAAATTATTTTTTCTTGTTCTTCGCTATCTATGTAAATACGACACTTATGCGTATCTTCTTTTAAGGGCAGTGGCACAAATCCTAAATCAATGCTTAGCTTATATATGCATTTTTTTCTTGTTAGTAATTTATTATGGATGAATTTTAGCCAGGGTTATTTCGGAACTAATAATATCGATAGTTATCCAATGGCGTTATGTTTTTTTCTAACAAATTTTTGCTGGATACGTGGTTTAGTGTTTTTCTATCCAAAATTTCCCCCAACCATGGAACTCGCCTCAGTTATTATTTCCGAAATAGGATGTTTTGTAAACGTTTGTAATGAGTGTTATAGAACATTTAAAATTCACAAATATCAGATTATCAGAAAAATAACGAGCTAAAAGTAAAAATTGTTGTAGCCGGGTTGTCGAATTTTATTCTTTTAGTGACTAAATATCGTGTTTAATTTAAACAATAGTATTAATTTCGTGGTGAATTTATGGCATAAGCTCACCGAATCGTTTAACAAAATAAAATTCACAGACATGAGAAAACACATTTTTAATGCCGGACCATGCAAATTGCCGGATGTCGCTTTGGAAAATACCTCAAAAGCTGTTCTGGAATTAAACAATATCGGACAGTCGATAATGGAAATTTCTCACCGTAGCAAGGATTTTGAGGCAGTGATGAACGAAACTAAAGCGTTATACAGAGAATTGCTGAATATCCCCGAAAACTATCATGTTCTGTTTTTAGGCGGTGGAGCCAGTACTCAATTTGCTATGGTTCCTTTTAATTTTCTCAAGAGAAAGGCTGCCTATGTTAACAGTGGTGTGTGGGCTCGCACAGCTATCAAGGAAGCTAAAATCTTTGGTGAGGTTGATGTAATCGCCAGTTCGGAAGATAAGAACCACACCTACTATCCCAAAAATTTTGTAATTCCTACCGATGTAGATTACTTACATATTACCACCAACAATACTATTTACGGGACAGAAATCTTAGAAGATATCGACAGCCCTGTGCCTTTGGTAGCCGATATGTCGTCGGACTTTATGTCGCGTCCGGTTGATGTTAGCAAATATGCACTTATTTACGGTGGTGCACAGAAAAATGTTGGCCCAGCGGGAGTAACTTTTGTTATTATCAAAGACGAGTTCTTGAAAGAGGTTGCCGACCGCCCAATTCCAACCATGTTTAAATACGAAACCCACGTTAAAAAAGAATCAATGCACAACACTCCCCCATGTGTAAACATCTTCACCATGCGAGAGGTGCTGAAGTGGATTAAGTCAATGGGTGGGTTAAAAGCCATGGATAAACTGGCACAGGAAAGAGCCGATTTGTTATACGCAGAAATCGACCGCAACAAACTGTTTGTAGCGCCGGTTGAAAAAGGTTCTCGTTCCAGAATGAATATAGTTTTTGTGTTAAACCCGGAATACAAAGAGTTGGAAGAAGAATTTGTAAAATTCTGTTCAGCCCGTAATATCACCGGTATCAAAGGACACCGCGATGTTGGCGGATTCAGAGCCTCTACCTACAATGCTTGCACAATTGAAGACGTAAAAGCTTTGATTGCTGCCATGCAGGAATTCGAAAAAAATAAGGCCTAATTCAAAAATAACAAAAAGAGCAGTCGATTGAAAAACCGGCTGCCCTTTTGTTTTAATTTAGAACCCAAATGTTAAACCAGTAAATTTATGTTGCCATGAAAATACTAGTAGCTACCGATAAACCATTTGCTCCAGTTGCCGTGGAAGGAATCCGCAAAGTGATTTCAGAAGCTGGTTATGAGCTTGTTTTGTTAGAAAAATATACCTCCCAACAGCAGTTTGTTGATGCAGTGGCCGATGTGCATGCTATAATCGTTCGCAGCGATTTAGTTACCCCCGAGGTGCTGAATGCCGCTAAAAATCTTAAAATTGTGGTTCGTGCCGGTGCCGGATACGATAATATCGACCTTAAAGCAGCCACCGAAAAAGGAGTAGTTGTGATGAATACGCCTGGGCAAAACTCAAACGCGGTTGCCGAGTTAGCCTTTGGTATGATGATAATGGCAGCACGCGGAATGTACGACGGAAAAACCGGAACTGAATTAAAGGGCAAACGAATCGGAATTCACGCTTACGGAAATGTAGGTCGCTGTGTGGCTACCATTGCCAAAGGCTTTGGAATGACCATCTATGCCTACGACCGGTATGTTTCTGCCGAAGCTATGAAGGCTGAAGGTGTTATTCCAACCGGAAATGTGGAAGAATTATACAAAAACAGCGACTACCTATCGCTTCATATTCCCGCTACCTCGGAAACCAAAAAATCAATTAATTACGAATTGTGTAAACTCCTGCCCAAAGGTGCAACCCTAGTAAATACTGCCCGCGGAGAGGTTATCGATGAAGAAGGCCTGTTAAAACTACTCAACGAACGCACCGACCTTAAATATGTTACCGATATAGCTCCCGAAATGGTTGAAGAATACAAAAAACTGGGCAGCCGATTCTTCGCTACACCGAAAAAAATGGGGGCACAAACCGAAGAAGCCAATATCAATGCCGGAATTGCAGCCGCGCATCAGATTGTAAAATTCTTCAAAAACGGCGATACCACCTTTCAGGTTAACAAATAATCATAACCAAAAAGAATAAACTAATTACCTATGGCAATTATCAAACCATTCAAGGGGCTACGTCCTCCCAAAGAGTATGCAAAAGAAGTGGCGTCACGCCCTTACGATGTTTTAAACAGCGAGGAAGCTCGTGCTGAAGCCGGCGAAAAATCGCTGTTACACATAACCCGCGCTGAGATCGACTTCCCTCCGGGAACCGATGAGCACGAGGAAAAAGTTTACCAAAAAGCTGTTTCCAATTTCAAATTATGGCAAGAGAAAGGCTGGCTGAAACAAGATCCTAAAGAGTACTACTACATTTACGCCCAAACAATGAACGGACGCACTCAATATGGGTTGGTGGCAGCCGCTCATGTTGACGATTATTTCAACGGAATAATCAAAAAACACGAATTAACCCGTCCAGATAAGGAAGAAGACCGCATGAAACACGTGTTGGATACTAATGCCAACGTTGAACCGGTATTTTTTGCATATCCAGCTGTTAAAGAAATCGACGAAATTGTTACCAACATCGTTAAAACTAAAACGCCCGAATACGACTTTGTAGCCGACGATGGTTTTGGACACCATTTTTGGGTAATTGACGATGAAAATACCATTAAGCGCATCACCGAGCTGTTTGCCACCAAAGTACCCTACACCTACGTTGCCGATGGTCACCACCGAACAGCTGCTGCCGCGCGAGTTGGTAAATACCACCGCGAGCGAAATCCAAACCACACCGGAAAAGAAGAATACAACTATTTTATGGCAGTACATTTCCCCGATAATCAATTGCAAATTATCGATTACAATCGTGTAGTGAAGGATCTTAACGGATTAACGCCCGAACAATTACTGGAAAAACTCAACAAAAACTTTGTTGTAAAATGCGAAGGACCCATGGCGTACCGTCCTCAGAAATTGCATGAGTTCAGCATGTACCTCGAAGGGAAATGGTATTCCATGGTGGCTAAACCCGGAACCTACGACGATAACGACCCAATAGGAGTGTTAGACGTTACCATCCTGTCGAACCTTGTGTTGGATGAGATTCTTGGCATTAAAGACCTCCGACGCGACAAGCGAATCGATTTTGTAGGTGGAATCCGTGGTTTGGGAGAGCTCGAACGTCGTGTGAACAGCGGTGAAATGAAAGTTGCTTTTGCTCTCTATCCGGTATCGATGAAACAACTTATCGATATTGCCGACACCGGAAATATCATGCCTCCGAAAACCACTTGGTTTGAACCCAAGCTCAGAAGTGGTCTGGTAATTCATAAATTAGACGATTAATACATTATTAGCAGTAGTAACCAAACATAGGCGTGCTTTAGGTCTGCCTATGTTTTTTTGAAATCATTAACGTATCTTTAAGAGTCAAGTATTTGAAATTTCATAGCAATGTCATTCTTTATTCTTTTGCATTGAAAAATAAAAGTTAAGACATGAATAAATGTTTATCATTCTTAGTTGCATTTTGTTTTACATTGTCAGTGATTGCTGAGTCCGAGGAAAAGGACAAAGTAACACAAACCATACGTGGAAAAGTTTTCGACAAGGCAATGAAAACCCCAATTCCCGGCATTAATGTAATTGTTCTTGGCAGCGAACCACTAATTGGTACGGCAACCGATACTGATGGGAATTTCCGATTTGAAGGAATCAATATTGGACGCGTTTCGTTACGATTTTCCGGGGTAGGATATCAGGAAGTAGTTTTATCCAACCTTAATTTGCAATCGGCTAAAGAATTGGTATTAAATATTCCCATGGAAGAAGCTTATATTACCATGGAGGAAATTAAAGTTGTTGCCAAAGCCGACAAAACCACACCGATTAACAAAATGGCCACCGTAAGTTCCAGGAGTTTTACGGTAGATGAAACCAACCGTTATGCCGGCTCGTACGGCGATGTAGCCCGAATGGCTTCCAACTATGCCGGAGTTTTTGGTATGGATGCTTCCCGAAACGACATAATTATTCGCGGGAATTCCCCCGCAGGGTTGCTATGGCGACTCGATGGAGTAGAAATACCCAATCCAAACCATTGGGGAGCTAGTGGTACTACCGGAGGCCCTGTAAGTATGCTCAACAATAATGTGCTTGATAACAGCGATTTTATGACAGGAGCTTTTCCAGCAGAATATGGCAACGCTTTAAGCGGGGTGTTCGACCTAAAAATGCGTTACGGAAACAACGAAAAATATGAGTTCCTAGGGCAAATAGGATTCAATGGCTTTGAATTTGGTGTCGAAGGGCCATTGAAATTTTCTCCTGAGGCCTCTTTCATAGCAAATTACCGATATTCAACCTTAGCCGTTTTCGAGGCTTTGGGAATGGATTTTGGAACCGTAGGTGTGCCACAATATCAGGATTTATCCTTTAAAATTGGCTTCCCGCGAACTAAGGTAGGCGAAATATCGATTTTTGGTTTGGGAGGAAAAAACCATATCGAAATCTGGGAAAGCCGGTTAGACACCACGGGTAACAGCCTAAATTATTATGGTCCCGGAGGAATGGACCTTACCAACGGTACTTATGTCGGTATGATAGGGCTGAGTAACGTGTATAGATTTTCATCCAATCTATTATCCACCTTTACCGTGAGCGCCAATTCGCAGGGCGATTTTCTCCAGGTTGACACTTTAACTCCTGTTACAATCGATAAAGTACGTGTTTATGGCCGAAAATCCGCTGATCACCGAATAGCCTTATCGTATTTCTTAACACAGAAATTTTCTGCGCGTAATTACCTAAAAGTTGGTGTGCAGTTGAAAACCATTGCTGGCGAAACTAAAGATAGCACACTTCATAACGGTGCGTTTATTCCCACCAACGATTTTAATGGCTCCACCAATACTATTCAGGCGTTTGTACAACATTTTTACCGTCCGCTGGAGCGATGGCAATTCACCTATGGTATTCATTCTCTATATAGCAAAATTAATAATCAGGTTTCTGTTGAACCTCGATTTGGTGTTAAAACCTATTTATCCGACAAAGCATCACTTTCATTAGGCTATGGACTTCACTCTCAGCAGCCTGCAATTATCTATTATTTTATGATGGATACCCTGGGAGTTATCAACAATCCGAAACTTAGGTTCGTAAAAAGCCATCATTTTGTTCTGGCTTTCGATTATCGCCTGAATGAATTTACCCGTATAAAACTCGAGCCTTATTATCAATATGTTTTCAATGCTCCGGTAGATGCAGAGTCGAGCTCCTCGTTTTCGTTTCTAAATATGGGAGCATCTTTTTACGAATATGCTCCGTTTAGATGGAAAAACACTGGAACCGCCCGAAATACCGGCATAGAGCTAACCTTTGAGAGATTTTTGAACAAAGGTTTGTATTATTTATTTACAGTTTCTTTGTTCGACTCGAAGTATAAAGGCAGCGACGGAAAAGAGTACAACACGGCATTCAATAACCAATACATCGTGAATGCATTACTGGGCAAAGAATTTGTAATTGCTTCGGGAGAAAAACTTAAAACCTTGGCATTAGATATCAAAACAACCTATGCCGGGGGAAAACGCACCACACCATATCAGATTGTCCAAATAGGCCCCGATTCTTACGAACGAAATTACGATTATAGTCGGGCGTTTGAATTAAAGACAAAAGATTATTTTAAAACTGATTTTAAAATAACGTTTCGTGTCAATGGCAAGCGTGTTGCGCAGGAATGGGCTCTGGAATGTACCAACCTGTTTAACAACAAAAATATTCAGCAAGATAAATTCAACCCTCGAACCGGAAAGGTTGAAGATGTTTATCAGCCTGGATTAATGATAATTCCGCAATGGAAAATTCTTTTTTAGCAAAAAAGCCCGCCTTTGCGGGCTTTTTTCATTAATATCTGCGCTCTTGTTTTAAAGCATTAAGTTCTATCATTAGGTCGGTAATTTTTGTGCTTAGCTCAATAATTCTAGTTTCGTGGTCACGAAACTGGTTTAGCTGCTGTTGCAGATAGGTCAGTTCGTGATATGCTATTTGATTGGTGGAGGAGATATCTTTAAGGCTTTGAATTTCCGATTTGAGTTGTAGATTTTCATTTTTGAGTTCCTGGATTATGTTTGCTAAAACCCAGATAAGTGTGAGATTTAAATCGTTTCTTACTTCCAAGGTAAGCTCGCCTCCGGGTCCGATTTTGCCTTTGCTATCTTGACCAAAGGCTTTAACAAGCTCTTCATAAGGGACTCCATAATGACGAACAGAATCTACGGGATTGTTCCATGTTGAAACAGGTAGATTTAAAAGGCTGTTGAAGGTTTTTTCTATCTCTATTGGTACCTTGTTGTAGGGATCGACAGGCGGGGCATCCGGTGTTTGAACTTCAATCTTCGTCTCTTTTTCGGTCGATTTTGTTTCTTTGGCAGGTTTTTGAGATGGCTTTTGTCCCAAAAGTGACACACTTAGGCACATGATTGCCATTAGCGAAATTAACGGTTTCATATTTCTGAATTTTATCAATTTTATTACAAAACTAAGCATTTTATTCCATTTGCAAAATTTCTTTGATTTCTTCCATGGATAACGTTTTGGGTACATTTTGGTTAATAAAGTCGTTACTTAGCAGTCGTTTACGTTCTTGAATCAATTGCATTTTTTCTTCAACCGAGTTTTTGGTAATGTAACGCTGAATAAAAACATTGTGAGTTTGTCCAATCCGGTGAGTGCGGTCCACTGCCTGATTTTCTGCCTGAGGATTCCACCAGGGGTCGAGTAGAAGCACATAATCGGCGGACTGAAGATTTAAACCAAAGCCACCGGCTTTTAAACTGATAAAAAAGAATCGGTAATCCGAACTATTTTGGAATTTTTCAACCAATTGCATTCTCTCTTTTGAAGCGGTTTGTCCGGTAAGCATTAAGTAGGGGAAGCTCATTTTCTGACAAAAATTTGTATATAAGTTTAAATGACGGACAAATGAAGAGAAGATTAAAACTTTATGCCCCTCCTGATAAAGCTCTTCCAGATGGTTTTGCACCACTAACTGTTTCCCGCTGTTTTCTATTTCGGAATATCCGGCAATTTGAGGGTGATTCGCAAGTAACCGCAGGTGGATCAATTCCTTGAGTGCCAGAATATGGGTTTGGCTTTGATGCGAATTTTTTTCGAGAAAACTGAAAATCTCGTTTCTTATGGCCGATATTTGTTTTTTATAGAGTTTTTCTTGCTCTTCCGACATTGTACAGTAAACTATTTGTTCAATTTTATCGGGTAATTCTTTGGCAACCTCTGCTTTTGTTCTTCGCAAAACAAACGGTTGAATTAAGAGTTTCAGTTCAGCTGCTCGTTCTTGATTGTGTTTTTTTTCTATTTCGGTAACAAAACGATTTTTAAAATAGCTTAGTGGCCCCAAATAACCCGGATTAACGTAATCCATTTGAGCCCATAGGTCGCTAAGGCTGTTTTCAATAGGGGTTCCCGTAAGTGTTATTTTGGTTTTGCCGTTGAGCAGTTTAATGGCGGAAAAGATTACAGAATCCGGATTTTTAATTATTTGGCTTTCATCTAGAATAATAGTTTCAAACTGAATTTTTGATAAAATTTCGATATCGTTTCTTACTATTCCGTAGGTTGTGAGAATAACGTTAGCCTTGTTTAAGCTGTTTAGAGCAAGTTTTCGTCGGGTTCCAACGTAGGGAATAACGCGCAATTCTTTAGCAACCTTTTTAAATTCGCTTAACCAGTTATCGGTCAACGACGTTGGCACAACAACCAGGCTCGGCTGTACAGGCGATGCCAATATTTCGGCTGAGTCGAACAAAGAGAGCTGTTTTATTGTTCCTTTTAGTTGGTTTGAGGCGGGAGAGTAGATTGATTTTAAAAGCGTGATCACCTGTATTGTTTTTCCAAGCCCCATGTCGTCGGCCAATATTCCGCCGGCTTGAATTTTATGCAATTGCGTTAGCCAATAGAATCCAATTTTTTGATATTCGCGTAGGTTAACCGGCAGTTCTGGAATCGTTAACGTGGCTTTAGGAGATAAATCGGGAAGCGGCACATTAGGCTGTTGACTTGTCAAGCCATCGAGATATCGGCTATTAAACCTGTTAAGACACAATTTTCCGTTTTCAACGCTCGAAACTTCCAGAAGGGTTTTTAATCGTTCCAAAAGCTCTTCGGGGAGTAGAGCTTTCTCACCGTTGGGAAGAATAATTTCGCGTACGTTATTTAAAATTTGTTTACGAAGTTTTAAAACGGGGATTTTATATTCTCCAAATATTAACTCGGCGTGAATTTCAAACCAATCAAACTTTTCTTGATGGTGCATTGAAATCGAAACCTCGCCCAGGAATAATTTGTCTTTTATTTCATTTTGAATTTCAATCCCATATTCCTTTAAAAGTTTTTTATGATGATTAATCCAACTAATAACGTTGATAAATCTTTTATGTGTTGAAAAAACATTCGAAGAAACCAATTTTAACCCGTTATCGAGTAAAAGGTTGATGATTTTTTGTTCGTAGTCGAAATTTCGTTTATATCGTATAAAATGATAATCGGGTAATTGTTTCACAACAAAACGACTAGGGGGACTTTGAGCGGTGACCGTAAGCTCGCCATAAACAAATTTTAGTGTAACCTCAAAATCGGAAGAAATTCCTTCATGAATAATTAATTGAGGTTTGGGAGGAATGTCATGATCAGTAATGGAAAAGCCTTCTGATTGGGCATCAAAATATAGGAGAAAATTCGACACAAATGTTTCAAAATAGGTAGGGACCAATGCAGGAGAAACTAAAATGCTTTTGTTCCTTGTAAATGCTTCAAGCATAGATGCTTTGACATTTTCAACTAAATATAAATTGTTATTAAGGATAAAAATGGCCGGAATTCTGCAAAGAATGGTCATCGAATGGTTGAGCAATTCTATAGGAGAATTTTGATTAATCAAAGTGGCAGAATAGATTAATCCCTTCTCAGTTAGGTTAAAATTAAATAACACCTGGATAGATTTGCTTAGTAAACTAAGACGGTTATGAACAGTCAAGTGATTATGAACTTTTTGAAATGCAGGTATATGGTAGGTTATGGCAATTTTTATTAGTTCTGCATTTACTTTTTCAATTTGTGGCCGGATAAATTTGTCGAGATCATCTTTGGATATTTTGGACAAAAAATCTCTAAGGTTTTTATATTTTTGCCGATTAAATTTTTGATAAATGCTTGAGTCTGCATTTTTATCCGAAAGTTCGATCATGTCGGAGTATGGTTTGGCTAAGGTATGTTTAAGGGCAGATTGTTGGTCGAGAAATTCAAATTCGAATTTTTGACTTTCTGTTTGATAAATCCATACGGTGCGCACAATCCACCCAAAATGACAATGCTCGTAAGCTAAAATGGCAAACATATGATTATTCGTGAACCTACAAAGAAACGAAAAAAAATCATATTCGATGCAATAAAATACGCCAGAACTTTGTAGGGAAAGAGTTTGTTTTTAAATTTTTCGACTTTAAACAGACTGTTGGTTGAAATGATTTTAGCGTTTAGAAATCTGTTTTGTTAGAATATCTTTACTAAATTAAATTTAGCTATTAACCCTTGAGTATGATTTTGAAATGTTTATCTAAACTTGTATTGCTTTCGTCTTATGATTTTGAGGTTTCATCAAAATGCATTTTTTACACAATGTTATAAACACGAGCATTTAGAACTTTTATTTTAGAGTTTCGTTATAAATAGGTAACTTTACAGGTTGAAGATGTTATTATTAAAATTGGATGTAATAAAATGCCCTAATTACGGAGACAAGTTGTCAAGCATTTAAAACAATTTAGTTATGAAACATATGTATCCTTTTATGAAACGGTTAGCACTCGTGCTGATGTTTGGTTGGATTGTGCAAATTTCGATTTCACAGACCTATTACTCACAAGGTAGCGGAAATTTTTCAGATCTAGCCATTTGGAACACCCTTCCAGGAGGAGGGGGGGCGTCTCCTACATCAGTTCAGGCAGCCACAGGCGTCTTTTTTATACAGACGGGCCACAATATTGTGGTAGATGATAGTATAAACATTGCGGGACTGAATGTATCAGGGACATTAACGTTTGGAAACAGCTCAACCAATCGAGTAATGTGGGTTCAAAGTTCGGGTATAGTTGTCAATAACAATGGTACTATACAGGTTGGAAGCTATAATGCAACCCACCGATTGGTTTTGAATGCAGCAAATTTTCAAAATAACGGAACTGTAATTCTACGTCCTGGCGCTATCAACAGAGTAGTAAACGTAACAACACGAGGAACTTCCCAATTTAGTGGAACAAATTCACCTACTCTGAGCAATCTTCTTATTCAAACCGGAACCACTACCGCGAATGTAGCATTGATTATAAAAGGAGATTTTAGCGTTCAATCGGGAGCTACTTTCACTTCTAATAATTTTACACACAAAATTACCGGTAATTTCAACAACTCCGGGACCTTCAATTATAATTCAAGTACCTGGGAATTTAACACCCCCCTGGTTCAAACCATTAGCGGAGCAAATCTTGGTTTTTACAATCTGACAGTAAACGGAGGAGGGGTAGTTTCTTTAGGCTCCTATTTTAACGTTTATAACAATTTTTTAGTAACCAGCAATTCAAAAGTTGATGTACAAACCACCATTCAATTCAATGGAAACTGGACACTACATTCTGGGTCAGAATACAATGCCACGGCAGGAGAAACTCGTTTTTGGAGAAATGGGAGTGCACAAAATGTTTTAATAAACGGTACAGCTCAATTCTTTGATTTAAGTGCCAGGTATCCTGGTGCAAAACAAATTACGGGAAACATAGTCGTTAATAACTATTTCTTCGTTTATTCCGATGCAACGATTCAAGATGCGGTAGTTGGACAGACCCATACCTTACGTGGAGATGTTCGGTTAGAAGGGGTAGCCAATTTTACGCATAAGATTGTTCTTAATTCATCGGGAGGGCGATCAATTTTTCACAGCAATCCGAACAATACTATTACTTTCGGGCCTGCGGATATCGAAATAGATGGATACTATTGGATAGGAAATAGCGACGTTAATAATACCACGCTTCATTGTCAGGGAAATCTTAACCTTATATCAGGATATTTAGTAATTCGGCAAGGTAGCTCTTTAACAGGATCAGCTTCTAAATCGTTTTATCAATCAACTAACACTAACTTATATATACGAGGCACAGATAATTACCCGATAGGATTTGGGTCATATACCCACGAAGTAGGGAGTGTTGTCCGGTACGACAGAAATATAAATCAAGTAGTGCGTGGAGGCGTAACCTATCCACACTTGGTTTTGAATAATCATGATGCCTTTACCACAGGTTCGGATGTAACCAAAACATTGGTGGGGGGGGATATTCAAATAAATGGAACGTTATATATCCAACCCGGAAACAATTCAACCGTACGTTTTGATATAGGAAATAATAGTGTTGGTTTAACCGGCAATTTAGAAGACTATTGGGATCCAACCCAAACGCGTACAGTAGTTATCACTCAGTCGGGGGGAACATTTACTCTCAATGGAATAGACAACAATCAGTACTTCTATCGCAGGGATCCATCCAGCCAATATACATTCAATAACTTTTCCATTATTAACCGAGCCCCAACCGATGTTAGGCTGAAATTCTTTGTAGGCGATGATGTTACAAATCCGGGAAATTCCACTATAGACTTTACTGTGCTAGGTAATTTTACGGCTACGAACGAAAGCACCAACCCGACCCTCGTTGTAAACGTTGATTTAAACAATATACGTATAAATGGCAATAACAGCGGAACCTTTACCCTGGGAGACAATGTTCGTGTTTTAGTTGGGAGTAATCAATTTGGGGCCAGTGTAAATTCTTTTAGCAACAGCAATTTGCACACAAATTCTACGGTTCGTTATGATGCTAATACATTAATCAACATACCTTCTATAGCCTATGGGAATCTTGAATTTGGAGGAACCGGCGGTATTTTTCAGGTGGTAAATTTCGGGCTTATTGTGAAAGGGAATATATCAAGGGTAGGAGGAACGCCTACCTTCCGTCTCAGGGCGGGAAACCCAAGTGCCAATCCAAACCATCAAATCCAGGGAAATTGGAACTTAACCAGTTCTTTTATTGATGCCACGGTTATTGGTTCCGGAAGGCCTACAGTAACATTTAATGGAAATGGCCCACAAAATATCAGCGAGGCTACATTCTGGCATGTTTCCTATGAGGGGAGCGGCGAGAAAATAATCTTGGGTAACCAAACAATTCAAGGGAATGTCAATATAGGAAATGGAGTGACAGTTAATGCTTCAAACTTCAATTACACTGTTGGAGGTAACTGGACCAACCTTTCCGATGGGCAATTTCTACCCACATTCGGAACAGTTACATTTAATGGCACTTCCAATCAAACCATATCTATTCAAAACGGAAATGGTTCCTTTTTCAATAACATTACTATCGACAAACCATTCGGCACAACACTAATAGCTAATAGTAATATTACCGCTACAGGAAGTTTAACTTTTATTGAAAACAGAGGTAATTTAGATCTTTTGAACAATACACTTACTATTGGCGGAAACTTGATTATCCGGTTGGGAAATACATTATCATGGACCAATGGAGCCAAAATTCATTTTAATAGTAATTCTGCAGGTCAGATTATACGAAACTTTAATCCAAGTACCTTATATCCCACCCTCGAATTTTCAGGTTCGGGTGTAAAACGTTTTTACGATAATCCTCTGTTTATTGAGGGAGATCTGATAATCAACGGGGCCACCCTCATGGGAGAGTGGTGGGATCATTACTTGAAAGGAAACTTTGTGAACAATTCAGGAACATTTCAGCACTATAGAATTTTATATCTCAATGGGAATGATCAGTATATTGGTTCTGGTGAATTTCAGGATTTATATGCAACAGGAAATGGGACCAAATACCTCACCGCAAACTGGAATCTAAGGGGATCTCTCACTATCGATACCACAGCAGTTGTGGATGTAAGCCCTGATGGCGGAATAACAACCTATTCAATTACCTTGAATGGGAACTGGGTTAACAATCTGTTTAATCCCGACAGAACAAAAACAGGAAAATTCATTCCTCGCACAGGCACTGTATACATCATAGGCAACTGGTCAAGGATTTACACGGGTGATAGTATAGATGTTAATCACGTTGGTCGTGTTGGCAAACAATTTTATAATTTGGAAGTAGCCTTGGGTTCTAATTCGGTAGCGGCACAGTTGTACCCAATATTCCAACCCGGATTCCCAAACATTAAATCAGAGGCGAATGACTTAAGAGTCTTGAACAACTTCAAGTTAGAGCAAGGAGTTTTCTACTTATATTGGAATAAAATGTATGTTGGAGGAAATTTTGACAATTTAGGAGGAAATTTCCAGATGAATGTATATTACAGCGGATATCCACAGTTATATCTTGAAGGTAATGCGGGACCATACCGTTTTGATCCGGGAGAAAATTATTTACTTCGATATATTGAATTCCGAGGGAATGGTGAATATCGTTTGCAACGAGAGACAATCGTTGAGAATCATAATGCATTACCTAATGTTTTAATCTCAGCAGGAACATTAAATCTTAATCACAATATTTTACAACTTAACAATCAAACCTGGGGTGATTTAACCATTAGTTCCACAGGGAGCCTTATAATTGATTCTTTGGCAGAGTTGCGAATTCCTAATAACCGCACTTTAACCAATAACGGTATTTTTAGAATTGTTGGTACTCCATCAGGAATTGCCTCCCTGCGATGTTCACAACCAGGTTCGTTCAATTTTATACAAAATAGCGGTACATTTCATGCCAAATATTACTCTATTGAAAATACTAGTGGTTGGGGATTGCGCTTTTTAGGTGGAAGTATCGATACACAGAACAATATGTCGGAGGGTCGTTTTGCTGGAGGAGCTTCGGGTTCCAATACAGCTTATATCTCTTTAGAATCAGGGTTCACGCTTAATACGGATTTATTAGTGCCCAATGTTAATTTTTACACAGGACCACAAAAGAACGTCCGTAGGGTTAATGGAACGGGTACAGGAAAAATAACCTTCCATAATGCCGGCGGCCCTTTGGCTGGTAGTGCCTACGAAATTGACGATCCAAATCTTGTTGATTGGACATTTGATCCGGTAAAACTATGGACCGGTCTAGCCGGTGATGGACAATGGAACTCTCCAAATAACTGGACAGGTAATTCAGTTCCAGCCTCTACCGACATAGTTCGTTTAGACAATACCCATGTGGCTGGCCCTTATTCCGTTGCTATTCAAGGCAATGCAACCTGCAAATCATTATCAATCTCCGGATCTTCTACCACTTTAGCCATAAATGGCGGGAAGCTGTCTGTTGTACTAGATTTAACAATAAGTACGGGAAATACATTAGTACAAACTAACTCTGCTGATAGTGTAATATTGGGAGGTTCTTTCACCAATTCTGGCACTTACAACCCAGGAACCTCGATCATTAAATTCGCCCCTGTAACCGGTTCGCATGTTATTGTAACCAACGCCAACCCATTCTACAGAATAGACATCAATGGCACAGGTGGTGAAATTGTATTAGGTACTAACATTACGGTAGCCAATCATATTAAAATCCTGAGTGGCTCTTTTAATGCATCCAATCGAACCATTTTCGTTCAGGGGAATTGGACCGCTAACAATGCTGCTTTTAATTATTCCATTAGCACTGTTCATTTTAACCGAAACGATGCTACAGACCAGGAAATTGAGGGGGGTATTTTTTACAACCTTACCTTTTCAGGAAGCTCAGTAAAAAAGGCATTATCCACACTATTTATTCAGCGTGATGTTGTAATTAATGCTGGATCTCGATTTGATGGCGGCGAACAAACCATTTACGTACGTCGTTTGTGGTACAATTACGAAGGAAACAATGGATTTAACCAATATGGAGGAGGCAAAGTGGTATTTGATGGAACAGGGACTATTTATGTTGGAAATTACGGAAATCCGGCATCAACTCGCGAAACAACGTTTAATCACCTGTCTTTTGAAGGCAATAGCACAAAATATATAGCCAACAATATTACGGTCAAAGGAAATCTCTTCAATTTAACAGGTTCTAACATTTACGTGGGTGCCATTGGTTTTGCTTCTACTGAAATTAATGGTACCGCAGGCGGTACGTTTATAATGGACGGAGGATGGATGTATCTTCTTGGAGTGGAAAGTTTTCCCAAAGGATTTGGTTCCTACAATTTATCCGGCGGACAGGTTGAATACCGTGGTCCAATAGATCAAATAGTAACCGGGGGAGTACAATACTTTAATCTATATTTAAGAAATACAACTAACGGAGCAGCGAATCCCAAAGTAAATAAAACGGCAAGTGCCCCGCTTTATGTCAAAAATAATATCCATTTCTATACCCAGAATGGAGGTTGGGATGGACCTGTGCAACTTAATATGAACGGTTATGATCTGTATCTTGAAGGAACAATTTCTGCTGATGCCCCAAAAGATTCTGTTTTTTATCAAATTAATTGGGGAGGTGGTACGTTATTTCATGACGGTGCAAACTTTTCTCCAACACCTTGGATAACTCATTTTAACAATTTTATTAAACGTGGTACGGGGGCTGTAATACAGAACAATCATTTTGTTTTAACCGGAAACATGGAATTCAGAAATGGGACCAGCTTGAACATGCGAGATTATACCATTAACTGTGTAACCAGCAACAAAACCTTCAAAATGGGTGAAAATTCTTACATTTACAATTATACCGTTGATACCACAGCAACCGTTCAATATGCATTTCCAACAGGTTTTTCCTCTTACAATATAGCTAGTACCAACGGATATTACCTACGTGGAACTCATAAACAATCTATTCTTCCAGGTGTCGAATATGGCAATGTTTATTTGTGGGATAATTTTGCCCGCCAAGTTTATCTGCACGGAGATCTACGTGTTGAAGGAGACTTGTTAGTAGGTTATGATCTCATTGAGTTACGAGATAATGGTCACAGTATATATGTGAGAGGTGCTAATCTGGATCTTAGAAATTATGTTGCTTCTCCTACATCAACGCTCTATCTAACCGGAACCGGCTATCAAAGAATCTATGCCGGGGGTAACTTTAATGACGTAAGGTTAAATGCTGTTCAAACATCAGGCAATGGACACAGAGTTCGACTCGATGACCTGAATTTTTACTTTACAGGAAATGTACAAATTCAACCCAGCGACACCATTGAAACCTGGGCTAACGTTTTCTTTAGTGGAAACACATTTACCAATTTAGGTAGATTCGACCACAATGCTCGTATATTTCGTTTCCAAGGGGGTAATCAAACAATAAATCCAGGAAGTAACCGGTTTAACGAAGTAATTTTTGAAAATGGAGGAACTAAGAATACGGTAAATAATGGATTTAATATTCGCCAAAACATAACTATTACTGCTACGCCAGCCTCAACAGTAGATTTTGGAACCCTTACCCACAATATAGGATCCGAGTATATTAATATTCTTGGAGCTTCTGTTTGGAGTGTATCCAATGCCAACCTTATTTTTGATCGTGTAGGGACCCAGTTTATTCCAAAAATTTTTGCCCAAGACGTTTCCTTCACATCGGGTGGTACCAAGTATCTTTACGACTCTATTTCAGTAAGAGACCTTTATGTTGGGCCAGGAACGGTTTTACGTCCAACCCTTGATCCAACTTATCCAAATAATTTTTCAGTTCGTGGTAATTGGACCGTTGAAGGAAACTATATTCCTGATGGAAATACCGTTTATTTTGAAAGCGATGATAATACAATTAAGACCATTACGACCGGAGGCAGAACTTTTGAAAATGTCGTATTTAACAGCGTTCTAACATCCAATCGCCTTTATACCCTTTTGGATAACGTTATTATAAATGGGAATTTGATTTTAAATTCCGGGGCTCATTTGAAACTTAACGGAAAAACTCTATACATAGGTAACGATGATGTTGGACTACCCCCGGGCGAGGTTTTAAGAGTTAATAGTGGTGCAACATTAGAAGTTGATGCTGCATCGGAGCTCCGGTTTAGTCTTGCCGATCTGGATCCAACCTTTGATATTTATGGGACACTGATTGTAGTTGGGACCTATTATCAACCAGCAATTGTTAGAGAATATCAGGATTATGGATGGAACCGTGGTATCAAAATGACCGCATACAGTGGAGCATCTTTGCGCTTTAATAATTATCAAGTTGAGCGCGTAAATTACGACGGATTTGTTATTAATAATGGAGTAACAATAAACTCAACCGATAATTTCTCCAATGGAGTATGGTTGCGGATGTATCCTTGGAATCAATTTACTGATTTATCCGATGGAGTGACCATTCGCGATCGATTCTATTATCTTCAAATATTGACCAACACATCCGGATTACCAAATATTCAAAATGTATTTTTTGGGCATCCTACTACGCCGGTTGTTGGACGACATTTCAACGTAAATAGGCCTGTTGGATACACAGGAGACATTACTTTTGATGGAGATATCAGTGGAAACATGGGTTCTTCCACCTATGAAAACGACCCGGCAAACCAAGTACATTGGCCCGCGCCATCCAAAGTTGTATGGACAGGAGTTAGCAGTGCAGATTGGTTTGATCCCGGGAACTGGAATCCACCCATTGTGCCAACCGCATTAATTGATGCCGAAATTCCACGGATTACTTCAGGAGGTTCTAATCCTTACATTTTTAGTAGTGGTGCCATATGTAGGGATTTAATACTTACCAATGGGTTGTTAACCATAGAAGCTGGGGTAGATACGGTAAAAGTATCGAGAAATATTACTATGGGGGCCTCTTCTATTCTAGCCTATGGATTAGATGCTGTATTATTGGTGGCAGGACAATACGATATAAATGCAACAGCCAATATCATCGAGAACAAATCGACAGTATTTTTCCAAAGAAATGGTGGAACAGTACAGATAAACCCTAGAAATTCAAAATTTTACAATATTAAGTTTAATGGTGTTGCAACATATAATATTTTAGGAAATTTAACGGTAAATGGTAAATGGACACAAATTGGAGGAACAGTAAATCCCTCAACGGTTAATTATATCTATTACTTATATGGTGATTATGAATTCCTTGGAGGTAGTTTTTTGACTAATAACATTGGATGGTTTTATTTCCATGGATCAGATCAAATAATTCGCAATGGGCGTTTCTCCAGGTTAGCTATAAGAATGGGAGGAACCAAAACCTTCAGAGATTCCACAGTAGTTTATTTTAACGACCCAAATTCAGTGAACAAGGCATTTATTATTGGTGCCAACACTACATTGAGTCTTGCTAACCATTCAACCATTTTAATTCGGGGGAATTTCGCGTCTTCTACCAATAGTGTCGTTACCGATAACGAACAATCCATATATTTCAGCGGTAGATGGTGGGATGGTGTTCACACTCATGTAGGCAACGGATGGGTTAACTTTATGGGATCAGACCAATATTTTAACGGAAATTTTGCAAATCTTAGTTTTACGGAGCCCGCTGTAAGTACTAAATATACTAATGGAAATACTAGTCTTACAGGTTCGCTTACCATTAATAGTTACAACTTCCGAATTCAAGGAAGCGATCAAATTGTATGTTCTTCTGGAAATGGGCAATTTTCTGTAGGTCAATTTAATAATGGTAATTCAAGAGTTTATTACACGGGTGTAAATTCACATCCTTCTGGTTTTAATGAATACCTATACCACCCCAACTCATTTGCTTATTATAGCGCTTCATTTAATCAAACCGTAAGAGGAAAAGAAAATGATATCGATATTATATATGGGAATCTATACATAGCTAATAATGGGACGAAAACTCTTAGTGGAGATATTATTGTAAAATCGAACTTGTATCTTGAAACTTCTGCAACCCTTAATGCTTCCGTTAATACCATTACATTAGGGGGAAACTGGTATAATAATAATAGTAGTTTTCCTGCAATCTTTACTTCCAATAACGGTGAGGTCATTTTCAATGGATCAAATAACCAATACATTTATTTAGTAGATGTTGCACAAAACGATTTTTATAAAGTTCGGGTGGATAAACCGACCAACACCTTTGTTTATCCGCTGCGAAATATTGAAATAGTCGATAAACTTTGGGTACGTAACGGACGATTCAGAGCCATTTTAACCGTTACAGTTGGCGGTGATTTTGTAGCTACAGACAATGGAACCTTTGATCAAACAGGAACATACATTTTAAATAAACCTTCAGGTTCGGCCACTATAATGGGGAATAATTCCATATTGAATAATTTGCGGATTACGGGCGGAGCTACCTACAACATTCTCGACAACTTTAGAGTGTATGGCGAATTTGTTCTTAATACAGGAATCCTCAATTTGAATGGGAACACCCTTTATCTGGGAGACGGATCAGACGTTGCTTCTATAAATAGTGTTTTCAATTTAGGTGAGGGCGGAACTGTAAGCATGGGTAATCTATGTAATCTCAACATTAACAATGGTGGGGAGATTTCTATTATTGGGTCACCAACCAATATATCGTCGATAGTATCCACTAATGCTGGATGGAGGTACTATCTGGAAATCAATAGCGGGGGAACAATTCGGGCCAAGAATTATTTAATAAAAGATTTGCAAATTCCGGGGGTATTTGTTAAATCGGGAGCTATTATTGACCCGCAAAACAATTTTTCTTTTGGAACCTTTAGTAATCCTATAGGAGGAGGAGTTTGCCTTCAAATTGCTAACGATCAATCGTTTACCGGCAGTGACAGTATTGTAAAAATTTCTTTCCCGCAAAATCCACTTGGTGGAACTCGAAACATTAAGAAGGTTAATTCCGTTGGTGTGGTTGATATTTATCAATGGACAGGGAATCTTGCGGGCCCTGCCTATGAAGACGACCCATATAATCTTGTGAATTGGTTTGTTGAAAAGACTATAACTTGGGTTGGCGGATATGGTACAGGTTCTCAGCGCCATGATTGGAAAGAACCCAATAACTGGGATTTAGGACGACTTCCGGAGCCTGATGATAACGTTGTTATTAATAACACAGGGTTTAGTTGTTATCTTCGAGATCTCCCCGACACAGTTACAATTCGTTCGCTTACTGTTAACGGTCCATTATATTTGGTTCGCGACTTAAGTGCTGTTCGACGGGTTTTAAATGTTACCGGACTTGTTGATATTAAATCCGATGTTTATTGGGATGGAGATAGCACCATATTGAGAGTTGGAGAGGGACTTTCTGTCAATAGTGTTTTCCGAATCAATGTGCCGAATGGAGGAACCATTGTCATGTCCGGATTCGGAGAAGCATCCATTTTCAATAGTCTTAATAACAATAAACTTCGTTTGGTTATTGAAAAGCAGGGGACAGTTAATTTCATGGCCAACACCAATAAAGTTGGGTATCTTCAAATAAACAGTGGTGCTACACTTAAACTTCCAATTAATTCTCTGGCAGAGCTTCATGTTTTTAGAAGTTTTATCAATTACGGGACTTTTGTAAATACGTTGGCATTGCTAAAATTAGGTTCTGTTGGAAATTATCAATTCCTTTCGGGAAATAGTTCCTTTGGAAAAGTAACGCTGTTAGAAGGAAATTACACTCTTGTTAGCCCAGTATTTACAATCACGGACGATTTAACAATTCAATCCGGAGCATCACTTAACGTAGGAAGCAATACCATTAAGTTTGGTCATTCAACAAATGCTAAAAACCTACTAGTTGCCGGTTCTTTGTTTTTTGCCGATAATAGTAGAGGGAAATTTACCGATAACTCGGTTATTGAAGTGCTGGCTGGAGGGTTATTATCTCTAGTTGGAACGGTTGACAATGAAGTGGTTTTTACAAACCAGGGTTCGGGAAGGTATAGTGTTAATGTGAGTGGAACTATTGCCGCTTTGCATTATAAGATGGAGTATTTAGCTATTAATGGTCTATTGTTAACTAGTTCTGCTACTATTAACCCAACTGAAAATCTTTCTTTCGGAGCATTTATTTTTGGACATCCTTCTGGACGGTACATTACCTTTATGAACTCATGGTCGGATACCATTGAAATTTATAATGTAAACTTCTCTCAAGGAGCATTGTATAACGCTACCAGAACATGTAGTTCCTGTGGCGGAATTGTTAGGTTCAGAGATTCTTATGGCTTGCGGGCCGGCCATTATTTTGAGGAAGACGATGGCCTTTACAATAGTGGTAAAATTTTATGGGTGTATACAACACCTACTCTTTTCTGGACAGGCGCGGAAGATACCCGCTGGGATAATCCACACAATTGGAACCCCGAGGCTGTGCCAGCAGATAATGCAATTATTTTTATTCAAACTGGAGCTCCCAGATACCCAATAATTGATGACACTTTTACTCCAACTCAGGCACATGTTAAGCGCCTAACCATATATACAGGAGCATCGTTAACCATTTCTCATAATAAAAATATCAAAATTGCCCAGAACTTTGATAATGGTGGAGTGCTAGAAGTGGTAAGTGGGTCCTTAACTACTATTGATATAGGCGGGACTTTCTCTAACAATGGCACATTTATTAACGGAGGAAGTAGCACCATAGAGTTGACATCCCCCAATAACATTGAGTTGACTTTTGGAACCGCCATTCCTTATAATCTTCATATCAATAGTGGTAATGGCTTAGGAAATTCAATATTCACAACCCGAAGCGCCATTACAATTCAAGGTGATTTAATCATAAATGCAGGAACTTTTGCTATTACTAATTCATCTCATACAATCACAGTTGGTGGTAATTTTGTTAACAATTCAGGATTTCAGCACGGTAATTCAACGTTTGTTTTCAATGGCAATTCCAATCAAACAATTAATAATCCTGCTGGTAGTAATTTCTTTAATATACAACTTACTGGGAACGGTAATAAAACCTTATTAAGTAATATTACTATTCTTAGAGACTTAACTATTGGTGCTGTTTTGAATGCAGGGAATAATACCATCCAAATTGGTGGCGATTGGAAGGGAACTAAAACTTTCAACCGTGGTACGAGCACCGTTGTTTTCAATAGCAACGCTTCTCAGATAATCGACAAAAACGAAACGTTCTTTAACCTAGTAATAAACAATACCTATGGACTAACGGCTGTAGCTCTTCAAAAGAACGTTTCGGTAGATAATCAATTAACCCTTACACGTGGTAAGGTTGAAGCTGGTATTAATAGTACAATAGCCTTATTATCTTCAGCTTCCCTTGTTGGTGGTTCGGCTAATTCGTATATTGTAGGTTATCTGTCGAAACAGGGTAGCAGTGATTTTGTATTCCATGTTGGGACCGACAATGTTTACGCGCCTGTAGCCATTTCCGGATTAACTGGTTCAGCTACATTCAGAGCTGCTTATTTCGAAAGTGGTTATAATCCTACTTATCTGCAAGTAGGTTTGAATAAAGCAAGTAATGTTGAACATTGGAATCTATCTCGTTTGTCGGGAACTGCAGAGGCCTTTGTTACTTTCTATTGGTACAATGGAACCCGAAGCGGCATTACAAACCTTCAGCCATTAGTTGCTGCATATTATGAAACAGGCAATGGATGGAAATCTATGGGACAAAGTTCAACCACGGGCAACACAACGGCAGGTACAATAACTTCCGGTGTTCGATACAATGATTTTGGGGTGTGTGGTTTTGGTTGGGCATACGAGGATAATAACTGGACAGGTCTTGTCAACAGTAATTGGAACGAACCTGGTAACTGGAGCTTAAATCAAATACCAACAGCTACCTCTAATGTTATAATTAACGGAGGTGCTCCAAATTATCCTGTTCTGTCGACTAACGCCGAATGTTTTAAACTTACCATCTCTTCCAATGGTCAATTAACTGTAAATTCTAGTGTATGGTTAACCATTGCTGAAGACTTTACAATGAATGCTAATTCCCAGCTGATTAATAACGGAGAAATACGCGTAGCCGGAAATTACCTTAATAACTCCACTAACATAAGTTCAGGTATTGGATCCATTATGGTGTTTAACGGAACTGTTACCCAAAACATCTCAAATATTTATGCACATAATGTTATTATGAGTGGGATTGGTGCTAAAAACCTGTCGGGAGATCACATAATAGACGGGAATTTATCCATAGGTTCTACTGTAAATGCTCAAGCATCTAATATTTACTTGTCGGGTAATTTCAGTTTAACTTCAGGAAGTTTTAACCGAGGAACAAGTACCTTGCATCTGGTTGGTAATATCATACAATATTTTACTGGTAATCAGGCTAACCTTTACAATTTAACCGTCAACAATAATTCTGTTTTGAATCCCCAGGTGATATTAAATTCCAATGTAGTTGTATATGGAACGTTAACTTTAAATAATGGCATTGTACAAACAACACCTTCAAGTGTTTTATCTATTGAGGTTGGAGGAAATGTTAGTGGAGGAAATGTCAACAGTTACATTTCCGGACCAATGCGGAAATACGGTATAACCGATTTTGTATTCCCAATTGGTAAAAATGGACGTTTTGCCAGACTTGGAATAAGCAATATGTCTGGATCTGCTGCCTTTGTTGCGGAATATTTTGATAATCCATATACCAATGTTACAAGTGTTACTTCACCTTTGCATCATGTGAGTAAAATCGAATACTGGGATTTAAGTCGTGTTGGTAGTGTTGGAACGGCCCAGCCTTACGTAACACTCTATTGGGAAGACACTGCGCGATCAAAGATTGACAATTTGACAACCCTGCGAGTAGCTCATTTCCGATCTTCGAGTTGGCGTGAAGAAGGTATTCCAACAGCATATTGGGCAAACCAGCCTGGGGCACCCGGCTATATACAAACTGGTAACCCAATTGATGAATTCAGTCCATTCACCTTTGCAAGTATCCATCCTGTTCAAAACCCACTTCCGGTGCAATTAGTACGTTTTGAGGCTAATGTTACAGAAAAACGCACTGTTTTAGTTGAGTGGGCTACCGCTTCTGAACAAAATAGTGATAGGTTTGAGGTTGAAAAATCGAAAGACGGATACACCTTTGAGCGTTTTGCTGTGGTACGTTCAGCAGGAAATTCTAACCTGTTAAACCTTTATGCAACCGAAGACAAGTATCCTTTTGAAGGAATATCTTATTATCGATTGGTACAATACGATATTGATGGTAAGAGAACCATTTTCCCGATGGTTAGTGTACAACTTTCTCACGAGGTGGGCATAACTGTTCAGGTTAATCCGAATCCGATTAATAATCTTGCCAATTTAGTCTTTAATAAAGAAGTTAGTAACGCTAAACTCACCTTGATTGGAATAGCGGGAAATATGGTTGATTATCGTGAATTCCCGGGATCTATCGGCAGAAATATTGATATCAGTGATGTGGTTTCCAACATTCGTCCGGGAATTTACTATCTGAAAATCGAAGTCCATGGGGAATTAATAGTTACAAAAATAATTAAAAATTAGGGTAACGCACTTGTTATCAAAGCGATGGTGGTTCTAAACCTCCATCGCTTTTTTTATTTGCCCAAAATTCATATTTTTGCATTATGAAATAGGTTATGCAATTTTTTGTTCCACCAATTCAATATTTTCTGAAAGTAAATAATAATTAACCATAAAACACGCACCAATGAAAACAAACTTATGTATTGTGTCGTTGCTTACGATTTTAGCCTTGAATCTTAACGCGCAGTTGGTTGTTCCAACACAAGATGAATTGCAACGCTTTTTGAAAACAAAAACCATTATTTTTCTGGAAGATAATCCGCTACTGAACTATAATCAAAAAATTCAGGAAACGGCAAAAAAACACTGGAAAATTACACCCTACGAATTTATGACCTTTAACGAAAAGGTTTTTGATTCTCTGAGATTTGATCCAAACCTTTCGTTTTTGATGTTAAATAACGTTTATTTCAAACGCGACAGAGAAATTGCGGAATATGTTTTTCTAAACGTTACCCTCGGGGGAAATTATCCAACGGTAAAAGATATGCCTACAATTTCTGGTCTTCCGATATCTTATGCTAATGTTGATGAGAGTACTTACGATTACAAACTGGGATTAATTTTGCGATTTATTGAACAGCATGTTCATAATTTGATGAATAATCCTAAAATCAAATCATCGAAGCGGGCATTGAAATTTTATTCCGAGAACCGGAAAAAAATCCACAATAAAACTCTTTATCTAAGAGCTGAGGAACTTACAGCTGAGGTTAACACTGTTGCCAAAATAAAAAAATATTATCCCTATAAAGTTAAAATTGCTACACCAGAGGAAATTGAGGCCGTTGTTGATAAATACGACTCCGAAGCTGTGATTTTGCATCAGGTAGCTCCTATGAAAGACCACAAAAAAGCTCGTTGCTGGAATGTAATATTAGGAGCCGACGATGCCGCATTGTATTACTTTGGTTGGTTCCATATCAAAAAAGGGAAACAAGCACAAGGAATGCGTGCCATTGATTTCAAAAAACTTGCCAAGTAACAATGGCTAATTTTCATAAATTGCGTAACTCAGATAATGAGTTACGCTTGTTTTTTAGCTCTATTTTAAACAACCTTTAAATTTATGTGCGACGACAAGAAGATTATTTTCTCGATGGTTGGAGTGGGGAAAACAATTCCCCCTCAAAAACGAATTTTGAACAATATTTACCTTTCGTTTTTCTATGGTGCTAAGATCGGAATTATTGGCTTAAACGGGAGTGGAAAATCTACGTTGTTGCGGATTATTGCTGGTGAAGATCAAAATTATGACGGACAAGTAGTTTTTTCTCCCGGCTATTCTGTTGGCTACCTACCCCAAGAACCTGTTCTAGATGAGAATAAAACTGTTCGCGAAATTGTGGAAGAAGGTGTTCAAACTGTTGTTAGCCTTCTAAAAGAATACGAGGAAATTAATAACAAATTTGCTGAACCTCTTAGCGACGATGAAATGAATGCCCTTATTGTCCGTCAGGGTGAATTAACTGAGTTAATCGATAATCTTGAGGGTTGGGAAATTGATAACAAGTTAGAGCGAGCAATGGACGCTTTACAATGTCCACCAGAAGATAATTTGATAAAACATCTATCTGGAGGTGAACGTCGTCGGGTTGCACTTTGTCGTCTACTGCTTCAAAATCCGGATATTTTGTTGCTCGACGAGCCGACAAACCATCTTGATGCTCAAACTATACAATGGTTAGAAGCTCATTTGCAGCAATATAAAGGTACGGTAATAGCCATTACCCACGACCGTTATTTTCTTGATAATGTTGCCGGCTGGATTCTAGAACTTGACAGGGGAGAGGGAATTCCATGGAAAGGTAACTACAGTTCTTGGCTTGAACAAAAATCGAATAGGCTTGATATGGAAGAGAAAGTAGATAGTAAGCGTCGAAAAACTCTTGAACGCGAATTGGAGTGGGTAAGAATGTCGCCTAAGGCACGTCATGCAAAAAGTAAGGCTCGTTTATCGGCTTATGAGAAGCTTTTGAACAGCGATATTAAAGAAAAGGTGGAAAAACTTGAAATTTTTATTCCCAATGGTCCACGCCTAGGCGATAAAGTAATTATTGCCAGTAATCTTGTCAAAGCCTATGGAAACAATAAATTGTTTGATGGTTTGAGTTTTCAGCTTCCACCTGCCGGTATTGTTGGGGTAATTGGTCCTAACGGTGCCGGGAAAACTACGCTCTTCCGAATGATAATGGGGTTGGAGCAACCCGATGCAGGTACGTTTGAAATTGGGGATACAGTGAAGTTGTCGTATGTTGACCAGCTTCATGAATCGTTAGACCCCGAAAAAACTGTTTATGAAATTGTTAGTCAAGGGCAGGAGAATATCACTCTTGGTGGAAGAGAAATCAATGCAAGGGCATATATTTCTCGTTTTAATTTTACCGGTCAGGATCAGCAAAAGAAATGTGGTGTTTTATCGGGAGGGGAGCGTAACCGTCTTCAATTAGCCTTGACTTTAAAATCGGAAGGCAATGTATTGTTATTAGACGAGCCCACCAACGATATTGATGTAAATACCTTACGTGCATTGGAAGAGGGGTTGGATAACTTTGCCGGTTGTGCAGTTGTAATTTCTCACGATCGTTGGTTCCTAGACAGAATTGCCACCCATATTTTGGCATGGGAAGGTCCTGCAAATTGGTATTACTTTGAAGGCACCTACAGCGAATATATCGAAAATCGCCGTCAGCGTCTTGGTGAAAAAGCCGAACAGCGGTTCCGCTATAAAAAACTTATTGCCGATTCATAAATATTTTTAGATACGTAGGAGTGGTTAAACATAGCGGATTTATTTGGCTAGTGTGGTAAAAACCAACCTTTTTTCTGCTTTTTCCATTTTATCAGTAGTCTTGACAAAACCCCGTGTTTTAACCACTGTTTCTTCGAGGCTTTCGGTGATGAATTCATAGCCATATTGTTTCCGGGTATTTAGTTTCGGAAACGGATGGGTTTGGGCATTAATTTGCAGAACTTCTACACCAAAGGGTTCGTCGCACTCAAATTCATCGGGTAGTTCTATTACCTGATTCACCATGTGTGAGGCTACGTAATAATTGTCGAGCATTAAAACCGATTGGTTATCTGCCAAATGGTAGATAAATCGAAGGTAACATTCTTTATTGGCTCTAACGTAGAATTTTAACTTTTCGCCCTTAGTAAAAACCAGATTGTCGGTCCCTTTGTTAGTAAAGACCTCTACGTTCAAATCGCTTCGGATAAGTTCATTTTGGCTGAATACCTTCATTCGAGTATAAGCCTGTTCGAAATTTTCAGGCAAGTACTTGAGGTTATTAGCTTCAATCCATTTCAAGGGAATAATTGCTTCTGCTGTGGCAATGATATTTCCATCGACTTCTTTCAGTTGAGCTATAAGCTTAATCTCGTTTTCCTGTTTCCAATAGGTGCCGGTAATAATATATTTTGTGGTGTTTGTGCCTAATGATTCAATTCGATAACCAGCGGTATTGATTAACCTTGAGGATAACGATTGATTGATACGAGTTGAAAATTCACTAGCCATTTTGGTATCCTGATAAGTGAAATTAGATACCAATACCGGATTTGGCAGTGTGGGTGCTTGCAAATGAAGGGATTTAGCAAGAAAGAAACATGCCTCGTCGAGGTTTTTGCTGTTTCCACCGTTGGTTTGGCGCAAGATATTGTCAATACCGGTTTTAAGGGCGTTAATACGTTCAATATTATCGTTGGCATCATTAGTGGTACGTTTCAGAGCTAATATTACTGATTGGGATTGTTCAATTAGTGGGATTAGATTTAGAACATCAAGGGTTGTTTTAAACGACAGCTCCATATTAGATTCTACGAGTTGATTGGCTTGAGCTAATAACCTTTCAGCTTCGGCGAGTTTTTTTTCAAGTTCATTCCGGTAGAAATTTAATAATTCGCTTCGTTTTGCAAAGGCAAAGGCATATCCGGTTTTTTCCTTCTCGTTATAAAAAGTTTGTATTTTCAATCCGCTAAGAATTAAATTAGTAGAGCTGTGTTTAATGCTCGAAAATGTTTGGTTGAAATTTTTGTTCGTTTCGTTGACCGATAAGGTAGCTTCACTTTGTACCGTTACCTGTATATATTCAGCTATCTGCGCTTTGGCGTAATTTTCGAGCCTTTTCAGTAATTCAGAAGGATTGTCTTTTCCAACGTTTTTCTCCGACGCGAAGCCGGTTAAATACATTTGTTCACTGTATTGTTGGGCACGACGAATTGGGTCGATCCATTCGGGTGTTTGTGCTGCCAGATTAACCCACAGGGTCGTTGTGAATACAAAAATTACGATTTTTACATGCGTTTTCATAACGTTGGGCTATTAGACTTTAATCGCGTAGTAACGGTTTAATAATTTGCCGGCAAAAGGATTAATCGTGCTATTGTCGGTATTAATACAAATATAATTGAAAATTTTAATTTCATTCACCAGAATTCAATTGATTTATTATACCATTCAAACCGCAGGATAATTGTGCTTTTGTTGATATCTGAGTTTTTTCCACAAAATCGTGCAGATTAAAAGTGATTTAACTAGTCATCGTTAACCACTCTTAACCATGGTTTTGAGTAACAAAGAATTTTTATGGGTTCACGCTTAAAAATCTGAAAACCATCAATTTATCGTGTGGGGTTATTTTTTTATTGGTTTAATGATATTATTTAGAACAATTCTAAAGTTTGATTGTAAGTAATGGTGTAAAAAAAAATGTATTATGTCGCGATACGAGATTAGAATGCCTAAGCTTGGCGAAAGTGTCCAAGAAGCCCTAATTACCCGATGGTTTGTTGCGGTTGGTGAAATGATTGAAGAGGACCAGCCATTGTTTGAAGTAGCAACCGATAAAGTAGACAGTGAAATACCATCTGCGGTGAGTGGGAAAGTTGCTGAAATACTTTACTCTGAGGGTACAAAAGTTGCTGTCGGGAAGGTTTTAGCTATCATTGAACTGGATGGGAATCAATTTGCCGAAAATAAACTTGAAGAAAAAAAGGAAACTAAGTCTTCAGACCTCACAACCCCCAAAGATGAACCCTTTACAAATGTAGGCAGGTTTTTGAGTCCATTGGTTAAAAGTATTGCAACCAGAGAAGGTATTTCGCCCGAAGAATTGCAATCTATAGAAGGGACAGGTATTAACCATAGGATTCGCAAACAGGATGTTTTGGAATATATTGAGAGACGTAAGAACCAGCCGCAATACACAAAATTACCCCAAGGTCAAATTGTAACCGATACGCCCCAAAGAGATACAATGCAGATTTCGATATCAGGAAGCGACGAAATAATTGAGATGTCTCGGATGCGTAAACTTATTGCCAGTCACATGGTTGAGTCGGTGCGAGTAGCCCCGCACGTCACATCATTTGTAGAAGCCGATGTTGAAAAATTGGTTCGTTGGAGAAACAGTGTTAAAGCGGAATTTCTAAAGCGTGAAAAGGTAAATCTGACATACATGCCTGTTTTTATAGAAGCCACTGCCCGTGCACTTCGTGACTTTCCGATGGTAAACGTTTCGGTTGATGGGGATCGAATAATTAAACACGGAGAGATTAACATAGGCATAGCGGTAGCAACCGATAGTGGCGATTTGATTGTACCGGTAATTCGTCAGGCCGATAGGAAAAATATTGTAGGATTAGCACATGAATTAGCCGATTTAGCGGATAGAGCAAGAAAAGGGAAACTATCGCTCGACGAAATTCAGGCTGGAACGTTTACCATCACAAATTTTGGTAGTTTTGGGAATGTTATGGGAACCCCCATCATAAATCAACCCCAAGCGGCTATTTTGGCTACGGGAACTATTGAGAAAAAGCCGGCAGTTATGGAGACAGAATATGGCGATGTAGTTGTAGTGCGCCACAAAATGTTTCTATCGCTTTCTTACGATCATCGGGTGATTGATGGTGCTTTAGGGGGGGCATTTTTAAAAAGAATTGCCTATTATCTTGAAAATTATAACACTACAGGGGTAATCTAAAATTTTTGAAATTATGAAGCTCAGGAAAGATTTAAAATATGGCATAAAACAAACCGACAAGGAGTTACTGCTAAATTGGTACAAATTAATGAGGCTCGGCAGAACTATCGACGACCGTGCTCCAAATTATTTAAAACAATCTATTGGTTGGTCGTATCATGCACCCTATGCAGGGCACGATGGGATTCAACTTGCAATTGGTCAGGTTTTTGAAAAGCAAAAAGATCATCTATACCCGTATTATCGGGATATGTTAACGGTTATTTCAGCCGGCATGACAGCCGAGGAAATTATTCTAAACGGCATTAGTAAAGCAACCGATCCTTCGAGTGGAGGTAGGCATATGTCGAACCATTTTGCCAAACCCGAATGGAACATACACAATGTTTCGTCTTGTACAGGGAATCATGCTCAGCATGCTGTTGGAACAGCCCGCGCCATGAAATATTATAAAGGGGGAGGAGTTGTAATAAGTTCGCAAGGGGAATCGTCTGTTTCTGAAGGATACGTTTATGAAGCCATAAATGGATCATCGAGCGAACAACTTCCAGTGATTTTTGTGTTTCAGGATAACGGTTATGGAATATCGGTCCCTAAAAAAGAACAGACAGCCAATCGTAAGGTTGCTGATAATTTTTCAGGATTCAAGAATCTGCGCATCTTTTATTGTAACGGTAAGGACGTTTTCGATTCAATGAATGTGATGTACGAGGCAAAACAATGGGTTCTTGAAAATCAAAAGCCTGCCATTGTGCATGCCAATTGTGTTCGAATTCATTCCCATTCCAATTCCGACAGGCATGAACTTTACAGAGATCAAGCCGAATTAACCTATGTGGCAGAGTACGATCCTTTGGCAAAATACCGACGCATGCTACTTCGTTATGAACGTGCTACGGAAGAGGAATTAACCGCTATTGACGAGGAGGTTAAAGCCATTGTGAAGGAGGCACACAAACGAGCTTTAGTTGCTCCTGACCCTGATCCAAAATCGATTTTCGACTTTGTTACTCCCGAACCGTATGTTTCAACCACCTATCCCACTGGATTACATTCGTATAACGGTACTCCCTTGAAACTTGTAGAGGCATTAAATCAAACCCTTCGGGCTGAGTTTAGACGTAATCCCGATACTTTTTTATGGGGGCAGGATGTGGCCAATAAAGATAAAGGAGGAGTGTTTAATGTAACCAAAAATATGCAGAAAGAATTCGGTCGCGAACGTGTGTTTAATGCTCCCATAGCTGAAGATTATATTGTAGGAACAGCCAATGGAATGAGTCGGTACAGCGATACAATACGGGTGGTAATTGAAGGGGCAGAATTTGCCGATTATTTTTGGCCAGCCATGGAACAGTTGGTAGATACTTCTCATGACTATTGGCGCTCAAATGGGAAATTTTCACCCAACATCACTATTCGTTTAGCTTCTGGGGGATACATTGGTGGAGGACTTTATCACAGTCAAAATATCGAAGGAGCTCTTATCACATTGCCAGGAATTCGTATAGTTTATCCTTCTTTTGCCGACGATGCCGCTGGACTTTTGCGAACGGCTATACGAAGTAGGGGTATAACCTTATTTTTGGAACCCAAGGCCTTATATAACGATCCGAAAGCGGCAACTCCGGTTCCAGACGATTTTGAGGTTCCCTTTGGCGTTGCTCGAATTCGTCGGCCGGGAACGGACTTAACTGTGCTTACCTATGGAAATACCACTCACCTCTGTCTTGATGCTGCCCAACAACTCGAGCAGCAATATCAGGTTTCGGCCGAAGTGATAGATTTGCGCTCGCTGATGCCACTTGATTACAATACTATACTGCAATCGGTTAAGAAAACCGGAAAAGTAGTCATTGTGCATGAAGACAAAGTAATCGGTGGAGTAGGAGGTGAAATAGCAGCGTTTATTATCGAAAATGCTTTTGAGTATCTCGACGCTCCAATTATGCGTGTAGGTTCCACCTTTACTCCGGTTGGTTTCAACCCAATTCTCGAAAAGGCTATTCTTCCCGATACCGAAAAGATTTTTAATAAAATGTTGGAACTTTGGAAATATTAGTTCTGGCCTAATAAAATTTTTAATGAACTAAAATTTTGAAATTATGAACACAACGGCTCTTATATATAGTTTTAAGTCGAACAAAAGTGCTCAGGTAGCCGAAAAGATAAAAGAATTGTGGAACGGCGAAATCATTCTGCTAGATGCAGACGATTTAACCGTGGAAAAATTTATGCCGTTTAAAAACTATATTCTTTCTGTTCCTACATGGTTTGACGGAGAATTGCCTAAATCTTGGGACGAATTTGTTCCTGCCCTTGAAGATCTGAATCTTAAGGGGAAACTATTTGCCATATATGGAAATGGAGATCAGGTAAACTACTCAGAAAACTTTGCCGATGCGGTTGGAATAATGGCTGATTTGTTGGAATTTTTAGGGGGTAAGATAGTTGGATACACAAGCCTTGAAGGATATTCTTTTGAAAAATCGAAAGCTCAACGTGGATCCCAGTTTTGTGGACTTGTGTTAGATTTTGAAAATCAGGCTAAACAAAACAACGAGCGAATTGTTAGATGGGTAGAACAACTCAAAAAGGAGTTTCAGTAATACTCAAAACCAAATATTAACTCATCTAAATTGAATAGCCATGGCAGACTTAACCGTAAATTGGGCAGGTTTAACACTCAAAAGCCCAGTAATTGTTGGATCGTGTAATTTAACAACAGATCCGGGAAATGCCAAGAAGATGGAACAGGCAGGAGCCGGCGCCATTGTTTTTAAATCGTTGTTTGAGGAGCAAATAGAGTTAGAAAGTTTGCAGTTGGAACGCGAAATGACTCAATTCAACGAACGTTATGCTGAAATGCTATCTATATTTCCAAACCTTAAGCATGCGGGGATAGAAGAACATCTTGTTCGCTTTGCCAAGGTAAAATCCATTGTTGCTATTCCTGTTATAGCAAGTCTCAATGCTGTTCATTGGGATTCGTGGATAAAATATGCCAAGAAGCTCGAAGAGGTGGGGGCGGATGCGTTGGAGGTAAACTTCTATTATATTCCGGCAAGTTTTGATAAAGAGGCTTCGGATGTTGAAAATGAGCAGTTGGCGGTGTTAGCCGAAATAAAGAAAACGGTAAAAATCCCTGTAGTTGTTAAAATTAGCCCTTACTATAGCAATGTGTTGAATTTTTTGAAAAAACTGGACGAGCATAAGGCTGACGGAGTAGTTATGTTTAATCGTTTATTCCAGCCAGATATTGATTTAAACGACCAAAAAAACATTTATCCCTACAACCTGAGTGTGCCAAGCGACCAGCGGGTTGCATTACGTTTTACAGCGTTAACTTATGGGAAAATCAAGGCAAGTTTAACTGCTGCTACCGGAATTCATGAATGGTCGGATGCTGTTAAGATGATACTCGTTGGAGCCGATGCTTTTCAAATGGTTAGTACCGTTTATAAAAACGGTTTTAAGAAAATTAATGAGATCAATCAGGGCATTGAAAACTGGATGCAACAGCACAATTATACTCGCCTAAACGATTTTAAGGGAAAATTAGCGAAAATCAATCTAAAGGATCCTTTTGCCTATTATCGGGCACAATACATTGATATTCTACTTTCTTCGGACGATATCCTGAAACAAAATATACCGGTATAATTCTCAGGATAATTAAAAAAGGCGGAAAATTTTTCCGCCTTTTTTTTAATAATTTATCTTAATTAACAAATTAAAGTTCATCGTATTTTTTTGTTTCAGTGAGGTTTCCGTTTTCATCATAAATTTTCCATGTTCCAGCTTTTTTGCCATCTTTATAAAACATTTCAACTCGCTTTGTCCCATTTTCATCCCAAACAATCCATTGCCCTTCTTTACGGTCGTTTTTATAATTAGCTTCCGAGATTTTCACTCCGTTTTCGTTCCATACAATCCATGTTCCATGTTTACGGTTATTTTGGTAAGAACGGATTTCATGTTTAGCGCCAGATTCAAAGTATAGAATTACCTGTCCGTTTTTTAGTCCATCTATCATAGGAATTTCAATCCGCTTTTTACCGTTGGGATAATATTCAATGTAAGTTCCTGTGTATTTAGCTCCTTCAAGATCATAAAATACATTTCCTACTTGTTCAATTTGTTGTGACTTGAGCGTGTATAGGGAACAAAGGATAATTATGAGGCTGAGCAATCTTTTCATTTTTCTTGCGATTGACGTTTCTCAAATATACTATTTTTATTTATTTTATTTATAAAAAAACCAAACCGCATATTTTTGGGGTTTGGTCACAATAATAACTTTTATGGGAGGAAAAATTAGTTGGTAATTGGATTTAAAATTACTTTCAGAGCATGAACTTCATTTCCCTTGATTTCGATGGTTAAATCTTGATTTTGGTCGTAGGATATAAACCGAGGCTTAATGGTGTATTTCCCGGGTTGAAGATTATTAATTTTGAAATTGCCCTCAAAGTCGGTATAAACCGTTTTTGCGATTTCTGGGAGAAAGATACATACTCCGGTAAGAGGTTCACCAGTAACACGGTCAACTACGCTGCCAGTTATCATAGCTACTGTAGAGGTGGCTTTAACGCTATTTACGGCTATTGCATTTTTATTGCTGTTAGCCATAAGCACAGAGCATCCCACTGCTGCGGTTACGATTAGTGTGAGTATTTTTTTCATTGCGGTTAATGTTTAAGCCTTTGACTTCCTTTTGACCCTCCAAAATTAGGGTATTTACATTAATTCAAATTTAACTGTAATTTAATTCGATATTAAATTAATATTAATTCATTCCATTTAGCTTGACTTAATTTATTCATCCGTTCGTTTAGAAATTTAATCAAACTTATCATCGAATTGTTATTGTCTTTTCCCTAGGTGGGATGATATATATCGACGATTCTAAAACCGACAATTTAGATGTGGTTCAAAAGTTTTACCCGAATTAGTTTGGCTTTAGAATTCGATTGCGGAGCTAATTTAAGCTTATTTTTAATTTGTTTCAAAACAGTGTGAAAGGGTTTCTAGCTCTATGTGCTTTAGTTAGCGTTTTTTAGATCATTGGGTCGTTTTAGCCTTTGGTTTATTGAGGGTGAGTTTTTTGATACCAAATCAGTTTATTGCAAGTATAGAGGCAACATGTAGATCTTAATTTCATCATTTGTGTATTTATCCAGAATAACTTTTGGGAATTGGTTGTTTAGGCCAGTTTTAATTTTTAATTTCTGAAAATTATTATCAGTTTTTGATGATACTGTTCGGTTGTTGAATGAAGCCTAAAACCATGTTCTTACATTCTTATGCCTTACAACTTAAGGCTTGGAATTGCCTGTTTTCACATTAAATAAATAGAGACCTGGCTGGTATCAATTGAAATTTAAAGAATAGAATTGGATGAATCTGTCTCATTGAACTCACAATTTTGCCATTAACGGTTTAATTGGCTGGGAATTTTAAGAGGTTCATAAGTTTTGTGTCAAGTTTTGTATTTTCCCATTTTGCAGTTTTCATGGTTCTTTTGAATTTAGCTACGTTGTCATGCTGATCAAAACGGCATTATGTCGTAATGGTATAAAAAAAATATTTGTATTTAAAAATTAACAAGGGTGCTCGTTTATAATATTTTATTTTTTTTGATTCTTTATATTGATTTGCCCAACAACAGAAAATGTGTTTCTTTTCCAGTGTTAACATCGAAAGGGGGATGAATTTAATTTAAATAAATTTAATTTAGGAGTTGGATTTTTAAATTGACTGGCATTATAATATTTGTCATTAGGCATTAAAATGAAATTTGGAACTATCTTTAGTTGCGCCATTGGCTAGGCTGACTGTAGGCGAAAGAATGAAAACGTTGTTTGTAATGTAAAAAGTTCTTTTCACAAAAAAATATTCTAATAGCATTAAAATAGGAGCTCAAAAACATTTAGATTGTTGCCTAAATAAGTACAAACGTGTTGCAGTTAAAAAAACTGCCGGTATCTGCCGGCAGTAAAACTTGCGCACTTTTGTTGGGGAGTTCTGTTATTTTGATGATAGATATTCAGAGATTCCTTCCTGGGTTGGTTTGAGAGCTTTATCTCCTTTATGCCAGTTGGCAGGGCAGACTTCTCCGTTTGCTTCGAAAAATTGAAGAGCATCTATTACTCGTAAAACTTCATCAACACTGCGTCCAATTGGCATGTCGTTAATTGTTTGATGACGTACGATTCCTTGCTTATCGATTAAAAACAAACCGCGATAGGCCTTTGCTTCTCCCAAAAAATAGGCTCTTCCGTCGTCGGAGTATTCATAATGACCTGCCAAAACGCCGTAGTTTTCAGATATGGAATTGCTGGAGTCGGAAACCAGTGGATAAGTAACTCCCTTGATTCCGCCATCTTTTTTGTCGATTTGAAGCCATTTCCAATGGGAATATTCGGAATCGGTGCTACAGGCAACAACTTCAGTATCGCGCTCTTTAAATTCTGTGAGTTTTTCCTGAAAGGCTATTAATTCTGTTGGGCATACGAAGGTGAAATCTGCCGGGTAAAAGAAAAACACAACATACTTTTTACCTAGAAACTCCTCTAAAGAATAATTTTCCACAATTTTGTTTCCATCAATTACTGCTTTGGCTTTAAAAACGGGGGCTTTTTGTCCTACTAACATACACATTCTGTTTTTAAGGTTATACGCTTTTCATTAAACAAATGTTGGTAAAATTTGTTTAAAAATTATCAAATGTTTGTCGATATTCTTGTGTGTGAATATGCTCAACGTTCCATTGATTTTTTAGCTGTTCTACAACGTTTGGCGTGTGAATTTTGGTTATTACTGTAGTTCGGAAGAACACTTCTATTGTAGAGTTTTTTAAAAGATTTACGCTTTGCCTTATTCTGCTGATTTTAATTGGTGGTATTGATTGACAGATGGATTGATAGGCGATAACATTGGGGATGGTTTTAAGATCCATGGCCACAGCTGCGACTAGTTTTTTGCTTAAAAGTTCTTCAATAACCTCTGGATTGGAACCGTTGGTGTCGAGTTTAACTGGAAATTTTTCTTTATTAAGCTGTTCAATGTAGTTTATCAGGTCTGGTTGAATGGTTGGTTCACCGCCGGTAATTACCACTCCGTCGAGCCACCGGAAACGATGGCGTAACTGATCTATGATTGTATCCCAATTCAGGTCTGGGGTGTTGTTATAAATCTCGGGGAAAACCAATTCTTTATTGTGGCAATAGAAGCATCGGAAGTTACATCCTTTGGTAAAAATTACTCCCGATACTCGTCCGGGCCAATCAATAAGACTCTGTGGAAGAAATGTTCCTATACGCATGCTCTAGTTTCTCAGAAATATTATGGAATTGGGATTAAGGCCAGTGGGGAACTCGAACATTTTGTTTCCACTAACCGAAAAACAAACAACCCTACCTTGGTTAATAAATCCTCGGGCATCAGTAATATAAATATGGCCTGTGGGGGAATCAATCGATATCCCGTATGGAGTTTGAATTTCGGCAGTAATGCTACTGATGTTGCTGGATATTATTTGTTCGGTTTTTACATTAATCAACATAAAATTCGACCGCTGCGAATTGAAATCGTAATGATAAAGGTATGCCGTATCGCCCGATATGGTAAGATTTTGGGCTTCAATTCCGGGGAACGTGTATTTGAGAGTATCCATATGCGTGTCGATTATCTGAAGGCAGCTTTTTATGTTTCCATAGTTGCCGCGCGAAATTACATAGAGGTCGCCATAAGAATCGGCGTCCATCTTGTAAGGGTTAATTTCTACCGTAATTCGTTTTATTTCGGTTTGCGAAATTGGATCGATTACCGAAATGGTATTGTCGTAATTCGGAAAATTGAGTCCACCTGAATTTGAAGCGTAAATTTTGTGGTTGACGATTTTTATTCCGTCGGGGTTCCTACCCACGGGGATAAACTTTTCAACTGTTAACGAAACGGTATCAATTACAGCGACTGTTCCATCGAAAGAGCAAACGTAAGCCTTATTTTGGTAAAAGTCGATATAGCGAGGCTGACGGGCTTGTTGTTGGTTGAACAGTGGAATTTGCCTGATACTTATCCCGCTTTGTGCATCTAGCACTTCGATTTGGCTGGATGTTGTCAGAATGACATATATCTTATTTCCGTAAATGGCCATGTGGTTACCGGTATCGCCAAGTTTACGGTTGTTCTGCCCTTCAAAAAAATCGGTTACGGCTGTCGAATCCGTCACACTGTAATAGGTTAGAGATGAGTTGTTCATCTGAAATAAACCCTCGTTGAGAACCAATATGGCTTTAGTTTGTAAATTAACATCGGGCGTTTCCGGGGCTATAGGTGGTTTTTTGCATGAGATGATTATGATAACCGCCAAACAGAGAGGTACAATTTTTTTTATGAAATTTCTATTGTGTTGCATGGCAATAGGTTGTTTTGTTATTAAATCTGAATTTCCAACGAAAGGAAATAGGCTCTTCCGGGCATTGGAAACGAGCGAATTACCTGATATTGCTTGTTGGTTATGTTGGTGATTTCTGTTTTTAGTTTCAGGGGGATTTTTAGCTTAGTGGGTTGCCAGAGTATTGAAATATCGGTAACGGTCCATGCTGGCAGCATATTGTCGAATTGGTTTTGGGCGAGGGTATAGCAGAACCCGTTAAATAAAGTACTGCTTCCCAAATTCCATGCTCCGAATGTGAAAAAACTTTGTACCGATGCGATTTCAAATGGGGTATAGGGGATCTGATTTCGGTAACTTGGGGAGTTAGGGTTGGTAATATCGTAAGCTTGTTGATAGCTGTAATTTCCAGAAATGCCAACGGAGATGTTACGTGTAAATGCTTGTTTTATTGATGTTTGAAATGAAACCCCAAAAATTTCTACTTCCCCGATATTTTGCATCGACCATTCGAAGAGGTTTTTAGTAGGAATAGCCACGATTTTATCTTGTATTCGGTTATAAAAAACGTCGGTTTGAAAGGTTAAATTTGACAGCTCAAACCATGCTGGTTGCGTCGAAATGCCTACATTAATTTGTTGTGCTTTTTCAGGGCGGAGGTTTGGGTTTCCCACTAGGGTATAGTACAAATCGTTAAAGGTTGGTGCCCGAAATGTATTTTGGTAGAGTATTTTGATTTTGGTGGAGTGTTGTTCCGAGAAAGAATAGGCTGCTAATAACGTTGGGTTTAGTCTAGTAAGCGAGGATGTGTGGTTGTCTTTTCTACTTACAATGTAGTTAGTAACGAGAGTTGCGGAGCTTTCAAAGTTGTTTTGACTGAATGAAGCTGAAGGGGCTAGGATTATGGTTTGGCGGGTGGGTATCGACCACAGTGGGAGGTTGGTGTTTAACCAATGAAAAATATAATCGGCGGCAACGGAAGTTTTAAATTTTTGGTTGATAATGATGTTTGCCACATAGGAACTGTAAATTTCCCGCTGTGTGTATCGATTGTCGATACCTCCGATGGTATTTAGAAAATTGGGGTCTTGATAGCGAAGAAAATTTTGCGATAATTTCATCAATAATTGTTGCGAAAATCTGGTTGTGTTAAACTTGCGGTATCGGATATTGGCGTAAAAATCACGATTCCATAGGTGTTGTTCTGAAAACGGGTTGTAGAGTATAACAGCTCCGGGTAATCCACGTTCGGAGTGATAATAGTTTGTTTGAAAATCAATATGATTGGAGCTATCAGGTTTTAGTCGTAAAACAAGATTAAGATTTAAGGTTTCAATATCGGAGTTTTGCCGGTCGAAAACAGAGTCAAGGGTTGTGCCGTAGTTTATACGGTATTTGTATTTTCCGTGGGCATTGTTGTACCAGAGTCCTAGGTCGGTGTTGACGGTGGGGGTCCATTGGGTCTGAATCTGAGCATGCGGCTTTATTAACCCGAAACTGCCTGTTTTTACACCGGCGGAAATGTTGTAGTTTTTTTGTTCAAAATTGGGTTTTGGTGACTGAAGTTCAACAACGTTTGCTGAGGCTGCCGAACGGGCTGTTCGAAAATCGTTCCCCAGTTCTCCGATGTAGAGCGAAACCCGCTCGTATCTGCCTGCCGGAATACGGCTAAGGTCTATTTGCCCGGTGGCAACGTCGCAGAGTTGAACTCCGTCGATAATCACAGCGGTGTGATTGGCGCCAAGGCTACGAACATTAACGGTTTTTAGCCCTCCTATGCCACCGTAATCTTTAAGTGTTACTCCAGGGAAAATTTTTATGGCTTCCGCTTGCGTTTGAGTGGGGATTAGCTCCAATTCTTTGCCCGAAATGTATTGAATTGGCTGCAGTGTTTTTTCGTTCCTGGAGGGGCGTTTACCGGTTACGGTAAGTTCTTTCAGGGTAATGGTGTCTATAACCATTTGCTCCTGAGCATAGAGTTGATTTTTCAAATTAAGAAATGCAAATAGAAGGGCTAACAAAAATAAATATCTCCCCGGGATTGCGGTCCGGGGAGACGTGTCAGAAAAGAAACTGTCGGTGTGTATGGCTCGAGCCATGCTAACCTACTGTTTTAAAAGTTTAAACGTTTGCGTTGTTTTTCCATTAACGCTCACGAGGTAGAATCCGTTGGGTAGATTATCGGTAAAAATAGTTGATTTCCCTGATTCAAGCTCGATTACGTTATGTATTCGACCGGTAATATCGCTGATAACAACTTGTGCCGGAGAATCCGATTCTATGTTCAGGATGTTGGTAAACGGGTTTGGATACATTTTTACGCTTGCCATTGATTCAAGCGAGGGGGTGATGTTGACGTTCCCTGCGTCTTTGTATGAGATTTGTCCCAGGGAAAAGTAAGCAGGAGTGTTCATTCCGTAGGTTCCAACATCCGACGATTCGAGCGAGTAGCGGAGTTCAATTATTTGTCCCAAAGAGCTTAGTTCAACCCATCGCCAGTTGTTGACAATATAGTCAAGTTCGTTGTTAGCGAAACGATAGTCGGCTAAATAGAATTCAATGCTGTCGGTTGAGGTTAAATCGGGGCGTATTCCCCAGATATAAAGCTTAAAGTAATCGGGATCGTCTCCTGTAGGGCCACCAAATTTTTTGGCAAAAGCATCGCCGTCGCGCATGGAAAGGTATGCCATTGTGGTGTTGGTAACATAGACTCCTTGAGCGATAACCGGCGATGAAAAAGTTGTCTTAACATGAGAAAGAGATAGAGTACTGCTGTTCCAATCGGTTGGAACAAAGGCTACGGCATAAATACCCGGATCTGTTTCGGTTGCGTTGATTCCGCCGGCGGTAATTGCGCTGTATTGGTTACCCCAGCCCGGCGTTGAATCGTTACGCATATTGGAGTAGGACCATCCGTCCCACGAAGACCATTGGGAATTGTAGTTGTTTGGGAAAAATACCCCTTGGCTTGAAAAACCACCCGATAGGTCGCTGCCGTTCCAATAGGAGTCTTGGGCAAGGGATAGATCGCTGAAATCAACAATCGTAAAGGTTTCGTTTTTAACATTTATTGCTCCTACGGCATCGAGATCAAAACCTCCGGAGGCAAATGGTGTAGGATAGGGGTCGTTGATTATGTTGCCCTGGGAATCGTAACTAGCGTATTGAGGATCGATTGTCCCAACAGCATCAATAATTCTTACAAACCGAATGTTATTTATGTCGATATTCGAGCTATCGGCAATATCGTCGAGGTCGAAAGGAGTTCCGTATCCCTGGCGGTATTTCCCTGCGAGGTTGTGAATGTTGGTTGGGTCGAGTGTTCCAAACCCACCTACCTGGGTATTAGTTGGGGTTAATGAAACAGCCGGGAACCGTACAAACCGATGTCCATCAGAACTTACTTCTACAAAGGCTAGTTCCAAAAAAGTATCGCTGAAACTGTTTTCAAATACTGCGAAATCGAAACCGGGACCATTATAAATCGGGCGGTTGAAGGTTAGGGTAGCAACGCCGTTATCGCCAAGGCTTACCACGTCGAACGATGTTCCTTCGGCTGGTCCAAGTGCGTTGGAGGGCATTCCAAAGGTTGCACGGTTGTTTCCATTTACTGTTGTGTTGGGGTTGGCTATATCTAACAGGCCTCTTTGGATTTCTATTCCGGTTGCCCAAGCTATTATTGAGGGTGATTCTTTAGGAATGGCTGTTGAACCCGGTTGGCCGGCTGCCGGTGCAAAAGGCCCGTTTGCTTTGATGGTTGTGGCTATTGCCATTATCAGAAATAATAGCGTTTTTCTCATAGTTTTAAGTGTTTTAAAGGGTTAAACTTCAATGTGTTAAATTTGTTTATGTTAAATCGTATTGCTTAAAATGGTGCTGCTCTTTTCAACTGTTGGTTGAGCGTTGATATTAAACAGTTTCCGATCGGCGAACTCTTGTTGTTTTCCGGAGTTCCATTGGCTTACCGGACGCATGTATCCGACAATACGACTGTAAAGTTCTGTAGTGGCCCCACATTGTTGGCAAATGTGGTGTTCGCCGGCTATGTATCCATGGTTGGGGCAAATACTAAAGGTTGGTGAGATCGTAATATATGGCAAGTGATAATTGTTACATATTTTCCGAATCAAGGTTTTGACTGATGATACCGGAATGTTCTTTTCGCCGGTGAAAATGTGCAATACAGTTCCTCCGGTATAGAGGGTTTGTAAATCGTCTTGATGTTCGAGTACTTCGAAAATATCGTGCGAAAAGTTGACAGGCAAATGGGTAGAGTTGGTGTAGTAGGGCTCAGCTCCTGCTAAATAGGCTTTATGGTTGGCGGTAATTATGTCGGGATATTGCATGGTATCGATACGGGCAAAACGGTAAGCTGTGCTTTCGGCTGGAGTTGCCTCAAGATTGTAGTTGTTGCCGGTTTCTTCCTGGAATTCTACCAGTGTTTGACGCATGAAATTCAACAACTCTATGGCTAGTTGTTTACCTTCTGGCGTTGAGATTTCTTTTCCCAGAAAATTGAGGCAACATTCGTTCATACCGTTGATGCCAATGGTTGCAAAATGATTTTTCCAGTATTGCCCGTATCGTTCTTTGATATTTCGGAGGTAGAAGCGCGAATAGGGGTAGAGTCCTTTTTCGGTAAAGTTTTCAATTACTTTTCTTTTGGTTTCGAGGCTTTCTTTAGCTAACTCCATGTAGTGGCGCAGCCGATGAAACAAATTCTGTTTGCTTTTGGCCTCATAGCCTAATTTGGGAAGATTAATTGTTACTACACCTACTGAGCCGGTGAGGGGATTAGCTGCAAACAGACCTCCACCGCGTTTGTTGAGTTCCCGCTTGTCGAGTCGTAGTCGACAGCACATGCTGCGAACGTCGTCGGGGCTCATGTCGGAGTTTACAAAATTGGAGAAGTAGGGGATGCCATATTTGGCAGTCATTTCCCAAATTTTCTCGTAATTGGGGTTATCCCAATTGAAATTTGGGGTTATATTGTAGGTTGGGATAGGAAACGAAAAGAGACTTCCGTTGGCATCGCCCTCAAGCATAACTTCGGCAAAGGCTCGATTAATCATATCGGCTTCGGGTTGGAATTCTTTGTAGGTATGGTTCATACGCTGTCCACCACAGATTACCGGTTCGTTTTTCAGAAAGTCGGGAATTACCAAGTCGAGGGTGATGTTGGTAAACGGAGTTTGAAACCCAACGCGGGTTGGAACATTCAGGTTGAACAAGAATTCCTGCATAGCTTGTTTAACCTGGTCATAATCGAGTTTGTCGTAGCGAACGAAGGGCGCCAGAAGAGTGTCGAAGTTTGAGAAAGCCTGAGCTCCGGCGGCCTCTCCTTGCATGGTGTAGAAAAAGTTCACTATCTGCCCTAGAGCGGTGCGCAAATGCCTAGCCGGTTTGGCTTCTGTTTTGCCTAAAACTCCGCGAAACCCGGTTAAAAGTAAATCCTGCAAATCCCATCCAACACAGTATACGCTTAAAAATCCCAAATCGTGAATATGAAAGTATCCACGTTTATGGGCATCAGCAACCGGCGGGGAGTAGATTTTCTGAAGCCAATATTGTGCTGTCAGGGTGGTTGAAATATGTTGGTTTAGTCCCTGAAGCGAGTAGGAGGAGTTTGCACTTTCTCTTACACGCCAATCGTTCATGCTAAGATACTCTTCGATTACCTCAATGTTGCTGAAAATTTCTTTGGTGTTGCGCAACTCTTCATGCTGTTTCCGGTAAAGCATGTAGGCTTTGAGAAGCGCGAAATTTCCATGCTGAAAGAGAACTTTTTCCACGTAATCCTGTACCTGTTCAACCGTTGGAGTTTGATTTCCCAAAGATTGCTTAAGCATCTCTACCACTTTAAGGCTTAATTGATGGGCTGTTTCGCGGTCGGGAGATCCCGTTGCGCGCATGGCCTTAAAAATGGCGTTTTCAATTTTTTCGATTTCGAACCGAACTTGGTCTCCGTTTCGTTTTACAATTTTTTCAAAACAACTTTGGTTATCCATTTTCATAAAAATTTAGTGTTAGCAATGGATAACTTACGGGGAAAAGATGAAAATAGAATCCGTAGGAGAACTATGTTCATCGATCGCTTTTCGCCCGAAAGCTACGATTTTCGAATTCGGCAGGTCTTCTGGCTTGTTCCTGAATTTTACCGCCTTCCCATTGCCGTTGGGCGGCAACAGTGGCTTATTGGTAAAACGGTTTAGAACTTACAGCTACGGGGATAGCTCCTGACTTTCACAGGATTCCCTTTTAATCGTTCTAACGAACCGAATTCATTTGCAATGATATTTTATTTAATTCAATCTACCAATCCACCCGAAATCTATTTTTCAACATCTTTTCAACAGTTGGATTTACTTCATAAGGGTGGCTATAGTCGCAAATCGTCCTGCAGACAGTCCTTCGCGGCGGGCTGAGTAAAACATTGGATTGGTAAAGGTACAGAGACTGCTTAATTCAATGTTTGAACTGTCTAAGCCTTCTTCCATCATTTGAACCTCGGCTATACCCCAGAGGTTTAGCAAAAGCTTTTCGTTGTTCAATGGCTTTAGAAAGGCGGAATAGCCTTTTTCATTAAACACTTGAGCTACGTCGGTTCCTACTTCGTAAACTTCGGGACCTATTGACGGGCCTACACTTGCCAGAATGTTTTGTGGATTTGCCCCCAAGTTGGTCAACTGTTTAAGCGTTTTTCCAACCAGGTTGCATTGAATCCCTCTCCATCCGGCATGTACAAGGGCAAGAAGAGATTGCTGAGGCTCATAAAGAATTATAGGCAAACAATCGGCTGTTAAAATGCCAAGCGCTATATCTTTTCGGTTGGTAATTACAGCATCAGCATCCTTAATGGCAAGTTCTTCCGTAACATGCCAAATACTGTCGCCGCTGATTTGTTTAGGGAAAATTATTGGAAGGTTTGATTGTAGATATTTCTGAATTATGCTAATGTTTTTGTCGCGTTTTGAGACTGTTTGTTGTTTTCTGGACAGGTTGAAATCTGATTGTCCGAAGGAATTTCTGGTAGTAGTAAGATGTTTCAGTCCGGCTTGAAGTAGCAGGGGCGATTGATAAATCTGGTTTATAGGGTCAAAAATCATAGTCTGCTGCTTTGCTTTATGTTCAGTATGCAAAAATAGCCCTAAAATGCTAACTTTTTGAAAAAATGTGAATTGAAGTGGTGTTTTTTATTTCGCTTCCATTGCAATCTAATTTTTGTTCATGGTATGCAGATTGAGATTTTTCCCCCGAATTTGACAAATCGCATTTGTCTTACCAAAACTTTGAAAAAATCGATTTTGGTATTTCCTTTGTCGTTCAATAATTTTGCTGATAATTCGTAGTTTGATGAATGATTTTAACCTGCCTTCTAGAATTTTGGAAAAAGCCGTGAATGAACTGGCCAAACTGCCCGGAGTAGGGCAAAAAACTGCGTTGCGGTTGGCCTTGCATCTACTTCGGCAGAAGAAGGAAGAGGCTATTCAGTTAGGAATTGCTTTAACAGATTTGGTGGAGAACATACAATATTGCCGGGAATGCCACAATATTACCGAATCGGATTTATGTCTTATTTGCAGCAATCCACAACGCGACCACGCAACAATTTGCATTGTGGAAGATATTCGCGATATGATGGCCGTTGAAAATACTTTGAGGTATCAGGGAGTTTATCACATTTTGGGCGGAATAATTTCCCCCATACATGGCATAGGACCTCAGGATTTGACTATTGAACTGCTAGCACAAAGAATAGCCGAAAAGCCTGTTAAAGAGTTAATTTTTGCCCTACCTACCACTATGGAGGGAGATACAACGGCCTATTATCTTTACAGGCGTTTTCGTGATTTCGTTCCGTTGATTTCAACTTTGGCAAGGGGAATTGCTTTTGGCGACCAGTTGCAGTATATCGATGAAATTACGTTGGGAAACAGCCTTACCGCTCGAGTACCATTTCATGAATAATCTTATAATTAATTCAACAACCATGAAAAAACTGACTTTTTTTGTTTTAATCCTTTTGACAGCCATTACTGTCATTTCACAACCAACCGAACGTTACCATCGGGTGAAGGTGTTTGCTACTCAGCCGGAACATTTTCCAATGTTGATGTCGACCGGAATTTCTATGGAATCTCTCGAATATCACCCCGGGAAATTTTTCGTGGCTGAATATTCCGACACAGAATTGCAATTGCTAAAAAGCACAGGCATTCCCTACGAAATCCTGATAGAGGACGTTTCGTTACACTATCAGAAACAAAACGAAGGGGTGATACTTGAGGAGTTAAACCGGCAAATGAAGCAAAAACGGAACAGCTATTTTGGATATACAACCCCTGTTAATTTCTCCCTTGGTTCTTTGGCGGGATATCATACCTACGACGAAATTTTGCAAGAGCTCGACGAAATGCACATCTTATTCCCCGGCTTAATATCGCCCAAAATGCCTGCAAGCGCCACTCAAACTATCGAAGGACGAACTGTATACTACGCAAAGATTTCCAATAATCCCACAATCGAACAAAACAAGCCGAAAGTTTTGTATACAGCGCTTACCCATGCACGGGAACCCATGGGAATGCAACAAATGTTGTTTCAAATGTGGTATCTGCTGGAAAACTATGCCACCAACCCCGAAATACGATATTTGGTTGATAACTTGGAGATCTATTTTATCCCTTGTGTAAATCCCGATGGATATATCTACAACCAAACTACCAATCCCAACGGTGGAGGAATGTGGAGAAAAAATCGCAGAAATAACGGTGATGATACCTATGGTGTGGATTTAAACCGTAACTTTGGGTATATGTGGGGCTACGATAATTTAGGCTCATCGCCGGTGACTAGTTCACAGACCTATCGCGGTACAGGGCCATTTAGCGAGCCCGAAACCCAGGTTGTTAAACAGTTTTGTGAATCTCGACAAATTTCTCTCGCACTTAACAATCACACATACAGTAATCTGTTGATATACCCCTGGGGCTATGCAAATATGTTAACTCCCGATTCGTTGGTATTTATTGAATATGCCAAACGAATGACACGTTTAAATGGGTATCGATACGGAACTTGTTATCAAACCCTGAATTACACAGCCAACGGAGGAAGCGATGATTGGTTTTATGGCGAGCAGACAACAAAAAACAAAATTATAGCCTTCACCCCTGAAGCAGGAGATCCGGCAGACGGATTCTGGCCTGCAGCCACAAAAATTGAGGCTACCTGCGCCGGGCATTCCGAAATGAATCTCTATTTGATGCGCTTTGCCCTACCGTATGCAGAGATGGAAGATATTTCTCCCCTGGAGGTTAGCAGCACAACCTTTATCCTACCTGTTAAAATTAAAGCCTTAGGGCAATTTCAAAATGTGAACTTTACTGTTTCGATCGAGCCGCTATCCAACAAAATACTATCGGTTGGAGAACCTGTTGTTTTATCGAATATGCAAACTTTGGACGAACAGGTTGCTAATTTCCCAATAGTATTAAAAAACAACATTGCGTCAGGAACGGTTTTTTCGATTGTAGTGAAAATTAACAACGGTTTGTATACCTTCACCGATACCATTACCAAATATTTCGGAAACTATATTTCGAGTATCGACAACTGTGAAACCATGAACAAATGGGTTTCCTCAATATGGGGAACTACTACCTCACACTATGTTTCTCCAACCAGCTCCATTTGTGACTCTCCTTCCGGAAATTACAGCAATAACGCTAATACCACAATAACTTACGTTCCGGTTATCAACCTAACAAATGCGGCTAATGCCTTTGTGGAATTTTATGCAAAATGGCATATTGAACAAACCTATGACTATGTACAATTTCAAGTTTCCGAAAATGGAACTACCTGGGTGGCTCTGCCCGGAAGATATACCGTAAATGGTTCTCAAGCTCAAGGGCAACCATTGTGGGATGGGGAAAAAGATTGGGTGCAGGAAAGAATTAGCCTGAATGGTTTTCTGGGGAAAACATTACGTTTTCGCTTCCGCCTTGTGAGCGATGGCAGTGTTACTTTCGACGGATTTTATTTCGACGATTTTGCCGTTCACATACTTCCGATTCAATCAACGCCGGAATTTATTCTGCCACAGTCCTTTTCTTTCGACCAAGGTGACGAACTTACAATCGATTTTGAAGATTTTATCACGGCATATTCTTTCGATAACATTAACTTATCTTGGAGCGGAAACAACAATATTGCAATACAGAAAAACGAGTGGGTAGTTAATTTCAGCACCATTAATCCCAACTGGTATGGACAGGAAGTAATCGACTTTGTGTTGTCGCATCCTAACGGGCAAATTCAGCAGCAAACTACTGTTCAAGTTAATCAGATAGTAGGTCTTACTGCTCTCAACAACGAAATCCAAATTTACTATTCAGGTCTCAACAAACAGCTTCACTTGAAAAAGGATCTGCCTAACCCAACCGGTAGTGTAGTTGTTTACAACATTTATGGTCAAAAGGTGCTTGAAACAACCGAATTTCATTTAACCCAAGGCATAGATGTTACCAGATTGGCCAGAGGCGTTTATTTAGTTCGGTGTGGAGGACAAAGCTCTAAGGTGGTTATTTATTGATGCAGGGAATGTTTAATTTTCAGGCTCTCGGTGATTTTCGGGAGCCTTTTTTATTTTAAGGTTAACGTTGTTGGCAAAATAAAACATGGAAATTCCAACAACAACTCCCAGTAATGCACCTCCAATAATGTCCGAAGGATAGTGAACTCCAAGATATATTCTACTGTAGGAAACTAGAGATGCCCACAGAAACATAAACACCAGCCAGCTTTTCTTACTGAAAATGAATACAATAAAAGCAGCAAGCCCAAAAGAATTAGCCGCATGCGACGAAACAAAACCCAACTTCCCGCCACGATAGTTGTTCACTATATGAATTAAGCCCTCCAGTTCCGGATTATGCGATGGTCGTAGCCGTTGGAAGTAATTTTTAATTAAAAGGCTGATTTGGTCGGTTAATACTATGGTTAATATTATGGCAGCAATGAAAATCAGGCTTCGGGTTTTGTATTTCTGAATAATTCTGTAAAGCAGATACAAATAGAATGGCACCCAAAATCCTTTCCCGCTAATCTGCCACATGACGGGGTCGAGAGTGGGTGAATGCAGGCTATTAAGCCATAGGAATAGCGCTTTATCGAGTTCAATCATTGATGTTGGGATTTAAGGTGCGCCATATCATATCCTTTAGTGCGTCGATGTTGCGTCGAGTAACAGCCGATATGAATTCATACGGGATGTTAGGCAAATCTTTTTTTAGTTCTTCTTCTATCTCACTATCAATAAGGTCGCATTTAGTTATGGCCAGCATCCTGGGTTTATCGAGTAATTCCGGATTGTATTTTTCCAATTCACTGAGAAGTATTTTGTACTCGTTTTTGATGTTAGCATTATCGGCCGGAATAACAAAAAGAAGAGCCGAATTTCGTTCAATATGGCGAAGGAAACGTAGGCCTAACCCTTTGCCTTCGGCAGCTCCTTCGATAATTCCGGGAATATCGGCTACCACAAACGAATAGTTATCGCGATACGATACCATTCCAAGGTTAGGGGTAAGGGTTGTAAATGGGTAATCGGCTATTTTGGGTTTTGCTGCCGAGATTACTGAGAGAAGTGTGCTTTTGCCGGCATTGGGAAATCCTACCAATCCTACATCAGCCAATACCTTTAATTCCATAACAAACCAGCCTTCTTGTCCTTTTTCACCGGGTTGGGCGTAGCGTGGGGTTTGGTTTGTAGATGTTTTAAAATGAGTGTTCCCAAGGCCTCCGCGTCCCCCTTTCAATAAAATCACTTCCTGTTGGTGTTCGGTAATTTCGGCAACAATTTCGCCAGTTTTTTCGCTTCGAACAATTGTGCCAAGGGGTACTTCAAAAATTAAATCTTCGCCATCGGCTCCAAACGATTGTTGTTTGCCTCCGGGTTCTCCGTTCCCTGCCACCAGATGTTTATGGTAGCGAAGGTGCAATAATGTCCACATGTTGCGGTTTCCGCGAAGAATTATATGCCCTCCTCTTCCGCCATCGCCTCCATCGGGGCCTCCTTTGGGTACAAATTTCTCTCGGCGCAAATGTGCCGAACCTGCTCCTCCATTGCCCGAGCGACAATAGATTCGGATATAATCTACAAAATTCAGGTTTTCCATGGAATTATTAGGTTATTCCGCTATTACATAAATATCCCGGTAGTTTCGGCCATAGCCATTGTAATCAAGTCCATAGCCAATTATAAAATCGTTGGGAACCTTAAAACCAACATAGTCAATAATTATGTCTTCTTTGTAAGCGTCCGGCTTTAGTAACAGTGAAGCGTATTTGATTTCATCGGGTTCGTATCCTACAAGTTGTTTTTGAATTTGTTTTAGAGTTATCCCGGTGTCTATAATGTCTTCAATAACTACAACGGTTTTGCCGGCAATATCTTCGTTCAACCCTATAAGGCGTTTAACATTCCCGCTACTTGTAGTGCCTTGATACGATGCCAGTTTTAAAAACGTAATCAGACATGGGAAATTTATATGCTTCATCAAATCCGACACAAACATAAAACTACCGTTTAGAATTCCCACAAAAATTACATCCTTTGGGCTAAGGTCGGTATTGATTTGTTCTGCCAACGTGCATATTCGTGCCTGAATTTCATCGTGTGAAATATAAGGCTTGAATTTCTTGTTTAAAACCTGAATTGTATTCATGCTGAAAGTTACTTTTTGGCAAAGGTAGGAATTTTTAACGGAACAAATGAAGGGTAATGGTCAACTGCACTCCATTTTCGATGTGTTAAAAGTGCAATCATAATTACTTCAGAAGGCGATAGGCCTGCATGGGGCATATCTCGATAAATAACAAAAATCTTTTCATAAGTTTGTGGCAAAATTTTCGTATGAATCTTGAAAAATTGCTTCCGTCCATCGACATTGATACCGATATAACCACTCGAATCGTTTATGCAACCGATGCTTCGGTTTATCGTGAGGTACCCAGGGGGGTAATATTTCCACATAACGAAGAGGAAATTCAACAAGTTGTTGCCGTATGTTATAAAAATAAAATTCCTATAATTGCCAGAGGCGCCGGAACTTCGCTGGCCGGACAGGTAGTCGGATCGGGATTCATTTTGGATATGAGTCGATATATGAACCGAATTCTTGAACTAAACGTTCAGGAACGTTGGGTTTTGGTTGAACCGGGTGTGGTTCTCGACCGATTGAACGACTTTCTGAAACCGCACGGTTTGATTTTTGGCCCCGAAACTTCCACATCCTCACGTTGTACAATTGGCGGAATGGTAGGTAACAACAGTTGCGGCTCGCATTCGCTGATCTATTTTACAACCCGCGAACATTTATTGGAAGCCTCAGTAATTCTCTCCGATGGTTCAAAAACCATTTTTAAAGCTCTTAATCCTGAGGAATTGAAGCATAAGTTATCTTTACCCGGGGTGGAGGGAAATATTTACCGAACAATATACGATTTATTAATCGATGCTGGGAATCGAAAACGTATTGAAGAAAATTTCCCCGATAAAAGCCTGTATCGCAGAAACTCCGGGTATGCGCTCGACTTGCTTGCTGCTGCTCAACCGTTTAACGCTGAAGGTGAGAATTTTAATCTCTGTAAAATCCTAGCCGGAAGCGAAGGAACCTTAGCTATTGCTACTAGGATAAAATTAAATCTTATGCCTCTGCCTCCAAAAAATAAGGTGCTGTTGTGTGCCCATTTTAATACACTGGAAGAGGCTTTGAAGGCCAATTTGGTAGCATTGAAACATCAACCCGGAGCAGTCGAGTTAATGGACAGAAAACTTCTTGAAGCTGCATCCCGAAACATTGCTCAACAGCGTAACCGATTTTTTATTGAAGGTAATCCAGAGGCAATTTTGGCCATTGAAATGATGGACGACTTCCCGGAAGATCTTAAACATAGGGTTGCACAGCTTATTAGTGAATTAAAAAATTCCGGATTTGGATATCATTTTCCGATTATCACCGGAAGCGATATTTCACGAGTTTGGTCATTAAGAAAGGCTGGGTTGGGCGTTTTAACCAACATCCCCGGTGATGCCAAACCTGTTACGGTAATTGAAGACACCGCTGTTCCGGTAGAAAAACTGCCCGAATACATTGCCGATTTGAAAAAAATATTGAAAAAATATCAGCTTGAATGTGTTTATCACGCACATATAGGCAGCGGGGAACTCCATTTGCGCCCGGTGTTAAACCTTAAAGATTCGTCCGATAGACGTAAATTTCGGGCGTTAGCTTTTGAAATAGCCAACTTGGTGAAAAAATACAAAGGCTCACTAAGCGGCGAACATGGCGATGGTCGCCTGCGCAGCGAATTGTTGGAACATTTGTTGGGAAAAGAGTGCATTACGTTGTTAGAGAAGATTAAATTAGCCTTCGACCCACATTTGCTTCTAAACCCCGGTAAAAAAGTTTTTCCTGTTCGCATGGATGAGTCCCTGCGCTATGAAGAACGACAAGCGACAAAAGAAATTAACACGTGGTTTGATTTCAGCAATTCCCTGGGATTTTTACGTGCAGTTGAAATGTGTAACGGCTCTGCCGATTGCCGCAAGGATACCATCGATGGGGGATTTATGTGTCCCACCTACATGGCTACCCGCGATGAGAAATTTTCGACCCGAGCTCGTGCTAATTTATTGCGGGAGGTTTTAACCCGCTCCTCGGTAAAAAATCCCTTCGATTCCAAAGAAATTTACCACATTCTCGACATGTGCATCGCATGTAAGGCATGTAAGTCTGAATGTCCTTCAAATATCGATATGGCAAAATTTAAATCCGAATTCCTTTGGCGCTACCACCGCATCCATGGAGTTTCCATTCGCACCCAAATTTTTATGTATTTCGATAAAATTTATGCCATAGCCTCATTGGCACCAAGGCTTACAAATTTCGTTTTGAAGACACCTGTTTTAAACAATGTTATTAAGAAAATTCTTGCCATAGCTCCACAACGAAATCTTCCATTGATTGCAGAAAAACCTTTTGCGAAGATTAAACCGAAAAAGGAGTTCCGATCTTCCAATGGAAAGGTTGTTTATCTCTATATTGATGAGTTTACCAACTATTCCGAACCCAATATTGGAGTTGCCGCCCTGCGTTTACTGCAAAAGTTGGGATATGATGTAAAAACTATTACCAATCAATCCAGCGGTAGAACCTACATTAGTAAAGGAAATCTTAAAAAAGCATCCCAAATAGCACAAAAACAGCTGGAAACATTGTATTCTCTTGTTTCCACCGAAAGGCCTCTAATTGGCATTGAGCCTTCGGCAATCTTTTCATTCCGCGACGAATATCCGGATTTGTTACGTGGCGAATTGCAGCAAAAGGCTAAGAAATTAGCCGAAAATTGTCTGTTAATCGACGAATTCCTTGCCAGAGAATATGCCGGGGGAACCATTCGTAAAGACCAGTTCGACATAACTTCACGGGAAATTTTGCTGCACGTACATTGCCAGCAGAAATCCCTTACCACATCACGGCCAACCATCGAAATGCTAAAAATACCCGAAAATCACAGGGTTTCTGAGATAAATTCCGGGTGTTGCGGTATGGCGGGAGCCTTTGGATACGAAAAAGAACACTATGAGTTATCCATGAAAATAGGAGAGCAATATTTATTTCCGGCAATACGAAAAGCATCCCACGATACAATCATTGCAGCCAACGGAACAAGTTGCCGTCAACAGATTTACGACGGAACCGGACGTAAAGCTCTCCATCCTGTGGAAATTATGGCTCTAGCCGTTTTGTGAAATTTTTATTTCTGATACCTTTGACACTCTATTTTTTCTAACCCTGCTTAATTCATTCTATGAGTCCAATCGTGCTTTTTTTTGTTCTTATATCCTACTTTTTGTTGCTGTGGATAGTATCCCGTCTTACGTGTAGAAACGACAGCAATGCAACATTTTACTTGGCATCGCGCAAATCTCCATGGTATTTGGTGGCCATTGGCATGCTGGGAGCCTCTATTAGTGGAGTAACCTTTATTTCCGTTCCCGGATGGGTCATTTCCGGCAATTTTAGTTATTTGCAAATGGTTTTTGGATTTGTTGCCGGATATTTTATTATTGCTTATGTGTTGTTGCCTATTTATTACCGGCTCGAAGTTACTTCCATATATTCCTATTTTGAAGAGCGATTCAATATTTCGGCTTATAAAACGGGAGCGTGGTTGTTTCTTATTAGTCGCACCATTGGTTCTGCCTTTAGGCTTTATATTGTGAGTTTGGTACTTCAAACAGCCATATTTACACCCTTGGGAATTCCCTTATGGTTAACGGTGATATTAACCATATCGCTTATTTGGCTCTATTCTCATCGTGGAGGCATTGGAACCATAATCTACACCGACGTACTGCAAACCTTCTTCCTGATAGCAGCAGCATTAATTACTCTTTATGAAATTTCGGAAGCCATGGGGTTGGACTGGAGTGGTACTATAAACACCATTGCGCGAAGCCACTACTCTAAGGTTTTTTATTTCAATGATTGGCGGGCTTCCAACCATTTTGTAAAATATTTTCTGAGTGGAGTTTTTATTACTATTGTTATGACCGGCCTCGACCAGGATATGATGCAAAAAAATCTCTCGTGTCGTTCTTTGAAAGATGCTCAGAAAAATATGATTACCTACGGTTTGATGTTTATTCCAATAAATTTGTTATTCCTTTCATTAGGAGCACTTTTGGTTATATATTCTCAATGGAAGGGAATTCCGCTGCCCGCTAAAACAGACGACCTTTATCCGTCGTTAGCCTTTGGTGGAATGTTGCCCACAGCGGTTTCTATACTCTTTATCATTGGTGTGGTGGCCGCAGCCTACTCATCAGCCGATTCTGCCCTTACGGCATTAACTACATCATTTACCGTTGATATTCTTAATTACAGCCACCAACGTTTTGATTCGCCTGAAGCTGTTCGGGTGCGCAAACTGGTGCATGTGATTATTGCTGCAGCTATGGTTGGTGTGATTTTAATTTTTCACGCCATTTCCGATGAAAGCGTAATTCAATCCATTTTTAAAGTGGCCGGCTACACTTATGGCCCACTTTTGGGAATGTTTGCTTTTGGAATTTTTACCAAGTGCATGGCTTACCCGCTAGCTTTCCCTATTTTGGCGGTGCTTTCTCCTTTGACATCATACTGGATACAAAATCAGATCCCGCATTGGATTCCAGGCTATCAGATTGGCTTTGAGCTCTTGATTATTAACGGGACAATCACATTTTTGGGGCTATTCTTTAGTCATAAAAAAACGTCTGTTCATTAATTAAAATAGCGGGCTTGTGAAATAATTCATGCCTTAATGCAACATCAATGCGTAATTTCACGTACATTAAAGTAGCTTTGTAAAAGCAAGTTACTTTTTGTGGCATAAATTTTGATTAAAAGCTAGCGTTATGGATTCAGATTTACATTCGCAGATTCACGAGATTATTGATATTCTTCGGGAAGAAGTAACCCGAAATTTAAAGCGAATGAGGGTTAACGAGCAAAAAGCCCGGGAATTGTTAAAAGAACAGGGGCTAACCCTTCGGTTTCAGATAGAAATCGATGCATTGTATGAGGAGAACCGTGAGTTGTTGAAATTAAACAAAGAAGCAATTAATATACAATTGCAGTTGGTTAATTTCTTGAATTTACGTAGAGCGGTAAAAGGAGTAAAGGGAGAATTTGTTCAGCCGACAAAAAAATTACAAAACATTAACGAGTTGGAACAAATTTTGAGTGAAACAATAATAAGTATCCCCGTAAACAACGACAAATTGTTACAAAATGAAACATTATCGCCGGAGGAGATTTTTGAATTAACAATAAAACAGGAAATGGTTTACGACAAAAACCATCCATACTGGAACGACGAAAAATTTTACGATAAACTACTCGCTTATTATACCGAGCAGGAAAATTATGAGATGTGCCACCTTTTGGTAAAAGGGAAGCAGTGTCAGTAAGTTTCTTTTCATGTAGGTTTTGGTTTTGGTTAGTGTTGGTAAGCCCCAGTCGGGAGATTGGGGTTTACTACTTTATTCACGCACGTAAATGCGTTTAACCCGTGCTGAAATTCCCGTTAAAACTTCGTAGGGAATGGTATCCATGGCTTCGGCAATTTGTTGAATGGTAGGATAATGACCAAAGATGATAACTTCGTCGCCGGGTTGTGCGTTGGTGTTGGTAACATCAATCATGGTAATATCCATGCAAATATTTCCTATGGTAGGAACTAGTTTGCCTTTAAGAAGCATCTGTCCTTTGCCGTTACTCAAGGCTCGACGGTATCCATCGGCATAACCAATAGGGACTGTGGCAATTTTCGACGGGCGGTGAACTACTCCTTTACGCCCGTAACCTACCGTATCCGGCGGAGTTACTTCCTTAATCTGCAAAATTCTGCTGCGTAGGGTTGCTACCGGAAGTAACTCTCTGTTTTGATTAAAACTTACACCATAAAGCCCAATTCCAAGGCGAACGGCATCCATCTGAAACGTTGCAAAGCGCTCTACTCCGGCTGAATTTAAAATATGGCGTAAAAAGGGGTATGGAGTATGCTGCTGAATTTGCTTGCAAATAGTCTGGAAGCTGTGAATCTGTGAGAGAGTAAAGCTGTCAAAATTAGGGTCGTCGGCTGCGGCCAGGTGGCTAAAAACTGATTTTACGTTGATTCTAGAGTTTTGGTGCAACTCCCGTATCAGAAAATCTATATCTTCGTTGCGAAACCCTGAACGGTTCATCCCGGTGTCGATTTTAAGATGTATGGGATAGGTTTCTATGTTGTTTTGTTCTAAAAACGATGAAAAGTGTTTGAGAAAATCGAAATAGAATACTACTGGCTCTAGGTTAAATTCGACGATTTCGCGACAGGTTTCAACTCCGGGATTCATTACCATGATGGGTATTTTAATTCCCTGACGACGAAGGTCTATACCCTCGTCGGTAAAGGCTACTGCAAGATAATCCACCCGATGGTGTTGAAGTATGTTTGCCAATTCGAATGAGCCACTACCATAGCCAAATGCCTTTAGCATTACTATGATTTTTGTTCCAGGATTTAGCAGCGAACGGAAAAAGCGAAGATTGGCTATCAGGTTGTTAAGGTCAATTTCCAAAACAGTGCGGTGGATTTTTTTTTGCAGAAGGTCAACCACATTTTCAAATCTGAAATTTCTGCTTCCTTTGAAAAGAATGGTTGAGTTATGAATGGGGTTGTTTTGGAAGTAATGGATTAATTCGGCTGTGGAAGTTAAAAATTGCGATGTTTCCGGAAATAGATGTTTTTGCGTGGAGATTTGCGGGCCTATTCCAATAAAGTCGAAAGAAAAATGTTTTACAAGGTTGGCTACTTCGGCATAAAGTTTTTCGGGAGGTATGCCAATTTGCTCCATATCGCTAACAACAGCTATTTTCCTTGGGGTTTGGTTCTGAATGGAGAGATATTCAAACGATGATGCTAACGAAACTAAATCGGAATTGTAACTGTCGTTAATTAGTGTGCAGTTGTTTTTCCCTTCCAACAGTTCCATGCGCATTGATATGCGTTCTAAAGCAGCTATACGTTTGCGTACAATGTTTGGGTTTTGCTCCAGAAGTAGGAGTGCCAGGGCAGTTAACAAAGCATTTTGAATGGAAGGTTTGTCGGTAAAAGGAATGGTTAGCTCGATGATGTTGTCCCTGTATTTAACCTTGATTTCCGTTTTCTCGGCTAATTCATGAATATTCATAATTTGAAGCGTATCCCACGGATTGCTGCCCCAAGTAACGATGTTTTTTTTCGTATAGGTTTCTTTTATGGTTTGTAGAACCATTGTGTCGTTGGAGGATAAAAGTATAGTGTGGCAGGTTTCGTAAAGCCGGATTTTCTCTCTGAGTTTTTCTTCTTTCGATGAAAAGTTTTCTTGATGAGCATCGCCTAAGTTGGTGAAAATACCTAAGTCGGGCAGGATGATTTGAGCAAGTTTTTCCATTTCGCCGGGTTTTGAAATTCCTGCCTCAAACACTGCTATATCGGCAAAAGGGTCTAATAGTAAAACCGACAATGGAACGCCCAATTGTGAGTTGTAACTTTTAGGGCTGCGGACTACGTTCTTATCTTTCTGCAACGATTGCGCTAACCATTCTTTAACAATTGTTTTTCCATTGCTTCCTGTGATGGCTATTACCGGGCAGTGGTGTTGTTTCCGGTGATGGGCTGCTAGCTGTTGGAGAGCGGTTAGTGTGTTTTTAACAAGTATAAAGGCGGTGTTATCCGAAATTTGTTTTTTTGTGAAATTTTCGTTTACGAGAAAAATTTTTACTCCGTTGTTTAATAATTGTGAAATGTAGTTGTGTCCATCGCCGAATTTCCCCTTTAGTGCAACGAACATTACCTCCTCTGGAGAGCGAAGCTGCCGTGAATCGGTTACTATTTGTGTAACAATTAGTTGATGATTTCCCAGGAGTTTTCCGCCAACTATGTTACAAATTTCTGATGTAGTGTATATCATGATGTTTCCTACGGTTATTGTTCATTTTTTAGAGCTTGGTTGAAGCATTTACGGCACAAGGGTTCGTAAGAATCTTTTTCTCCCAATTGAATTAGTTGCGAATTGTTAGTGAGCCTGTGGGAATAATTGGCCAGATTGCCGCATCGCACACAAATGGCATGTACCTTGGTAATATATTCGGCTTTTGCCATCAAAGCAGGCATAGGGCCGAAAGGCCGGCCAAGATAATCCATATCGAGCCCAGCTACAATTACCCGTGTTCCATAGTTTGCTAGCATTTCACACACGTCAATAATGCCTTTGTCGAAAAATTGTGCTTCGTCGATTCCAACAACATCAACTTCCGATGCCAGAAGTAATATTCTACCCGATGCTTCTACCGGTGTAGACGGAATAGAATTGGCATCGTGTGAAACAACGTTGTTTTCTGAGTAGCGCGTATCTATAAGGGGTTTGAATATTTCTACCTTTTGTTTGGCGTATTGGGCGCGTCGTAACCTACGGATTAATTCTTCGGTTTTTCCTGAAAACATGCTTCCTACGATTACCTCAATCCACCCTGCCTGATGCTTTTCGATGCTGCCTGCGTTATGTAACATGTGTTTGCTTTTTTACTGTTTCAAAGGTACAAAATAGCCCTTTTATCAACAACCCCCTTGTTGATGTGTTACATTTTTTACACCGAATAAAATTCTCCTGCCAGTTTAATGTTTCGGGATATACTTTGTTATAGACTATAGTCCTAACAGTTCTTCATCGGCATTGGATGTTTTTGCAAGCAATTTATAAGGGTTTTCAATCAGGTTTTTTATGGTTTTTAAGAATCCAACCGAATCGCGCCCATCGATAATTCGGTGATCGTAGGAGAGAGCAACATACATCATGGGGCGTATTACCACTTGACCGTTGAGGGCTATGGGGCGTTCCTGAATGGTGTGCATTCCCAGGATTGCGGTTTGAGGTGCGTTGAGGATTGGTGTGCTGAACAGCGATCCAAACACACCTCCGTTGGATATGGTGAAGGTTCCGCCTTTTAGCTCATCGATAGTGATGATGCCTTTTCGTGCTTTGTCGGATAGAAGGGCTATTTCTTTTTCAATCTCTGGAATGGTTTTTAGGTGAGTTTGACGAACTACGGGCACCATCAGCCCTTTCTGAGTTTGAACGGCTATGCCTATATCGGTGTAATTGAAATATACAATTTCGTCGCCATCAATCATGGCATTAACGTCGGGAAACGTTTGCAGTGCCAAAGTTGTGGCTTTGGTAAAGAACGACATAAAGCCGAGCTTAACTCCGTGTTTTTCCTGAAATTGTTGCTGATGTGAGTTTTTGAGTTGAAGGAGCGCCGACATGTCAATTTCATTAAAAGTGGTGAGCATGGCGGTTTGATTTTTAGCTGCCACCAACCGCTCACTGATTTTTTTTCGAATAGTGCTCATGGGTTTCCGAATTTCCATCGGTTTGTCTGACGACCCGGGAGTGAATGATGGATTCGAACCCTTTTGTTTGAGAATTTGAACAACGTGCTGTGAATTAATTCTTTGAATAACTTCTTCGGGTTGAATTTGGTGCTCTTCCATTATTTTACGTGCCAGCGGTGTGATTTTTATGTTGGCAGGTTCGATGGTGGCTGTATTTGAAGAAGGTGGTTCAACGATTTTTGATTCTGGCTTTAAATTGTTAATGTCAAGTTTGGAATTTGTTTTGGACTGTTGGAGTGGAATATTGGTGCTTTTTAAAGTGTCGATAATGCAGGCTACCGAGTTCACCGGTATGGGTTTGTGGGTTGGCGCCAAAATTTTGATTTGCCCCGAGGCCGGAGAGAACACGGTTAGGGTTGCTTTTTCCGACTCAATTTCCGCCAGTTCCTGATCGGCGTTAACAAATTGTCCGTCGGTAACAAACCATTGTACAATTTCTACGGTGCTTATCGATTCTCCCGGAGAGGGGATTTTAACTTCCACAATCATAGACTTATTTCTTTTAGATGCATTAAATACTCCCGTTGTTTCAGAATTCGTAACCGTTCTTTGCCCGATATACATTGTAAACCGCAATACTTTAATTTTCGTTCGCAGGTGCAGGGTTTAAACACTTTTTGAATTATTTCGTTTTGCTCCATTTTATGAATAGCCTGTAGGCCTACAGCGGTAGTAGCGGTTCTGCGGCGCGCAACTACCTTAAGTTCAGGAATGGTTATTTGGTCGCGTATGTAGGTCCATGCTCCCATATTTTCAGGTTCTTCCTGAACCCAAAGCCATAGGAGGGCATGGTGATATTTTTTTATAAGCGCATCTATTCTGCTTTTGGGGAAAGGATACAACTCTTCAATCCGAATCAGGGCAATGTCGGTCGCGTTGAGCATCTCCTTTTGTTCGAGCAAATCGAAATATATTTTTCCGGTGCAGAAAACCACTCGGGTAACTTCATCACCGATATTTGTATTGTCAATCACCGGTTCAAACTCACCGTAGGCTAGTTGATCGATTTCCGAAATCATTTTGGGATGGCGGAGCAGGCTTTTGGGCGTAAACAAAATCAGAGGTATTCGGAAGTTGCGTAGCATTTGTCTTCGTAGGAGATGAAAGAGGTTAGCTGGTGTAGTGCAATTTGCAACGGTTATGTTTTCATCGGCCGCCAGAGCTAGAAAACGCTCCATTCGAGCGCTTGAATGTTCGGCTCCTTGGCCTTCGTAACCGTGGGGAAGGAATAAAACCAGCCCGTTCATGTTGCCCCATTTTTCTCCTGCCGATACAATGTATTGGTCGATTATAACCTGTGCGTTGTTGCTGAAATCGCCAAACTGTGCTTCCCAAATGGTCAGTGTGTCGGGGGAAGCCAATGCATAGCCATATTCAAAGCCCATTACGGCGTATTCGCTCAGGGGACTGTTATAAATCTGAAATTTTGGGAAACTTAGTTTGTCACGAAGGGGATAGATTTTTTGTTCGGTTTCTTGGTTGAGAACGGCAGCATGTCGATGTGAAAAGGTGCCGCGAACACTATCCTGGCCACTGATTCGAACGGCATAGCCTTCGGATAGCAAACTGGCGTAGGCTAATTGTTCGGCCAAGGCCCAATCGACTTTCCCGGCATGCAACAATTCAATACGTTCTTGCATGATTTTCAACGTTTTGTGAAACAATCCGTCTGATTCGGTGAATGTATTAAGGGCAGTCCCCATTTCCACTAACTTAAGTTTTTCAAATCCTGTTTCAAGACTAATTTGAAGCATTTCTGCTGTTGGAAACCGAAAGTTTTTCCACCGGTCGGCAAGAAATGACTTAATGCTAATAGTTTTATTCTGTTGGCTTTGATGGTATTCTTCCTCCAAAAATTGGACAAATCGAGTTTTTTCTTCTTGTGCAATTTGTTGGTTATCAAATATTTTTTGGGCATATATTTCTGCGGGGTTGGGATGCTGGGCAATGATTTTGTAAAGTGAGGGGTGTGTAAATCGGGGTTCATCGCCTTCGTTGTGCCCGTGTTTGCGGTAGCCTAACAAATCGATAAACACATCGCGGTGGAATTTTTGCCGAAACTCTATGGCAAGTTCTACGACATAAATTATGGACTCAATATCGTCGGCATTTACGTGAAAAACAGGGCTTTGAGTCACTTTAGCCACGTCGGTGCAATAGGTCGACGAACGCGCTTCGGTATAGTTTGTGGTAAACCCCACCTGATTGTTAATAACCACATGAATGGCACCCCCAACAGTGTATCCTTCAAGAAGTGCCAACTGAACCGTTTCGTAAACAACTCCCTGGGCGGCAATAGCGCTGTCGCCATGAATTATTACCGGCACCACTTTGTTGTAATCCCGTTCGTAGGTATCTTCTGCAATTGCACGGGCAACTCCCATGGTTACCGGAGTTACGGTTTCAAGGTGGGAGGGGTTGGGCAACAAATGCAGGTGAGCCCGTTTATTGGCATGGGTTATCACCGTATTATTATATCCCAGATGATATTTCACGTCGCCTACGTTGATTCCCTCGGCGTAGGATGTTGCAGTAAATTCACTGAAAATATCGCGGTAGGGTTTTCTAAGAATGTTTGCCAGCATGTTTAGGCGGCCGCGGTGTGCCATGCCAATAACAAATTCTTCAATTCCATGCGCAGAGCCGTACTCTATTAATTGGTCCATCATGGGAATCATAGCTTCGCCACCTTCCAGCGAAAAACTTTTTTGTCCCGGAAATTTTCGTATGATAAATTGCTCAAAAAGAACAGCTTGCAACAGATGACGAAACAGATGTAATCTTTCTTCCTTCGAAAAGTTTTTTCGACTTTTATGACTTTCAATACGGTTTTCAATCCAATGAACAATTTCCGGTGTACGAATGAATTTATATTCAACGCCAATAGACTGACAGTACGTTTCCTGCAAATGTTGAATAATATCTTTCAATGGTGAAGGAGGAAGGCCGATAATAGCTGCTGCTTCAAACGTAGTTTCAAGATCAGCATTGCTAAGACCGAAATTTTGAATATCGAGCGTTGGGGTATATTTTCTTCGTTGACGCACCGGATTGGTTTTTGTGAACAGGTGTCCACGATTTCGATACCCTTCGATAAGGTTAATCACCTGGAGTTCTTTATTTGATATGTGCATTGATGAACCAGAATCGGTTCGAGCAAAATCAAACCCTTCGAAAAAATGCCGCCAGTCGGGGGATACAAGATCGGGATTGGTTTTGTATTCCCGGTAAAGTTCGTCAATAGCCTGAGGGGTTATATTTCCGATAAAGCCACTGTGTTTCATGGTAGTTCTTTTGTGTTGAACTTTTTTAAATAACAATTCAATTACAGTATTGTTTCATTCCTGAACAAACCTTATTCTTTTTTTTGCAAAGGAATGTGCTTGGCGCTTGAAATAAAAAATCCGGAAGTAATTCGGTGAAAATGAATAACTAATTTTCGAAATGTGTATTTTTGCACAGATAAAAATGCTTGGGTTATTTAAAAAGCATGTGCAAGTTATCTGGATTTTTAAGTTTTCTGTATGAAAACTATTAGCAGAACGGTTTGGATACTATCGTTGGTTAGCCTTTTTACAGATACGGCCAGTGAAATGTTGTATCCAATCATGCCTATTTATTTAAAAACCATTGGCTTTTCCGTGGTTTTGATTGGAATACTTGAGGGAATAGCGGAGGCCACTGCCGGATTAAGCAAGGGCTATTTCGGGGAGTTGTCGGATAATATAGGGAAGCGGGTTCCGTTTGTGAAGCTAGGGTATTCTCTGAGTGCCATTTCTAAACCAATAATGGCATTTTTTACCTACCCATTATGGATATTTTTTGCTCGCACTCTCGACCGGCTTGGGAAGGGTATTCGAACCGGAGCCCGTGATGCTCTTCTCTCATCTGAAGCTACCCCGGCTACAAAAGGACGGGTTTTTGGGTTTCACCGGTCGATGGATACGTTTGGAGCCGTTTTGGGGCCTGCGTTAGCGTTGCTGTATTTGTATTTTTATCCCGAAGATTATAAAACCTTGTTTATTATTGCCTTTATTCCCGGGCTGCTTGCAGTTTCGGCTACTGTATATCTTAAGGAAAAAAAAACAGAGGAATTAAAACCCAGGGTTAAAACTACGTTTATTTCGTTTTTAAACTATTGGAGAAAAAGCCCAAAAATCTACCGGAAGCTGGTAGTTGGTTTGCTAATTTTTACCTTATTTAACAGCTCTGATGTTTTTCTGCTTTTGAAGATAAAAGAGACGGGAATAGACGACAGTTCACTAATTGGAGTTTATATTTTCTACAACCTGATTTACGCGCTTTTTGCCTTTCCAATTGGGGTTCTTGCTGATAAGGTAGGATTAAAGACCATTTTTATCGCTGGCTTGATTCTTTTTGCCGGTGTTTATATTGGTATGGCATTCAATTCGAATCTTTACCTATTTTTTGGTTTATTTTTTCTTTACGGAATTTATGCGGCAGCCACTGAAGGAATTGCCAAAGCCTGGATTACGAATATTACCGATAAAGCCAATGCAGCCACTGCTATCGGTACATTTGCCGGATTTCAAAGCATTTGTACCATGCTTGCGAGTTCGTTTACCGGAATAATATGGTTCTCTTTCGGGCCTATTACTGCTTTTTTATTAACCGCTATGGCTTCCCTAATGGTAGCAATTTATATTTCTACATTACCCATAGCTGACTCCAGCCACCATTAAAATTTCGTAGCCTTTGGAGAAAAATGTTCGGTTGAGAAGTTAAATGAAAATAACAGCAGTCACGATCTTTTTTTTTTCTGGATTTTTTTATATATTTACTTGGATGATTATTCGGGATATCATCGTTGTAACCCAAAAAATCAATACCTATGAACCGCCTTTTAATTTTCTCAGTTAGTTGGGTTTTATGTTTGTTTACAACATACGCTCAACTTCAATCCGGATTTAATTATCAAGCTGCATTAAGAAGCTCCGATCATACCATTATGGCTAACCAAAGTGTAGTTATCCGGGTAACTTTAACGAATGAAAATTCAACTTTAAGCTACTATTGCGAAACACATCAAACATCGACCAACTCACAGGGGATCATAAACCTTGTTATTGGTGGTGGAACTGTCGTTTTTGGTAATTTCGATCAAATTCCATGGGAAACGGGAAACGTTTATCTCAAGGTAGAGTTAGAATCTTCCAACGGCTCTTTTGTTTCATTAGGAACAAGCAAAATAGTTCCAGTACCTTATGCTATGTTTGCCAAAAAAGCTGAGGGAGCCGTGACCGGCACGGGAATTCCAGGAAAAGTGGCTTTATGGTCCGGAGAAACAACCCTTACAAATCTTACGGCTTTAAATATCGATCCGAATGTTGCTATAGTTAGTAATCCAAACGCTTCCGACGACGACCCAATATTCGAAGTCAAAAATAAACAAGGACAGGTAGTTTTTGCTGTTTATCAAAAGGGTGTTCGGGTGTATGTCAGCGACGACGAAAGTCGATCGATAAAGGGTGGGTTTGCTGTTGGTGGACTCTCAAGCGGGAAGACGGATGACACTCTTTACATGAAAGTGACACCTGATAGTGTAAAAATTTTATTCCGCGAGAATGCTAATAAATCGGTTCGCGGAGGGTTTGCTGTAGGAGGCCTTTCTTCAGGGAAAGCGCGATATAATTTATTGGAGATAAATCCCGACAGTACCCGCGTTTACTTTAAGCAAAACTCTACCAAATCGTTAAAAGGTGGTTTTGCCGTGGGAGGTTTATCTTCGGGTAAACCTACTCCGGATAACTTAATGAATCTTACCCCTGAAAACTATTTTATTGGGCATAAAAGCGGTGAAAATATTAGCTTAACGTCGCGATATAATTCGGTTATTGGATACAATGCCGGAATGTCGCTTTTTTCAGGAAGTAAAAATACTGTTTTGGGGGCATTTGCCGGTAAAATGCTCAGCCATGGTAATTCTAATATAATTATAGGAAATTCAGCCGGATACAATATTACCACAGGATCGAATAATGTTTTGATTGGAGATTCAGCCGGTTTTATGGGAAACGGATTTCGGGCAATAATTATAGGTAATAACGCGGGGAAAAATTCTACAAATTTTTCCGAATCGTTGTTTATAGGCAACGGTGCCGGGGAAAACGATATCAGCTCTTTTTCCAATACATTTATCGGGAATTTAGCTGGGAATAAGAACACAACAGGAAGGCAAAATACGTTTATAGGGAATCATGCCGGATTTAATAATACTACGGGTACCAGTAATGTGTTTATTGGAAATTATGCCGCCTTTAATAATGTTTCGGGGGGGCAAAACGTTTTTATTGGCGAAATGGCAGGATATAGTAATACAACAACCGGAGGAAATGTTTTTATTGGATTTTTTAGTGGATATAATAATACCGGATACGGCAATTCATTTCTTGGAAATTATTCAGGATATGCTAATACCACAGGCTATGCCAATACTTTTATAGGAAATGGAGCGGGTGGAAATAATACAACGGGGACGCATAATACCTATGTAGGACAAAATTGTGGCAATCATAATCAAACGGGATCCCACAATTCATTTTTTGGGCAATCTGCCGGTTTAAACCTTACCAGCGGCGATTTAAATGTCTTTTTAGGTTATGGCGCCGGATATTATGTAACGCAGGGACAAAGAAACGTTTTTATTGGACCATGGGCCGGAGCCCAAGCATCCGGCAATGATAGACTTTACATAACAAATTCGTTTACAGATTCCACACAATCTTTAATTTTTGGTAGGTTTGATCAAAAAACTTTGTCGTTTAAGGCCAAGGTAGGGATTAATACCATAAATCCAGATAAGGATCTTCACGTGGTTGGAGATGCTAGGATAACCGGCGACATTTATTACGGAACGGGGAATAATACTTACAATAAACCTGATTATGTTTTTCTTCCCGACTATAACCGTGACCTAAGCCCGTTAGAAGTTGAATCTTTCATCCGGGAAAATGGGCATTTACCTTGGTTTACCAAAGCTACCCAAGAGAACGACGGTATTAATCTTACCCGAATGCAATTCGAAACCGTAGAAACAGTTGAAAATTTACAATTGCAGATTATTCGCCAGCAAAAAGAAATCGACAGGCTAAAAGCAGAACTTGAAGCTATAAAGCAAATGTTGAATAAATAAACGGTCAATGGTAGGGGGGCTATCCTTTATCGTAACATTGATGCCCTCTGAGAGTAAAACCAAAGATTAGCAGAACATCCGAATGATGTCTTTATTATCAAGGGCAAACATAAGAAGATTATTGTTGCCTTGAATTTCAAGTTTGCGACAAATGTTTGCCCTATGATTTTCAATAGTTTTGTAGCTATTGCAAAGAATGTCGGCTATCTCCTGAGTGGTTTTGCATTCCATAATTAGTTTCAAAACTTCAATCTCCCGGGCGGAAAGTTGAGCTATTTTTTTTTCAATGATGCGAATTCTTTCAATTAGTCCTTTGTTATGTTCAAGAAAGTTGTGGCAGATCGGGCTGATATAGGTTCGTTGGTCTTGTATCCGTTGTAGAGCGGTGGTAATTTCGTCCAGTGCGTTTTCTTTGAAAAGAATGGCACTTAAATCCAACTGTAGGGCTTGATATATTTGGTGAGGACTAGTATGGCTGGTTAAAATCATTATATGGGTTTGAGGACTGTTTTTCTTAATCCATTGTGCCGCTTCCAATCCATTCACCAAGGGCATGTCTATGTCGAGAATTGCTAAATCGAAATAATTGTCGTTGAAAAATTCAATACATTCTTTGCCATTAGAGGCAATTGCAGCAATAGTGTAATTGGGTTGAGACTGGAAGAAGGCTGTTAAGCCCATTCGTATCAGGGGATGATCGTCGGCAATTATCACTTTAAGGGGCATTGGTTGTTAATCAAGCAATTTTAACCTTGTAAAATTAACGAAAATGTTGATCCAATGTTCATAATACTTTCTATTTCAATGATAGCATTCATTTTTTTGGCAAACTCGTAACAAAGAATTAAGCCGATACCGGCTCCTTTTTCGCCATTTGTCCCGGGCTTGGGAGAAATTTCTTTCTGATTTTTAAGTCTTTCTATATCTTCTTTACTGATTCCAATCCCTGAATCTTTAACCCGAATCGCTATTTTGCCGTTTTCTTTTTTGGCCGATATTATTATTTCGCCTGTTTCCGGTGTGTATTTAATTGCGTTTGACAAAAAATTCCGAATAATAAATTGCAACATGTTTTTATCGGCTTGGCATTTCAAATCCGGGTGGATGGCGTTGGTGAGTTTTATGTGTTTAATACGGCAATGTTCTTGAAATAGTAAGGTAGTTGACTCGATAACTTTTGAAACGTCGACAGGTTCGGCTTTGGTGTTAATTTGTCCTCGATGGTTAATGGCCCAATGCAAAAGGTTGTTGAGCATTTCAAAAATATTTTCCAATTCCTTGCTCATTCGGTTAATGACCGATTCCATCATTTGCGGCGTAATGGTATTTTTAGAAATTTGGTAGACGTTTAGAATATTTTTCAAGGCTGCCAAGGGAATTTTTAAATCATGGGCTATTATGGATAAAAGTTTATCTTGAGCGGCAATTTCTTGTGTTAGTTGTGTTTCTGAGGCAATAAGTTGCTGGTTTATGGTGTTGAGTTCGTCGTTCATTTGATTAAGCTCTTCGTTTTTTTCCTGAATTTCGAGATTTTGCAATTGAAGAAGTTTGTTTTTCTTCTTGCCTGAAATTAAAAGACGAGTGATTGTTGCAAGAAAAATAATAAGCAAAATTAGACCAACAATTAAGAGTCGGTTGGTTTCAACTTTTTTTTGATAAAGCCGGTTTTTAATTTCGCTTTCTTTGTATAGGAGATTAATTCGTTGCTCTTTAAGGGCAAGATCGTATTGTGTTTCAATTTCGCCGAGCATACGAAGTTTTTCCAGTTGCCTGGCTGAGTCGATAAGTTGGATATGTTCTCTGAGATATTGAGTTGCTTCAGCATGTTTCCCTTGGCGGCTAAAAATATTTGAAATTTCCAATGCAGCAGTAGCTGCGTGCTGATAGTCTTCTTTGGAATACGCTAAAAGATTTTTATAAAGACTAATGGCTTTATCTGATTTACCACTTTGGGCGAATGTTTGTGCCAATTTAAGGGTAGCTTCTCTTACGGTTGGGTTTTTAAAATCGTTTTTTAATTGCGATATGCACTCGGTTAAGTATAATTGAGCGGTAGTAATATTCCCTGTTTCAGATTCAACAACACCTAACCAACACAGAATTTGCGTGCATAATTCAGAATTACCGGCTGCTTTTTCATATAATTCCAATGCCATTAATAAATTCCGTTTGCTTTCTTCTTTGTTGCCAATGAAATAATTTGTTTTCCCTAGGTTCAGTAACAAGGGTGTTTTAATCTCAAGTAGTTTTGGATTTTGAATTAAATCAATAGCTTCTTGAAATGTGCTGGCTGATTCGTTAAATCTTTTAAGTTCAAAAAACAATTGGCCGAGTTGGGCTCGAGCTTCTACCATATTCATTGTGTCTTCTTTCAAAGCAAAAATACGATACTGTTTCTCGGCGTACTCCAAAGCTTTGTCGTAGGAACGACGTAAGGCAAAATGTGTTGTAAGATATTTTGTATAAAATCCCAGTTGTTCTAACTCTTCAGTCTTTAGGCTTCTAATATACTGATCAAATGGAATCCCTAAATTACCTTTTTGTTGGTATAAATAACCAATGAGGTTTAGAATTTTAAGTTTGGTGTTTTCTCGTTTTGCACTATTAAAAAGGGGAAGTGCCTTATGAAGAATCTGTAATGCAACATCGTTGTTGCCTTGTAGGCGTTCAAGTTCTGCTTGTAAATAGATTTGCGATATCTGTAGTTCGGGCGATTCCGTTCGCTCGTTTAGTTTCTTTATCATTTGAAATAAATTGACGTAATCCTCCGGACTAGCCACCTGGCGTACAGCATCGGCTATGCTGTCGACAACTGCTGCCTGTTGATGTGGAGATAAAGTTTCGAGGTAGGCTAGTGTTTTGTTTTCCTGATAATTACCGCTTTTACTGCACGATACCAAAATTGCAAGTAAAATCCAAAGTATGGGTTTCATGCGTTAAATCTTTTGCGTAAAAGTAATAAAATTTGAGTGGAAACCACTATATCGAAATTTAAAAGTTGATTTATTATTGCCGATGGTAAAATTTAGCCTTCCTTGAGAGTAATTTCTTAAACATTAAATCTATTTTAATATGAAGCAAATCACGTTAGCATTGTTGTTGAGTTTGAGTATCGTTATTGCTCAATCTCAAAATTTTGTTGAAATTGGGTCAGGAACTGTTTCTACCGGTTATCCGGTTTATGGAAGCTGGAACTATGCCTGGTATTCTGTTATTTACACTCAAGCTGAAATTGGTTCAGCCAAGCAGATTACCAAAATTGCATTTAACTGTATCAACGGACCCAAAAATCACAACAACCAGAAAATTTATATGAAGCACACCTCCAATACAGTTTTTAGCGACGCCAGCTATGAAAATCCAACCAACACCGGTTACACATTAGTATACGACGGGCCTATTAGTTACAACGGTTGGACAGAAATTGTTCTATCCACTCCGTTTGACTATAATGGTACGGACAATCTGATTATTCATTATGAGAACCGACATGGGAGTTCAACATATGTTCAATTTAATTCAACCTCTAGTTCAATCAATAACAATAAATCGAAGGGTGACGATAATTCTTTTCCAACGAGTTCGGGGTGGTTAAATCCCTATCCAAGTTCTAGACCAAATGTTCGTTTTTACTATACCGCTGGAAGCAATCCATGTACCCCCGATGCGGAATATCCACAAAATTCTGCTATTAAAGTAAGTATAACTCCTACCTTAAGTTTTACGTTAGGCTGCAACACAACCTCCTATGATCTATACTTTGGTCCAACCTCAACGGGGATGCAACTGGTGTTAAACAATGTAGTCATTACCGATCCTGGCACTTACTCCTGGCAACCATCGGAAATGTTGCAACCAAAAACTTCCTATTCTTGGAAAGTGGTGGCTAAAAATGGTAGCTCTTCCACCGAAAGTCCGGTCTTTACATTTACAACCGAAGGCGTAATTAGTAATTTCCCCTATTTTAACGGATTTGAAGACAACGAAGTTTGGACACCGGGTTGGTATGGAACTTTAGATTTCACCGATTGGTATTATATGCCCAGTCCAATCAACTGGAATCGTTCCAGTGAGCTAAATGCCTATGAAGGAACGGCTGCTGCATATATTTCAATGAACGTTACGGGCAGTTGGCCTTTAGTTACGCCTCGTATCCTATTAGGAAATAATAAAGTGATAAAATTTTGGTGGAGAAATAATTCGGTAATAACTAATAATAAGGTTGCTTCTTACGACACAACCTTTTTTCAAATTTCTCAAAATGGAGGTCAAGATTGGGAAACCCTAGGTGTTCTTGCTCCTGAGACTCCCAATGAATGGACTCTGGCCATGTTTAATTTGTCACCTTACGCTGGAAACAACGTTAAGTTGCGTTGGCTTCACAGTATCAACTCCACTGGTGGCAATAAGGCATTCTTTCTCGATAATATTCGTATAGAAGACATTACTTATACTCCAGAAATAGTTTTATCCACAACGTCATACAATTTTGGTGATTTGTGCCAAAACGGCATAACCACGTTTACTCTAGGAATAACCAATCAGGGTTCAGGGAATCTTGAAATTACAGGTATTTCGGTCGATGCACCATTTTATTCAACCTACACCGGAACTATTGCTCCGGGAGCAACCGATTATGCTACTATTGTGTTCGACGCCACCGCAATGGCTGTTTCCACTTACAACAAAATAGCTACGCTGAACATTAATGGACAATTTGTTGGAGGTAATACAATTTCATTAACCGGAATGGTCATAGCCCCATTACAAGAGATTTACGAGACGTTCGAAACTACACCTGTAAACACTATTCCAATAGGGTGGAAAAAGTTCCGAACATCCGATCCAAACGAACAATTTAACGATGTTCTGGTTAAAAACGGAACGCAATACGATTATCACTCACCGGTGCGCGTGTTAAAATTCCTAAATGCCAACGATTCTATCTCGTTGTTAGCGATTGTGCTTCCAGGGGTTACAAACTTTAATACTCATCAGTTAAGTTTTTGGGCAACCAAAAATACCGGAGATCCAACTCCCTTGGCCTTAATAGTTGGATTAACGAACGATCCCTACAATCCTGAAGCTATGGATACCATCCAAGTTATTCCTGTGGCTGATCAAGTTACGCAGTACACAGCTACCTTTGCTCCCAACAATACCAAGCCCTACATAGTTATAGCTCATAACAATGCACTAAAATGGCGGTCCATTTATGTTGACGATATCGCCTGGCAGGATCCAAATACCAACACTGTTCCGAATCCCGCACAAAATGTATATCCTGCGCATAACGCCACTAATACGGATGTCATGTCGGGGCTTAACCTCAAATGGGCTAATGGCGGAGGCAATCCTACTGGCTATCGACTCAGCGTAGGGACTAACAATCCGCCTTCTAATATCGTAAACAATATTGATTTAGGCGACAATGTAGGATATTTTATGAATCGCGAACAACTACCTTATGGTGCAACCATTTATTGGCAAGTTGTGCCTTATAATAACTTTGGCGATGCTGTAAATTGCCCGATTTGGAGTTTTACTGTAATGGAAGATCCAACTATCTTTACATTTCCTTGGATTGAAAGTTTTGAGAACGTAAACACCACTTCAGGATTTGACTATCCTTTAGGTTGGTCACTAGAAAACGGTGCAGAACAGTTTGTGTGCTGGGATGTAATTAGCAATACGGGAACGGTTACTGATAATGCTTATCATGGCCAAAAAGCAATGCACAATACATTTGGGTTTATAAGTCAACTTAATGATTGGCTTTTCACCCCTCCAGTGTTCCTTGAAGCCAATAAAACCTATAAATTTTCATTCTATACTAAGGTCAAACGCTTCCAAGGCGAAACATCAGAAGCTCTGGCCGTAAAATGGGGCACAAACAATAGCTCTTCGGCAATGTCGGTTCAACCTCTTTTTTCAAACAGTAATATGACTGATGAGACCTATACCCTGAAAGAATTTCAGGTAACACCATCGGCATCTGGGCAATACTTTTTTGGGTTCCACAGCTTTAGTCAACCACTTCAATTTTTAACTTACATCGATTATGTTACAATCGATCTGGTTACCGGACAGGAGCATAATAACGTTAGCGATATCAAAATCTATCCAAACCCATCTTCCGACCGTGTATGGATTAGCGGAAATGAAATTATCGAAGAGGTTTCGTTGGTAGATGTTGCTGGAAAAGTAAGGTTGAAACAAACTCCATTTTTAAATAAGACGTCGATCGACATTTCATCATTGACTAATGGAATCTACTTCATAAAAATTAACACCTCTAAAGGCATGTTGAATTTAAAGGTTACTAAGAATTAGTGGTTTTGAGAAAAATTTCTCTTTGAGTGTAAAGCGGCAACGAAATATTCGTTGTCGCTTTACTTTTATATCCATAATAACTCCAGTCAGTGTTAAGAAACTGTTTTTCGACGATGCAGCTAAATTCCTTTAAGAGTGGTGCTGTAAGAGGATACAACAAACGGAAAACTATGTCGGATAACATTATGGTTATTGGACCTGAAAATTACAGTATAGGTTTTCAAGAGTTGAACTACCATTAACCATTGCTTTTTACAACTCTTTTTTGAGGATATCATGCTAGTAAATTTACTGCTAGAGGTAACAAAAATTAGGTATAAACGCTGGATAAAATAATTTGGGTAGTGATATATTTTATTGGATACATAGCGGGGGTAATCTCATACCAATTGAGGATAGGATATTTGCAGGGGGAGCGAGGCTGTGCTTCGACTAATTTTTATCCAGAGGTTTTAAAAATTGGTTCCAAAAATTGATAAAGCAGAACGGTTTTCTAACAGAACAGATAGTTATCCAATAGTAAATCTTTGTTAAGACAGAGGAACAGCAAATAGGAGGGGATATCCAAAAGTTTCTACTAGGTATTTGCAACAGAAGTTTTTTATAATCCCAACTATGAGGCAAGGGGCCATCAATTATGGAGGTGGTTGAAGGGCGGATAGTATGTTTAAGATAAAAGAACTTATTCAAAAGAATAAAGCTCTTAAGAAAGGGATTGAAAAACTCAACAATGAGTTGTTGAAAATCCTTAAAAATTTATACCCCAACGCAAATTGAAATCAAATTGTTCCAAAAAAGGCGGCTTCCAAGCCGCCTTTTATCACATACAGTGCATATATTGCATCACTAGTTTTTTGATTTCGTCATTTTTTCCATAAAGCCGTTCGCTTAGTTCAAAATCGTTGTAGCTGCGCAGATGTTTGAGGAATCTGTCGATAGTTCCATGAGGGAAAATACCATCTTTTTCAAAATAATCGCGAGCTTTTTCCAGTGCATCTGCCGATTCGGCGCAGCTTGTTGGCAGCGCTTTAAATTTGGCTCGCTTATCTTTGTGTTCTTCTTTGAAGATATTAACATCACTGTAGAGCTCCTGGGCTAGTTCAAGGGCGTTGGGCATTTCTAATCCGTGTAGAGAAGCAACAATAATTCCTGCCACAAAATGATAAATGTCGGCCGAACCATCTCCCGACCGAAGCTCAAATGTTTGCTTAACCTTGCAGTCTCGCTTTATTGTTAGGTCGAGGGGATTTTCTCTGGAAGCCATACTTGCTGCATTTCCAAGCCAGCCTAGTGGAACTCGTATCAACGAGGAGCGATTCCTGTCGCCCCAGCAAATGTTGGTTGGAGCTTCCTGGTGCGGTACTAAACGCAGATAGGATGTGGGAACTGTATTTCCGAAAGCTGTTAACGGAGCTGCTAAGTCTAAAATTCCGGCAATCATCTTTTTGGCAATATCGCTTAGCTTCCCATGTTGAATCAACATATTTTTGCCATCCTTTTCGGCATAAATATGTATGTGGAGTCCACTGCCAGCTTTACCAACAGTTATTTTAGGAGCAAAACTTATCAGCAGATTATATTGGTCGGCAAGCATGCGAAGAATCCATTTGGCAACCAAAAGTTGTTCAACAGCCTGTTCGGCCTCTACCGGGAGAAACTCTATTTCCTGTTGTTCGTAATAGGCCTCTTCGGTTGTAAAATTACCAACTTCCGAGTGTCCATATTTTATATTTCCGCCACACATGGCTATGAGCCTCATGCCTTCGTCTTTAAAGGCATGAAATTTAGCGTATGGCGATGATTCGTGGTATCCTTTTTGGTCACGTGCCGGATAAAGGTTTTCTTCGGCGTTGGGCACAGAGAGGTAATACTCCAGTTCTCCCATGCATTTGAAGGTCATCCCGGTGCGTTTTTTAAACAAATCGTGCGCTTTTTTCAAAATGTAGTTTGGAGCACTTTCCAGAGGATCTCCTTCGGAGTTGTAAAACGAGCATAGTATATCCAGCGACGGAATTTCGCTAAAAGGATTGTGGAAAGCTGTACGATATTTAGGTACAACGTATAAATCGGAACTCCCCGCTTCGATGAACGAGAATAGCGATGAGCCGTCGACCCGCTCACCGGTGGTTAGAATTGACTCCAAATACTCTAAATCGGTGATTACAAACGTTAGGGTTTTCAATCGGCCGTCGTCGGCAGCGTAGCGAAAATTAATAAGCTCAATATTATTTTCAATGACATAGCGCATTATGTCTTCATGAGTAAATTCACTTGCCGGTTTTTTCAAAAATTTCACCAGCGGATTCATACTGTGTTCAAACTGCTTCATGGGTTAAACCGTTTTTAAACATTAGTTACTTTTAGCGAGGGTTAATCTCCTTTTCGTTAGTTATGCAAAGTTAGTTCTTTTAGCTAAATGCAAAAATGTTTTCAAACATTACTTCAAAGTTATGTAACTATCAGAATTGATTCGTATCACATGGTGAATTAAGAATTTAATTACAAGCATGTTGAATTTCGACAAAATGATATTTTGGTTAAACATATCCTAATTTGGCTTGTTAAGCTTGTGGTTTCCATATATTTTACGTATCTTTGATATGAGGCACCCAAATAATTCCTGATTATGAATTTTTCAGACACAAAAATTGCCTTCTCTCACAGAACCGACAAAGAAATTGCCAGGGCACGAATCCTATTCACAATGATTCAATTTCCCTTTATTGTTAAAACGGGAAAAGCCTTAGTGCGAACCGCCTTGGCTATCCGCTTCCCCATTGGGTGGATACTCAAACCCACGTTATATCGTCAGTTTGTTGGAGGCGAGAATCTTTCGGAGTGTTTGCCCATTGTCGATAGATTATCCAAGCAGGGGATTTACTCCATACTTGATTACTCTGTGGAGGGTGCTAATTCGGAAAAAGAATTTGATTCGGTAACTGCTGAAATAGCTCGAACCATTGAAACAGCAGCCCAAAACCCACATATAGCCTTTGCCGTATTTAAACCTACTGCGTTAATCTTTCCTTCTATATTGAAAAATAGAGGGTTTGACAAAAAACAACTCACCGATGAAGAGCAAAAGGCATTCGATAACTTCTCTAAGAGAATAGATTACCTTTGTAGTCTTGCGAATGAAAAATCCGTGAGGCTACTGATTGATGCTGAGGATGTTTGGTATCAAGATAGTATCGATGAAGTGGTTGAAGCTATGATGGAAAAATACAACTCACAAAAAGCCATTGTATGGAACACATGGCAAATGTATCGCACCGACAGGCTTGAACATCTTCAGAAAACTATCCAGTGGGCCCGGTCAAAGAATATAAAGGTAGGGGTGAAACTTGTGCGGGGTGCTTATATGGAAAAAGAACGCAAACGAGCTCTTGAAGGAGGATATCCTTCGCCCATCCTGCCCGATAAACAATCTACCGACAAAAGTTACAACGACGCCCTACGAGTAACTTTAGAAAATATTGATATTTGTGAATTGTTCAATGGAACCCATAACGAAGAAAGCTGCTACTACCTAGCCCAACTAATGAAACAAATGCAACTTTCCCCCAACGATTCCCGAATCTGGACCTCGCAATTATACGGAATGAGCGATCACATATCCTACAACATGGCAAATTCCGGTTATAACGTTGTAAAATACATACCGTATGGCCCGGTGAGAAGTGTGGCCCCATATCTTTTGCGACGAGCCGAAGAAAACAGCGCTATCCGAGGACAAACTACGCGTGAACTTAACTTGATTTTAGAGGAAACAAAACGCAGAAATGTAAAATTATGATAATCGAAAACAAAAAAAAATCTCAAAAGATTAAATTAATTTTCCTATCTATCCCCTTAATAATTGCCATAACGGTAATTGTTTTTGTTTTGCTCAATATCGACTGGGGAGTATTGGTAATTGCCCCAGTGGCTGCCGTTGGAGTAATTATTTATGTCTTTATGTATGCCATGAAATATTCTTACATAAACGCAGAAATCGACCCGCAGAAAATATTCATTCGTTTTTATCAGATAACACCCTTTTTCACCGAGTATAAAGCCTATAGAATTCAGCCTGATCAACTGATTTCATATTCCATAAAATCATCGTTTATGGGACTGGTGCCAAATTTAATATTAACAGTCCGTACAAAAAGCGGTAAAGGTCTTTACCCGCCAATAAGTTTATCTGCCCTTACAAAAGAACAAATTGCTCAGATCGAAAAAGCGTTAACATTACTAATTGCAATTAACAAATAATTATTAAACCTTTAAATATTTAACAATGAAAAAATTAACATTAGTTTGTTTTATGGTGCTTTCCATGGCTCTCGCGAATGCTCAGGTTTTTAACACCGGACAAACCTTAAAACCCGGTAAAATTAGTTTAGGGATTGAGCCGGCCTTTGTAGTTAACGGCGGCTCCGATTTTATGCTATTCCTACACGGCGGATATGGCCTAAAATCGGGAATCGACTTTGGTCTCTCTGTTGGCTTTTTAAAAGGAGATACCTATATTGGAGGGGATGTTGAATTTGCAGTTAGCAAATACATGTCGTTTTCTGTAGGAGCGCACCACTGGGGCAATTTTGGGCTTGATGCGACCTTATTAGGCACCTATCCACTCCGAAAAGATGTTCATCTTTTTGGAGGTCTCGATTCCGACATTAACTTCCTCCGTTACGATAAAGATAACGACGGCGATAAAGATACCGACACTCAATTCCTTTTGTGGCTACCAATTGGTGTTGAAATTGGTGTGAGGAGCAATTTATCGTTTATTTTCGAGGCTTCTGTGGGATTAACAGATCCCGCCTACCATCTCATCGGAGGTGGTGTTTCTATTTACTTCTAGAAAGAATTCCCAAAGAAGCATGGTGTCTCGGCTATCCGATTCGTACCTCAAAATTTGGATAGAATTTAAGAGCCACCATGCTTTTTTCAGCAAGAAAAGATTTCTGCTTCGTTTTTATGAAAATGTTTGAATACTTATTGACTGCGATTGAAACCATGAAATCAACATTTTGATTTTTTTTGGCAATAAATAAACTATATGAAACTATCGAGACGGTTTTTTTGTTTGGCTGTGATTATTTTACTTCTTACACAAAATGACTCTTACGGGCAAAACAGTCGTAAGTATATTCGACAATCAGTTTTTTTATTAATCCAAGGAAATCACAAAGACAGCTTACCGAATATCATAGCTTCACAAAGTAATAATGGTTTTTTTTCTTCGTTGGAACTTTTTCTCCTACATATCTATACAGGTCAATTTTCTCATGCTCTGGACATTTTTCTGGCTAATTCTTCGACCATTATTTCAGAACTTGAAAATCCGGTAAAAGACAGCACAGCACATTTTCTTCCTTTACTGAGTAAAGCCATTATGGAAAACCAAGCGGCAATTGAACAAGAATTGGCCACATCGGCACTTACCATGGAATCAAAGCTTTTTATTAAGATAGCGTATTGTTTTGCCAACAACCGGGTGCTTGACAAAACGGATACTGAAGACTATTCCATTCAAGTAAAGGAATATCTGGAACAATATCCTAACGGGCGCTTTCGACGACTAGTGGATCAATATTTTGTTTCAAAATCAAAATCCCAGAGTGGGATATACGGTTACAGTACTTCAATTAGTCTTGCGGGTATAATTCCAATCAACTCTTATGCCGACAATTTTATAACAAAAACCGCCCTGCAATTTGATTTCGATTACTTTTTCTATAATTTTTTGTTTGGTGTCAGTGCAACAAATTACTACACTTCACTTTTGCGCGACGTAGTTCTATTTGATACTACTTTGTGGAAAAAATCGAGCAACGTAAATCATGTTTCCTTTACCTTGAATGGAGGGTATAGGCGGATATTTTCCGAGCGTATGATGGCATTTTTCCGTGCCGGACTAATGCTTGGATGGTTATTCCCTACCTCAAGCGATGTTAAAATCCAGAATTTGCCTACTGATTTTCTCGTAAAAAGCACTGGTGGTAAACTTACAATCGGAATGTCGTACACAATAAGACAAAGAGATGTTTACACAATTACACCGGGATATAAAAATCGATTGAAGTATGGTTTCCAACTACAATACTCCTTGTCGCTCGAAAAATTTGATCAATTACAGGTTCAACCAGTGTGGATAAATTCTTTCTCATTAGGAATCAATATAGGTGCGTTTAATTTATAAGTGGATGAAATTTAGTAAACTTTTACCAAAAGTAGTTTTTTTTTTCCGTAGAAAGAGATGGTTAATTGGAGGGGTCGTTTTTATTATTGTAAGCATGGTTATTTTTCTGTCAGACACGGAAATATATCGAAAACTACGTAAACAATTACGAACTACTTTTTCATTGCAAAAGACCTATGTTATTAAGCCCGTTGTCTTAGCTAACGATCCAATACACAAACACCGCAATGAAGCTCAGAGGCATGGTATCGCATATCTTCAAGACGATGATCATATCGAGAAGTATATACGTACAGGGAAGTTGGTAAAAGTTAGAGATAATATCGGCTATCGCTTACATCGACTTCAATACAGTAGTCCTGTTCTGGTTCCTCAGGCCTATAAAGTTCTGAAAGAAATAGGCAGAAAATTTGACGATTTAACCAACGGCGATTACTTTGTGGTTACGTCATTAACCCGTGCCGAAGCTGATCAAAGGAAACTACGAAAAAATAACACCAATGCAACCTCTAACGAAAGCACACATAGCTACGGCTGTTCATTCGATATAAGTTACACACGTTTCAACAACGAGCGTGGTTACAATCCACAACTTCAAAATGCTCTCGAACGCGTGCTTGCTGAAATGAAGCGAGAAGGCAAAATTTTGGTAATAAAAGAGCGGAGAATAGCCTGCTATCACATTACGGTTACCAAACACTAGCCTATTAGAGATTCAAATCACAAAGAATAGCTTGAATTCTCCTTAGTGTTTAGCTTATGCTGGAATATTCGTATTAAAAACGAGTTCCATTCGCAATAAAATTGCTATATTTGCGTGTAATAGAAACGAAATAAAAAAACCGAAAGTATGTTATTTCTGATTGCAGATCAAGCTTCCGAAACGCTTGTAAACCAGCCGGTGGGTGAACTAAAGATGTCGTTTTTTGAAATGGCCGTTAAGGGTGGAATTATTATGATTCCAATACTTCTGCTCTCCATTATTGCCGTTTATATATTCTTTGAGCGTTATTTTGCCATTAAGAACGCCTCAAAAGAGGACCCATTGTTTATGGAGCGACTTAAAGATTATATCCATGCCGGACAATTGGAGTATGCGCAAACGCTTTGCCGACAAACCGACAATACCATTTCGCGTATGATAGAAAAAGGAATAACCCGGATTGGCCGGCCGTTAAGCGATATTCAAACAGCTATTGAGAATGTGGCTAACCTTGAAGTAGCGCGCCTGGAAAAAGGGCTGCCAACTTTAGCCACGGTTGCGGGGGCAGCGCCGATGATCGGATTTTTGGGAACGGTTATTGGTATGATTCAGGCATTTTACGATATGGCAAATGCCGGTAGTAACATCGATGTGCAATTGCTATCGAGTGGTATCTATACCGCAATGGTTACCACAGTTGCGGGGCTTACCGTTGGGATTATTGCTTACTTCGCCTACAACGTCCTCGTAGCTCGTGTAGAACGTGTAGTGTATCAGCTCCAGGCAAGGGCTACCGAATTTATGGATCTACTTAACGAACCCGTAAACTAAATCCTTATGGCCATTAAAAGCAGAAGTAAAGTAAGCGCACAGTTCAGTATGTCGAGTATGACCGACATAGTGTTTCTGCTCTTAATTTTCTTTATGGTTACAAGTACGTTGATAGCACCCAATGCTTTGAAACTTTTATTACCACAAAGTAACAGTCAAACACAAGCCAACAAACCAATAACTACTGTTTCGATAACAGCTGATTTAAAATATGCGGTTGAAACAACCATAGTTCCATTCGATCAGTTGGAATCGTTCCTTGTGAAGAAAGTTGGTCCGGCAGCCAGTTATAAAGAGCCCCCAACCATCTCGCTTCATGCTGACAAAAGTGTAGCGGTGGAGCACGTAGTAAAAGTAATGAACATAGCCAAGCGTAACCGTTATAAACTTATATTGGCAACTGCTCCTGAAAAATGATTGACGACCGAAACAAACAAATCGGAGTTTTGGCAACGATAATTTTTCACGTTGTTTTAGTCATACTAATTGTTGTATATGGTTTTGTAACCCCATTGCCCTTGCCTGAAGAAGAGGGAGTTTTAATAAATTTTGGAACTGATGCTGTTGGGAAAGGAGAGGTTGAGACTATGATTTCTCCGCAACCTGCACAACCAACGCCACCACCTCCAAAATCTGCACCCGAAACAGCCGTTGCTTCTAATAAAGGTGAGAAGGAGGTTATGACCCAAGATTATGAGGAGACCGCCCGAATAGAAGAACAGAAGAGAAAGGAGCGAGAAAAAAAAGCTGAAGAAGACAGAAAACGGAGGGAAGAGGAGCAGGTGCGGAAACAACGGGAGGAAGAGGAGCGTAGGCGACGCGAGGAAGAGCAACGAATTGCAGAGCAAAAGCGTCGAATTGAAGAAAGCACGCGAAGTGCTTTTGGGCAAGCCGCAACCAACGCTACCAGTGACGGTACGGGTAATGCCTTTGGAAATCAGGGAGATCCGAAAGGAAGCCCTGATTCTCGTTCATACACCGGAGGCCAAGGTGCGGGTTCCGAAGGAATCGGTTACAACTTAACCGGTAGAACACCTCAGGGTGGTAGGCTACCTGCACCTCAATATACTTCAAATCAAGATGGTGTTGTTGTTATTAAAGTTAAGGTTGATCGTAGTGGCAGCGTTATAGAGGCGGAGTTTCAACCCAAGGGGTCTACAATTACCGACCTAAAGTTACGAAATGCTGCATTGCAGGCTGCTCGAATGGCAAAATTCAACCCAGATCCCAACGCGGAGCCCATTCAGGTTGGAGAAATCATTTACAGATTTTATATTCGGTAAACCAAGCGTTTTTAACGTATTTTCCCAAAACGCTCGTTATCGCGTTTCATATCTTTTTCTTTAATCGATTCACGTTTATCGTAGATCTTTTTCCCTCGGGCAAGGGCAATTTTTAGCTTAGCCCATCCACGCTCGTTAATAAACAGAGCAATCGGGACAATTGTCATCCCTCGTTCCTTGACCTTTCGTTCAAGTCGCTTTAATTCAGTGCCGGTTAGTAGTAATTTTCGGTCGGAGCGGGGATCGTGATTAAAATGTCGTGCTTTTTCGTATTCAGCAATGTGAATTCCCTTGGCAAACAACTCTCCATTTTGAAAAATACAATAGGAATCTACAAGACTTGCTTTGCCTTGTCGGATTGCTTTTATTTCTGTGCCTTTTAAAACAATACCGGCAATAAATGTTTCTAGAAATTCGTATTCGAACGAAGCTCGTTTATTTTTTATTTCTAGGCCTGGCATTGGTTAAAGTTTTTCAATGGCTAATTCTTCTCTAACTTTATACCCTTTGGGGGTTAATTCTACCGTAACAGCTTCTATGCGAATATCGTGCTGAAAAATTATTACTCCGTTGTTCTTGACAACTTCCTCTAAAATGGCCTCTTTTTCTGCTATGGCATCGAGCGGGTAAATATCGTAAGCCGAAAGGTAAATCGGGGGAATATTGGCCGCAACAGGTATTAGATCGCCTGCATATACGATCATTCGACCGTTATGGTTAATTACTGGTACTAAAAGACCAACAGTGTGCCCTCGATGCAAACGCAATTCAATTTCGGGTGTGAGAAAAAACGATGAATCGATGAGGTTTAACCGTCCAAAATTGTTAAGGGGTAGAATTAAGTTTTGGGGATAGGCTGCTGATTCACGTATGTTGGGGTTTATTGCCCATTCCCATTGTTGTTTCGATACCCACATCTGTGCATTGGGAAATTGAAGTTGTGGATTTCCGTTGAAATCGTTTACAAGGGCTCCTCCGCAATGATCCCAATGCAGGTGAGTGAACACAACATCTGTTATCTGTTTCGGGCTGTACCCTAATGTGTGCAAACTCCCCATTAGGGTGTCGTTTCCGTTAGGATACTGAAATTTTAGAAATTCTGCCGATATACGCGTTCCTATGCCGGTGTCTACCAAAATCTTTCGTTCACCGGTATCTATTAATAGGTTTCGTGTTGTAATGTTGCAGAGATTATTTTCGTCGCACGGATATCGTTTGCTCCAGATGGCTTTGGGAACAACGCCAAACATGGCGCCTCCATCGACTTTAAAGTTGCCGCATAAAACTCCAAAAATTTTCATAATTGAATCATCTCTTTATTTGACAATTAGGGTTGGGTAGGTCTTTTTAATGACAAATTTAATACCTAAGTTTATTTTTTTCTCAGGCATTGATAAACAGATGAGAGTACTTTATGTTCGTTAAGTGGTTTTACAATATAGACGTCGAAACCTACTTGGAGGATGTTAGATTGGTCGGGATAAAAATTATAGGCCGTTTGCGCAATTACGGGTAAGGATGGACGAAGGCTTTTTATTCGTTGCATGGCTGCAATTCCGGAAATTCCAGGTAGCTTTAAATCCATGAGTACTAATTTTATTGCATCGTTGTGAGCCGCCATTTCAACAGCTCGCTCTCCGCTGATTATTGTTAAGGTGCGATAGTTTGCTGCACGCAAAACTACTTCTAGATATTCTCCACAGGCAGGATCATCATCAACAATTAAAATTAGTTCGCCGTTGCCGCTTAGTGATTCCGGAATGTTGTATATCTGGTTATAACCCTTTACTGTGTTTGGTTTTAAAGGGATTTCGATGGTAACAGTGGTTCCTTCATTTTCAACAGAGTCCAAACGTATTTTCCCGCCAAGCAGATCCACGTAAGCTTTTACAATGGCTAACCCTAGACCTATTCCGCTAGTGGTAGGTTGCAAATTGGTTTTAACCCGGTAAAATTTTTCAAATACCAAAGGGATATCGTTTTTGGGAATTCCGATGCCGGTATCTTTAATGCTAATGATAGCTTTATTTTTCTGAGTGCGGCAATTTAGGCTGATTTTTCCCTGTTGGGTATAATTTAGTGCGTTATTTAGGAGATTTGAAATTACTTTATGCAGTTTATACCAGTCGGTTTTTAAAATTAGCTTTTCGCTTGCCTGATCTATTTTCGATTCGAACTCTAGGCCTTTTAGTTGTGCTTTGATACGGTATTCTTCAACTAGGCTGTCAATCAATTGTTTGAATTCAAAGGTTTCCGGTAATAGATTTATACTTCCTGTATCGATCATTGACATCTCAAGGATGTCGCTGATAATTCCGAGAAGCTGCTTTCCGGAGGTATTAATCATTTTCAAGTAATCGTGTTGTCGATTGTTTTCGATGTTTGACAGGAGAAGGTCGCTAAATCCTAAAATGGCATTCAGGGGGGTGCGAACTTCGTGGGAGAGGGTTTGTAGGAAAACGGTTTTTAATCGGTCGCTTGCCTCAACCTTTTCTTTGGCTTTAATGAGCTCTTGTTCGTAACTTTTTCTCTCGGAAATATCACGGATAACTGCCAGGTCGCGTTCTTTACCACCGATAAAGGTTCGTTTGAGGCTAACTTCAATCCAGAATCGATCGCCGTTTTTTCGCTTTGCTAGCCAGTCGAACCGTTGTGGCCCTTCACTGGCTGCTTTTTGAGAGAATTCTCCTATTTGTTGGTTGTAGTAGGGGGCGATATCCGCACTTAACGTAGCAGCGGTGTTTTTAAGAAATTCTTCTTTGCTTTCGTAACCGTACATTGTTATAGCACGTTCGTTGCAATCTACTATCTGTCCATTTTTAGTGTCGTAGATGATAATGGCTTCGGTTGTGGCATTAAATATTTCACGAAATTCGTGTTCTTTTTCCAGAGCTTTACGTTCAGCAAGTTTTCGGCCAGTTATGTCCAAAATATAGCCATCAAGGTAGAGAAGATTTCCTTTTTTATCGTACACTCCTTTGCCTTGTTCCCAAACCCACCGGATTTCTCCGCTCTTGGTTTGTATTTGGTATTCATCAACAAATCGTTCTTTTTGGGATAAAACTTGTTGCCATTTGTCCCATAGATATTGCCGGAAAGGGGGCAAAATAATATCGTTAAAGGATAGTAGTTGGTTGTTTAGTAACTCATCTACTTCATACCCTGTTACTTTTTTCACTGTAGGGCTCAGATACAACATTGTCCGGTGTGGATCATTATTGCAACGGTAAATAAATCCGGAGAGGTTATCAACAATATTGTTGAGGAGTTCTTGTTGTTCTTTTAATCTTTTTTCGGATAACTTTCGTTCAGTAATATCACGTGCAATTCCATTGATTCGTACGAGTTCTCCATCTTCATCGAAAATAGGTGAATTTATCTGCTCTACCCAAAGAATATCTCCGTTTTTTTTCAGCCAACGTAGTTGTATAGGTGTATTGAAGTTCTTCCCAGCTGTGAGGTCTTGCAATATTGTAGCATCATCGGGGTGAATTAGCTTTATGACCAACAAAGGATCGGCGTAATGTTCTTCTGGAGTGTAACCGGTTAGGTGTGTAACCGAAGGGCTAACGTATTCAAATCCGGAGACGGGTTTTAAGCGGTAGGAGTAAATAATATCGTTGGCGTGTTCAGCTAGTAAACGATATTTTTGTTCACTTTCGGCTAAGTTGATTTTGGTTTCCCAATTTTTTTCACGATGCAGAAGTAATTTTGCAATTAGGGATGTAGCTGCTGGATATACTATTATAACTGGTAGTGCAATGGTTTTAAGGGTTTCCCAACGTTTATCTTCTGGAAGAAAATAAGTACAGGCAAGCATTACAAGGTGTACAAATAAGCTCACAAGATACACCCCAACTATCTGATGATTCTGCCGGATAGATGGCCAAAAATTTCGCCATAGCATTGCTATGATTGCTGAGGATAGTATAACAGCTATTCCCATATAAACTCCGTCGCCGCCTAAGGTATAACGGAAAATAGCTGCTCCAATCATGGATATTATTGTGGTAAGGCTGCCAAAGAAGATGCCTGTAATAGTTAGTAAAATCGATCGGGTGTCGAAAACTATACCATTCTCATAAATCCATGGGTTTTTCATTAATAGAATACATAATCCCGAAAGCAGCAGTCCCAAGAGGATTTGTACCAAAATTTTCCGTTGCTTTTCGAATCTTAACCATACAAAATCGTAGAGAACAGCCGCAGCTACGAGTAGTGCAGCGTTTTCTATAACGGCTATGTAAAATGACGATGGAGTATTCATAAAAAACGTTAAATGCCATTTTTTAGCGATAGTGATTGAGATATCCTTTGGGATCAACCGGTGTACCATTGAGGCGAACTTCATAGTGAAGATGCGGGGCGGTAGAACGACCGGTATTGCCCGAATAACCAATGAGACTCCCAAATGTGATTATGTCGCCTTTTGTTACCAAAATCTTTGCCAAGTGTGCGTAAACAGAAGTATAACCATTGCTGTGTTCAAGAACCAGGTAATTTCCGTAGGTAGAGTTTTGATCTACTAGGATAACTTTTCCGTTAGCAGCGGCATATACAGGCGTATTTAAGCTTGAACCAAAATCTATTCCTGTGTGCATTTTGGGGATTTTAAGTATAGGATGAAGACGGTAGCCGAAGGGAGAGGTTATTTTCGCTTGCTCTTTTGGCAGTGGTGTTTGCGAGGGTACTAAATAGATTTCGTTGCTTAGGGGTTTTAGAGTAGTTTCAGCAGTGGTAGCTGGCGTTGTATTTTCACTTATCGCGGGCTTTTCTGGAGTTGAAGGAGTTGGTACATCTACATTTTTTTCTTGTGTTTTAACTTTGTATTCTGTGGGGGAATCTGCACTTTTTCCATATTTTGTTTGCAATGTCTGTGGTGTTACATTGACTTTTTCTGTTTCTTGGAGAATTTTACCCGAAGCGGCGCTAACTTTTTGTTCGTAATCAATTATTCCGGAAACCGTTTTTGCCGCGGCCGTATCTTTTTTCTCCTCATAGTAGCGTTTTAATCCCAACATGTTGTTGTAGTAGTCCTGATATTCTTGTTGCAGTTTGCGTATTTCCTGTTCTCTACGTCGCTTGAAATCCTCAAAATCTGCATTGTATTGTTGATTAAATTGTTGCATTTCTTGCTCAATTTTCTTTTTTCCGTCCTCTTGTGCAGCTATTTTGGACGCAAATAAAGCAACTGTGCTGATAAAAGTTAAAACGAATGATCTTTTCATAGTGAATTATTTTAGACATTAGTTTTACCATAAAAACGGATAATAGAGTGAAAATCTTGTAACTTTCTTCCTAAGATAGCATGTTTTTATGGAATTTAAGAATGTTTAGTTAATTTTTAACAATTCATGGTTTATAAAAAAAACTTGCCGGATATTGCTGCCGGCAAGTGGTTGTGAACATAAGTCCGTTATTTTTTATAGGCTAGAGTTACTATCAACTTTTGAACTTTTTTTGTTCCGGCAAGGTTGAAATATTCAATGTAAATTAAGTAAGGGCCTATAGGGGCTTTTTTACCATCGTTGGTGGAGCCATCCCATTTTATACTTCCTTGGGTTCCTAACATGTAGTTGGTAACTAATTCGCGAATCAAGCGGCCATTTGGGGTGAATATTTTAATGTTTGCCATAAATCCAGGTGTATCGAATTGATAATTAATGATAAGGAAGTCGTGGAATCCATCGCCATCGGGGGAGAATATTGGTGTTGATAATGAGAATTCCGACTGATTAATTTGATAATCAAGTGCTTGTGAGTTTCGATATCCCGGAGTAGCATAACCCACCGATTTTGCTGCCGATTGCCAGTTGGATGGGTCGTCGGAGGCAACATTAACGTTAATTCGTTCTAGCGAAACACCTTTTACATTGCGAAGTAAAGGCGAGTGCATTTTGCTAGTGTAGTAAAATTGGTCGATACCTACTCCGTTTAAATCTAAAAGAATTACATTTCCCTCCGATGAGGGTAAAGAGGGCATGGTAGTTATTTCAACAATTTTTAGACTATCAACGTTGGGGTAAAAATCGAATACTTTTTTTCGCGATTTGGCCAAAACTAGATACTGTCCCGGATAAATCATGTGTCCGTGAGGTGATACGATTTTGGGTTCATCGAGGTTACCGTTTAGTTCTCGGGTAATGTACATTCTGTTGATAGTCAGAATTTTGTTGGATTTATTGTAGAGTTCTATAAACTCGTTACTGCCAGTTAGGGGGTAAAACAATAGCTCGTTTATAACCAAATCTCCGGCTAGTGGGGCAGTGGGTTTGTGGAATTTGGCGGGTTGAATGGTAGTGCTGTTGCCTACACAATCGAATATGGTGGGGGGTATAATGGTGTACTCCTGGTTTTCAATCAAAGGTTCGCGCAGTGCAACTTTAATTTTATCGCTATTGGGGAAGTTTGGCTGAATATCAAGCGGAATTCCACCCGGTATGATTTGCCATTGGGTAATATCTCTTATGAGTTCGGCATGGAGTGCTTCATTAAAATGAAGCGTAACACTGCTGTCATCGTCAACGGTGACATACATAATTTTTGGGGAGGTAGTGTCAGGATTGGCTCCTTCAATAGAGTTGCGACGTCCGGGTGTTCCTCCTAAAGGATCGTTAGAGGCTCGCCAGTTATTACCACCGGCACAGATATTTTGCCAATCAATTTGTTCAAGCGACCATCCTCCGAGTTTTTTAAATTCATCCTTGTACCATGTGTCGGAATAGGTAATAGTGTGAATTAGAATATCTTGAGAGGAGTATAAAGCTAGGGTTTTCCCTGTTTTTGAAAGGAATGTGGACGAGAAAAGACCAATTTCCGGGATTTGGTTGTTTAAAACCGGGGGGGAATTTGTTGGGCGTATTATCAAATAACCAAGTGAATCTATCGCTATTGGTGGAAATGTATATGTGGTTGAGCCTGAACGAAGTTTCCATCCATTGAGGTTAATGGGGTAGGGGTTAGGGTTAAAAAGTTCAATGTAGGGCGTTGGATATGGGGTTCCTACTTTAGGGTTACACATTATTTCGTTAAACACAACGCTTCCCAAAGAGGGGATTACGTAAGCAAATTCTTTATTAACATCTGTCATTAAATTCCCGCAAAAATCACTAATGTTTTTAATAGTAATTTCTGCAGTGCCATTTAAGGGGATAGCTTGGTTTAATATAAGAAAAACTAAATTTTTTTCAACAGTATCAAATTCAAGTGAAGTAATTGAATAAGGGACACTAAGTTGATAGTTGAGCGGATTAGAGGCAATTGTTGAGGGAATTTGTTCGCTGAATAAAATTCCGATTTTTCGTCCGGTTTCTGCCCATACGGAAAGAACGTTTGGGGCTACGGTGTCAGGATTAGAAGCTCGAACTGAGTTTACCGCACCGGGGGTCCCTCCTATGGGGGCAATGCTTGCCCTCCAGTTCGATTTTTGCTGGCACCAACTTTCGGGATCGATTAGCTCTATGGAATAGCCTCCCTCTTCTTTACTTGGGTCTTGATAATACGATAGGTTGTATGAAACACGATGCATTTGTTGCTCATTTTGGTCGCGAAGTACTATTTCTCTTCCGGTGGTTGGTAGGTCGGTGGTTGAAATTAAGGCTAAAACAGGTCCGTATTGAGCATAATCAGCGGAAGCTGACGATGGGGTTAAAAGCAGGTAAGAATTGGGCTCCATTACATAAACAGGGAATGTAATATTTTTTGTTCCTATCTGAAGTTTCCAACTGGTGATGTTTATAGGATAGTTTTTGCGATTATAGAGTTCAAGAAAGTCGTAGTCGGGAAGACCGTAGCTTGGTGTTGGGTCGAAAAATATTTCGTTAATAACGATATCGCCGGGTTGAGGAGTTTTATATACTATACTGAATTGAGTGGGATTCATAATGTTACCACAATAATCCGAAACATCATGAATAAAAAGTGGGTAGTGAACTCCTTCAAGAATTGGGGATACTAAATTTAAATAGATAAGAGTTTTGGTTGAGTTGTCGTAATCAACATTTAAAATTTCGGGGCCATTTATCACGATGTAATTTCCAAGATCGGTTGCAGAGGATTGAGGTATCTCTTCACTAAATCGAATACCAATTTTTTGATGGTTTTCTACCCAAACCGATATGACTCTGGGAGGAATGCTGTCGGGATTTGATGCTCGAACCGAGTTTATCGCACCAGGAGTTCCTCCTATGGTGGCAATGCTTGCCCTCCAGTTCGATTTTTGCTGGCACCAACTTTCCGGATCAATTAGCTCTATGGAATAGCCGCCTTCCTCTTTATTGGGGTCGTTGTAGTACGAGAGATTGTAGCTCACATAATGGATTTGCTGATTGTTGTTGTCCCTTAAAATAATTTCACGTCCGGTGGTTGGTAAGTCGGTTGTTGATATAAGGGTTAGTACTGTTCCATATTGGGAATAGCTTGTTGCTGCGGCAGAAGGGGCTATTATTAGATAAGAATCGGGTTGCATGGTGAAGGTTGGAAACGTTATTGTTTTTGTTCCTATTTGTAGTTTCCATTCTGAAATCTTTATCGGATAGTTACGACGATTATAGAGTTCAAGAAAGTCGTAATCGGGGAGTCCGTAGCTTGGTGTTGGGTCGAAAAATATTTCGTTGATAACGATATCGCCGGGCATGGGTGGTGCCCATAAAATGGGGAGGTGTATTGGCTGAGGTATCGTGTTGCCATATTCATCAGCTATATTGCTGATGGTAAGGGTTAGGGTTATTCCATGTGAAAAGGTATCATTAAATGAGAGTATTACAGTTGTATTTGTGGTATTTGTAAAATCGACTGTAGCAGGATTTCCAAAATTTTGCAATTGATAATTGGTTGGTACTATTGCGGTGGTATTAACTGGTTCATTGAATGTAACCTCAATTTGGTTTGATGATATAGCCTCAGCTGAAACTACTTCCGGGGGGGTTGTGTCGTAAATAATGTCGCCACAATATAGATTATCAAACCAAATTACACGAGCCGCCGATGGGCTTGAGATGTTGGTAACTATTCCAAAATATTGTCCGGTGGTAATTGTATTATCGACCGCTGTTCCCCGAAGTATTCTAGCAGTTTTGTCCCACACCTCATCAATGTAAATAGACCACTCTCCTTGAGTGGTTCGTAAAATTCTGAACGAACGGGGAATACTAGCCGTACCATCTTCATTGTTAGGGTATCCTGTATTAATAACAACAGTTTTTATTGTGCCTTGTTGGCGATACAATACAAATTTGTCGGTAACGCTTCCATCGAAGCGCAAGTAGTAACCGTTGAAATTCAAGGTGCCTTTATAGGCATTAGGATCGTTGGTGTCGGAGAGCAAAACAATAAAAAAGTCGTTGGTGGAGCTAACCGACCAGTTTCGGCCGTCGGTGGCCGAAAAGCTCCATTGTCCGTAAGCCCTGTTGGTTTGTGTAAATATGGCTGAACTTGGTGTGCTTGGCTTACTTCCCAATACTGTTCCATCGGTGATGGCATTGAGGCTTCCATCTCCGGATGTATGTGGTGTAACAGCCTGGAAGTTGTTGATATCGCCAGTCCATGCTGGATTATTTGGGAAATCGTTGAACGAATCAACAATGGTTTGAGCAAATGAAGGTTTTAGGAGTGTCAGGAATAATATAACCCCTATCAAGGCAAGTTTTTTCATATCGTTAGCTATTAGTGGTTTGCGTTTGAATCTAAAATTGAAATATCCTTAAATAGCAAAGTTAAATTCACGTGAAAAATAATATTTTTGCAGCAAAGGAACAAATTTTGCTTTCCCAAAAGTTCCAATTATTCGCAATTTTTGGAGTATCACGATGTAAATTTTTAAAAATCATGAAAATAACAATTTTAGGTGTAACCGGACTGGTGGGACAAACTTTGCTAAAGGTACTAGAAAACAGCCATATTGATGTAACTCAGTTAATTCCTGTTGCTAGTGAACGTAGTATTGGTAAAATAATCAATTTTCGTGGGAATGAATATCCAGTTGTTGGTGTGGAGCAGGCTTTATCATTACGTTCTCAATTGGCAATTTTTTCGGCAGGAGCATCAGTCTCTAAAGCTTGGGCCCCTAAATTTGTTGAAATGGGAACGGTTGTTATTGATAATTCGTCAGCTTGGCGCATGGAGCCCGATATTCCTTTGGTCGTTCCTTCGATTAATGCTAATGAACTTCACACCCATCCTAAACTAATAGCTAATCCTAATTGCAGCACAATTCAGATGGTTATGGCCTTAGCCCCGCTGCATAGAAAATATGGGATAAAGCGAATTGTGGTATCTACCTATCAATCGGTAACCGGTACAGGTATGAAAGCGGTTAAGCAAATGGAGAGTGAGCGTCGTGGCGAGCCTGTTCAGGAAATGGCGTATCATTATCCCATCGATCGAAATGTAATTCCTCATTGCGATGTTTTCCTCGAAAACGGTTATACCAAAGAGGAAATGAAACTGGTTAATGAAACCAAGAAGATTCTAAACGATTATTCAATCGCTATTACTGCTACCGCTGTGAGGGTGCCAACTATGGGGGGGCACTCCGAAAGTGTGAATGTTACTTTCCACAACAACTTTTCCCTTGAGGAGGTTCGACAATTAATTGCAAACACTCCCGGTGTTGAGCTTTACGACGATCCCTTTAACAATATTTATCCAATGCCCCTTATAGCCCATCAAACCGACAAGGTGTTTGTTGGTCGTATTCGCAGAGACGAATCTATGCTAAACTCTCTCAATTTGTGGATTGTGGCCGATAACTTACGCATTGGTGCAGCAACCAATGCAGTATGGATTGCTGAATATTTGGTTAATAATAAACTGGTATGAACCGAGGTTGAGTGTTAGCTTTTGGGTTGCTTCAAAAATCTAAAAATAGAGGGGGCAAATTGGTATTTATTGCTTTTTAATGCACCGGTAAATTAAAAGGGTTCTCTTTGTCTAACGGCTTCATAAAGCAAAACGGTTGCTGCATTGGAGACGTTTAATGACGAAATTTTCCCTAATACTGGAATTTTAACTAAGCCGTCGGCCAATCGCAAAATGTCTGGCGATATGCCGGTATCCTCTGCTCCCATTACAAGAACAGTTGGTTTTGTGAAATCATGATTATAATAGAGTTGTGAGGCTTTTTCGGTTGCACAAACTATTTGGAGACCGCTGTTTTTAAGATTTTTTAATGAAATGTGAAGCGAGTGGGTTCTACATACGGATAAGTGGAAAATAGCTCCGGCCGATGTTTTTACCGCATCACCTCCGAGCCGGGCAGAGTTTTTCGAAGGAACTAGAATAGCATTTGCTCCGGAACATTCTGCTGAACGTATAATTGAACCAAGATTCCGAACATCAGTAACCTGGTCAAGAGCAACAATCAAGGGGTTTTTGCCTTTACAGAAAAGTTGATGAACTATTTCTTCAATTGGTTGAAATTCTACTATAGAAAGCAGTGCAATTATGCCTTGATGGTTTTTTGTGGTGATTCGATTTAATTTTTCCTGTGGAACCCGTTGAATTGGAATTCCCTGTTGTTTGGCGTGGGTTGATATTTCATTGATTATTTCGCTGCTAAGTCCTTTTTTAAGCAATATTTTATCAATTGGTTTACCGCTCTCCAGTGCTTCTAATACTGGGCGGGTTCCGAAAATAAAGTCTTTAGTGTTTTCCATAGTGGGGTTATTGTTTTGTGATAATTACCGGATGTGCCGTAAACGAATTATTATCGTGCAAGAGAACATAATAAATTCCTGGAATTGAGGAGAAAATTTTGATATGGTAGATGTTTGGTTTTGTTTTTATGGTGGTAGTTGGCACAGGTCGGCCAGATAGGTCGAATACCTGAAATGATGGATTTTGCGCCGTAGGACCGAACTTCACGTAAAATTCCCCGTTGGTAGGATTGGGATAAAGTATTGGTGTTTCATCAACCCCAGATTCTTCTCTTTTTATAAAAACCGGATCGTTGCCGGAATAAACGGCAATATTGTCAACAAACAAATCGTTTCCATCCCGGTTTATGGTTTGAAAACGAATCCAGATCTTTTCGGCCGTACGAAAATGGGAGAGATTTATGTTCACATATCTCCATTGACTTGGAGTATTGGGCAGGAATAAGTTGTAGGACATCCATTGACTAACGGTAGCCAGCGTTGTGGATGAACGACAAAAAACAGTATCGTTAAAATTCACACCGTCGGTTGAAACCATTACCATAAGGGTATCTTTCGAATACGTTGATTTAACGGCATAGGCATATTGAAAGCCCAGGTACAAATCGTCGGGGTTATTCAAAACTATCGGAAACAGGTTCATATTATCCCGTTGACCGAATTGCAGATTGTAGTAACGGAATTTCATAGATGCAGAATGCTGGCTCCCTCCAAACTGTGGTATGGTATCTAAACGCCATGTGAACGAATTGTCAAAATTTTGAATTTCTACTTTTGCTCCTTTTAGGTCGAATTGGGCATTTTCGAAAGTTTCAATGTAGGGTAGCGCTACTGGGAATGGCCTTACAAGTTCTACCCATGCGTGGTTGTTGATAGTGTCGATATCGTTCTGACAATGGAGATAAAAACGGAATTGGTTATAAACCGACAATGGAAAAGTGTTCATGGGGAATTGTCGGGCGAAGGCTGTTGTCAATCCTGTTGGAATACTGAAAGTAGTGTCTAAATCAACGGTAGCTTCCTCAATTTTTATGGTTAATCCCTGTACTGTGACTGGGCTTGTTCCTAGGTTTTGAATGGAGAATCTAAAGGAGATAACTGAATCGTTCTCGGTTCGGATAAAATTACCCGCAACGGATAGTTGAAGATCACCACCGGTTACAGGTTGTGCCGGAGTGTTGTTTTGAGATAGCCATTGAAAGGCGTTCCATAGATTTATGAGGCCATTACCGAAAGTGTTATCTTCACCAGGGGTACCAAGATCCACAGCACTATAGTATAGGGCTTCCAAAATTTCAGTTGATGCTATTTGCGGAAATGCTTCCCGTAGAATTAGTACGGCCCCAGCTACATGAGGCGCCGCCATACTAGTTCCCGACAGGGTACCGTAGTCGTTGAGTCCTTGGGCCGAAAAAACATTTACCCCAGGAGCTACCACCTCGGGTTTTAGGTGAAGGGGCGATCCTAACTCTGCTGGGCAATTAGTAGGGCCACGGCTTGAAAAATCGGCTATATTCCAACTTGATATAGAAGTGTTGAGTGCCCCTACGCTGAAAATATTTGTGGTAGAGCGGGCAATATGTGCCGGCATTCCAATGGTGCCGCTTCCCGGTCCATTGTTTCCTGCAGAAAAAACAAGGGCAACTCCGGCTGCATCGAGCACATTAAACACTAAGGTTTCGGGACGATCGCAATCGGCAATGTTGTTCGAATTCTTTAATCCCCAGGAATTTGTTATTACATCGGGTAAGTCGTTTACGGTTTCAAAATTTCCATCGGGGTTAAGTGCCCACTCGAAACATTCCAAAATTTCGCTTAATCGGCGTACCTCGGAAAGTCGGCTAACAATGGGGTCGGAAATCATGAAATAGGCATTTGGGGCTACCCCAATTGTGTCGCCATTGATGGCTGTTCGCCCTAAGACGGTGCCGATAGTATGGGTTCCGTGCGAGGAGCTTGAAATATCCACCGAAACAGGATTGTTATAGGGGTAGAACGACTGGCTTATAGGTAAATATTCTCCCAAAAATCTGCCGGCGAAGGTTGGGTGGCTGGTATTAACCCCTGTGTCGACTCCCAGAGCTTTTCTACCTCTCCCGGTGTACCCCAGTTCCCACATTTTTTGCACTGCAATAGCTTTCAATCCATGAGTTGCTTGTCCTTGTTCATCGGTATATTCTCCTGGCTCAACGGGATCTGCTTTGTAGTCGGTGTGGTCGTAGTAGACATATTCTACATCGGGGTGTTCGGCTAGTTTCCGTATGGAAGCTTCACTACCCCAAACCGCTATAATGTTTGCACACCAGAAAGGTTTTAATTTCTGGATTTTAACACCTTGTTTCTTAAGATTTGTTGCCTTTTGCAGAAACGATTCCTGAGTTTGTTTTGTAAATTTCTTTACTTCATTTATAGTGATTTTAGCCCGTAAATTGGCTGGTAACTTTTGTTGGCGATATACAACTATGGCGCTATCCGAATTCCATTGCTGCCGTAACCTGAATAAGGCATGGACGGTAGCCCCATCCGAATTTTTAAGTGCAGCCTCAAGAGCGGGCTCTAGGTTGTTTTGGCTAAAAATTGTCTGTACAATGAAGGTAAAGAAGGTTGTTATTACGATGCGATTCATATTATTGGAGTTGGTTGTTGTCTATAGATTCTTGTTCTTCAGGTGTGTCAATTTTGCGGATTTTATAATTAATGGTTGCTACAAAGATACTCATAAACGGGCTGATTATGTTAAAAAATGCGTAGGGGGCAAAGCTAATCACAGGGATTCCAAGTACGGCTGATTGAGTTGCTCCGCAGGTATTCCACGGGATAAGTACCGACGTTACTGTTCCCGAATCTTCCAGTGCACGGCTCAATACTTCGGGTTTTAAACGACGCTTTCGGTATGTTTCAGCAAACATTCGTCCGGGTACCACAATCGATAAATACTGGTCGGAGGCAGTTATGTTAAAAAACAAACACGTTGCAACCGTAGAGGCTACTAGTGAAGCAGTGTTTCGTGCCAAACGAATAATGTACGAGGTGATTTTAGATAATAGTCCGCATGAATCCATTACTCCCCCAAACACCATAGCCGAAAGAATAAGCCAAATGGTGTTAAGCATTCCTCCCATGCCTCGAGTTTTCAGAAGTTCATTAATATGCGCATCGGAAGTGGATATTGAGATGCTTCCAAACATACTTTTCATAAAAGCCACGTACGATAGTTCCAAATAGTTTCCCTCAAAACCAGCAACCTGGGCAATAATCTGTGGTTGAAAAATAACAGCAAAAATTCCTCCTAGCAACGTTCCAATCATGAGCGATGGCAGAGGGGCTGTTTTCAAAAGAATAACTGTAATTAAAACTACTGGAACAATAAAAAGAATGGGCGATATGTTGTAGGTGGAACGCAGTACTTGCCGTGTTGATTCTATGCCTGTTTCCACATGTAGCGTATCGTGATAGAAGCCCATTACAGCAAAAATAAGTATTGTTATTAAAATCGATGGGGTAGTGGTAATAACCATGTATCGAATATGGGTAAAAAGATCCGTTCCGGCCATTGCGGGTGCCAGGTTGGTGGTATCAGATAACGGCGACATTTTATCGCCAAAATAGGCTCCCGAAACTATGGCTCCGGCAACCACTGCTGAATTGAATCCAAGTGTTTGCCCAATTCCCAGTAAGGCTACTCCTATTGTTGCTACGGTCGACCATGAACTTCCGGTTCCCAACGATACCAGCGAACTTATAATAACCGTGGCTGCCAGAAAAAAAGTGGGGTGAAGTATTTGTAACCCGTAATAAATCATGGCCGGAACCACACCACTAAGCATCCAAGTCCCCGCAAGGGCTCCGATCATCAATAGAATGAGCATGGAGGGCATAGCGTCACTGATGCTTTTTACAATTCTTGAGCGAACATATAGCCAAGGATACCCCAAATTTACGGCTATAACACTACCTATGCCCGCTGATAGAAGCAGTGCAATTTGATTGGCTCCGCTGAGGGTTTCATCACCGAAAAACCAAACGTTAAGTGAAAGTAACAATAGTAATGCGATGATAGGAATCAGAGCGAGAAATAAATTCGGCGATCGTTTCCCTTCAAGACTTATGTTTTCAGACATAGACACAGTTTTGCGTGCAAGATACACAATTTTCAGTTAGCTTTTTCGACTGTCAGAAAAACCAATACTAATTCCATCAGTTCTTGGAGAGGATTTTGATTATTGAACGGGTTAAGCCCCTGCTGTTATTTATAAACAGATGTTTACAATATTTTTTGTGAAAAATTGTTATAATATTTCCAAATTCTTAGCTCATGGTGGGGCAAAAACTAAAATGTTTCTTTAACTTTGAGATAGTATTAATCAATTATGCCAAGTCGTTGGTTACTTTAAATAAACACTCGTAAAAAAACATGGTCTTCACTTTCAGTATTAACGTATAAGTCATTTCTTATGAAACGAAATTTAACACTGTCGTTGCTGCTTTTGGCGGGCATTGCTTTTTCAAATACCGAAGAATCAAGGCTATTAAGATTTCCCACAGTATTTGGGGAGCAATTGATATTTACCTACGCCGGCGATCTTTATAGCGTTTCGCTTCAGGGCGGAATTGCTCGAAAACTCACCTCGCATGTAGGTTATGAAATGTTTCCGCGGTTTTCGCCCGATGGAAAAACAGTGGCTTTTACCGGTCAATATGATGGAAACACCGAAGTTTTCACCATACCTGCTACAGGTGGAGTTCCCCGGCGATTAACAGTTACCGCTACCCTCGAAAGGGATGATGTTGCTGACCGAATGGGCCCCAACAACATTGTTATGACCTGGACTCCGGATGGTAAATTTATCGTTTACCGATCGCGTAAACAGAGTTTTAATAGTTTTATTGGTAACCTGTTTATGGTTCCTGCAGAAGGCGGCATGAGCACTGAAATCCCACTAACCGATGGTGGGTTTTGTTCCTTTTCTCCCGACGGTAAAAAATTAGCCTTTAATCATATTTTCAGAGAGTTTAGAACATGGAAGTACTACAAAGGTGGAATGGCCGACGATATCCGGATTTTTGACTTTGACACCAAACAAATCACAAACATAACCCAAAATCCCGCTCAGGACATTTTTCCCATGTGGATCGGCGATGAGATTTTTTATGTATCGGATCGCGATAGAACAGCCAATTTGTTTGTTTATAACACAAAAACCAATGTTACTGAAAAGGTTACCAACTTTACAGATTATGATGTTAAATTTCCTTCGCACGACAAGAATACCATTGTGTTTGAAAAAGGAGGCTATATTTTCGCATTCGATGTAAAATCCCGAAATACCCGTAAAATTCCCATAACCATTGTCGTCGACCAGATTTATGGACGCAATAAATGGAACGATGCTTCAAAACGAATTACTAATTATTCCCTCTCTCCCAACGGTGAACGGATAGTATTTAGCGCACGTGGAGACATTTTTACGGTTCCTTCCGAAAAAGGAATTACACGAAACCTGACCAATAGCTCTGGAGCTCACGATCGGGAAGCAGTTTGGTCGCCCGATGGAAAGTGGATAGCCTTTCTCTCTGACAAAACCGGTGAATATGAAATTTACATTCAACAACACGATGGTTCAACGCCAGCGCAACAAATAACTTCGGGAGGCAACACCTATCTGTATGGATTGTTATGGTCTTCAGACAGTAAAAAACTTCTTTTTAACGACCGTAAAAGTCGCTTACGCATAGTTGACATTGAAACCCGAAAAATTACCGAAGTAGCTACCGGAAAATATAGTTTGATATATAGTTACGCTTGGTCGCCCGATGGACAATGGATTACCTATTCAGCCAACGACGAAAACCATTTTTCGATTATCTATATCTATCATGTTCCAACTCAAACCACCAAACCGGTTACCAATAATTGGTATAGTTCTTACAACCCAATCTTTTCGGCCGACGGAAAATATTTGTTGTTTGTTTCGTCGCGCGATTTTAAACCAATTTACAGCGCCACAGAATGGAACCATGCCTATGTTGACATGAACCGGATTTATATTGTTTTACTCTCGAAAGATACGCCATCTCCCTTTGCACCACAAAATTCAGAAGTTGACTTCAGTTTAGATAAAACTCCAAAATCGACCGAAAAAAAAGAATCTGGTAAAAAACTATTGACGCAAAAAACAAACGAACCCACCCCAGAGGTTAAGGTTGCTATTGATTTCGATGAAATTGAAAAACGCATTATATCAATCCCGACCTCTCCCGGGCAATATTTCAACGTTTATTGTAGCGACGATAAAATATATTACACCTACTCCCGCTATGGACAATCCAAAAATAAGCTAATTCTGTACGATCTTAAAAAGCTGCAAGAAATCGATATTGCCGAAGGCGCCGATTTTACCATTTCACCAAACAACAAAAAAATGCTGGTCAACATCGACAATCGATACGCTGTAATCGATCTTCCCAATACAAAAATAAATCTGGAAAAATTTGTCGATTTAAGTAACATGAAGCTATGGACTGACTACCGTCAAGAATGGAAACAGATTTATGACGAAAGCTGGCGGCATATGCGAGATTTTTTCTATGTTGAGAATATGCATGGAGTTGACTGGAAAGCCATGCATGCTAAATATGCCGAATTGTTACCATATGTGAACCATAGGAACGATCTTACCTACATTATTGGTGAATTAATTGGAGAACTCAATGCCGGACATGCCTATGTAAACAGTGGTGATCGTCCCGAACCCGAGCGAATTAAACTTGGGTTACTGGGCGCAAAAATCAGTAAAGACCCAGTTAGCGGATATTTTCGAATTGATAAAATTCTGCAAGGGGCAAACTGGAGTAACAGCCTCTTTTCTCCGCTTCAGGCTGTTGGAGTAAATGCCAAAGAGGGAGAATTTATCATTTCTGTTGACGGTGTTGATTTAAAAAATCATCCCGATATTTATACTTTCCTCATTGGCAAAGCAGGTAAAACCACAGAACTAACTCTTAACTCAAAACCACAACCATCAGGAAGCCGCAAAGTGTTGGTTACACCGATAGATGATGAATCAAAACTCTATTATTTTAACTGGGTACAAAATAACATCCGTAAAGTAAACGAAGCCACTAATGGCCAAGCGGGATATATCCATATCCCCGACATGAGCGCAGAGGGATTGAACGAGTTTGTAAAACACTTTTATCCACAGTTAAATAAAAAGGCACTAATTATCGACAACCGTGGAAACGGAGGTGGCAATGTATCTCCTATGATATTGGAGCGACTTAACCGTAGTGTGTATCGTATGACCATGTGGCGAGGATTCGACACTCCCAGAACTATTCCGGCTCAGACTCACCATGGACCTAAGGTAGCCCTTATAAATCAATATTCCGCTTCTGACGGCGATTTGTTTCCCTATGGCTTTCGCAAACTTGGTATTGGACCTATCGTTGGAGTTCGCAGTTGGGGAGGTGTGATAGGAATAACCGGCTCGCTTCCGTTTGTCGACGGAGCCGATCTACGCGTACCTCAGTTTACAAGCTACGGCTTCGATACCGGCGACTGGATTATTGAAGGTTACGGCGTAGACCCAGACATTGAAATTCATAACGATCCCTACCGTGAATACATGGGCGAAGACGCGCAACTTTCAAAAGCCATTGAGATTGTTATGGAACGTTTGAAGGAATATAAACCACTCCCACCCATACCTAAAGCTCCTGATAGATCAAGGTGACTAGTTTTTGATAGAGTAGATTTTTTATAACATAACAGGTGAACCGATTACCCGGGTGGATTTGTCTTTTGTTTCACGGGGAGTGTTTTTCCCAAATTTCCCCTCAATTGAGAGCTAAATCTCCTATTCAACAAATAATTTTGATTTCCTTTGTGATTTGAAGTAGATATTTAATTATAATTTGAGAGTTTGCATCATTAACCCTGAACTCGAACAAGAATAGCTATTGCTGTAAAAAAATAGGCCCATCAGTTCCGAGAGGAATACCTACGAGCATCCAAATAACCAGCAATACCCCCCGATGGTTAACATAACGATGTAGGGAAGCAAGGAGCTGATTATGGTTCCGATTCCAAACCGATGGTCGAATTTTTGGGCAAAAGTCACTATCAGTGCGAAATAACTCATCATTGGGGTAATAATATTGGTTACCGAATCTCCGATACGAAACGCAGCTTGGGTAATGGCCGGATGGTATGGCGGATCTATCAGCATTAGCATGGGAATAAATACCGGTGCCATAATAGCCCATTCCGCTCATGGCTTGTCCCAAATGTTTTGCTTCATCTTTATCGCTGCGAATTGTACCAATAATAATTCCATAAACCGGTCCCGGAATGAAAAACATCAATAAAATAGCAATAATAATTGCCTTAAAAAACGGAGAATGCAGTATTGACTTAGTTTCGGGGTCGCGGAAAATTCCGTTTTCAGGGATAACAGCAAGCGAGATTAATGCCAGAAAAACAGAAGCGTTATTCCTGCCCAGCGTAGTCCCTTTTTTCAATGGGTTTTAATTGTTCGATAGCTAATTTTTCGGTAGTCCCCAGATAAGTGCCCAACCGTTGTTCCACTATCCGTTCGGTTACCCAGGTTTCGATGATAATAATCAGAAAGCTCGATGCCCCCAAAAAGTAGTAGTTCACTGCTGGATTGACTTCTATTCCCGGCATAATCATTTGTTCTGCTGATTCGGAAATGCCAGAAAGAATTGGGCCAATAGAGCCGATGAAAAAATTAGCCCCGAAGCCGCCGCTTACCCCGCAAAAGGCTATGGCAAATCCGGCCATGGGTGTCTGCCGAGGGCGTAAAAAATCATTGACCCAAGCGGGATAAGAATAATGTATCCGGCTTCGGAGCTCAAATGCGATAAAATTAAGGCAAACACAATAGCCATGGTTATGTATTGTGGGGGAGCACTTAATACCATGGAGCGTATCAGGATGATGAATAGCCCTGAACCTCCGGCTACTCCAATTCCGATCATGACTAGAATACATAGCCCGATGGTGGAAATCGTAGAAAGTTTTCAATTAGATGAGTGTATATCCAGCGGATCCCGTCAGAACTAAGAAGGTTGCGTGCTTTTATAATGGTTCCGTCAACCGGATGCTCTGCCTGAAGATTGAGGGGGTGTCCAAATCACGATAATAGCACTACCAACAACGCTAGCAATGCAAATAGAGTTGCTGAGTGGGGCAGCCTGTTACCAATGATTTCTACGTAGGCGAGCGCGCGGGAAAAATTTTTGAAAATTGTGATCTAATCTGACTGAGTTGTATTTCATAGGCTGAGATTATTACGTTTTTTATTGTTTTTCGCCTGGGTAAAGGAATTTATCTCCGGTTTGCTCAATAATTACACGCTTCCACTCGTTGCGATATTCGGGATGCTTAGGTTTGGCAGGGAAACCGTATGGATTACGGAGAAATTCACCATTTTTTTCTGGCTTTATATTTCCATCGAGATATTTTACCAACAGCCCGTTGCCAAATTCCCGCCACTGATCAACCACCGAATTGGCCATGAAATGGGAGAAATCGGTCAAAAATTGAATGGCATTTTCGGGATTCTGAGCGTAGAGTAATTGGGCTCCAGTGTCTATGGCGGGGATGTAGCTTGCGTGTTTTTTATAAAATTCTTCCTGTTTTTGGCGGATATCGTTGATAACTCGGTCGTAAAAAAGGTAAGAAAAATGGCTCACACGGTTGAATACCCAAAAAGCGGAGGTTTCTGAATAGGTTAGCAGGTCTCCGTTTCCTTCGGCAAAACAGTGGGGTACGGTGTTAATTCCGCAATAGAAGGGCACATGAACAGTGTGGTTGGCATCGTCGACACCATACCAAAGAATGCCTCCGATAGGATTTGGCAACCAGTTTCTCAACTGAGCCACCCAGGAGAAGGCAGTTTGTTGAGTAGCAGTAGTGCGTTCGTGAAAATATTTTTTTCCTTCGTATTCCCATACCATTGGACGCCATCGGTAGGGTGTGCCATGGGGGCCGGCGCCAACATCCAACGACATGTCTAATTCGGTACCTTGAAGATAATCGGCTTTGGCGAGCATCAGATCGCGCGGGGTTAGCTTTCGGTTAGGTTTAACGTAGAGCGGCATTCTTGGCTGGCTGCTTTTTCCCGTTGCATAATCCCAATACTGAGACATATCGTCGCACATACGGTTAAAAAATGCCCAAACCCTCAAATCGCAAAATCGGGCAGCGTTGAAAGTAAGAGGATCGTAGGCATCGCAAAAGCTGAATTCTTCATCCTTACCGTTAAAATAGCCTTTGCTTCTGGCAAAAGAGATAACGTCGTGGGCATAGACATTCTCCACCTGCGGTTCAAATATTTTGTTCAGATTTTTGGAGCTAATGGATTTTACGCCATCTTCGAGTGGGAATGTTGTTATCCGTGCATGGTTAGCATGGGCGCTAATATAACCATCGGGAATGCGAATGGCTACCCACACCGCTCCTCGGCTTAGGTTGTATGTTTTTTTTGTGCTCTTATCGGTTTTGAGATCTACTCCTTTTCCTACAATTTCAAGTATCCAGGCTTCGTTAGGATCGGCTATGGAATAGGATTCGCCCTCGCTGTAAAATCCATATTCGGCTGTTAATTCTGCGATAACTTTGATGGCTTCGCGGGCGGTTTTAGCCCGTTGAAGCGTTATAAACATTAAACTCCCCCAATCGATAAGCGCAGTGGAGTCGGCCAGTTTTTCTCTTCCGCCAAAAGTGCTTTCGCCAATAGCTACCTGAAATTCGTTAATGAATCCTACAACTTGGTATGTTTCTCGAGGTTGAGGAATTTCTCCAAGGAGCTTATTTGAACTACGGTCGTAAATGGTAATGGTTGAGCCGGAACTCCATTGTGCCCGTGGTCGGAAGTAAAGATTTCCGTAACGCACATGCGAATCGCCTGCGTATGAAATCATAGTTGACCCATCGGCACTAGCGCCACGGGTTACAAGGTAGCTGGTGCATGGGAACAGTGAGTTGAGCAAAAATATGTTTCCCAGCACAATCCACAGAATTTTCTTCGTAGCCATGGAATTAATTTTTAGTTTTGCGACAAAAATAGTCGAAAATTTATATTTCACTAATTTGCTCCAAAAATTGATTATTGTTAACTGTTTTATGATAAAATTGTATGGAAGCTACTCAAATTTTAAAAGTTTTAATGATTGATGCCGCTACCGGATACTATAAAATTCAACGCTATAAGCTGGGCGATTTCTTTGGTCCGGTTGATTTAGGAATTCATCTAAGCTACAAGTACAACAGCCTGAATATTGGAACCGGACTTTTGGCCGGTTCGATATTTCCGGGATCAAACCGGTTGATATTTTCCGGCATGTCGCCCTGCTGGCACGGCTTTTACATTTCGTCAATGGGAGGAGCTGGTTTGGTTTTCGATAACCTGGGTATTAACTTACTGTCGATTCACGGCAAGAGCGCCATTCCATCAATACTTTATCTCAACCGCAATCACGGGGAGGATGTTGAGGTGGAGCTTCTTCCGGTTCGCCGACGGGAAATTTGGAATTCGGGCCGAAGGGGCGTTTATGCGGTTATGGAGAAAGCCATGGAATATTTTGGGCATCGATACGAAACCGACCCACGTGTTTTGGCTACCGGACCAGCATCTATGTATACCGATTTTGGAGCTATTGCTTCTGCGCCGACTAAAGACGGGAAAATCTCGTATGTGGATACTTGGGCCGGACGTGGTGGCCTGGGAACCAAAATGCTGATGGAACACGGCATAATGGGAATTATCTACGGTGGTACTTACATTGACGATGATTTTCGCGACAGAAAAGTGGCCGATCAATGGTTTGAAGATAAATACAACCAGAAAATGGTGGCCAAAAACCTCGAAGCTACCACTAAATATCGTTTCGACCCTAATTTCAACACCGGTGGAACGTTTGGAGTTAATTTCGCCACTATCGAAGAACGAATAATTGCTTTCAATTATCGTACAATATTTATGACCAAGGAGGAGCGGTTGCGTATTCACCGCAATTTTGTTGTTGACCACTATCTGAAGCAGTTTAACGAAGAAACCATCCAAACCAAACAGCAAAAGACTTGTGGAGAACCTTGCCCAGCGGTTTGTAAAAAGATGCGCGACAATTTTAAAAAAGACTACGAACCATACCAAACCATGGGGCCTCTTTGCGGAGTTTTCGACCAACGGGCTGCCGAATTACTGAACCATCACGCCGACACTCTAGGTTTCGATGCTATCTCTGTGGGCGGAGTGCTTGCCTGGCTTATGGAGTGCCTGCACGAGGGGTTGCTTGCGCCCGAAGATTTAGGAGTTAGCACAAAACCTGTATTTACTCCCGAAAATTTTCGCCTGGTGGAAGATTCTATGCACAATGCCCGGTTAGGAGTTGAACTAATAAACCAAATGGTTCAGGAAAACGGAAAAATTGATCTTTCGCTTGGTGTTCGTCGTTTCGGGCGTCATCTGGCGCGTCAGAAAGGACGTGCTATTCTCGATTGCTTTGTTTTCACCTCTTTTGCTCGCCGTGGCTGGATGGTCCCTAATCAGTATTGGACCCCAGGTGTGCTCTCCCCAATGGCAATTATGGGTAAATATTATAACCATTACGGAAAAGAATTTATCCCTCCCCGTGAACTTGGTCGAATCAATGCCCGGCGAATGATGGCGGAACTCACTTTGGACAATCTCGGTGTATGTCGTTTCCATCGAAGTTGGGCCGAGGAAATAATGCCCGATATTATTGATAAACTCTTTGGCTTGCGAAACGAATACCTTCAATCGGTGAAACTCATTGCCAGCAGAATTCACAGCCGAAACGCTTCGGTGTTCTGGGAAAGCCGGCGAAATATTGATTTTGTTTACTACTATTTGAAAAAATTACGCAACGAAGACGGAGTTAATCACCCGGAACTGATCGAATGGTTAGCCCGATTTGAGGAAAATTGCACCCAGGCCGCCTTCGATTTCTGGTACGAAATTCACAAAGGTGCTCATGAATTGTTGCGCGAGTTTTAGACACAATCTTCTAAAGTTCCAATTACCGGTCTGAATCCTGCAAGCTCGTTTTTTAAGCTTTCAACATTACGAGTAACATTTATTATGTGCGGATTTTTTGATTTTTTATTAAAAGCGATTATCTTGTAATCGAAAAAATGATTATAATATAATCAAAAACTACGCCCTATGCTTTTGGCATCGCACAGCTATTACAGCCTGCGTTACGGGGTTCTTTCACCACGGCAGTTAGTGAAAGTGGCAGCTAACGCCAGACACCCGGTGATTACGCTTACCGATATCAACAACGTTACCGGAGTATTTGAATTTGTGAAAGCCTGCAACGAATATCGCATACATCCGGTTGTGGGGATAGAATTTCGTGTTGGCAGCCGGTATCTTTATTCAGGAATTGCCAGAGATACGGAAGGCTTAGCCCGTTTGAACGAATTTCTTTCGTACCACACCCTAAACGGCATTCCTTTACCGGTGCGGGCGCCAAGTCTCGAACGTTGCTTTTGGATTTATCCATGGAACAATTTCCCTCCAGATACCTCCGATGTCGAATATCTTGGGGTAACGCTTGCCGATCGAGGAAGGCTACTCACGGCCAGCCGTAAACAACTCTCGAAAATGGTAATTCGCCAGCCGCTTACGTTTACCACCGAGCTTGGATACCGGTTTCATCAGCATCTGAGAGCTATTGACCAAAACATGCTGCTCAGCAAACTCGATCTTGGCTTAGCGGCATCGCCCGATGATTGTTTGCATACCCCAACGGCACTTAAGGAAGCATTTGAGACCTGGCCCCAACTTTACGCAAATACTCAGCGTCTGCTGTTGCAATGCGATTTCCGATTCGATTTTGACACTCCGAAAAACAAACAAACCTATACCGGCAGCCGTTCCGACGATCACATCCTGTTGCGAAAATTAGCCTATGAAGGCTTTGCCTTGCGATACGGAAACGGAACCCCGTTTGCAAAAGAGCGGCTTGAGCAGGAACTGCAAACCATTTGCAACCTTGGATTTGCAGCCTATTTTTTGATTACCCGCGACATTGTTAACTATAGCCTTTCCCACGGCATCTATCATGTGGGAAGAGGAAGTGGTGCTAACAGTCTGGTGGCCTATTGTCTTCGGATTACCGATGTAGACCCTATTGAACTGAATCTCTATTTTGAACGCTTTATAAATCCCAACCGATCGTCGCCACCTGATTTCGATATCGATTATTCATGGCGAGATCGCGATCGAGTTCTCGACTATATCTTTAAACGATTTGGTTCGCGCCATACAGCATTGTTGGCCACGATATCAACATTCCAAACCAACTCCGCAATCCGGGAACTGTCGAAGGTTTATGGGATACCTAAAGAAGAAATCGACCGACTGATATGCGATCTTCACAACAACAAACCTAAAAATCAACTCGAAACCCGGATACTCTCTCTGGCTCGATATATGGTAGATTTTCCCAATCTTCGTTCCATACATGCCGGAGGTGTGTTAATTTCAGAACACCCCATTTTCTATTACACCGCGCTTGACCTTCCTCCCAAAGGCTTTCCTACCACCCAGTGGGATATGTATGCAGCCGAATCTATCGGCTTCGAGAAAATTGATATTCTCAGCCAACGAGGTATAGGACACCTTGGTGAGTGTATTCAGATTATTAAACGTTCGAGAAACACTCAAATCGATATTCACCAGGTAGAGACGTTTAAAAACGATGAAAAAACTCTGCGGTTGCTTCGTAGCGGCGAAACCATCGGGTGTTTTTACATTGAGAGTCCGGCCATGCGTGGGTTGTTGAAAAAACTCCGTTGCGACGATTATAAAACTCTGGTGGCAACCAGTAGCATCATACGGCCAGGAGTTGCCCAATCGGGGATGATGGCCGAATACATCCGGCGATATCATAATCCGAAAAGTTTTCACTATTTGCATCCTATTATCGAAGAACAACTTTCGGAAACCTTTGGCATTATGGTTTATCAGGAAGATGTGCTTAAAGTGTGTCATCATTTTGCTGGATTAGACCTGGCCGATGCCGATGTGTTACGCCGGATTATGAGCGGAAAACATCGAAAAAAGGGTGACCTGGAGCGAATTGCCAACCGATATTTCGATAACTGCCGGCAACGCAACTATCCGCCGGAGGTTGTAAACGAACTGTGGCGACAGATTTCTTCGTTTGCCGGATACTCCTTCTCAAAGGCCCATTCCGCGAGCTATGCCTCCGAAAGTTTTCAGAGCCTCTACCTAAAAGCGCACTATCCGTTGGAATTTATTACTGCCGTTATCAACAATTTCGGAGGTTTTTACAAAACATGGGTTTATGTTCACGAGGCCCGACGGCTGGGAGCCAATGTAGAACTGCCTTGTGTCAACCAGAGCAACTACGAATCGTTGGTTTCAGGCACTACCATATACCTTGGTTTTAATCTTGTGGAATTGCTGGAAATCAATACCGTTAAAAAAATTTTGGAAGAGCGCCGGCGTAATGGTAGCTTTAAAAACTTGTACGATTTTGTGCGCCGTGTCGATATTGGGATTGCACAATTGCGCCTTTTAATCCGCTTAGGGGCTTTTCGTTTTGCTGAAAAAAACAAAGCCCTATTATTGTGGAAGGCTCATTGGTATCACAATCAGAGGGATAACAACAAAGATTTGCCGCAATTGTTTCAAACACCTCAGCCGAAAGTTAAGCTTCACCTTCCTCAGAATTCAGATCTCGAAGATGCTTACGATGAAATCGAACTGCTTGGATTTCCCGTTTCTTTATCCTATTTCCAGATGCTCGAGGCTTTTCCCGACAATGGCGTCACAGCCAATGACCTTGTGAATTATGCCGGTAAACGCATTCAAATTACGGCCCTTTTAGTCGACATTAAATACGTATGGACCAAACATAAGCAAATTATGCACTTTGCCAACTTTATCGATCGGGAAGGCAATTTTTTCGATACGGTTCATTTCCCCCAATCGCTTCGTAAAAGCCCATTCACCGGAGGGGGTATGTACCATATCGGAGGTAAGGTCGTTGTGGAATTCGGACATCCATCGGTTGAGGTGGAATACATGGAGCGATTGTCGCTAAAACCCGATCCTCGTGCGGAACATCAGCCACAGGTATACCATGAATAAAATTTCAACAAAAAGGTGAAAAAAATGTTTTTTTGGTAATTTATCGAAAAAATAATCGTAATTTAACATACTTTTACCATCGTTTGAAGCACCTTTGACAAACTAAGTTGGCATTAACCATAAACACAATAACTCTATGATCATGAAATCGTTATTCACAAAAGTTGGTTTGTCCATAATGTTCTTGTGGACAACAACACTCTGGGGACAGCAACTTATTGGGCAGTTTCCACAGATGGATGGTGGATTTGAGGGGCAAACAGGAACGTTAGTTCAGGTTTCTTCTATTACATCTGAACAAACAGCATGGACCACTCAAATGGCTAACACAGGGACGGTTAATACCACTAGTGGGCGCTCAGGTCCTAAGTATTTAATTTACACACAAACAGGAACTACTCACAGAAGACTACAAAGTCCAACCGCCTCATTAACTCCAAGTACTTCCTATGTTGTTCAATTTTTTTACAAAGGAGACATGGATGGCACCATTGGAGGAGATAATCTAAGAGTTGCTGTTTCGGCAGCAGGTACAGGAAGTCCCGGGACTTATTCTGCTTATTTGAACAGTGTAAATACCGGTGATGTTTGGACAAAATTTGCTGAAGTTGTTTCTACCTCTTCCACAGCACCAACCGTTGGTTTAGGGATTATATCTGTAAACAATACCGCAACATTCTATATTGATGATTTTGTTATTTACCAAGCGACAGAGGTTGATAATACCCCCCCAAGCGATCCCGGAGCAGTGATCGTTTCGAATCCAACCAATTCGTCGCTCGATATCAGCTGGAGCGCGGCTCCAGGTGGGGTTGATGGAGGTGGATACGTGGTTGTTCGTTTCGAAACTGCCCCCGATGCTTCTTGGGATCCGAACCAAAATGGCATTTACGCCCTTGGTAATATCATTCCTAATGGTGGAGTAGTGTGTTATATAGGTACTGCAACCTCGTTTACCGATAATGGATTAAATTCTAACACTCAATACTGGTACAAGGTTTACACTGTTGACAAGGCCTTCAACTATTCTAACGAGAGTGTAGGCAATGGAACCACAAGCGGATCGGCATTTGCCGTAACGTTCCGTGTAGATATGTCGAACGCTGCCGGATTCAATCCGGTAACCGACGATGTTTACATTTCAGGCGAATTCCCCACTTGGCAAATGCCGGGATCGAATCTAAGCTTCAAAATGACACCTTTGTCAACCGGTTCAAAGATTTATACTTTGACACTTAATTTAACTGCCGGTACGTATGAGTACAAATATTTCCGTGTAATTTCAGGAAATCCATCGTGGGATAACGGAGAACCGATTGGTGGAAACCGTAGTTTAACAGTCTCTTCCTCAGCCACCGTAGATAATGTTTGGGGGGTAAATGCTCACCCGGTAATAGGTTGGGCGAACCTTCAATGGCCAGGCAGCGGATCAATTGAGGTTGGTGAACTGTTCAATGTATACGCACAAGTTTGGATCGATAACGTTACTACTGCAAACAATCCCTACGAAATGATCAAAGCATGGATTGGATACAAAAACACCAACACCAATCCATCAACATGGAACGAAACCGATTGGGTTCCGGCTGTTTTTAATGGAAAAACCGGCAATAACCACGAATATGTACTCAATCTAGGAGCTTTAATTCCCTATCCAGGAACCTATTACTACGCTAGCAGATTTCAATTTGGTAATGGTTCCTATTATTATGGTGGATTTAATAGTGGAGCATGGGATGGTACCAATAACATATCGGGAGTTTTAACCGTTACACAAAACTACACTGTAACCTTCTCGGTAATAGGCGGCAACGGAATTTTAGCTGCCACAGTAGATGGAAATGCCATAAGCAGCGGAGCTACTGTACAGGCAGGCAAAAGTGTACAATTCACTGCCACTCCAAATTCAGGATATCAGGTAAAAGAGTGGGTTTACAACACTACTCCAGTTTCGGGCAACACCAGCAATTCGTATGTCATAGCCTCGTTGAACGAAAATGCGACGGTTACTGTAGAGTTTGAGCCAATACCTTCAACCTACGTTGTAACCTTCTCGGTAGTAGGCGGTAATGGCACCCTTTCAGCTTTTGTCGAGGGGACAGAAATTACCTCTGGATATACGGTTCAGGAAGGAAAAACAGTTCTTTTCCGTGCTTATCCGTTTACTAAATACCAGGTAAAAGAATGGACACTTAACGGAACGCTAGTTTCCAACAACACCAACTTCTACACTGTATCCAGTCTTCAGCAAAATGTTACCGTAACCGTAGAGTTTCAACCGCAAGCACTTCATGCCGATTTATTATTTGTAGAAGATTTTGATTATCCACAAGGAGCTCTTCTAACCAACTATGGATGGACAGCCCATAGTGGCGCAGGTACCAATGCCATTAATGTTGTGGCTCCTGGATTATCCTATAGCGATTACATTGGTTCATCGGTTGGGAATGCTGCAACTATGACTAATACCGGCGAAGACGTAAGCATTGAATTTGCTTCTCAAAATAGCGGAGCTGTTTACACAGCTTTCATGGTTAATTTTTCCAATGCTCAAACAGCCACTGCAGGAGATTATTTTATACACTATTTGACTATGGGAACAACTACCTTTCGTGGAAGAGTTTTTGTCCGTCGCAATGATGACAATAAACTTTCATTCGGTGTGACACGGGGAGGTAACGGGTCAAATGCCGTATGGTCAAATTACGAATACGATCTGAACACAACTTATTTAATGGTTCTTAAATACGCTTTTGTAGACGAGGCAACTAATGATGAAGTCTCTCTTTATATTAATCCTGTGGTAGGAGCTCCCGAACCATCGCCAACCATTACCATTAGCGGTAACAACCCCGATAATACCTCCGATATAACAGACCTTAATGGTATTGCTTTACGTCAAGGAAGTTCAAGCTCAGCATCGTTTCAGGTTATAGATGGAATTCGCGTTGCAAAAACCTGGGAACAGGCTGTTAAATCGAATATTGTTCCAAATTATGAAGTTACATTCTCCGTGATTGGTGCCAATGGAACTTTAACTGCCGAAGTAGACGGAATAACAATTAATAGCGGCGACTATGTAGAACAAGGTAAAAACGTTATTTTCATTGCCACTCCAAATTCAGGATATCAGGTAAAAGAGTGGCGCAATAATGGAAATATCGTTTCAGGTCACACGGCCAACGTTTACACTATAATTTCTCTAAACCAAACTGTAACCGTAAACGTTGAATTTGAAGAGATCCCCACGCAAACATTCACTGTGACCTATGGAGTAATAGGCGGCAATGGCACCCTAACGGCAACGGTCAATGGCGATGCAATCAACAGTGGAACCGCAGTGCTGATTGGTCGGCCGGTTATATTCACTGCTACACCAAACCCTGGATATCGAATTAAACAATGGACCAATAATGGGGTTATTGTAGATGGGAACACGTCGAATCAATACATTATTCCTTCTCTGCAATCGGACGTTAATGTAACGGTAGAATTTGAAGTTATACCACAATACACCCTGTCGATAATCATTGTTGGTGAAGGAACAGTTACCGTCAACGGGCAGGTATATTCCACGCCAATAACAGCCAACGAAGGAGCAACATTTAATCTTCAGGCCACACCTAACAGTGGTTGGACATTCAATGGCTGGACAGGGGATTTGGTTTCGACCGATAACCCGCTATCGATGGTTTTAACCCAAGATATATCCATTACGGCAACCTTCCATCAGATACCAATTCTAACTACTGTAGTAGGTTGGAATTTTGACGATGAAAACACTATTGCAGATCTAGGAATTCCCGCCAATGCCACCCGTGAAATTGAAACCAATACAGGCGGTACCATTTCATACACCACGGGTGTAAGTGGTAAAGCAATTACAAGCAATCAATGGGGCGATGGTGAAAATGTTAAATATTGGATAGTTGATTTCACAACCACCGGATTTGGACAATTAACTGTTTCTTCTACACAACGAAGTTCAAGCACCGGTCCGAGAGATTTCAAACTTCAGTACAAAGTAGAAGGCTTCGATTGGCAAGACCTCACCCAGATAACGGTTGCCAATAACTTTACTTCCGGAACCGTGACCAACTTCCCATTACCGGCCATTTGCAACAATCAAGGAAAAGTTTATTTACGTTGGATTATGACTAGTAATACGGCGGTGAATGAAGGTCCTGTTGCCAATGCAGGAACCAACCGCATCGACAACATTATAGTCTCCGGTTATACCATCCCAGGCGCACAACAATACGTTTTAACTCTTTCAAAAGTCGGTTTAGGTACTATAATTCCTGCTGAAGGGACCTATACGTTAAACGCTGGAACAGAAATTACCCTACAAGCAACACCCGCCCCTGATCAAGTATTTGCTGGTTGGACCGGCGATCTCATTTCCAATCAACCCACCGAGATCATAACTATGGACGGAAATAAAACCATTGTTGCCAACTTCCGTCAATTTGTACCCGCCACCATTAATCCAACTTCGGCAAACTACTACGAGTCTAATCCTGAGAACATCTCTACGGTTATTACGTGGAACGATGCCAGCTCGGTTACTCTCATCACCATCCTTTACGATGGCGCACAAATACCTCTGGAAGAAGGTGAAGATTACACCATAACACCAATCGATTCACAAACATCGCTTCTTACCTTCCTTACCGGTGCCAAAATGAATAGTAAAAATGCCGATCCGATTGCGTATCCGTTTACCATTCACTTTAATGTTGGTTCTCCGGTAATATTCACCATCTATTTCCATCCGGCTCAGTTCAATGTTACCTTTATGGTATCATCCGGAGGACAACCTTTAGCAGGAGCCCAAATACAAATTGACGGTCGGCAACTAATTACCGATCAAAACGGTTCAGCGTCGGTGCAATTAGTTAACGGTAGCTATCCGTATGAAATTCAAAAAACTGGGTATAACACTGTTACGGGAACTGTTGAGGTTGCCGACCAAGATGTTGAAATTTACGTAGTAATGTACACCGGTATCGATGAATACGGTATCGCATCAATGAATTTATACCCGAATCCGGCCAACGATCGTTTAACCCTAACCCGCAATGATAATACTCCGCTTACGCTTGAAATTTACACCACCAGCGGCGTTCGCTTATTGACGCAAATCCTTGATCAAACCAGCTTGACATTAGATATTTCAGGCCTCGATTCAGGCGTATATCTAATGCGGTTAACCAATGGAAGATCAACTCATGCGATGCGTTTTGTTAAACAATAAATAATCCTAAGTTAAACTAAGCGGGTTCTCTATTGGGGACCCGCTTTTTGTTTTAGAAATTTTAACGAAATGTTAACAACGAATTACTTTTTTTGTATCTTTGAACATAGATAACCAAAACAATACATCCCATGTTCAGCCAAGCCGATATTCAACAGATTGAAAAAAGAGGAATTCCACTCTCAGAAATTGAAAAGCAGCTGAAGTTTTTTCGCAACGGTATACCATTTCTTAATGTAACCTCTCCAGCGTTTGTTGGAAATGGTATCATTAAAGTCAGCGATGAAATGGCGCAAAAATATCGCAAAATGCATCGTAAAATGCTTCATAGCCAACGAGTAGTAAAGTTTGTTCCTGCCAGCGGCGCAGCTACTCGAATGTTTAAAAAGGTTTACGAAATAATTCAACAATACGACAATAGCTACGAAAAATATCTCGAATTATTGGTCGATCGTTCCTTTAATTCCATCTACTACATATGCGAAAATCTTCCTCTGTTTGCTTTTTATCAGGATTTGTCTGAGGCTGCGGCACGTTGCGGGGAAAATCTGGAAAAACGTTTGGCCAAAAAAGACTATGTTTTTGCTCTCGATTTAATGCTTTCGCCCAAAGGGCTTAATTACGGAAATTTACCCAAAGGATTAATCAAATTCCATAAATACAAAAGCGAAAGCAGAACCGCTGCCGAAGAACATTTGGTTGAAGGGGCACAATATGCCTCGGCTAATGGAAAAGTTTCGGTACATTTTACCGTATCGCCCGAACATATGCAATTATTTAAAAACTTAATGGATAGCATAATTCCAAAATGCCAGGAGCGGTACGGAGTTACTTATCAGATCGATTTCTCAATCCAAGACCCGGCTACCGATACCATTGCCGTTACCATGGATAACCAGCCATTCCGCAACAACGATGGAACCTTGCTCTTTAGGCCTGCTGGGCATGGAGCTCTGTTGAAAAATCTTAACGACCTCGATTTCGACATTGTTTTCATTAAGAATATCGATAATGTAGTGGTCGATCGTCTAAAACCCGACACTGTTTTTTATAAAGAGGTTTTAGGGGGAATTCTTTTTGAACTGCAGGAAACAATCACAAACTATCTCACCAGACTTGAAAATCCCGACTCTGTTAGCGATGCAACCATCACTAAAATGATAAATTTTGCCCGCAAAGAGCTCAACAACCAATTCCCATATCCACTCGATTCTACCAGTCGTGAACTGAAAATTGAATGGCTTTGGAAAACGTTAAACCGTCCACTTCGCGTGTGCGGAATGGTACGGAATGAAGGCGAACCAGGCGGAGGCCCCTTCTGGGTAAAAGATGAAAAAGGCGTTGAGAGTCTTCAAATTGTTGAAACATCCCAAATCGATTTATCGTCTAAAAAACAAAAAGAGATGCTTGCTTCGGCAACCCATTTTAATCCTGTGGATTTAGTATGTAAAATCACCGATTATAAAGGGCGCCCGTTCAATCTTTTCGATTTCAGAGACGAAAACACAGGTTTTATAAGCACCAAATCGAAAGATGGTAGAGATCTTAAAGCCTTCGAATTGCCTGGATTGTGGAACGGATCCATGGCTTATTGGAACACCGTGTTTGTAGAAGTTCCTATAACTACATTCAATCCAGTAAAAACCATTAACGATTTGCTACGCAAAGAGCATCTTTACGAAAAATACCTCATGAAACTTACCAAACCAAGATAAATTTAACCCCGGTAAAAATCCGGGGTTTCTTGTTATTTGAACCACATACAAGCATGTCGGGTTTTGGAGATATTTGTCAAATAGACTATTTTTATCAAAAAAATACAAAACCATGGCAACATTGCAAAGCGTTAATCCGTTTACTAACCAAGTTGTTGCTGAATATGCCCTATACAGCGATTCACAAATAGATGCCATTCTAGGGAGATCGTCCCAAATATTTCCAGTATGGAGTAAGGTGCCTGTTTCAGAAAGGGCAACATTATTGAGAAAATTGGCACAACAACTTATCACGCAAAAGGTTGAGTTATCGCGGTTAATAACTGTAGAAATGGGCAAAGTGTTGCGGGAGGCCGAGGCCGAGATAGAGAAATGTGCGTGGGTGTGTAATTACTATGCCGATAATGCCGAAGAATTTCTTGCCATAAAATCAGTTCAAACCCAATACAGCAAATCCTATGTAGCCTTTAATCCACTAGGCACAATATTGGCAATTATGCCTTGGAATTTTCCATTCTGGCAGGTCTTTAGAGCAGCTGCACCTATTATTTCTGCCGGTAACACTATGGTATTGAAACATGCTAGTAATGTAACAAGTTGTGCCCTTGCCATTGATAAAATTTTTCAGGAGACAGGTTTTCCTGAAGGAGTACTCAGCACAGTGTTGATAAGAGGATCCGAAACCGCCAAAATTATTGCCGATCGCAGAATTGCTGGCGTAACAATTACCGGAAGTACACCCGCTGGGCAATCGGTAGCCATGACGGCCGGCCAGAACCTAAAAAAAACTGTGCTTGAATTGGGGGGCAGCGATCCCTACTTGATTTTGGAAGATGCCGATTTATCACTTGCAGTAGATAAGTGCACCACCGGAAGACTCATAAATGCGGGGCAAAGTTGTATCGGAGCCAAGAGGTTTATTGTTATGGAAAAGGTTTATGAACCGTTTTTAGAACTTTTTACACAAAAAATGAAATCTGCCACCACTGGCGACCCGACTGCTCCAAACACAACCTACGGTCCCCTTGCCAACCATACATTTCACAAAGAGCTTCATCAGCAGGTATTGCAATCCATTCATAAGGGAGCCAAATTAGTTCTTGGAGGAGAAATCATAGAGTCCACCAAACCGTTATATCCTCCAACCATCTTAACCGAAGTTAAACCAGGTATGCCGGCCTACGATGAAGAACTTTTTGGACCGGTAGCGGCGGTTATTATTGCCAAAACCGAAGAGGAAGCCATTACATTAGCTAACAATACTATGTTTGGCCTGGGAGCCGCTGTTTTTTCAAAAGACATTGCTCGTGCTACATTTATAGCCGAGCAAAAATTGCAGGCAGGCTGTTGTTTTGTAAACGATTTTGTGAAATCCGATCCAAGGTTACCTTTTGGCGGTATTAAAATGAGTGGTTACGGTCGGGAACTTTCGCTTTGGGGAATGCACGAATTTGTGAACATTAAAACCGTAGTTGTTGCATAATTTTTTATTATTTCGTGTAACTTTGGACGCATTTCAATGAGAGAAAAACATTGGTTTACCATGAATAAAAAGAAAACAAGCCTTCTGAATAAATTGCTTGTTCCGATAATTATTACTTCAACCCTTATTTTTGTCGGAAGTATCAGCTTAATAGTATATCGGACTCATAATCTGGCTATCAACGATGCAAAGAAATATGTGAATGCAACCGCTCGAGAATATGCTACGTTAATTGGAGCCAACATCAATAAATATTTTACACTAAGCTACAGCCTTTCTTCAGTTTTTCAGGGTTATTTGACCTTCAATCAAGCCCAATTGATAGATTTAACTTACAATGCTTTATTGCGTGTTTTGGAAGACAATCCTAATGTTCTGGCTACATGGGTTAGTTACGATTTGCGTTCAATCGACCCAACATGGCCTTATTCTTATGGACGAAGAAGAATAACCGCTTTTCGAGATGGCACAAAAATTATCCGAAAAGATGAACTTATAGACCTTAAAGGGGATAATATTGAGGGTTTGTATTACTTCTCCAAGGTTAACAAAAAAGAAATCATTTCCAACCCCTATTTCTTTACTTATACAGGTAGTTCTCAAGATTCTATTCTCGAAACAAGCATTGGGGCCCCGATTGTTTTAAACGATAAATTTTACGGTCTTACCGGAGTTGATCTATCGCTCGATGAATTTAACAGGCTTGTAGATACCATATCACCTTTTGCTGGAGCACAATCGATTCTTTTTTCAAACAACGCACAAATAGTTGCATTTCGGTTAGAAAAATACATCGGGAAATATTTTCATGAGCTCAATAAAACCGATAACGAAAAATATAATGTAGAAGAACGCATTAAGAAAGGAGACACGTTTTTCTATGAAACTGTTTTTCGGACTGGAAATTACTACGTTACCTATACCCCGATTTTACTTGGCGAAGAAAAAACACCATGGTCACTGCAGATTGCGACACCTTTAACCGTAATAATAAATCGTTCACGGCAAAATGTTTTCATAGCTATTGGAATGGGAGTTGTTGGCTTGCTTTTTTTAGCTTCCTTAATCTGGTACATTTCACAGAGAATCATTTCTCCCATAGGGGATACAATCAAAATATTGCAAATAATAGCTCAGGGTGCTATAAGTAAAGCACAAATGCTCCAAATCGACTCCCGCGACGAGTTGCAAACCATGGCAGAATCGTTAAACAAACTTATCGAAAGCCTTCGACAAACCACCGGGTTTGCAATTCAGATAGGTAAAGGAAATCTTTCTGTCGAGTATCAGTTGATGAGCGAAAACGATGAAATCGGCAACGCATTATTAGAAATGCAGAAGGGGCTTCAACGTGCCTATGAAGAAGAACAAAAACGTAAAATTGAAGACGAAAAACAAAATTGGATTTCGAAAGGAATTGCCTTGTTTGGAGAAATACTTCATAAAGATAATCAATCCGTCGAGGACTTAGCTTATGCCATTATAATGAATTTGGTAAAATATATGGACATTCAGCAAGGCGCAATTTACACCCTTGTTGAATCGAATAATCAGGACGAAGAGCCGTATCTCGAGATGAAGGCTGCTGTTGCTTTCGACAGAAGACGGTTGCTCCATGCTCGTTTCTACATCGGCGAAGGTTTAGTAGGCCGATGTGCTCATGAAAAAAGCACCATTTATATGATCGACATTCCGGACAACTACGTTTATATCAACACCGGAATGGCCGAAGCTAAGCCTCGGAGTATTCTTTTAGTTCCCTTAATGCTCAACGATGATGTTTTTGGTGTAATTGAGCTGATTTCTTTCTATTATATCGACGATTACAAAATCAAGTTTGTTGAGCGTATATCCGAATCGGTGGCAGGAACTTTATCCAACGCAAAAATAAATCAACGAACCAAAGAACTTCTCGAACAATCACAGCGTCAACGTGAGGAACTTGCTGCGCAGGAGGAGGAGATGCGGCAAAATCTCGAGGAACTTCAAGCAACACAGGGAGAGGCAGCACGAAGAGAGGCCGAAATGCAATCGCTTATGAAACTCTTTAGCCAAATTGCAGTGGTTATTGAGTTTGATTTGGATATGAATATTTTATCCATTAATGAACAGTGTTTCGAATACTTTAATGAAAAACCTGACGCAATGATTGGATTACCACACCGGGCTTTGGGCTTTTTAGAGGATCGTAGTCCGGTAGAACATGCTGCATTTATTCGCAAGGTTAAATCCAATAATGTTATTAAGCGTAAATCAACCCTGGTAACACGTACTAAAGAATGTACCATGTTTGAACTTTACGCTCCATTGCTTAACCATGAAGGGCAAATAACCCGCTATGTATCGGTTGCTATCGATTACTCTAAGCTAGAGAAGGCGATTGCCGGATAGGAATTTTGATGTCTGCTTGTTGATAGGTACACAAAACGATGGTAGAGGCAGTAATGCTTGTTGGGTGTGAATTCTTTGAAATTTTCGGATAGCATTTCATTGAAGATTAAAATAATTGCAAATGTCTTCAATAATTTGATCATGGTCGAAAGCAAGGGGAGGTAATTTTTTCAGATTGAACCAGTGTGCTTCACGGGCATCGTCATTAGCGGCAACCTTAGGCAGGGAATTTTCAACAAAGCCAACAAAAACAGTAGTTAAGGTACGATGTCGAGGATCTCTGTCAACGGCATCGTAGGTTCGGAATTGCTGGAGTGATTCCACTTGCAGGCCTGTTTCTTCGTGAAGCTCTCGCCTTGCCGATTGCAACAAAGTTTCGTTCATGTTTAAAAAGCCCCCGGGTAATGCCCAGTAGCCACTGAAAGGCTCACGCTTTCTGTTTATAAGCAGAATGTATGTTTCGTTATCCATTTTTGCAAACACTGCTACATCGACTGTTACTGCCGGGCGGGGATAATCGTACGTATAGGGCATGATTACAAAATGCGTTTAATAGCCAGTAATTTATGGGTATATTCTTTAATTTCCCGGTTGAATATTCCTAAATGGTCGAAAAAGTCGATTCTGACAAAACCTGAAGCATGAATAATAGTTTGATTATCAATTAGTATACCAACATGGGAAACCATTTCGCCATTTGAAGTGAAAAACGCCAGGTCGGCAGGTTTTATTTCGTTTAGCAGGTTAACATCAGCCCCCAATTTTATTTGATCTTTCGAATCGCGGGGAAGGCTTATACCATGAATTTTGTAAACAATTTGTACAAATCCGGAACAATCGAACCCGTATGAACTGCGTCCGCCCCAAAGATAGGGGATGCCAAGAAGCGATTTAGCTATTGCTACGATAGATTCTATTTCTGGTTTTCTGGTAGGTTCCGGGGTGTTTATTTCCAATTCTGCGCCGGCTGGGAGTAACAGACGTTGTCCATTCTGCTCAATTGGCAAAACCAAATCAGTAACCACTTTTTTGTCGGCTGATAGCGATGATTTATGATTTTGCATCATCCCCTTGGAATTTACCCAGCCTTCATAGCCATCGTAATTCATTCGTATTTTGTGCCAATTTTGTGATGTATCCAAAAGAACTGCGGTTTCTCCAAATAAAATTTGAGATACCATTTCCGAGCTTTCCGACGGCTCTTTGCGTATGGGTAACACCGGATATTTGCACACTAGCAATGATTCTGTTGGTTTCAACATATTCTTATATTTATACGACCATGAAAAAGGTTGAATCGAACTAGGTAAAAATTTCAGTACACAAAGCTAACCATTTTTTACAATCATGAAGTTACAATAGCAAATTTTGCTGCTACCAAAAGCTTTAGCTAACTTTGCGTTAGGAATGTTTTGATTATGGAATTTTCTGCCTTAATTGAATATCTTTTCGAATTTATCACCGAAAGTCGGAAAAATCGCATGCTTGAGGTATTAAACAACCGTACCCGATATATTTCCATTTTGCTTGAGGACATTTATCAGCCACACAACGCCAGTGCAGTACTTCGTAGTTGCGACTGTTTTGGAATTCAGGATGTTCTTGTGGTTGAACGTATCAATAAATTCTCTCCCGACCACGGAGTAAGTTTAGCGGCTGATAAATGGCTTTCTGTAAACACCTGGAATGGCGACCAGGTTCCGATTGCTGAAATAATCCGGCAGATGAAACAGTCTGGATATCGTATTGTGGCTACAACTCCTCATACCAACGATGTGCAATTGCATGAGTTCGATATTGGAAAAGGGCCGGTGCTGTTAATGTTCGGTTCGGAATTAAAGGGGTTGAGTCAACAAGCATTGGACAATGCCGATGAGTATTTGAAAATTCCTATATGGGGATTTTCTGAAAGCCTGAATATTTCTGTTTCGGCCGCGGTTATTTTGCACCATCTTACCCTTAAAATGCGCCAATCCAATATTAGCTGGGGTTTATCCGACAGTGAGAAACTGGAAATTCTTCAACAATGGTTAATTCGGGATATTAACAACGCCGGAAAGATTATTGAACGATGGAGAGAGCAAAATTGCCGTTAATATTTCATTAGCATTACGTAGCTCAACGAAATCAGAAACAGTATTGCGCTTACCAAAAACAGGATTTTCGATTTAGCGTATTCAAATTTGTTGATATAATTCCGTACCGTGTTTTGAATGCGATAAAAAGTAAAGTCGTTTTGTGGAATAACGATGGGATTAAATGTGTTGAAGGTTTTAGAAACCGCATCTAGTTCACTTTTTGGTGCGTACACAATTACTTGCCACATGTTTAGCGATCTACGAATAAATTTGCATAATTCCAGTGCCTGTGGTTCTTGTTTCTTAAAAAAATCCGACGAGAAAACCAGAAAAATATTTATTCCTTTGCGTTTTATAACGCTTAAAGCTTGGTATAGTTCTTCATAATTTTCTATTCCAAACAGTTTGTAATCTTCCAATGATGTTGCAAACCGCTCAATAAGTTCCTGTCGGAACTCTCGGTCTTTGTCGCAGATAAAAATAACCGGCCGTTTCATAGCTAGTAAGGGTATTTTTTTCGTTTCGATGTTTTTTTCTTTGGAAGATTGACTACGTTAACATTTTCTTGAAAAATCCACTCTTTGCCGTTCCATTTTAATCCGTCGAAAATAACGCTGGGGGCCATGTTCCCTTCCAAGCTGGTAGGCAATGTAGGAACTCTTTCCAGGTGTTGGAAAACAATCATTTGGTAGTCGAAATCCCAGCGCAGCTTCATATTTGCCCGGTAATTATAGGTAAAGATAATTCGTTTCTTCTTGCCCGATGGGAAAGAGAATAATTCTTTTCCAAAAAACAGATTCTCGTTGTTAATATAAAGAACATCAATCAGCTTTCTGCGGGCATAAAGATTGTAGCCTTCGTACCCCAAAAGAACATAAACTCGTTGATGCTTTGAAATTTTTGTGGGAATTATTTCATAGTATAGAGCTCCATACCAATTGTCCGGAGAAAGAGTTGTTTCCTCAGGATAGGCGATAGTACGACCATTATCGAAAAGTTTCCAGAATAAAAGTGTATCGTTTTTTTTGTCGAAATATTGAACATATCCAAAATAGTGATACGTAGCATCCGGCTTGGGAATATTCCAATTGATTATACGCAGAAGTTTGTCATCGGAATAAAGGTTGGAAATAAGATCTGATAGCGAATCGAACGGATACAGAAAAGAGTCTTTCCGGATTAGAAGAGTATCAAAAACCGATTCAATCTGCCGGCTTAAATTCATTCGAAATTCATAACTAGTGTTATTACGAATTTCGACAAACTTTTTTTGAATTTCAAGTTCGATGTTTTTATAAAACAGGGTGTCGTATCTGGGCTTAGGTTTTGCAAAGGAAGAGCAAGCAACAGTCAGAAATATTAGAAAAACTAACCCTCTTACCATTTTCATCGTCATTCAGATTTTATATTGATAAACGCAAAGTTAATCGTTTATTGTATTTAAACCGATTTCTTAGGCTATCAGTTCTTCGATTTGCAATTTTTTTTCTATCGCAAATTAATTCCGCAAATTTCGAAAATTATAACAAAATTTGTTGGAAATGTTCCGATCAACAAAGATATTTACACAAAAAATGTTCAACCTTAAAATTCATCAACATGCGAAAGATTTTCTTACTCCTTGCGGCAATTGGCTTGATGACCGGTTGCAAAGACCAATGCCCAACCAACAATCGTGAAGTAAAAAACATTCAACCCAAAACCATCGAAACCACCATTTCTGTATTGGTAGAGAAATATCCCGACGAAAAATTCCGTATAACCCGAGGGGTGCAACAAGCCGCTGCTCTTTGGCGACTCTCCGATGGTAGCGAAGCTGACTTTCAGCAATTTTGCGAGACATATTTTATTGCCGATTCGAAAGAACTGGAGACTGTTTTTCACAAAATTTCGCGTAACCTGGAGATTCTCTTGGGAAGATTTAATCAAATCACCGTTGCACTACTGGAACCCTTACACCTCGACCTAGGCCCGCTACATACTATTGACCACATTTTCGGTGCTTACAGCGTTTCGGCTCATCTTTGGGACGATTTGTATGAAAACAAGGTTGCTTTTATTGTCGCTCTTAACTTTCCTCATTATTCTCTGGCCGAGAAAAATGAAATGGGCGCCCAGTGGAGCCGGTTACAGTGGGCTTATGCACGGATGGGCGATTTGTTTACAGCACGCGTTCCGGCATCGTTGCAGCAATCGTTGGCTGAAATTAACACTAAAGCCGATAGCTACATTGCCGACTATAACATTTATGTTGGTAACCTAATTACCGATGATGGCAAAACTCTTTTTCCGGCCGATATGAAACTACTTTCTCATTGGAATCTGCGCGATGAGATAAAATCGAACTATGCCAACAAAGAAAACGGACTTAAAAAACAGCGCATGATTTATTGCGTTATGCAGAGGGTAATAGACCAAACCATTCCCGAAATGGTTATCAATAGCAATCAATATCAGTGGAATCCCTTTACCAATGAAGTTCTTCTCAATGGCCAAAAACAAGAAGCTAAATCTGAACCAAATACTCGTTACCACATCGTTAACGCTTTTTTTCGCGAATATTTGAAGCACGATATATACTACAACCAATGCAACACATACATTAAACGTGCTTTCGACGACGGCATGGAGATATCCCAGGAAGAAGTTGAACGATTGTTTGTTCAGTATGTTTCCTCTCCATTAACCAAGCAGGTAGGTGAGTTAATTTCAAAACGCCTTGGCCGCCCTCTCGAACCTTTTGACATCTGGTACGATGGTTTTAAGGCCCGCAGCTCGATGGACCAAACCATGTTGGATGCCAAAACGCAGAAACTCTACCCAAATGCTGAAGCCTTTGAAAAAGCCATCCCGACAATTCTTCAGAAATTGGGTTATAAACCCGACAGAGCTCACTATTTGGCAGAAAAAATTGTAGTTGACCCGGCACGTGGTTCGGGACATGCATGGGGCGCTGCTATGAAAGGCGATGTAGCTCATCTACGCACACGTATTGGCAAGGAAGGTATGAATTATAAGGGCTACAACATTGCAATTCACGAACTTGGGCATAATGTAGAACAAACCATTTCGCTCTACGATGTGGATTATTACATGTTGCAGGGAGTGCCCAACACAGCTTTTACCGAGGCTCTGGCTTTTATGTTCCAAAAACGTGACTTACAAATTTTAGGACTTGAGCAAAACGATCCAATGGTACAACACCTCAACACTCTTGATCAATTCTGGTCGATGTATGAAATAATGGGAGTTTCGCTGGTAGATATGCGCGTTTGGAAATGGCTCTATGCCAATCCTAACGCAACCGACGAACAGCTCAAAAATCATGTTCTGGAGATTGCGAAGGAGGTTTGGAACAATTATTATGCACCCGTATTCGGCATGAGAGACCAAACCATCCTGGCTATTTACAGCCACATGATAGCCTCACCGCTTTATTTGTCGGCCTATCCTTTTGGATTACTCATCGATTTCCAGTTGGAGCAATACATTGCCGACAAGAGTTTCCCCAACGAAGTTGACCGCATTTTCAAGCTCGGGCGTCTTACTCCCGATTATTGGATGAAACAGGCGGTTGGACAAACCATAAATCTTGAGCCAATTTTTGCTGCAACACAGAAAGCGTTGGATGTTGTTAGTAAGCAATAAAAACTTTTTAGTTAATTAGTTGTTGTACATAAGTAACCGGTTTGTCGTAAGAGGCAAGCCGGATTAAATCTCAACCATGATTCGTCTTTTATTTTTTATTGTGCTCATTGTTGCTTTCGGCCGTTGTACCGATACCAAGGAATATACCGGGTTAACCGGTGTCTGGCAGGTGGAAGAAATTGGCGATCTTACCCCTTTTCGACGATATAATGTTTCCATTCGCCAACATGAGTTTTTAGACAGTGTGTATGTTGTAAATAATTTTTCCCGTGCTGGCGATTTAACCGAAACCTATATTGAATACGCCAATTATCGAATTACTATTTTGGGGCAACAAGTTGGGACCTTGTATATCTTTGATGGTCAAGGCGACGTTCAGCCCGATTTTAAGCTTATTACGTTAACCTACAAAGTGAATAATAACTTAACAGGACGCCAGGAAACCTTTACGGCTAATTTGCGGCGTAATTAAACATCTTCATAATCGTTCGACAAATCCTGGGGTAAAATTTTCTGGGCATCTTCTGTGGGCAAGGCTTCTACATGCTTTAGAGTTTTATTAATTACATTGGTTCGAGTTACCACGTCAACATCCAATTGTTTCAAGCCTGTTTCAATATTCGATTTTGCTCTTTGAATTAGGTTGCCGAATTTTTCAAATTCGCTTTTAACTGCTCCAAGCAATTTCCATACTTCGCTACTCCGTTGTTGAATCGCAAGAGTGCGGAAACCCATTTGAAGACTATTCAAAATAGCGGCAAGAGTGGTTGGCCCGGTAACAATTATTTTGCTTTTGTTCAAATCGTCTAAAAGACGTGAATTGCGTGCTACTTCGGCGTAAATACCTTCGAAAGGCAGAAACATAATGCCAAAATCGGTTGTATAGGGTGGAGCAACGTATTTTTCCGATATATCTTTGGCCATTTTTTTTATAGTTACTTCAAAATTCCGTTGCGCTTCGTTTATTTTATTGGAATCGCCTTCATCGTAGGCATCTAAAAGTGTTTCGTAAACATCTTTCGGGAATTTAGCATCAATGGGTAACCAAAGCGGACAGTCGTTGCTATCGTGCCCCGGAAGTTTAATGGCAAACTCTACATTATCTTTGCTGCCGGGAATGGTTTTTACGTTAGCTGCGTATTGCGATGGCGCCAAAAGTTGTTCCAGGAGCATGGAGAGTTGAAATTCTCCCATACCACCTCGCTGCTTCACGTTGCTCAACACTCGCTTTAAGCCTCCAACATCCGATGCAAGATTTTTCATTTCCCCAAGACCTTCCTGCACTGCCTGCAACTGTTTCCCAACGGTTTCAAAACTCTGACTGAGGCGGTCGTTAATTGTCTTTTGAAGTTTTTCGTCAACGGTTTTACGCATCTCGTCGAGTTGGCGGGTATTATCTTCGCGAATATTTTTCATATGTGTTTCCACACTTTCTTTGAGCTCTTTGATACTGTTAAGATACTGTGTATTGATTTGATTCTGCTGGTTGGCAAAATCACTGAATTTCTGACGCAATAGTTCGTTAAGTTCACGAATATTTTCTGAAAACTGACGGCCGAATTTATCCAAGGCCTCGCTCATTTCCTTTCGATTGGCTTCGGATAAGGCGATGGTTTCCAGTCGGTTTCTTTGAAATTCGTCGCGCAGATTTTTTTCCATCATTTCCAACTGATACTGATATTTAAGCAAAGTATCGCTTAAAGGGTGCTCCGATTGGTTTGATGATTGCTTCCCAACGCGCACTAAAACCATGATATTCAAAACAATCATTATTGCTAAAAACACTAAAATCAAAACGGTTGTCATAGAACTCAAATTATGGTTTTCGCAAAGGTATTAATTAATCAAAAGATTTGAAATTGCTTCCGCACAGAAAAATTGAACATCTATCATCGAACTTTTGAGAATCAATACTTTGAGGTGGTATCTATGGATGACACCCAAATTGAAATTTACTATCTTTGGTGCAAAATCTTTAATCTAAACCTGATTACCCATGACGTTCAAACTAAGGCTTTATTTTTCTCTAGCCCTGCTAACAATGTGCGCATCAAAATCCAAGGTGGATTTACTGGTAAAAGCTAAAAAGGTTTACACTGTTGATCAAAAATTTACTATAGCCAACGCTTTTGTAGTGAATCAAGGTAAAATAGTTGCCGTTGGCCAGACCGATTCTTTGTTTCGTTATTACAGTCCGGAAAAGGTTCTTGATTACTCGGAATATTTTATTTATCCTGGGTTTATCGATGCCCACTGTCATTTTTTTGGATATGGAGAAATGTCGGAAAATATTTGGCTGGGTGATTACACCTCATGGGAAGAGTTGGTTGAGGCTCTACAAAAGATATATGCGGCTAATCCAACCCCATGGGTTATTGGAAGAGGATGGGACCAAAATCGATGGGAACGTGGCCAGATGCCCGACAAGAAACTTCTCGACAAATATTTTCCAGAAATTCCGGTTTATCTGGTAAGGGTCGATGGACATTGCGCTGTGGTAAACAGTTGTGCACTTCACTTGGCCGGCATAACCGCAGAAACTACTATCAAAGGCGGGGAAATTATAGTTCAGAATGGTGAGCCCAATGGCTTGCTTATCGATAATGCAAAAGATTACATGCAAACTTTTATACCAAAGCCCTCCAAAAGTGATCTCGAACGCCAATTGCTCAGAGCTCAAAAAGATTGTTTTGTCGTAGGACTGACCTCCGTTACCGACGCAGGGCTTCCTTATGAGAAAATTGTTTTGCTCGACTCGCTTCAACGTGTCGGAAAAATAGTTATGCATGTAAATGCCATGTTAGAGCCAGAAACAAAGAATATTAAAAACATTGTTTACGAAAAACAAACATTTAATCCTAAACTAACGGTTCGAACCTTAAAATTATATGCCGATGGGGCTTTGGGTTCCCGCGGAGCCCTGTTGTTTGAGCCCTATTCCGATTATCCATCTGCTTTAGGAATTTTAGTAACATCCGAAGATTCTATCAACAAAATATGTCGGATTGCGTGGGAAAATAATTTCTCCGTTGCTGTTCATGCTATTGGCGATAAGGCGGTTAATCTTGTATTAAACATTTACTCAAACTACCTCACACCGAATAACGACCTGCGGTGGAGAATCGAACATGCACAGGTTGTTCATGAGATCGATTTTTGCAGATTCCGGCAGCTAAAAGTGATCCCATCGATTCAGCCCACCCATGCAACCAGCGATATGCTATGGGCAGAGAAAAGGCTTGGCAAACGAATTCAGAACGCTTATTCATACAAGAAACTGCTTGAACAAAATGGGTGGTTGCCTGCCGGCAGCGATTTCCCCATTGAGAGTATCAATCCATTGGAAGGATTCTATTCGGCTGTTATTCGTAAAAATCGTAACGGTGAACCAGAAGGAGGATTCTTGCCCGAAAATGCTATTTCCCGTACTCAGGCTTTGTATGCAATGACTCTATGGGCTGCCAAAGCAGGTTTCGACGAGCAGCAACGTGGAAGTATCGAACCTTCTAAAGTTGCCGATTGGGTGGTGCTCGACAGGGATATTATGGAAGTTGATGCCAACAAACTGCTTAAAACTCAAGTTCTGGCAACCTTTATCGATGGAAACATGGTTTTTCAACGATAATAAATCCCTTAGCGTTTAGGCTTAAGGTCGAGAGTGTTGATGAATGAACGTAGATGGGAATTTTTTTGTTCAAATTCTTGTAATAGGCTTTTGGGCTCTTCCGGTTTGGGAATTATAGGAATGCTGATCTTTTCAATTATGTGATAGCCAATATTGGTGATATTGTTATTGAATTTTTGCTGAATTTGCTGAATAATGGTTGATTTTACATTATCAAGAAACTCCTTTTGACTCTCACTGTTAATGCTAAGAATCAAGGTTTGGTTTTCGATTTTTGGATTGGCATTTTTCAAGGCCATAGAAAGCCGTACTTGATCCTGAAATGGTTCTATTATATTTGCCCATATTTCAGCCGGAAGATTGTTTTCCTCGGCAGTAAAGTTCACTTCAGGGGGGAGAAAAGCATTTCCTCCTTCAGTAATATTTTCATTCGAGGTTTCTTTTATAGCCGATTCTGTTTTTAACTCTCCTAATGTGGTTGAATTTTCCGGCGAATTTGTTAAAACATTTTTTAACCCAGTAGCAGTATTAGGCCTAGGTGGGAGAGAAACTACCGGTGTGGTTTGGGTTATTTTTTCAGGTTGTTGGGCTGGTTTTTTTTTTTGCTGGGAATTATGTTGATAAAACCCAATATCCAATAAGGTTAATTCAACCAAAAGCCTCTGGTTTTTGCTAGCCTTATAGTTAATTTCGCAATCTCTTATTTTTTGTAAGGCATTGTATATGAGTCCTATAGAGCATTGTTGCGCCTGTTCGATAAACTTGTTTTCCAGATTGCTTGAGGCATCAATGAGTTTAACCGTTTTGGGATTCCGGCTCATTAATAAATTACGGAAATGTTGCCCCAGTCCGGAGATAAATGTTAATCCATCAAATCCTTTGCGTAAAACGTCATCGAAAAGTAGCATTAACTCCGCAACGTTGGAGCTTAAAATGTTATCCACTACTTTGAAAAAATATTCGCAGTCGAGAATATTAAGGTTTTCAATGGTATTTTGGTAGGTAATATTTCCGTTGGTAAAACTAACCAGTTGGTCGAAAATTGATAAAGCATCACGCATTCCACCTTCAGCCTTTTGGGCAATAACCCGCAGTGCTGGTTCTTCAACAGTCACATGTTCGCTTTGAGCTACGTATTTTAGATGGTTAATGGTATCTTCAATACGGATGCGATTAAAATCAAAAACCTGGCATCGAGAAATAATGGTTGGAAGAATTTTGTGCTTTTCGGTGGTTGCCAGAATAAAAACGGCATAGGAGGGAGGTTCCTCCAATGTTTTAAGAAAGGCGTTAAAAGCTGCCGAGGATAGCATGTGCACCTCGTCAACAATATACACATTGTATTTGCCTATTCGGGGGGGGGTTCTTACCTGATCGATAAGATTTCGGATATCTTCCACCGAGTTGTTGCTGGCTGCATCTAATTCTTGTATGTTGTAGGAACGGTTACTGTTAAAAGCCATGCAACTTTCACACGCATTGCACGGTTCATAATCTTCCGTAGGTGAAAAACAATTAATGACTTTGGCAAAAATCCTGGCGCAGGTAGTTTTGCCAACACCTCGTGGCCCGCAAAAAAGATAAGCATGGGCAATCTGATTCGTACGCACGGCACTTTTTAGCGTTTGCGTAATATGTAGTTGCCCGATTACTGATTTAAATGTTTGCGGTCGGTATTTTCTTGCCGAAACCACAAAATTGTTCATATTCGACATCTTTATCACAAAGATACAAATTAATTACCAACCTATGCTATCAAGAATTCGAAAATTGTCGGTGGATGGAAGTAATGGTATTTTCCTTCCAAAAAGATTTGTAGTTAAGGCACCGCAAGAACATTTTTTCACTATCTTTGTTTGTGGAGTTGTAATTAATCATTAAAATAGAAAACCTATGGCAATATCAACCAAAATGCAAAAGGCAATTAACGACCAGATAAACGCAGAATTTTGGTCTGCCTACATGTATCTCTCCATGAGTGCATATTTTGAAAACAGAGGCCTTAAAGGCTTTGCTCACTGGATGCGGATTCAGTTCCGGGAAGAACAAACACATGCGCTCAAATTTCTTGATTACCTGGCAGCCAGAGGGGGCAAGGTGGAATTGCAACCAATTTCGCCGGTTGCTACTGACTGGAAAGATGCTACCGATGCTTTTTCAGAGACTTTCGAACATGAACAAAAAGTTACTGCTCTTATCAACAGCTTGATGTATATGGCTATTGAAGAAAAAGATTTTGCAACTCAGAGTTTTCTCAAGTGGTTTATCGACGAACAAGTTGAAGAAGAGGCTACTGCATTAGAAATACTCGATAAGTTGAAATTGATTAACAATCATCCTCAGGGCTTATTCATGCTCGATAAAGAGTTAGGTGCGAGACCATTAGTGGAAGAATAAAACTAACCTACTCCCGATTAAGAAAACTGCCCAATGTTGGGCAGTTTTCTTATTTAGTGAACGTTTTACGAAGGTGATTTAAAATTGCCGATCCGAGTTCAATAGTTAAAATTCCCAGGATAATTAAAATTAGTCCCAAAAAGGTCGAAAAGTAAATTGGTTCTCCCAGTAAAAAACGTATAAAAAATAGCGACAATAGCGGTGAGAGAAAAATAAAATGCGATATTTTTTCGGCTTTGGAGGCAAATTTAATGGCCGAAATCCACAAAACGAAGGTAGCCCCCATTTCAAAAATTCCGCAATATATGGCGGCAGTTAAGGAACTTGACACAGGCAGTGTAAAATCCCTTCCTGTTAGCAACAGCCAAAGGAATGTGGCCAGTAAGCCTGTGGTTTGATTAATAAAGAGAAATTTTACCGGATCCAATGTCGACGACTTGCTCAAAATCCAATATCCGGCCCAAATTACACTGCTCGAGAGGGCTAAAACCACTCCAAGACCATCGAACCAATTTAAACGCAATTCCCCTCGTGTGACTACAGTTACTACACCAATAAATCCAATACTAAGGCCAACGGATACGTTAGATTTAATTTTTTGCTTGTGAAGTAAAGCCGAGAAAACTACTAGCACAATTGCCCACGTGTAATTCAACGATTGAGCGATTTGGGCAGGTAGGCGATCGTAAGCTTCAAACAAAATCATGTAATAGGCAAAAGGCATAATGAGGCCGCCGAAAATACTTGTTTGCCATTCTTTAGTCGACATACCTTTAAAGCCAATCCATTGTCGTGTAACGCTTAAATACAGCAATAGGAAGATAACGGATGATAAAATCACATAGAAAAGAAAAAAGTCGGGTTCCAGGTGTTTTAACCCTATTTTGAAAGCCGTAGCAACGGTTGACCATAGAATTACTGCGCTGATAGCTAAAATTTTTGCTTTTGGGTCATTATTAAGGTGTCCGTGTTTCATTTTTTTGCGCAAAGATAATGAAAGGCCGCTTCAGTCTAAAAAGCGACCTTCATGAAATTACTATGGGTTAGAAATTATTTCCCGGGACAAGCTTTAATAATTTGAGGATTGAGATTATGGGAGCCATACGCCTTATCGAATTGCTCGCTGAATTTTCCAGCAAGCATACGGGCTGTTTTCTCGTAATCTTCTTTGTCGGCCCAGGTATTTTGGGGAATCAATATTTCGCCAGGAACGTCGGGGCAGTAGAGAGGAATGTAAACATGGAAATGCGGGTCTTGAGTATATTCCACATTGTCCAATTGGCCAGAAAGAGCCGCGTTAACCATTGCTCTGGTATACCGTAGTTTAATCCGCGAGCCGACACCATATTTACCGCCACTCCATCCGGTATTAACAAGGAAAACCCGAACGTTGTGTTTTTTCAGTTTTTCTCCCAGCATTCCGGCATAAACATCTGGTTGTGCCGGCATAAACGGGGCACCAAAAAAGCGACTGAACGTAACCTGGGGTTCGGTAACACCGGTTTCGGTACCTGCCAGTTTGGAAGTGTATCCCATCATAAACCAAAGCATGGCCTGGTATTCATCCAATTTGGAGATCGGAGGAATTACTCCATAAGCATCGGCAGTTAGGAATAGTATAGTGGAAGGATGTCCCCCAACCGATGACTTTTTTATGTTGCTTAGAAAAGATAAAGGAAAAGAAGCCCTGCTGTTTTCAGTTAAACGCGAGTCGAAGTAATCTACTTTACCGTTTGGGAAAACCATCGCGTTTTCGACAATAGCTCCATGATTAAGATAGTTGTCGGTGTGCATCACAGCGTTCCAGATCTCTGGCTCTGCTTCGGGTGTTATGTTTATCATTTTTGCGTAGCAGCCGTTTTCAAAATTGGCAATTCCTTTGTCAGACCATCCGTGTTCGTCGTCACCTAGAAGTGCGCGGGTCGGATCGGCCGAAAGTGTGGTTTTTCCGGTCCCCGAAAGTCCAAGAAGTAGTGCCGTACGACCATCTGTCCCCTCGTTGGCGGAGCAGTGTAGAGGTAAAATGCCCTCAAGAGGAAGATAATAGTTCATAACTGTAAAAATCAGCTTCTTCATACTTCCCATGTACGAAGAGCCAAAAACAATTCCTACCCGGCGGTCGAAATCAATAACTACCGCCATATCGCTGGTAACACCCGGTTTAAATTCACGAAGTCGTCCGGTGTATCGTTCCCGGCTTAATTTGTGGTCCGGAATGGATAGTAAGGTAAAGGGCTTTTGTGCAAAAATACTTTTGTTAATGTCGTTAGGTATCGGTCGAAACATGTTGTCGCAAAACAGCCCCGAAAGTGCTTTATAAGTAATGGTTTTAACCGGAAGAGCATACTCTGAGTCGGCACCTACGGCACGATCGAGTTCATAAATTTCTGTCGAGTCTTGAAGTACTTTGAGAGCATCTTCAAAGAGCATATCAAACGTCTCGGGTTCCATAGGTAGATTGTTGGGCGACGTCCAATCAATCAGATGCGCACTTTGCGGGTGTTTTACCAGATATGTATCCTTGGGGCTTCTTCCGGTCGATTCAGGCGATGTCCAAGTGGCAAGGGCTCCACATTGCATTACTAAAGCTTCGCGATTTTCAACACTTAACCGGATAAGTTCTTTTCGTTCAGGGTTCTTTTTAACTCCTCGATGGTTTAATAGCAGGTTTTGGATCTTGGCTTTGAATTTGGGAGCTTCCATAGATTGGATATTTTTTTTGAATTTGGTTAAAATTTAAAAGAGCAAATTTACGCTGTTTTTTGGTTTATTCAAACGTTTGCGGTAAAAAATATCAAGGCATACCAGAAAGGTATGCCTTGGGTGTTATGTTGAATAATTGCTAATTATTGCTTGTATCGTCTGCTTTGAGGCGGATAGAATTCCTGAAAAAATCTGTTTCTAATGGAATCCATTTCATGGAATAGCTCATTTATCATTTGTTGGTCGCGCCAAATTCGGCTGCTAAATAGGTCATATCCGAAAAAAGGATTGAAAAACAGAGAATCGTACATTCGAAACGGGTTTTTGCGCAAATAATTGGGAGTTAAAAAAGGATCTTCAAACAATGGATTGATTCTGAATACGTTCAATAGGCTGTCCCATGGAATGGATTTGTAATTATCCGATGAGTAATATTGAATATATGTTGAATCGTAGCGAATAAGATTTCCATGTTCATCATACTCCCTGGTAACTTTAATGTCGGTTTTGGGAGAAATATTTTTTCCATCGCTGTTGCTTTGACTGTGTAACTGGCATCCGGTGATTAATAGAAGTAAGCTTATCACCGATATAACACCCCACCTTTTCATAGCACTATGGTTTAAACGTACAAAACTATTTTATTGGAATTGTTTTTTTAGTTGCCATTGCTTCGGCTTTTTTGCCTACCACTATGGTCAGAATTCCGTTTTTGAGTTCGGCATGAATTTTCTCTTCATCGGCATAGTCTGGCAAATGGTAAGCGCGATAGAATTTTTGATAACTGAATTCACGACGAATCCAATGTTTTTCGTTGGATTCTCCTTTGTTTTGTTTTTCAGCATGGATAACCAGGCATTGATTTTCCACACGAACATTGATTTCTTTGCGGTCGAACCCTGGCAATGCTATTGATAATTCAATAGCTTTTTCATCATCAGAAATCTTACTTGCTGGAGTTTGCCCGTTAATTTTCAACAGTGAAAATGGTTTTTCAAACAATCGTTTAACTATTGCGGGCAGTTTGGGTTTGGGGATGATTGCTGGTTTCATAGTCGTAAGTTTTACATTCAACATTTGTTGTTTTGAGTTGTTTTGATAAGTAGCCGGATATTTTAGTTCCGGCTACTTAAACCATGTTGAGTGGTTAATTATTTAATCTCGATTTTACGAGCTGGTTTGGGTTTAGCTTCCTCTTTTTTCGGGATAGAGAGATGTAGAATACCGTTTTCATACTTAGCTTCAATCTTGTCGCTCTCTACCGTAGCTGGAAGAGTGAAGGTGCGCTTGAAGGATTGATAGCTAAATTCACGATGTGTGAATTGTTGTCCATCTTTAGTTTCGTTTTCAACTCTCTTCTCAGAGGAGATGGTGAGGATATTATCGTTAACCTCTACATTAAACTCTTCCTTATTAAAACCAGGAGCTGCCACTTCTACTTCATACCCATTGTTGTCCTCCTTAATATTAACAGATGGAAGAGTTGTGTTTGTGCTCGAAAAGTTTAGACGAGCCAGGTCGAACAGGTCGTTTTCGAAAAAGTTCTCTAACAATCTTGGCAGTGATGTGTTTACTCTCATCAGTGTCATAGCTTCTTCCTCCTTTCTTAATTTGGTTGTTTTTCACCTTTTATTTTGCAAACTAAATTCCAAAAAAGCTATTTTAAATTCATTTTAAAACCTAACATATTGTATAACAGTATGTTACATATTGATTTGTAAAACAATTATCTGCCAAAACGACACTTGCGTAGTATAGTATAAGTGTCAATATGACAAGGTGAGTTTGATAATGAATTTATAAATATCAGTAAATAAATATTTTACGATACTAAAATTCAATAAGCATACAGGAAATTTTTTCAGAACCTGATTTATTCTTATAAAGTATTTAATTTTGAGATTTCTAAGTCAGAATCATGAATTATGAAAATGTTTAAAATGTCGCTTCGGTCGCAAATCTTGGTTAGTTTATTTTTAGGAGTCGGTTTGGGCATGTTGGCTATTCACTTTGGATTTCAAAAGTTGGTGGTTGACTGGATAAAACCTTTTGGCATAATATTCCTGAATTTACTTAAAATGTTGGCTATTCCGTTGATTTTTGTTTCGCTTATACAGGGGATTTCCAGTATTTCTTCGTTAACACAATTATCGAGGATTGGATTCCGAACCATTACGCTATATTTAATCACTACCATTATAGCGGTTAGTGTCGGGTTGATTTGGGTTAATATTATTAAACCTGCCGAATCGTTTCCGGCAGATCAACGTGAGCCATTAATTGAAGCGTATAGTCAGCGTATTTCTAGCGTAAAATGGGAGGAAACAAAATCGCGTTCACCGCTTGATTTTTTGGTTGACATTGTTCCAGAGAATTTGGTAAATGCAGCTTCGGAAAATCGAAACATGCTACAAATGATTTTCTTTGCTATTCTGTTCGGAAGCGCCATGGTGGTGGTTGGAACTGTAAAAGCAAAACCTTTGATAGAATTTTTTACAGCCACAAACTTAGTGTTTATCAAGGTGATAAATATTATAATGATCTTAGCTCCCCTGGGCGTTTTTGCTATTCTGGCTTCAGTATTGGTTGAAACAGCTGGAGATTCTGTAGTTTCATCTTTCAACGTACTAAAGGCGTTAGGCATGTATGCTTTGACGGTAATTGTTGGGTTAGCAACGCTTATTTTTATTATTTATCCGTTGTTGTTGGCGCTTTTTTCTTCAGTTAGAATCAAGGACTTTTATAAAGGAATATTACCTGCTCAGATGGTTGGGTTCACTACAAGTTCCAGTGTTGCAACACTGCCGGTAACTATGCAACAGTGTGAGGAGCAATTAAAATTAAATCCCTCTACGGTATCGTTTGTAATCCCCGTTGGTGCCACAATTAACATGGATGGAACATCTTTATATCAGGCTGTTGCAGCTGTGTTTATTGCATCGGTTTTTGGTATTGAACTAACGTTGAGCCAGCAATTAATTATTGTGCTAACCGCTACGCTTGCGTCCATTGGTTCGGCTGGAGTTCCAAGTGCTGGAATTATCATGCTGGTAATTGTGCTTGAAACATTACATATTCCCGCAGCCGGTGTGGCATTAATTTTTGCTGTTGATCGGCCTTTGGACATGTTTCGCACTACGGTTAATATTACAGGCGATTGTCTTATTTGTTCAATAGTTGATAAATCGTTAAATCGTGTACAATGAGCTCAATTATCAAGAAACTTAAACTAGCAGGTATTTCTGCCTTCATTATTGCATTTATAGCCACCTTATTCAATGTTTATCAGTCAATTCCAATTCTAGAGCATGTAAAAATTACATTTGTTGTCTTTTTTATTTGGTTTCTAATCATTTTTTTGCTATTATTGTTTTTAGGACTTAAAAAATAAATTGGTTATGGCGAGTATTCGGCAATTAAAAAAGATTATCAACGGTATTATCGATGAGTTGAACTACGATATTGAACTATTTGTAGGTTTAAATCTCGATAGAAATCATTACGAATCACAACAACTTTACGAGGAGGTTTATTTGACAAGGGTGAAATATCTTGAAAAAATTAAACAAAAGGGCTTAACTAAAGTTGAATACCGGCAAATTCTTGATGAATTCATTAAAGAGGTTGACGAACTAAATCGAAAATTGGTTCAGATAATTAATAAGTCGTAGACTTTTGGTGAAATTTAATTTGCATCACTCCTTTTCCGTATGAGAAGGAGTATTTTTTTGTCTATTTTACAATGCTCTGTTGTAAAAAAATACCAAAAATCGATACAACCAAACGTAATAAAATATACTTTAGCAGGCAAAATATTTAACCATTAATTGTAAACCCCATGACTGAGACAATCAAAAAATCATTGCGAGATTCGGCGACTGCCCGCTGGATTGTATTATCGCTTATTTCTTTGACAATGTTTTTTGCATATTTCTTTGTGGATGTGGCAGCTCCTTTGCAAAAACTTTTGGAGACCAACTACAAGTGGAGCCCTGAAGTTTTTGGAATGCTTGGTGGCAGTGAGTTTTTTCTTAATGTATTTGCTGGATTTTTAATTATATCGGGAATTATTCTCGATAAAATGGGCATTCGGTTCACCATGATCACCGCTGGTACTACCATGGTAACAGGTGGTCTAATTAAGTATTACGCCTTAACGGAAGCTTTTGCCGGAACCGGCTTGGCACATTGGTTGGGATCGTTTTTAACTGAAATACCTGCAAGCGCCAAATTAGCTTTCTTTGGTTTTGCTATATTCGGTATTGGTGTTGAAATGGCCGGAATAACTGTTTCAAAAACCATTGTTAAATGGTTTCGTGGGAAAGAAATGGCTTTGGCCATGGGATTAGAGATGGCGTTAGCACGTTTAGGAGTTTTTGCTGTATTTCAATTAAGTCCTGTTTTTGCTGAAAAAGGTGGTGTGTCCAACTCTGTTTATTGGGGAGTAGCCTTTTTGTGTATAGGGTTTATCACATTCTTTGTTTATACGTTTATGGATAGAGTTCTCGACAAAGAAATTGCCGATGACGCATCGAAAGATCCATCGGAAGAATTTAAACTTTCCGACATTTGGGTTATTTTTACTAATCCTGGATTTCTTGCTATTGCAGGGTTGTGTGTGCTTTTTTATTCGGCAATTTTCCCATTTCAAAAGTTTGCAACCGATATGTTAGCCTCAAAACTCGATATTGATATTGCAACAGCAGCCGAATATGTTTCATATTTCCCCATTGGAGCCATGATTTTAACTCCTTTTATCGGCTTTTTCCTCGATAAAAGAGGCTATGGTGCAAGTATGATGATGTATGGTGCAATTCTGCTTATGGTTTCTCATTTAATATTCGCTTTAGTTCCTGAAGCGGCTTTCACAAAACCTGTTGCATTAGGGACTATAGTTATTTTAGGAGTTGCATTCTCTTTGGTCCCCGCCTCTATGTGGCCCTCAATTCCTAAGGTTGTGGAGGATCGTTATCTAGGCTCGGCCTATGGATTAACTTTCTGGATTCAGAATATGGGATTATTTGGTGTTCCAATCTTAATTGGATGGGCTCTTTCTACTACTAACCCCGGAGTATCGGAGCAAATCAAAGCCGGTGTTGAAGGAGTGAAATATAATTATATGGTTCCGGAATTAATTTTTGCCGGATTTGGATTCTTTGCTTTTGTGCTTAGCTTTTACCTTAAGCATATCGATCGTAAGAAAGGATATGGTCTCGAATTGCCAAATAAAAAGTAGGAATCAACGCTTTAAATAGAAACAGCGGTTAGGCTTTAAGCCTAACCGCTGTTTCTATTTTTGATCTAGGAGCTGGATTAAAATAAAAAAGGAGGTTCCCCTCCTTTTTAGTTTTCTCGTTTGAATCTCTTATTGGATGCCGCCGGATAGTTCGTTTCCTGCTTTAAATTTGATAGTCTTTTTGGCAGGAATATTAATGGGCTTACGGGTTTTGGGGTTCATTCCTTTGCGAGATTTCCTCTCAGCTACTGAGAAAGAACCAAATCCAACCAAACCTACTCTGTCACCGGCTTTCAGTGCCTCGGAAACGGCTTCCATAAAGGCATCCAATGCTTTTTTAGTGTCAGCTTTGGTTAGGCCAGCTTTTGCTGCCATGGCATCGATTAGTTCTGCTTTGTTCATAACATTTAGTTTTTAAAGTACTACATAAACTGCTCTTCACTGCAAATATATAGTAAAAACGAACTATTGCAAATTTTTTTTTAAAAATTTCCACGAATTTTTGATTTTTTATGCATTCACTATAAGCAATATAGGTGTTTTTCATGTTCAGGAGTAATTAATATAACGATATAAACTATTTATAATCAATTATATAGCGCTCTGTGGCTTTGAATTGTTGGGTGTGATATCTAATTTAGCTTCATTAGAGGCTTTTTTAATCTTGTTTATAGGCGATTTTGAAAACGAGTTGTAAAAGATTTTGTGTATTTCTGTGCGAATATTATTTCGTACTAACAAAAAGTTTTTACTATTGGGGTAGGTTCGATTCGATAAAAAGACATACAAGATTTTAGAATCGGGGTCCATCCAAAGGTATGTGCCTGTAAAGCCTGTATGACCAAAACTTTTTAATGAAATGCCTTCAAACGTAGGACTATTTTTCGTGGTCCATCGGTCGGGTTTGTCAAACCCTAGGCCGCGTCGGTTTTTAGATGAGGCAAAATGCGATGTGGTAAAATATTCGACTGTTTTCTTTCGAAAAAATTGTTGATTACCATAAGTCCCATAATCTAAAAACATTTGTCCCATTTTGGCAACATCGAGGGCAGTTCCAAATAGACCGGCATGCCCGCATTTTCCGCCTATGATGGCTGCCCCAGGATCATTAACAAAGCCATGGATTGTTTCTTTGCGAAAGGTTGGGTCAATTTCTGAAGGTGCGATTTCTTCTTTTGGAAAATATCGCAAAGGGTTGTATTTAAGAGAGGTTATTCCTAACGGCTGATAAAAAAGACTATCGGCAAGATGATCTATTCCCTTATACGTGATGCTTTCTATCATTTGCATGAATAGATAATACCCCAAGTCGCTGTATACATATTCGCCGGGATTTTTTAATGGGGTTTGGTTTATAATTTTGAAAACAGAGTCAACCAATGCAGGGGAGGTATATAGGTTTTCCGATATTTGGATAGGAAATTCATTTTGTAAATGATTGCTGAAAAATTCCGGTAAAAGTTCATTGTTCTGATTCATAAAATTTTTGTAAAAAGATATCCATCCATCCAAGCCTGATCTGTGGGAGAGAATGTCGATTAGTTTAAGGTCTCTTAAGATTTCAGAAGTGGTAATGTATTTGCCAATGGGATCGTTCATTGAGATTGTTCCTTTTTCGTAAAGATGCATTAGCAATGGGGTGGTAACCAAAATTTTTGTTAATGATGCCAGGTCGTAAATTGTATTTTCGGTTACCGGAGTAATTGAGTCGTAGGTGTGAAATCCAAACGATTTAAAGTAAAACACATATCCATCCTTAGCACAAAGTATTTGTCCTCCGGGAGTCATTCCTCGACGTATTGCAACCGTCATTATTGAATCTACCTTTTTTAAAGTATCTTCCGACGCCCCTACGGCTTTTGGGTGAACGAATCCTAATCGTGTTTTTGATGTTCTGATGCCTGTCCCTTTTTTATATGGTCCGGTTGTAACGGGGAGTTTACCTTTTGATTCTATTCCGCCAAAAATTAATTGTGCGGCATAATCTTGCGTGTATCGGTTATCTTCGTATGCAACTACCACAGCATCAAACAGTTTTCCGTTTACATTTTTTGAAAACATGTAAGGATTACCAAAAACTACTAAAATGACGTTGGTTTTTTGGGTAAGTTTTTCCAAAAAGTTCACGCTTTTCTTAGTTACACCGTAATTTTTTGTAGCAAATTGTGATAATCCAAACCAGGGAACAATGGCATATGGATATTTACTTGCTGTGTTCAGGATGTCGTTCTCTTGATTTTCGGTTAAATTATCGTTATACCATAAATTGCAGGTGGCATTATAACTTGCGACTCGCTTGAAAAAAGCGCTGTTTTCTTTACCATTGATAGAAATGATAAGGCTTTGGGTTGTAAGATTTTCTATCGGGAGAATATTATTTTTGTTTTCCAGCACTGTTAAGGCCAAAGCAGCAAATAGGTGGTTCAAAAACTCGATGTTTCCGTTTTGGAGTCGGTTAAACAAATTTTCTAATTCAATAGGTGTATAGTTTTTAAGCCCCACTTTCTCTTTGGCCGCCAGTATTTTTTTTACTCGGCTGTTTAGTTCTGCCATACTAATTTCTCCTGAATTAATAGCTTTTTCTAATCGATTTAAGGCTTGTGCAGCATCGGTGGGCATAAGTAAAATGTCGTTTCCGGCTTTAAAAGCACGTATTATTGCCTCATCTTGTGTAAATTGCTTTGTTACTCCTCCCATTTCCATGGCATCGGTAAAAATGAGGCCGTTGAATCGATAGTTCTCTTTTAGAAGTTTTGTAACAATAGGATACGATAACGTGGCAGGCAGGTCGGTGGTAGAGTCGAGTGCTGGAACCGACATGTGAGCAATCATAATTCCGGACAACCCCATTCTGATAAGATTACGGAATGGGTAAAGTTCATTGGTTTCAAGATGTTGTTTCGATTGAGTAATAACGGGCAACCCATAATGCGAATCAACTTCTGTATCTCCATGTCCGGGAAAATGCTTGGCTGTTACAATTAGTCCTTGGTCTTGCATTCCCGACATGTAGGCATAACTAAGTCGGAGAACTTTGTTCTTATCTTCTCCAAACGACCGGTAATTAATTACAGGGTTATTCGGATTGTTGTTTATATCAACTACTGGAGCAAAATTTATGTGTATGCCCATAAGGCGACATTGTCGAGCAATTTCAACACCCATATCGTATACAAGTCCCTCGTTATCGGCAGCACCGAGCATCATTTGTTTCGGGAAAGGTTCAATACTGTCGAGTCGCATGGCTAGACCCCATTCACCGTCAATGGCTATTAGCAAGGGTGTTTTTGCTTTGCTCTGCAGAAAATTTGTGTAGCGGGCTTGTCGAACAGGACTGCCTTTCATAAAAATAACGCCACCAATATTAAATTTTTCAACCAGTAGTGCAACGTTTTTAAGACTTTCTTCTCCTTGGGCAGAACTGAGTCCTACAACAAACAGTTGCCCTATTTTTTCACGCAAGCTTAGGGATTGTAAAACGGAATCAACCCAGAATGTGGCGGTGTCGAAACAAAAAAAGTTTCCGCGTGTTTCTTCCAGAGTTTCATCCTTTGGGGCAGGTTTATTTTCGGGAAAGATGTACAACGAGTTGGTTAGCACAAAAATCAAGGCAATTCCTACTAGTATTGAAATTTTTCTCATTGGGTACGAAAATTTTTAAAATCCCGACAAAGATAGTTTTTAATAACTATCAGCAAACTGCGGTTGATGGGATTATTAAAAAAAAGGAGCCCTTAGGCTCCCTGATTTTTCGATAACACAAGATTTTCTAATACTCATCCTCATTGAATAAGAAATCTTCCTTAGTAGGATAATCGGGCCAAATGTCTTCAATACTTTCATAAATTTCGCCTTCCTCCTCAATCTCTTGAAGATTTTCAATTACTTCAAGAGGGGCACCGGTACGGATAGCATAGTCAATCAACTCTTCTTTAGTGGCCGGCCAGGGAGCATCTTCCAACTTTGAGGCTAATTCCAGTGTCCAATACATACGTTTAGAGTTTAAGTGTTGTTAACGCGTATGCAAATTTATAAATTTTTTTATTTGCGGGGTTTCCAGACAATTTCTTTTGCTTTTACATCGTAGCTTAATTTTCTTCCGAGCACAAATAAATAATCCGAAAGCCGGTTAAGGTATTTCACCACCATTTCGCAGTTGCCGAATTGCTCATGAACCTGTAGGGCCAAACGTTCGGCTCTTCTGCAGATGCAACGGGCTACTTGAGCATGGGAAGCTGTAGGATGCCCTCCAGGAAGAATAAAGGCTCTCAAGGGCGGCAATATTTCATTCATTGTGTCCATTTCTCGTTCTAAGAATTCAAGGTCAGAATTGTATAGTTTTGGGATATTTTCTGAGGCAGTTTCACTTTCGGTAGCTAGAATGGCCGAAGCCGACATAAGGCGCTCCTGAATTTCGATTAATGCTTCCTGAAAATGTTTATCTACTTTGGGTTGGTCTCGTAACAAACCTAGATAGCATATCAACTCGTCGAGTGTACCATAGGCTTCAATTCGGATATGATATTTGGGAACCCTGGTTCCTCCCAGTAGGGAAGTGGTTCCGTCATCTCCTGTTTTTGTATATATTTTCATTCTTTGTTTGGAAATTTTTGAAACTTGATTGTGTTAATTTGCCGGATGCACTTTTTGAGGGTTTGGCAATTTTTCAGCGAAGATAATCTTTTTCTTTATTACGTAAACGAGTAAAATAAGTTTTGGTTGCATTTAAAGTTTTCGGCAAAAATTGTATCTTTGGATGTCGAACTCAAAAAATATTTGGCATGAAAAAATTATTTGTTTTAGCGGTAGCTGCTATTGCAGTCGTTGCTTGCGGACCGAAAAGTCAAAAGCAAGAAAATCTTGAGAAATTTGATGTAACTAAGGTTTTTGAACAAGCCGATCAGCTTATTGGAAAAACCATTACTGTTGAGGGAACTGTGGTTCATATATGTGGTCATGGAGGCGATAAAATGTTTTTATCAGCTGAGGAAGGTCAAACTCGTTTAAAAGTTGAACCTTCAGGAAATTTGCAATCTTTCTCCCCCGAAATGGAAGGATCAGTTGCTTTGGTAACCGGTGTTCTTGAAGAGATGCGTATCGATGAGGAATATCTGAAAAAATGGGAAAGTGAACTCTCAGCCGAAGGCGATCATGAGGGACATGATCATTCAGCATCTGGGAAAAAAGCCGACCAAGGTGAACATACCTCTGCCATGGAAAAAATCAATAAATATCGCGAGCAGTTGGCATCCTCTCCCAAAGGGTACCTATCATTTTACACTTTAAAGGCTACAAAAGTTGAAATGGTAGAAAAATCTGAGAGCGAGCAGGCTGAAAATGAGTCAGAAGAATCTGAGCAAAAGAATTAAGTTTTATCCTAATTCAAATTATTAATTTTATACATTCATTTTCATCGATCGTATGTCGAATTCAATAAAGCGCATTGCAGTATTCTGTGGTTCGCACACAGGAGTAAGGCATGAATATTTGACTGCTGCTACTAAACTGGGCAAACTTCTGGCTAATAACCAAATTGAGTTAGTTTATGGAGGCTCGTCGGTTGGGCTGATGCATCAATTAGCTCGTAGTGTTAAAAAACACGGCGGAAAAGCTATCGGAGTGATTACTAGGTTTTTAAGCGAAAAAGGATTAGCTGAGACAGCCATTGATGAGTTAATTGTTGTTGAAACCATGCAGCAACGAAAGGCAAAAATGATGGAGTTGGCCGATGCTTTTATCGCCCTACCTGGCGGTTTTGGAACGCTGGAAGAGATTTTTGAAGTAATTACTGCTTCACAACTAGGGCATCATCAAAAGCCAATAGGATTTGCCAACATTAATGGTTACTATGGTTTGCTGCTTCGTTATTTCGACATAATGATCGAAGAAGGTTTTGTTAATCCTAAGCACCGAAATACTGTGGTTTCCTCAGAAAAAGTTGATGTTCTTCTAAAGATGCTATTCGAATATCAGGCCCCAGTTTATCAAAAATACGTGGAGGATGTCCGGGATTTTTTGAATTTTAATGTGGTAGATCCGGATTAAAAAAATGTTAACCATTTTGAAAAAGCGGACGTAAAATCTTTCGTCCGCTTTTTGCTTTTAAACACAAAATTGTACTTTTGCCAATGGATTTTAAAAAAACCTTACAATGAAGCGACTAATTTTGTTCCTGCTCGGGCTCTTTTTTGCACACATTTATGCAGCCCCGTTCGAAAATCTACCCTATCGGGTTACTCAACCCGACGGCACAACCCTCCAGCTTTATCAATCTGGGGATGAGTTTTTTAACTGGCTTCACGACAAAGATGGTTATCCTGTAATTCAGGGTACAGACGGTTATTATTTTTACGCATATTATGATGGCGAGCAATACGTTGCTTCCCTACATAGAGCTGACCAAAGTAATCCTCGTGCTCTTGGGTTAAGTTCCGTACTTCAGGTTAATAAGGCTCTGATTCGTGAACGTCGGGAGGCGATGATAATTCCACCTAAGCCAGTGCTTGTTGAAAACCGTAATACAAAAAACACATTGCATACAGGCACTTTTAATAACCTGGTTATCTATATTCGTTTTGCCGATGAATCTGAAATCGAAACACCCCAGCATGTTTATGACCAACGCTTAAATCAGCCCGATGGATACTCAGTAAAGGCATATTTTAACGAGGTTTCATATAATCAATTGATTATACAAAGTTATCATTTTCCTCAGGCAACAAATCCAGAGACGAGTAACGCTTCGTATATGGATAGCTATCCAAGAAGCTACTATCAGCCCTACGATTCTGCTAATAATCCCAACGGCTACAATGGAAGCACCGAACGACGGATACGCGAACACCAGCTTTTGGTAAATGCCGTTCAATGGATTAATCAAAACCATCCGGTTCCGGCCGATTTAAATATCGATGCCGATGGCGACGGGTATGTTGATAATGTTTGTTTCATGATTAAAGGGAACGCAGGTGCTTGGGCCGATTTATTATGGGCTCACCGTTGGGCACTGTATACTTATGACGTTTATATCAATGGTAAAAGGGTTTGGGATTATACATTTCAGCCCGAAAATCAGGTTAGTGTCAGAACCTTGTCGCATGAATTGTTTCATGTGCTGGGAGCTCCTGATTTATACCATTACTACAACTACACCAATATCAAACCTGCCGGGAAATGGGATATCATGAATAGCGGTTCGGGGCATATGCTTAATTATATGAAATGGAAATATAGTGAACAATACTGGATATCCGACATTCCAACCATAACTACTTCAGGACTGTACACTATTTTGCCTTCAACTTCTCCGGTTAACAATTGTTATAAAATACCATCACCGAATTCAAGTACTGAATATTTTGTGGTTGAGTACCGCAAGTTTTCCGGTGAATTTGAATCATTGCTTCCAAACCAAGGGTTAATTGTGTACCGTATAAATACTCTTTTTACCGGCAATGCACAATACGACGGGACATCAATATTCGACGAAGTGTATGTATACCGTCCGGATGGAACTTTAACTGCAAACGGAAGTCCTGACGACGCCAACTATTCCGTTTCTGCCTGGCGAACGGCAATTAACGATGCTACCAATCCATCGTGTTTCTTAAGCCAGGGAGGCGCCGGAGGAATTCATATTTTCGATATATCCGATTTGGCAGATTCTATGTCCTTTAAAGTATCTTTTGGATCTCAAGGTCAGTTAGTTGTGGTTGCAGAACCACAGGAAGGGGGTAATCCAACCGGTGCCGGAACATACTCGCTTGGGGAAACTGTGCAATTGGTTTCAAATCCAAATGTTGGATACCAATTTGTGGCTTGGGTTAAACCCAGCGGCATATTTTTAGGTTTATCGCAAATCCTCAACTATAGTATTTCACAACCACTCGATACCGTTAAGGCTGTTTATCGTCAGGTTGTTTCAGTGGAAAACCTCGAAGACGGAAATCGAGTGTATCCCAATCCGGTAAAAGAGAAAATATATTTTTCGCAACCTTTAGTTTCAGGCTCTGTTGAAATATTTTCTGTAGACGGACGAAGATATGTTTCCACCAATATTTCCGGTACCGAACAGGAACTCAATGTGGAACAATTGCCCGATGGTGTTTATATTATTCGGTGGATAGGTGAGGGAAATATTCCCAAACAATCACGTATTGTAAAAACCAAATAATAAAAAAGAGCTGCCTAAAAGCAGCTCTTTTTTATGAATAGCTATTGGAAGTAGACATTTTGACGAATTAAAACGGCAGATTATCGATATCTACATTTCCTCCTGTTAGAATTACCGTCACGCTCTTTTTTACAAATCTCTCTTTAGAAATTAGCACTGCTGCCAGTGCTACTGCTGAAGAAGGTTCAATTACTATTTTTGCCCTTGTCCAAAATAGCTTCATGGCGTGAATAATGTCGTCTTCACTAACGGTAATTACATCGCTTACGTATTTCTGGATAATTGGGAATGTAAGGTCGCCCAGACCAGTTCGTAAGCCATCGGCAATAGTTTTTGGCGATTCCATTGGGATTATTGTTCCTTGTTGCAATGAACGAAAACAATCGTCGGCCCCTTTGGGCTCAGCAGCTATGATTTTTGTTTGTGGCGAGAAACATTGCGTTGCCAGCGCTGTTCCGGAAATTAACCCTCCGCCACCGACAGGAACAACAATATAATCTGGTGAATCAATCTCTTGGTAAATTTCGATGGCACAGGTGGCTTGCCCGGCTATCACCTCCCTCTGATTGTAGGGATGAATAAACGTAGCTCCGTTTTTTTCTACTATTTCATTAGCCGTATTTTCCCTTGATTTTAATGTTGGAAGGCATTCTACAATAATACCTCCATACGATTTAACCGCCTCCTTTTTGCTTTTTGGGGCATTTTCGGGCATCACAATCCAGGCTTTTATCCCTTTTAAATTTGCTGCCTTTGACAGTGCTTGGGCAAAATTCCCGGATGAATGTGTTACTACTCCTTTTAAAACCTCTTCCCCTGTAAGTGATAGAATGGCATTGGTTGCCCCTCTGATTTTAAATGATCCGGTTTTTTGGAAACTTTCGCATTTAAAAAATAGTTCTGCGCCGGTTTCCCGATTGAGGATTTTGCTGGTTACAATCGGAGTTTTATGAATAAACGGTTCAATTCTATCCTTCACTTGTAACAATTCGTTTAAGGTAAAATTTAGCGTTTGCATATTACAAGCTATTTAAATAAAAGTAACCCTGGAGTTGTCGAACGATAGTTTTCCCACTTTTCTCCAAAAGATATTTTCAACAATTTTTCTTCCATACAGGACAGCCAGTAGACCAAAATATATAAAACCAACACCCCAGCGATACTAAATAATGAATTGAACGTGAGAGCACAACTAAATCCCAGCTCGATTAATCCTAAATAGTAGGGATGCCGATTTAGGCGATATATGCCATGGGTAACAAGAACTGTTGTGTTTGATGGTTTTTCTGAGAAAACCTTATGAAATTGATATTGAGAGCTTGCCAGAAAAACAAACGCTTCTATAACCATTAGAATTCCAACATATTTTGGCCACCCGGCGTCAAAAAGCGCTATATTGTTTTTAGGGATAATACATAACAAAAATATAATCAGCAGCAGAATATACATTAGTACCGATACCGTGGTGTAAATTTTGGGAAGCAACATATCGTGAGGCATAACCCAATCGAATTTTTTAAAGAAGAATGCCCAAACGGCGCTGAAAAACAGAAACAAAAACAACCAAACTGTTTCAACTGAAATTATCCGCAAATCAACCACGTCGAAAATGTTTAAAACTATAATTCCAGTCGAAAGTGTTGCAAGAAATAGGGTTGCTGTTGATTTTTCCATGAGGAAAACGGTTGAATCTTCGTCCAATCAAAAGTATAAAATACACCGTTTTTAAGCAAACATGTATCAACAAAAACGATTATTTACTAACTTCGCGAGGCAAAATGGCTGATTTAATAAACCCCTAAAGTAAAACTAAAACCCTTATAATTTAAACTGTATGGCAATTGTAACTAAAATACTAGAGTTGTTTTTAGGCTCCAAAGCAAAACGAGATATTGCAGAAATAACCCCTTACGTACTAAAAACTAATGAAATCTTCGATACCCTTTCAACGCTCTCCAACGACGAACTTCGTGAACGGAGTGCAAATCTGCGCAAGATGGTTCAAGATTACGTAAAAGAGGAAAAAGAAGAGATTCAGCGATTACGCCAAATACTCGACGAACTCCAAATAGAAGTTGAAAAGCGCGAAGAATACTACAATCGCATCGATGAACTGGAGAAAATTATCGATAAAAAATATCAGGAAATCCTTGATAAAATACTTCCGGAATCCTTTGCTATAGTAAAAGAAACAGCTCGTCGTTTTAAAGAAAATGAAACAATCATCGTTACTGCTACTGACTTCGACCGTACACTTTCTGTCACCAAAGATTTTGTAAAAATCGAAGGTAATAAGGCCATTTATAAGAATGAATGGATGTCGGGCGGAAATCTTCAAAAATGGGACATGGTACACTACGATGTCCAGCTTATAGGTGGTGTTGCCTTACATAAAGGGAAAATTGCCGAAATGGCTACCGGAGAAGGAAAAACTCTTGTAGCCACACTGCCCGTTTTCCTGAATGCCCTTACAGGAGAAGGAGTACATGTAGTTACCGTTAACGATTATCTTGCAAAACGCGACGCTGAATGGATGGGGCCAATCTACATGTTCCATGGCCTTTCCGTAGATTGTATCGATAAATATCAGCCCCATACTCCCGAACGTCGTAGTGCCTATGAATGCGATATAACCTTTGGCACCAATAACGAATTCGGCTTCGATTATCTTCGTGATAATATGGCACTTAGCCCTGAAGAACTAGTTCAACGTAAACACAATTACGCCATTGTCGATGAGGTTGACTCGGTATTGATCGACGATGCACGAACACCTCTCATCATTTCAGGGCCGGTACCCAAAGGCGAAGATCAGCTCTTTAATGAATTTAAACCTGTTGTTGAAAAACTCTATAATGCCCAGAGAAATTTGGTAACCCAGATTTTAACAGATGCTAGAAAATTAATTTCCGATGGCGATACCGAAAAAGGCGGATTGTTACTGCTTCGTGCCTACAAAGGTCTTCCAAAATATAAACCCTTAATCAAATTCTTGTCGGAACAAGGCATAAAATCGCTACTGCTAAAGACAGAAAATTTTTATATGCAGGATAACAACCGAAACATGCATCAGGTAACCGATGAGCTTTACTTTGTGATCGACGAGAAATTAAACTCCATTGACCTAACCGATAAAGGACTCGATTTTCTTGCAAACCTGGTTTCCGATCCCAAATTTTTTATTCTGCCCGATGTGGGGAGTGAAATAGCAGAAATCGAACGTGCCGAAATAAGCATTCAGGAAAAGCTCAATCGTAAAGACAAATTGATGCAAGAATTCAGCATCAAATCGGAAAGAGTTCATACGGTTAACCAACTTTTAAAAGCCTATGCGCTTTTTGAAAAAGATGTTGAGTACGTAATAGTTGATAACAAAGTAAAAATTGTCGATGAGCAAACCGGCCGTATTATGGAAGGACGTCGTTATAGCGACGGATTACACCAGGCAATAGAAGCTAAGGAAAATGTTAAAGTTGAGGCAGCTACTCAGACGTTTGCAACCATAACCCTTCAAAATTACTTCCGGATGTATAAAAAGTTGGCCGGTATGACCGGTACTGCAGAAACGGAAGCCGGCGAATTCTGGGACATCTACAAACTCGATGTGGTGGTAATTCCAACCAACAAACCCGTTATCAGGCAAGATAAAGAGGATTTGGTTTACAAAACAAAACGCGAAAAATATAACGCCGTTATAGAAGAAATTATCCGTTTGCGCGATGCCGGCAGGCCTGTACTTGTGGGTACCACCTCGGTAGAAGTATCGGAACTGCTAAGCCGAATGTTGAAACTTCGAGGAGTACGTCACAATGTTCTAAACGCTAAATTGCATCAAAAGGAGGCGGAAATTGTTGCCGAAGCCGGTAAGTCGAGGACAGTAACCATTGCAACGAACATGGCTGGTCGTGGTACCGACATTAAGTTGTCGGACGAGGTTCGGCAGGCAGGAGGGTTGGCTATCATAGGTACCGAACGGCACGAATCAAGACGGGTTGACCGTCAGCTTCGTGGACGATCTGGCCGTCAAGGCGATCCAGGGTCTTCACAATTTTTTGTGTCGCTGGAAGATGACCTTATGCGACTTTTCGGTTCTGATCGTATCGCTCGAATGATGGACCGTCTTGGATTAAAAGAAGGCGAAGTAATTCAACACCGGATGATCACTAAATCCATTGAGCGGGCTCAAAAAAAAGTAGAAGAAAACAACTTTGGAATTCGTAAACGTCTGCTCGAATACGACGACGTGATGAATTCCCAACGCGATGTTATCTACCGCAAACGTCGTCATGCCCTTTTTGGAGAACGAATTCAGGTGGATGTAATGAATATGATGAAAGCCCTTTGTGAGGATTTCGTTGATACACACCACGGATCTTTGAGTTTTAATGAGTTTTGTTACGAATTAATCCGAACCCTTACCATAGAGCCAAATTTCACGGAAGAGTTTTATTTAAGAGAATCGCCCGAGAAAATCATTAAAAAGGTGGAGGAATCTTTGTTTGAGAAATATCATCGTAAACAACAACAACTTATTGCACAGACTCTTCCAGTAATTAAGGATGTCTATGAGCGCCAAGGACAACAGTATAAAAATATTGTTATTCCAATTACCGATGGTTATAGAGTGTATCAGGTAATAACCAATCTCGAAAGAGCTGTAAAAACTCAAGGTGCGGAGGTTGTCCGATCAGTAGAAAAATTTATTTCCTTATTAGTAATTGATGAAAGCTGGAAAGAACATTTACGGGAGCTTGACGACCTGAAAACATCTGTGCAAAACGCCACTTATGAACAAAAAGACCCGTTGCTCATCTATAAATTCGAATCGTTTGAGTTATTTAGAAAGCTCATCGATAAAATCAATCGTGAGGTAGTTTCAATTTTGTTGAAGGCCTATATACCAAATCAACAGCCCGAAAACATTCGAGAAGCCGAACAACGACGCACAGATTACAGTAAAATGAACGCTGGACGTAGCGACCTCGGCCCCCAGAAGCCTACAGGTCCGATTAGAGTTGAACCACGTATAGGAAGAAACGATCCTTGTCCTTGCGGGAGTGGTAAAAAATATAAACAATGTCATGGTAAAAGCATCTAATGGGAATATTCAGTAGCTTAAAAAACAGAATTGCTCGATCCAATCTGGCAAAATTAAAATCCCGCAAAGGAATTCAACATGCCTTTGTGAATTGGGATAAAATATCTCATGTGGGTTTGGTTTGTAACGCAAGTGCCTTTAGGTCACAACGAGAAGTTGAAAGCATTGTAGAAGCATTTAACCGTAATGGTAAAAATGTTGAAGTGATGGTTTTCTCACCTTTTTCGTTAAAAAAATGGTCTTGGATACCATCGGGAATACCCTTCATATCGAAAGAAAATTTAACATGGAGCGGAATACCAAAACCTGAAACAGTAGTTTCATTTTTAAAACCTGAATACGATGCTATTTTTGTAATTGATTTTGACAACACTTTTCTTTCTGAGTGGTTTGGTACTTTATCTAAAGCAAAAGTTGTTGTAGCACCACTCCATGAAAACAATCAATGGGCAACGTTTATGATCGAAGCTCCCAAAAACGACATAAAAACCTTCATCGAACAATCAGTTCGCTATTTAAAAGTTATAAATCCCAATCAATAGAATACCTTTATGGAGGATCTAAATATGTATTTTTCAAAAGATTTCGGATTAGGCACAGCGTTAATAACACCATTTACTCAAAATGGTGAGGTAGATTATAAGGCATTAAAACAACAAGTAGAATTTCAGATAGAAAATGGAGTAAACTACCTTGTAGCTCTTGGTACAACCAGTGAGTCGGTTACTCTTTCGCGCCAGGAACGCGAGAAAGTAGTTCAGACCATTCTGGAGACAAATAACAACCGTTGCCCTGTAGTTGTTGGTGTAGGAGGTTATAATACTGCAGAAATCATAAAAACCATTCGCGAACTTCCAAAGGAAGTTCATGCCGTACTATCCGTCACACCATACTATAATAGGCCGTCGCAGGAGGGTTTGTATCAACATTATCGAGAAATTGCATTGTCTTGTGAAAAGCCCATAATCCTCTATAATGTACCATCAAGAACCTCTGTAAACCTGCTGTCACAAACCACCCTTCGTTTGGCTTACGATTTCAGTAATATTGTTGCAGTTAAGGAAGCTTCGGGAGTAATGAGCCAAATTATGGAAATTATCCGTCAAAAACCACAAAAGTTTCAGGTTTTATCCGGCGACGACGCAATAGCATTTCCACTGATGACCGCTGGAGCCAATGGCTTAATTTCTGTTATTGGAAATGCATTTCCACAGCAAATGTCTGATTTAATTCAAAAATCGCTCGAAGGAGACTATCAAACAGCCAGAAAGATACACTATCAGCTATTGCCTCTGATAATGGCCATTTTTGAAGATGGGAATCCTGCAGGTGTGAAAAAATTAATGAGTCTTCAAGGAAGAATTATTAATAAATTACGACTTCCCTTGGTACCTGTAAACCAAACGGTAGCTGAGAAAATCGAAACTCTGTTAAAGCAGCTATCTTTCGATAAATAGTTTAAGACAAAAAATGTTAAAAATTTCTTATTTTAACCTTTAGCGCTTGCAAATTTTAGACGAATAACTATTTTTGCAAAAGTTTAACTAATAAAAAAGGAGGTTTTATCGGAGCATATCTACGCTGAACACTTTTTAAATAGATTGTACAATGAAGATGGCTCAGCTAACGGATCATGATCTGATAAAACTGTATTTATCAGGGAACCATAACGCTATTCAGGAACTGATAGATAGACACAAAGATAAGGTTTACACCTATCTTTTGAAACTCACCAAAGACAAAGATTTAGCTGAAGATTTTTTTCAGGAAACATTTTATAAGGCTGTAAAATCGCTCAAAGAAGATCGCTATCAGGAAGATGGGCGCTTTATCGGGTGGGTTTTGCGCATAGCACATAACTTGGTAATCGATTATTACCGCCGAAAGAAAAATATGCAGTTGGTAATGCAGGAAGAGGGTAAGCCCGACATTTTCAACAAGGCGAAAAATTATGACACTTCGGTTGAGGAAACAATAATTTCCACACAGGTTAACAAAAAACTTAAAAAGTTGATAGCTCAACTTCCAGAAGAACAAAGAGAAGTGGTAATAATGCGCCATTACTTTAATATGAGTTTTAAAGAAATAGCCGAAGTTACTAACGTAAGTATCAATACAGCCTTAGGAAGGATGCGTTATGCCTTGATTAATATGCGAAAGATGATCAAGGAAAATGCTGTTCAACTTTAAAAAAATCTAAAAGAATTACAATTTTTGATTTTCATAGGCGTTTATTGAAAAAAGCGCCTATGAAAAATTTTTCCACATTTGTACGTCTTAAAAAACTTACACCGCGTCGTTTTTTGCAATTAGTGGCTAAGGGGCAAATTAAGTTACAAAGTCCCAATGCGCGAACAATACAAAAAACAATGAGTAAAATAGCGTCGCTAAAAGAAAAGGTAAAGGATCAGAAAGGGCCACAGTTCCATATTACGATTTTATAACCCTATCTTTTCTGAAATCGGGCAAACATTGTTGTTGCACAACTTTGTGTGTTGATATTAATGATGTTGCAACGAAATCCTGCTTCGGTTCTACCAATTTCTTCACGAATTTGAAGTTCCAGTTGTTCATTCAGCTTTGTCTCGTGGTGATAATTAATCACTAAATCAGTTAATAGATGATTTTCTAAAAATAGCGGATCAAGACAGTCGTAAAACCATTCGATATATTTTGTGTTGTTAGTATGACCAAAAACATCCACGGCAGAATAGGGCACCTTTAAGCTAATTCGGCTATCATTTTCCTCGATTTTGAAGGGTTTTATACGTTCGGGGTCGGCAATATTGACTTTTAACTCTGGTAGATGTGGAAAAATTGATGCAAAATCCTGAGTATTCCCAATTTCTCGTTTTACCGTGTCTACAATTACCCAACCTGTACGAACCGAAGCGAAAATGTTATTGAAGTTATCTTTAAAAACAGTGTCGCGGTAGGAGAGAATGCGGTCGGTATGAGACACCCATGTTTCAATAGTTATCGAATCTTTTACTTTGGGAACATCAAAGATTTTGAATCGAATTCTGGAAATCATCCAGGCAATACCTTTATCTTTTAAATCGTAATATCCAACACCGAACTGTGAGGCATGTGCTTCTGCAATTTCCTGAACATGAATACCTAATGACCATGGAAAGATTCTTCCGTGTGAATCGATTTCGCAGAATTTAATTGTGTGATGATTGCAAAATATACTATGATTCATAGCTATTACCTATTATTTTATTCATTGAATAGCGGTGTTGTAAAATTACAAAGATTTTTAGCTATTTTTGACCATTAAAGATACAGTTCAACCTTTTTTAATGGCTTGCAACCGTTTATTTTTAGTTTTTCGACACCGTTATTTGGTGGAATTTGTTTATTTACCTATGAGGCGATTGCTAACCTTGTTTTTTCTATCCGGCTGTTTTTTTCTTAAGGCCCAAACTGACACTTTTAAGAATTCTTTTGACACAAAGATTGAAGGAACCATTTTTTTTAACTACCATTCGGATTTTGGCGTAGGGTACAACGAATTCGAAGTAAACAGGGCCTATTTGGGTGCTTCCAGAAAGTTGGATTCAATTTGGACAACTACACTATTAATTGACATTGGAAGCCCCGACGAAGTGTCGGTTTTTGCTCAACAACGCAGATATGCCTACTTCCGTAAAGTATCAATTGAAGGAAAATTCGGAAATTATTCTGTTTTTACCGGAATTATTGATATGAATACCTATCGAGAAAGCGAAAAACTTTGGGGCAAACGTTATCTATATAAATCAATGCAGGATGAATTCCGATTTGGTGTTTCTGCCGATCTGGGGATTGGCTTTGAATATCACATTCTGGATTTTTTTTCAGTTGATGTTTTGCTGGTTAACGGAAAGGGTTATAACCAGATTCAATCAGATAACACGTTTAAACTAGCCTCTGGGGTTAGTTGGTTTGGAACCACCCCGTTTATTATTAGGATATATGCCGATGCTATGAGAAAAAGCCTAACCACCATCAATTCAAATTTGTTGGTTGGAATAAAAACCAAAAGAGTTAAATCTGCATTTGAATTGGCCTTTCGAACCAACGATAAATATCGTAAAAACTTCAACAGGTATGGGTATAGCTTATTCCTAACCTACGAAATAACTCCGAAAGTGAATATCTTTACTCGATACGACTATCGGTGGAGTAATAAACTTCCCGAAAGTGAATTTCCATGGGATTTGCGAAACGATGGTTCGGCCATGATAGGAGGTGTTGAATATGTTATTCACAAGCATATACGTGCCTCGTTGAATTATCAGGATTGGGTACCGTATGCAAAAAATTTACCAGATCGGAGATATCTATATTGTAATGTGGAAGTTAAATTTTAATTACAAGCAATGGGGAATACATTTTTGTGTAGAAAGGTTCGATGGTTTTGCATTTTAATAGTAATTATTCATCTGATATCTTGTCGAAAAGGACCCTATGAAATTCCGGCCGATGTTTTATTAACCGATGGTGGAATAAGCGGGGATGTTATTGTTCTTAAAAAAGGTATTAATTATTATCTTCTAGGTAAAGTGTTCATTAATGAAACGCAAACTTTGATTATTGAGCCAGGGGTTGTTATTCGAGCTAAAATCGGGCAGGGATCCAACGCTAGTGCGCTAATAATTTCTCGAGGTGCAAAAATATTGGCTGAAGGATCCCCTCAAAATCCGATAATTTTTACCGTTGAAGGTGATGATCTTAATGGCTCTATATCTCCAAAAAATCGGGGTCTTTGGGGAGGTATTATTATTTTAGGCAATGCACCGGTTAATACCGTAAGTGGTGAATCGTTTGTAGAAGGTTTACCTGAAACCGATCCAAGAGGTTTGTTTGGAGGAGATAGAATTGATGATAATTCGGGTATTTTGCGTTATGTATCCATTCGACATGGGGGAGCTAATATTGGAGAGGATAACGAAATTAATGGATTAACTTTAGCAGGGGTAGGCAATAAAACTATAGTTGAATTCGTTGAAATTTTTTCAAACTCTGATGACGGAATTGAAATTTTTGGAGGAACAGTTAACCTCAAAAATATTGTTGTGGCGTTTTGTGGTGATGATGCCATTGATGTTGACTATGGTTACAATGGTAATATTCAACATGTGTTCGCTGTTCAAGACATTGGTTTTGGCGATAAGATTATTGAATCCAATGAGTCTTTTTACAATATTCTTCCTTATACAAAACCAGTAATTTTAAATGGAACCTTTGTGGGAAGGGGGCCGTTGATTCAAAATACTTCCATTTCATGTTTTGGTGCCGGTGGGGTAAGTGTTTATAATTCAATTTTTTTAAATCAACACACTGGTATTAAAATAGAAGCATCTACCAATATTTTTTCATCGTTCAATCGGCTAAAACGAAATGAGTTTGAGTTCAGAGGGAACATTTTTTGGAACGTTGCTGCCAACAATTTCCAAAATCTGTTATCAGTTGTTGGATCTATTTCGGCGGACGATGGTGAGTTTATCGACAATTATTTGCTTTCCCGAAATAATCTGATTTTTAATCCGCATATTCAAATTGAATTTGATCGTACTAATCCTATCCCAAGCCAAAACCTTCCTGAGCCTGTACCATTAAACATTTCCGGAATAGAAACAACCAATTACGTTGGTGCTTTTGGAAGCGATTTGTGGATAAGAGATTGGACAGCTCTCTATAAATACGGATTTATACTCTATTGAGTATTCTGTTTAGGGAAATTAGGCTTTTACAATATAGCGTTGTGTACCGCAAAAAACAAAAAAGGAGGATTTCTCCTCCATTGGGTGGGCGGTGAGGGAGTTGAACCCCCGACCCCCTGCTTGTAAGGCAGGTGCTCTGAACCAACTGAGCTAACCGCCCCGATTCTGTTTTGTGTTGCAAAGATACGGAGTTTCCCTCAATCCACAAATTTTTTGAGTAAAAAAATTAAGTAAAAGTGTAATTTTATTTTTTTGTGACAAGATAATAAAAAGACTATCAGTTATTTATATTTTAAAGGGCTGATATGAAAAAATGTTGTCATACACAATTTTGGCACGTAATTCAAACGCTTCATGGGTGGCGTAGGCAATATGGGGTAATAGAAGAACGTTTTTTGCCTTAAACAATGGATAGTCTGATGGTAGGGGGGGCTCCATGTCGTAAACATCGAGGGCAGCACCGGCAATAGCTCCGGTATTTAATGCATCACAGAGGGCTTCGGTATCAATAACAGGTCCACGAGCTGTATTGATTAAAATAGCGCTGGGTTTTATCAAGGCTAATCGTTCGCGATTAAGGAGACCTCTGGTTTCAGCGGTTAGAGGAACATGAAGTGTTACAATGTCGGCTTGCGATAATAGTGTTTCCAACGAAACAAAACGAAGTCCCGGTACTTTTTTAACGGTTCTGCTCCAGGCTATAGTGTTGCATCCGAATGCCCTGCATAGACGGGCAGTTTCCTGCCCTATTCGTCCTGCACCAATAATCCCTACGGTTTTTCCTCTGAGTTCGTAACCTGTATATCCATCCCGACCACCACCATTCAGCGTATGCATTGCATTAAATACGATGGAACGATAAAGGCTTAATATCATTGCAATGGTTAGTTCTGCTACTGAGTGTGTTGAATATCCTGCCGCATTTTTTACCATAATTTCGCGTTGTCGGCAAGTTTCCATGTCTATGTGGTCGAGGCCTGTAAAGGCTACTGAGAGCATTTTTAATTCAGGGAGTTGGTCGAGAATTTCACGTGTTATGGGAATGCTGGATAGGATAACGTACTCCGCTCCTTGGCAGCGGCTAATAATTTCTTCGGGAGTTTGAGGCCGGTCGTCCCAGTATTTAACTTTAAAACCTTGTTTTTCTGCTAGCTTATAGTAGTATTCCTGCAATTCGCGGCTTATGCCAAGAGGCTCAATCTGATGTATTCGCTTCATGGGTAGTTAATTTATGTTGTTTGTTTTTTTTTCGGGCACTGGGTCGTAGCCGTGAGTTCCCCATGGATGGCATCGTAAAATTCTACGTAAGGCTAACCAGAGTCCGATAAAAGGACCGTGGATTTTAATTGCAACGATTGCATAAACACTGCACGTTGGAATGTGTCGGCAGCTGTTGGGAAGCCATGGCGATAAAAAATATCTATATAATTGGATGGGGAAAATTAATATCCATGCAAGGATTTTTTGAGTCCAATTCCATAGCTTCATGGGAACTTTGAATATATTAGGGTTACCTTGTTTATATCGATAACAAAAATACGTAAAATTTTGCAGGGAAGCGATGAGCCATTCATCGTTGTTTATCTGAAGTGTAGAAATTAAAATGCCTGAAAACTTCTTTTGTTTGAATGCTTTTGGAATGTTTTCAGGCATTATTTGGTGAACAGGGTTAATAAACGTTAGCTCGGCCTGATTGTTCTATAAGCTGACGGAGAAGATTATTAAATTCGGCTTCCTGAATAAGATCTTCAAGATTCAGGTGCATTCGGTAGCGCCAATAATGTGTTGGATTGGCGGGGTTGTTTATACGTTCTTCTTGGGCATTTGGATATCTGAGTTTCTCCGACATTCCAAGCAGGTCTTGAATTGGGAATATGGCTAATATGCTTGGGCAATAAAGGTGTTGCTCAATAATTTGCTTTACAATCCAAGTTTCGCAAAAGAACGGAGAATTTCCCCAGTTTCCTAAAATGAGGTTAAAAAATCGTTGAGAACGTGCCGGGTCTTCTTCCCACCATCCGCGTATGGTTGAAGTGTCGTGCGACGATGGTGTGGCAACCGAGAGATATGGGTAGTTGTTGGGATGTGCGAATTCTAATTCTTGCTGCTTAGGCATACGCTGAATTTCGAGGCTAAGAATGCCTAAATGGCTCATAATTTCTGGAACGCATTTGGGTACCATGCCAAGGTCTTCGCCACAAAGGAGCATGTTGGTAGCGTTTTTAATGGTAGGGAGTTTTTTCATGGCATTGGCAGCCCAAAATTGTTCGTTGCGGCGGTAGAAATAGTCGATATAAATATAGTTTAACTTTTGTTTGCTCTCGTGATCGAGCTCTTGGTATGATTTGGTGAAATGCATTGAGTGCCGTGGTACAAACCATCTGCCTTCACCATGAGGAGCTTCAAGAAAAATGACTTGTGAAATTAAGCCAAAAAGTCCCAATTTAATGGTTTCATTTTTCAAGCGAACATCTCGTGGGGCATCGGGGGGGAGTGCTAATGCAGTCTCAACTTTTTTCTGGGTGTTGAATTCGGGTTTAAGGTTGTAACAGCCTGGTGCATATGAGTCGAGGAATCGTGCCCGAACTTCATTGGTATACTCTCCAAAGAAGTCGTAGAGGAAATGCTCTCTAATATATGGTTTGCAGAGACGGTCGTAATCGAACCACATGCCACGTTGATTAATTTCTTCAACACTGAGTGGAAGTGATGGGTTAAAGCGTCCTAGGATGCCTTCAACCTGGTCGCCGGGGATTTCCCATATGCGGAAGAATCCAAGTATGTGGTCTATTCTGAATGCGTCGAAATAGTCGGCCATTTTTTTGAGGCGTTGTTGCCACCATTGATAGTTGTCTTTCGACATTTCGTCCCAATTATAGGTTGGGAATTTCCAATTTTGTCCAATAACGCTGAAATCGTCTGGAGGTGCTCCGGCTTGTGAATCCAGGTTGTAAAGTTGAGGGGAAGTCCAGGCATCAACACTGTTTCGGTAAATTCCGATTGGGATGTCGCCTTTCAAGGCTACTCCATTTTGACGGGCATATTCGGCAGCTTCGCTTAATTGTTTATGTGCATGATATTGAATAAAATAATGGATAGCAATATCGTCGAAATGCTTTGTATTAGGATCGCACAGTTCATTGAGTATTTTTTGAGAGAATTTTGAATATTTTCCCCAGCGGGAGTAATCGGCTGTGTTGTACAAGTCGCGCAGATAACTAAAGGCGGCATAGGGTTGAAGCCACTCTTTGTTGTTTTTCCAGAATTCTTGATACTCAGGTTCGTTCAAAAATGCCCTTTGTTGTTCGTCATAAATTTCTTTAAAAAAGCGGGCTTTAAGTTTCATTACTGCTTCATAGTCAATTTTTTCCAGACTATTAAGGTATTGACTCTGCTCTTCAATAATTCTTTGGGTAACCGGCGATTTTAATTTTCCGATTTTAGAAATGTCAACATAAATAGGATGAAGCGCATACACTGATATTCCTGAATAAGGGTAGGAGTCTACCCAGGTGTGTGTGGCAATTGTGTCGTTGACCGGGAGAACCTGAATAATTTTCATTCCAACCTGTTTGGCCCAGTCAACCAGCAGTTTTATGTCGGTGAATTCTCCAACGCCGCATCCATTTTTTCTGCGAAGGGAAAAAACAGGTATAGCAACTCCGGCGCATTTCCAAGGTTGAGTTGGAAAGTTAAAATGTTCATCGCTAACTTTTATATGGCTATCGAGTCCTATTCCTACAGGTATTTTAATCGTGCGATTTTCTCCATCTTCCAGAAAAATAAGTTGGTTTGTGTTTCCATCGAGAATACAATATTTGTATTCTATTTCAGTGTTATCCGGGGATATTTTAATATTCCCTTCCCATTTTGGATGATCGGAATTGCCAAGTAACAGCGCATTTTCCGGCTTCCATTCGCCCAATTCCGGAATGTTCCCTACTATTGCAATCCGATGTTCGGGTTTAATACGGGTTAAGTTGATTGAAAAGGTGATTTCAAGCGGTTTTGTAGAAGAATTCTTTGCTGCTTTGTATCGAGCCTTGTTTTTTAATATTGAATCTCCAATGGCTTTTGAAAACAGTGCATATCTTGGATCTGAAGTAGAACGCCACGAATCTGCCAATAGTGACTCGGCTTTATTCGGTGAGTATTCTCTGTTACTACCCCATTCTTCAATAAATGTATTGTAGTACTCATCTTTAATATAATATCGATAAAGAATTTTCTTTGTTCCTTCTGGAATTGTTATTCTATATTCCCAGAGACCTGATGTTCCATCGATCAATACCATTTGAGGGGCTTTCTCCAAGATAAATTCGCCTAACTCTGGCAAATTTCCACACACAACTGGAATTTGTCCAAAGTGTGTTTTGTAATGAATTCTAAAGGTAATGTCCATATCTGTAAATGTTAATTGTTTGTAGTTATGGGAGTTAAAAGCCCTAGGAATTACGATATAGGTTGAGCACTTTGGTATGGACCCAACAAAAATACTATTTTTCTTTTAAGTCGTTAAGTTTTCGATATTTTTTTCTGTGTTTAATGATAATATTTTTTTGAAGAAAATCAGAGTTTTTAGAATAACCAGAGAGGGATTGAATTATTTTTGCAAGGTTTTTTAAATACTCTTTTTTATGGAAAGTGTTTTTAAGCCAAAGCTAATAACTGTTCTTAAACAAGGAATTGGACGAGAACAGCTAATAAAAGATATTTTATCTGGGATCATAGTTGGTATTGTGGCTTTGCCGTTAGCAATAGCGTTTGCCGTAGCTTCTGGTGTTTCGCCCGAAAAAGGAATAATTACTGCCATTGTTGCCGGCTTTCTCATTTCTCTGTTAGGAGGAAGTCGGGTTCAGATTGGCGGACCGACAGGGGCTTTTATTGTAATTGTTTATGGTATTGTTGCTGAGTATGGTTTGGATGGATTGCTTCTTTCGACCATAATGGCTGGGGTACTTTTGGTTCTTTTTGGAATACTCAGGTTAGGGTCTCTTTTGAAGTTTTTCCCGCATCCTCTTGTTGTTGGGTTTACTTCGGGTATCGCACTGATAATATTTTCTTCGCAAATAAAAGATGCTTTAGGATTGTCAATCGATAAATTGCCGGCGGATTTTATTCGAAAATGGCAAATGTATATTTCTCATATGGATGGAATTAATTCTATAGCCTTGGCATTAACCATTGCAACCATTTTAATCACTGTGTATTTTAAAAAAGTTTCAACCGTAATCCCTGGTTCCTTTGTTGCTATTCTACTCATTACTTCGGCGACCTACATTTTTGATCTGAATGTTGCTACAATTGGTAGTTTATATGGTACAATACCTAATTCCATAAGTATTTCTATACCCGATATAAATTGGTCGAACATTGGATATTATTTTTCACCTGCCATTACAATTGCTTTGTTAGGCGGGATAGAGTCTTTATTAAGTGCTGTGGTTGCCGATGGTATGATTGGTAGTAATCATCGATCGAATACTGAGCTTATTGCTCAGGGAATAGCCAATATTATAACGCCGTTGTTTGGGGGAATTCCTGCCACTGGGGCTATTGCCAGGACAGCCACAAATATTCGAAATGGAGCTAGGACTCCTATTGCAGGAATGGTACACGCCGTAACATTGTTGCTAATTATGTTGGCATTTGGAAAATATGCCACGTTAATACCAATGTCATGCTTAGCCGGGGTGCTTATTGTTGTGGCGTACAACATGAGTGAATGGAGATCGTTTGTTGGAGTTCTCCGGGGTGAGGTATTTGATATTTTGGTTTTAATAACAACATTTCTACTAACAGTATTATTAGACCTTACCGTAGCCATACAAGTTGGTGTAGTTCTTTCCGCGTTGTTGTTCATGAAACGTATGGCTGACCTTAAACCCGATATTAATAAATCAATAGATGCCGATGTAATGGAGAATTATGCAGGATTAGATCCCAGAATAGGCATTTTTGAAATTAGCGGGCCGTTCTTTTTTGCTTCAGCCAAAGAGTATGGCGAAATTATTCGGTCTCTGGGTCAAAAGTATAAGGTTCTAATCATAAGAATGAGACACGTTCCTTTTATCGACCATACTGGAGTGAAAAATTTACGAGAAGCAATTCGCTCGCTTCAAAACGCTGGAATAAAGGTTATTTTGTCCGGGGTTAACCCGAGTGTTGCGGAAACGTTGAATAAAGAACGAATAACTTTCTTGGTTGGAAAAGCAAACCAATTGCCTGAGTTTTCGCTGGCGTTAAAAAGAGCTAATGAGGTGCTGTTGGAATGAGTGAGTTGGGGGCTGATTTGAGAACTTAGCTTAAAATGGCATCAATTGCTTTACGTACGTTTTCGAAAGCATTGTCGTCTTTAACAACATAACTAGCGACATTTTCTCGAACAAAATCGTAAACCAAATTACCATCTTCCTGACCACTTAACACAATTACCTTTATGTGTGGAAATATAGTACGGATTTTCTTAAGGACTTCCAAACCATTCATTGCATTTGGGTTCTCCGAATTTAGAAAATAATCCAGTACCACGATATCAAAAGAGTTGTCTATTACCCGCAGACATTCTTCACCGGTTTTTGCCTTCGAGATTTGAAGGTTTTCCACATCAGAGAGAAAGGCTTCAAGCATCTCAAGAAAGATAAAGTCGTCGTCAACCAAAATTACTTTTATCTTTTTCATAGTAGTTGTATATTTTCGATGTATGACTGTGTAACTTGGTTAGTTATATATTTTTGGGTGTTGATAAGCATTCAGTGTTTTTTATGCTAACTGGATTACTTTTCTCTCAAAAATTATTACTCTAAAGGCTAACAATCATCAAAGTCAAATGTTCATCTACAAAGATAATATTTTACCTAGACTTTAAAAAAATTTCTTTGCTTCATTACTTGGAATTGAAATAGTTTTGTAATTCCGATTGAATTTTTTGCCATTCGACAGATATTGAGGAAATTAATTTTTTTAGGTGTTCACTTTCAATGGTATTGTTTTTTATAGAAAGTTCTATTTCTTTCGACGTATTGTGCAGATCTTCTCGCCCAATGTATGTCATTTTTGGTTTAAGGCTATGGGCTTTTATTTGAACCTTTTCCATTTCGTTTTGGTTAAATGCCCTAGCCATTTCAGATATTTCTTTTTCTATGGTTTCATAATACATTCGTAAAATTTTATCTATTTGATGTTGATTTCCTTTGTAAAGTGACAGAAGTGGCACTATGGAAAAGTGTTGGAATGGATTTTTTAGATTCGCTTTATTTACTTCTAAATTTGGGGTTTGCTCTACATGCCCGAAGGAATGGAGGTTTACCGGCACAAAACTCCCTGATTTTACCATTATTTGCACATGCTGACTTCCGAAATTTTTTATTTTAAGATATAGGTCTTCCGGAATAAATGGTTTTGTAAGGTAGTCATTCATCCCAGCTGCCAGACATTTCTCTTTTTCTTCTTTAAGCGCATGGGCTGTCATAGCGATAATAGGAATGTTTTCTTTCCCTTTAATTTCTCCTTGTCTGATTCGTCGTGTTGTTTCAATACCGTCGAGAAATGGCATCTGAATATCCATAAAAATCATGGAGTATTCTTCGGATTTTAATTTTTCTAAGGCTTCATGTCCATTCTCAGCGACTTCAATTCGAATTTCTTTGTGCCACGAACGGATGGTGTCGAGGGCTAATTGCTGGTTTATTTTGTTGTCTTCAACTAAAAGAATTGAAATATTTTCTGCTTCGTGTTTATGGAGGGTTACTTCTTTTCGATCTTGTGTTAATAGTTCGGAAAGTTGCCCAATTCCAAATGCTAGATAGAAGGTAAATCTTGATCCTTGCTCCGGGGTACTTTCTACAAATATTTCTCCGTTCTGTAGCTCTACAAGATTTTTTACAATGCTAAGCCCTAATCCTGTTCCTCCAAATTTTCGTGTGGTAGAGGTTTCGGCCTGAGAAAAGGCATTAAAAATTTGGGGAATTTTTTCAGGAGCAATTCCTATTCCGGTATCTGATACTTCAAATTCAATTACAACTTGGCTTGTGTTTTTTTCTTTAAGCTTAACCTTGAGTGAAACGCGACCTTTTGTAGGGGTGAATTTTATTGCGTTGGAAAGTAGGTTAATTAATATTTGGTTTAGTCGGGTTGGGTCCCCAATGAGAACCGGCGGAATTTGTGGGTCGATTTCGCAAATCAAGTCGTGTTCTTTTTCTTGGGCCTTTATTTCAATGGTCTTAATTAATATTTCTACCAGATCGAATATCAGAAAGGGGATTGACTCAAAGGTCATTTTGCCGGCTTCGATTTTGGATATATCGAGAATATCGTTCAATACTACCAGCAAGTTATCGCTCGAAGCTTTAATATTTTTAAGATAATCTAACTGATGTTGTTTCAGGTCTTCTTTTAATAAAAGATTTGTGAATCCAATAATGGCGTTTAATGGGGTTCTGATTTCGTGGCTGGTATTTGCCAGAAAGCGTTCTTTCATCTTTGTGTGTTCTTTAATTTCAGCATTGGCTCTTTCAAGTTCTTCGTTTTGCCGGTTAATTAAATCGAAGGCCTCTTGTAATTTTTGGCGCTGTTGTTCATTTTCGTATAGTGCTTTTTGAAGTTTAATATGGTGAATACTCGATTTTTTAAATGCTTTTTCTACTTCCTTTACTCTTTCTTTTAATTGCAGATATTCTTGTAAGTCGATTTGTCCGGATACATCTTTCTCCGGTTGTTGAGAAATTGTGGCAGGGATGATAAAAAGGTTATAAAATAAAACTTTTTTATTCCTGGAAAAAACCGGATTCCCGTAAATTTTAAGAGGAATTTTTTGTTGCGTTTTGAAATTAGTGATTTCTCCCTGCGAACAAAAAGTAGAAAAATTTTTAATAAGTCCGAAATGTTCTGGATTTATATTGCAGTGTTTGACAAAATTAATTAGGTCTTTTCCAATTTCTTGTTCTATGGTGTTTTTGGTTAATCCAGTTAGAGTAGTGAATTCAGGATTAATTTCTATCAGGTTTTGATGTTCATCGAAAATTGCAACTCCAAGCGGAAGTGTCTGAAGGAATTGGTGAATTGAAGGCTTGAAGAGCAGGTGAGATAGTTGTATTGGCTTGCTATCTGGTTCTTTGTTTTTTTGTGTTAGGGATGGATATTCTCTTTTAAGGGTTAGAATTAGCGATATGGTTAGAATTATCAAGAGAGCCAATACTGCAAAAAAGTAAATGTATGAGATCTGTAGAGAAGGGATCATAGTTATATGGTTCTTTCAATGTGTTTGATGGTTTATCATTAAAATTAATACGAGCTATAATCTGATACCAATTACTAATACATCGTCTACCTGTTCATAGCCTTGTTTCCATTCTTGGAAGGTCTTTTCAATGTGGAGAAGTTGCTCGTCGATGGTTTTAGGGGTTATGGATAGTAGTAGGTTGGAAAATCGTTGATGACGAAATTTCAACCCTTTTTCCCCTCCGAACTGATCTACAAATCCGTCGGAGAACAGAAAAATCATATCCCCGCTTTTAAACTGAATAGAATGCTTTGGAAAGGTAATTAATTCATTGTCATAATCAACAGTTCCTACACTGTGGATATGGCCTTTTATTATTTGGAGTTGACTATCGGATATTATCCAAATAGGGTTTCGTGCTCCTGCAAAATGCAGAGTTTTGCTTTGGTAGTCAACCAGTATCAGCGACATATCCATGCCGTCTTTAACATGGTTGATATTGTTTTTCTTATTGAAAATGTTGACTATTATTTCGTTCATGTAGTTCAGAATATCATCGGGTGATGATAGGTGTTTGTTATTAATTGCATCTGACAAAATATCTCGTGCAATTACGGACATTAAGGCTCCGGGGATTCCATGTCCGGTACAATCTATAGCTGCGGCAAGGCGAAGAGTTCTGTTGTTTTGATCGGTCAAAACATCAAACCAGTAAATATCGCCGCTTAAAATATCCTTAGGTTTAAAAAAGATAAACGATTCGGGGAAGATTTCACGAACCTTTTCCAGAGGTGTGAAGAAGGCGCTTTGAAGTCTTTCTGCATACAGGATTGAATCGGTAATATCCCGAGCTCTTTCTTCTAGTAATGTGTTTTGTTCTTTAATTTTTTCCTGTTGTGAGTTTATCTCTTCGTTCTTTTGCTCCAGTTTCTGGTTTTTTTCCTGTATTATTTCTAATGTTTCGGATAGTTTCTTTTGTTGTTCCACATTTATAAGAAGAGCCTTGTGTAATTTGATGTGCTGTGCACTAGATTTTTTAAAAGCTAATTCGAGTTCTCGGTTTTTTAATTCTATTTCCTCTTTTTGCTTGAAAAGTTGCTCTGTAATTTCTTTATTGTGCTTTATGAGTTGGTTAAGTTTTATGTTGGCTTCTTGCAATGCTTTGGTACGTTCTCTAACGGTTTTTTCCAATTCTATGTTGGCTTTTTCTTTGTAGTTCGAAAGGTTTTTAAGGGCCATTAGGGACTTATTTTGTACTAAATGGTGATAAAGCCCTATTTGATATACCAAGGCTGCAAAAAGTAATAAGAGATGTGCTAGACTTGAAATTTTTATCACCATTTCAATGGTTCCGGTACTCGACCCGGTTGGGAAATATAAAGAGTTAACTCCTGCAATGAATATTAAATGGGCCAATATGGCTAAAGTTACTATTTTACCAGCTTTTGTTGAATAAAGCTTACCAACAACAAGTATTGATATGATCAATCCCAATACAACGATAGCTAACAGATTGGTTAATAGCAGGTCGAAAAGATAACCAAAGTTGAAAAATCCACGGATAATCGCTGTAATTACTGAGGTTATGGTAAGTAAAACTGCTATTCCGCAAATGAAGTTGTTTTTTTTGCACAACTCGGGAAATGTAGCCATAAAAAGTTGTAATAACGAGGCGTACATAAGGTATGGCATGATAAACCGAATGTTGTGTTGAATCCATACCGAATTGGGGAATAAGTATTGAAACCCTATTCCATCGTAGTTTACCAAAAGAATTAGGGTAGAAACGGTGTAAAAAAGGAAACTTATTAGCGATGAACGGTTTACATCGATAAGAAATAATAGCAATGCACTAAAAACTAATGTTATTAAAATGCCATAAAAGACACCAGATTTCACAATATCGTTTTGTGCGTGGAGTAAATAGCCTTTTTCTCCATAGAGCATTACCGAAAAATATGCGGGAATGTTTTCGTTCTGAAGTTTTACATAACAGGTTGCGGATGATTCACTGTCCAGGATTATTTGCTGTATGTTATATCGCTGTTTAAATCGGCGTTTTGTAAACGGTTTTGAACTACCTTCCGGGGGAGGTTTTATCAGAAGATTGTTTTGAATCACAAAATATTCAATCTCTGATATCGAGGGGTTCTGAATTTCAAGAAAGACTGATTTTCCCCGTAACGATTCGTTTCTTAATACTACCTTTAGCCATAGAATATTCGGATTAGCCGGTAGGTATACGCCTTTTTCATTATTTAATTTAAATTTAAATGGGAACGCTGAGGTTGAATCCATTAATTTTTGAATCAATAATTCACCCGTGCTGTCAATATGTATAGCTGTTTTTTCAGAGATATTTTCAACCAGGTAGTCATTGATTACTATCGGGTTAAAATCGGAGGGTGATAATAGAAGGCTTACTAAAGCAAAAATATTGTAGAAAAGAAACATAGGCCAGCCAAAATTTGAAACTGTTTTCTGAGTGGTGTAAAGATAATTTTTTTTTGGAAATGTTATTTTATAGCTGGTATTTTTTCTCCTAAAACTTTTTGTTTATTGTAGCTCTGAAAAACGGAAGCATTCAACTTCATGGTCGTTCACCATCCCAATAGCCTGCATATAGGAGTAGATTATTGTAGGACCTACGAATGTCATACCCAAATGTTGTAATTCTTTACTGATTGTTGTTGAAAGAGGAGTTTTGCTCGCAAGTGGTTGATTTCTTCTATGATAATTAACAATGGGTTTTCCATCACAAAATCTCCAAATAAACTCAGAAAAGGAACCGAATTTTGCCTGAATAGTTAAATAAACACGCGCATTGATTATGGCGGCTTCTATCTTATGTTTGTTTCTAATTATTTCGCTATTGCTTAAAAGACTATTAATATTGGCTTGGGAGAATTCTGCAACACGTTCAACTTCGAAGTTTTCAAAGGCTTTACGGAAATTTTCCCGTTTGCGTAAAATGGTTTTCCAGCTTAACCCAGCTTGGAAACTCTCAAGAATTAACATTTCAAACAGTTTTTGGTCGTTGTGTACGGGAACACCCCATTCAGTGTCGTGATATCGGGTATAGATTTCATCGTTTACGGGAACCCAACGGCAACGCAATTTGTGATCAATTTCCATGATGTGGATTTTTTTTTAAACAAAACGGGGAAGACCTCTCTTCCCCAGTTTCTTATTATTTTAAAAATAATTTTCAGTTATCGGTTGCAAAATCTCGTAGCGATTTTAAGGCATTTCCGGCATTTAGAACAAAGTTTTTAGTTTCTTGCAAGAGGGTGAAGAAAAGCATGCTGTTACGGGTATTTACTTCCCCGTTTTTAATACGCTTAATTTGTGCTTTTTGAGCTCCTTCTATCAATTGATTTATTTCCGTAATTCTGGCTACAACCTCTCTTGTTTGACCATATTTTTGATCGACAACCAGATGGAGTGCGTGATTTATAAAATCTGATAGTTTTTCGGAAATGTTGTTTAGCTCTGCTTTCTGTTTTTCGAGCAAGGGTTTATGGTTGTTATTTACATGTTCATACGCAGGGACGGTTATAAATTGTATATCGTGGGCAGCTTCTCGAAGAAAGTCGATTATTTGAACGTAGTAATGGATATTTTTTGCGGAGGCTTCCTCAAGTTTTGTTATAGCTTTTGCAATATTTTTTTTCTGCTGCTTTAGATAAGAATTTAAGGATTGGGCTTCTTCATCGGCTTTACGCAGACTTTTCCTATCTTCTTCGCATAAACTGTTTATAGTAACGAAATAAATTTTCGACATATTAATCAGCGACGATTTTACAAGCTCTGAGCTGTGGTCAATCCAGTAATCTATGGTTTCTACCTTGAATCTGTTTTTAACAATAATGTTCTCAGATTCGGCAATTTCGTCTTTTTTAAGTCGTTGATAAGATTTCCAAACGGATCGAATAACAAAGAGTAGCACGAGGAATAATCCGTAGGGGGTAAAGTAATGAATAATAAATGCAAAAACAAACGAAATGGTTGCTGCAGCAAGGGCCGTTACAAACCATCCGCTGATTACGGTAAATACACCTGTAACTCGATAAACGGCACTGTCGCGTCCCCAAGCTCTATCGGCTAGTGCTGCACCCATAGCTACCATGAATGTAACGTAGGTGGTTGATAACGGGAGTTTTAGTGATGTTCCTATTGAAATTAAGGCTGCCGCTACCAACAAGTTAACAGCGCCGCGAATTGCATCGAAGGCAGGTTTTTCATTTTCCGGCAATTCTGGATATTCCACGTAGGGAGTAAAGCGTTCTTCAATCCAGTATTTTAATTTTTGGGGAATTATTTTATCTATAGTTTTGCTAGTTGATACCGAAAAACGGACCAAGAGTCTACTAATACTAGAGGTGGAGAAGTTTTCAGTCCCTTCTTCTTGGCGGCTTAAATTTACTGAGGTGGAAATAACTTTTCTTGCTTTTTTAGAAATTATTATCGTTAGAACCATAATTCCACCGGCTATAAGCAACATCCACGTTGAAGTTTGTGTGGGTTGTTTTAGAATCTCCATCGTAATTTCATCGGCAGCTAACCCCGATTGTTTGAAATAAATGTAGGCATCGAGACCTGCAAGGGGTACCCCAATAAAGTTTACAAGGTCGTTCCCTGCAAATGCCATGGCTAGCGCGAATGTCCCCAAGAGAACAATAATCTTCATAGGGTCGATTCTGAAAATTGTATAGAGAATATGAAGAAATATTCCTCCGATTATAAAAGAGTATAGCAGTATTTGGTTCGATTTTAAAATTATAAGATTGTAGGTTTCGGGGGTAATAAAACTTGCGCCATTGAGTCCTTTTAGAATAAGAAAATAAACAAATGCCGTAATAGCAATTCCGCCAAATAAGCCTCCAAAATAATACAGATTCTTTTTATAGTTGAAAGTGAATAGTATACGGGAAATATACATTATCAAAGTCCCAACACTGAAAGCAATTACCACTGAGAGCAAAATTCCCGAAATTATTCCCAATGCCTTTGCAGTATTTATATAAGATGCTAGTCTCTTAGTTTCAGGGTTTTCCATAATGATGATTAATGCCACAGCAATAGAAGCTCCCAAAAGTTCAAAAATTATTGAAACAGTGGTGGAGGTGGGTAAGCCCAACGAATTAAAAGTATCTAAAAGAAAGATATCGGCTAGCATCACAGCTATCAACACAGAAATAATGCTTGCAAAGGTGAACATTTGCGGTTGAAAAACACCGGAGCGGGCAATTTCCATCATTCCTTTGGAAAAGGCTGCCCCTACAAATACCCCTAATGCACTTATTAGAAGTATTACCCATCCCTTAGCAACTTTTGCTCCTATGGCAGAGTTTAGGAAATTAACCGCATCGTTGGCTACACCAACAATTAAATCGCCTATGGCAGTAAGCAGTAAAATTACAACAATGGCTAAATAATAGTACTCCATAAGTTCTTTAAGATTTTTTGCAAAGCTAGGATTTTGCAGTTGCTTTAATGTTAATTTAACATTAATTTTATATGGTAAACACCAGCAAATGCGCATTTATACATATTTTTGCAAATGGCTTCAAATCAATATATGATGTTAAATACCAAGGTTGTTTTCCGACGTCTATCAATTGCTCAACTGTCATTGATAATAGGAGGACTTTTTTTTGTGGCCATTGGAGTTGTTAATCTGGGAGAATTTTTGGGGTTTTCGTTTCACGCAAGGTTACTAAAAACGTTTCTTGTGGGCCTGCTCTTCTTTGTAGTTATCTATTTTCTGCTATTACGATTTTTTAACGAAAAAATAAAACCCTTGTATAAGATAACCGAAGCCAAAGTTTCCTATCAGAATAACTTTTCTCTAACCAAAGATATCCTTGCCGATATTCAGCAAGGTGTGAATCAACTTCAAAAACAAAGACTTTCGGATATTGATCGGTTAAAGGAACTGGAGAAGTACCGTAGAGAGTTTTTGGGAAATGTTATGCATGAATTAAAAACACCATTATTTAATATTCAAGGCTATATACTAACGCTAATTGATGGTGGAATCGATGACCCCAACATCAATATGCTCTACCTGAAACGTGCCGAAAAAAGCGTAAACAGGATAATCTCTATTGTTGACGATCTAGAGGCCATTTCAAGGCTCGAATCAGGGGAGCTGAAACTAAATATCGAACCGTTTGATTTGCTAAAGGTTGTGCAGGAGGTATTCGAGATTCACTGGTTAATTGCCAAGGATCGACAGATTGAGCTTCGAGTGGACGATACCTTTAAAAAAGTAATGGTTTTAGCCGATAAAAAGCAAATCTCTGTTGTTTTGAGCAACCTTGTGGTAAATGCAATTAAATACAATAAAAAAGGAGGATACGTGGAAGTTAACTTTTACGATATGACCGAAAAATGGATGATAGAGGTAAAAGATAATGGTATAGGTATCGATGAAGTTCATTTGCCACGAATATTCGAGAGATTTTACCGAGTTGATAAAGGTAGAAGTCGCGAAGAGGGAGGAACCGGGTTGGGACTTTCGATTGTTAAACATGTAATTGACGCTCATAATCAGTTTGTTACCGTAAAAAGTAAAAAGGGAGAGGGAAGTTCGTTTGCATTTACACTTATTAAATTCAAATAAATTATGGTTACCGAAAAAAACATTAGAATATTGATTGTCGACGACGAAGAGGATATTCTGGAGTTTTTGAGCTATAATCTTCGTAAAGAAGGTTTTGAGGTATTTACGGCAGTTAATGGTAAGGAAGCAATAGAAAAAGCTCTGGAGTGCAAACCTCATTTGATAATTCTCGATGTAATGATGCCTGAAATGGATGGTGTGGAAACATGCCAGGAAATGCGAACCCTTCCGGAACTGGAAAATGTTGTAATTACTTTTCTAACCGCTCGGGGTGAAGATTATTCTCAAATAGCCGGATTTGATGCCGGAGCTGATGATTACATTACCAAGCCGATTAAACCCAAACTTCTCATCAGCCGAATCAATGCTTTATTGAGGCGTTCTATGCATCGCCCCACTGAGCAGCAGCCCAAAGTTATTCACACCAAGAAACTTGTTATCGATTCTGAACGATATGTTGTGATTAAAGAGGGAGAGGAAATTATTCTTCCCCGCAAAGAGTTTGAAATTCTCGCTTTACTTACTTCGAAAAAAGACCGTGTTTTTAAGCGCGAAGAAATTTTTGACCATATCTGGGGCGATGATATAGTTGTAGGAGAACGCACCATTGACGTTCATATCCGGAAACTGAGAGAAAAAATCGGCGAAGAACACATCAAAACGATAAAAGGCGTTGGTTATAAATTTGTTGAGTAAGTTGATTTGTGTTCACTTTTCAAATTTCTGAAGTAGTTCCGTCAAAACAGAAGGTACGCGTGTTGGAATTCCTGTATTTCTGTTAAGAAAACCTAATTTCACCATACCTTTATTGCATAATTCTCCTTGCGAGTTATAAATTGCATGTTCAAATACAATAGTAGCCGTGGGTGGCTCAGATAAAGTCGTTTTTATGCAAACCAACTCGTCGTATATTAGTGGGCGGATATATTTACTTTGCATTTCCACAACAGGCATTATTATTCCCGATTTTTCTAATTCTGAATATGCCAGTCCTAACTCGCGCATTAATTCTGTGCGGCCAATTTCATAGAGTAATGCATAATTACCATAATACACAATTCCCATCTGATCGGTGTGTGAATAGCGGATTCGAAATTCGCTGATGTTTTCAATAGGTTTCATAACTCTATTGCATAAATTTTGCTACAAAGATAGATTAATCCTTGGCTTTTATTCCTAAATTATATGCGTCTTTATTTTTCATGGCTAGTAATTTTACTCGTGATATTTGTTGTTGACCTTCTCTCGATAATCTACATCCATAAACTCAAGCCGAGAAATTCACGGATTCTCATCCATTGTGTACTTATTTTGGCGGTTATCTATTTTATCTATTTTTTGTCAATTTCACTACTTTCTCCCGTTTACGCCTCTGCCGATGGAGGAAACATTTACCTTCACTTTTTTATTGCCATAACATGGTTTATGATTTGGTATGTTCCTCGAATGTTGGGAATTGCTTTATTACCGTTTTTTATTCTGCCAATACGGTATTATAAAAGCAGTTTTGCTAGGAAATGGTTTCATAGTTTATTGGTGTTTCTGGTCATTCTGCCATTAGTAGGGGTGGTTCTTGGAAATAGGCTATTAGTTAAGCGGAAGCAGTCTGTAACGATTCCGGCCTCGGTAAACACTTTTAACGGTTATAGGGTGCTACTTTTTTCCGACATGCATTTAGGAACCATGCCATGGGCTAAGAAGCGTTGGAAAAAGTACGTGGAGGAAATAAACCGTTTATCACCCAATTTAATAGTGTTTACAGGCGACCTGGTTAATAATTTCTGGTCAGAGACTAATGGATGGGACTCTGTTTTTTCGACCCTAAAAGCTTCCGATGGAAAACTAGCTGTTTTGGGTAATCACGATTATGGTGATTATGTTCGATGGAAAACTCCCCACGACAAATTTTATAACCAAAAAAAGATTTTGGCTTTTTTAAAAAAAAACGGATTTAGAGTACTGAATAATGAACATCTTGCTCTTGGCCGTAATAACGATACACTTATAATTGCCGGAGTAGAAAACTGGGGGCACAGCAAATTTCCCAAGTATAGCAATTTGAATAAAGCACTGGAGAATGTGGATAAAAATGTTCCGGTTGTATTATTATCCCACAATCCCGATCATTGGAAAGATGAAATTTTAACTAGCCAGTGGAATATTATTTTAACTTTATCGGGACACACGCATGGCTTTCAAACCGGTTTTAGAACCGGTAACGTTGCATTTAGTCCCTCTGCTTTGAAATATACGTATTGGGGAGGGTATTATTTACAGGATGCTAAACAGCTTTATGTTAGCACTGGTATTGGCAATATTGCCTACATGGGGCGAATGGGAATTTGGCCGGAGGTTGTAGTTTTAGAATTTCAAAGCCGATGATTTCAGATGTAGTAAATAGAGTTTGGCACACGCTAACGCATCGGAAAGGGCATTATGATGCTGTAATTCAATTCCCATTGCATCGCAGCATGCCTTAAGATTGCATGGTCTAAACCCTTTGTGTCGATAAATTTTCATAGTGCACTCCCAGGGTTTATCCAAGGAAATACGACTATCGTCCAGACCATAATAATCCATTGTATTTGCTAAAACAGTTCGGTCGAATGCTTCATTATGAGCAACTATGGTGTTGAATTGAAGTCGTTTGGCTACATCGTGAAAAATATCGGCAAAAAGTGGTGCGTTCCATGTATGTTCGGGAGTAATACCGTGTACTTCAATGTTTTTCCACCAATAAAAGTTCCCCGGAGGTTGAATAAGTTGATAGTATTGATCCACTATATTCCCATCTTCTGCCGTTACAATTGCTACAGCACACGCGCTTGAACGTGATCCGGTTGCGGTTTCAAAATCTATGGCTACAAAATTCATAGTTGTGTTGTTTGGTTTTTTATTTAAATACCGTTACTAAAATAAAAATAATTTTTTTTACTTTTGCCGTCTCAAAGTTCGGGGTATAGCGCAGTTGGCAGCGCGCTACGTTCGGGACGTAGAGGTCGGGCGTTCGAGTCGCCCTACCCCGACACTTAACCAAAGGCCCTGCATTGTGTGCAAAGCCTTTGGCTTTTTTATTTAATGCTCGCAAATTTACCTGCAAACTTGATTTTTTTAAATTGCAGTTTTGTTTTCAAACTTCAAATCTTGGAAAGTCCTCCGATAGACCTGGTTATTTTGGAAGCCGCCCAAAATTTTTGCAAATTAATCAAAAAGAAGCCGTAAAATGTAATTTAGGGCTAAGAACCATCCTACAAATGCGTCAGAAATGTAGTTTTTTTGGTATGACAAAAAGTAACCTCGTCGCTGACCAATGTCATTGAATATTTCTTCAAAGATTAGCAACATTGCAGTTACTAATAAAACGAAAAAAGGTATGCAAGGTATTGATAAACATCCTATTCTAACTGTTCCGCAACCCGACGAGGTTGTGTTTACCTATAACGGACAAAAGGTTATTGGTAAAAAAGGTTTTACGGTAGCCGCTGCGTTACATCAGGCGGGATTCCCTGTTCACAGTCACAGTTTAACCAACCGTAATCGCTCTTTGGAATGTGGTATTGGGAAATGTGGTGCATGCGAAATGCTGGTTGATGGTGAAATTCGCCGAATATGTATCACCAAGGTAGATAATGTTAAGGAAGTGGCGGAAATTCCTAAAGGATTTGAACCACAGATAAAGCAGGTAGATCCTTATAAAAAAATTAAAGTTTATAAAACCACGGTAGCCATAATTGGAGCTGGGCCTGCCGGGTTAGCTGCCCGGGAAGTACTTAATCGGCATGGAGTAGATAACATTGTGGTTGACAACAACGATAAAGTTGGCGGGCAGTTTACCATGCAAACACACCAGTTTTTCTTTTTCGAACACGAAAAGAAATACGGCGGAATGCGGGGGTTTGACATTGCCGAAACGTTGGCAGGAGAGGATCGCTCAGGTATAATGCTAAATGTTACTATTTGGGATATTTTTGAAGGGAAGCGATTGGCTGCCAAGAATATCGTAACCGACGAAGTGTTTTATATTGATGCCGACCATCTGATTATCGCAACCGGAGCGGTACCGTTTATGCCGGCTTTTGAAAACGACGATCTTCCCGGTGTCTACACTGCCGCAGTAATTCAGAAAATGATGAACAACGAATTCACCCTGCTTGGGCGAAATATTTTAACCGTTGGTGCCGGGAACATTGGTTATCTCACCAGCTATCAGGCAATGCAGGCCGGGGCTAAGGTTAAGGCCATTATTGAAGCTCAGCCACACGAAGGTGGATTCCCTGTTCAGGCAAACAGAGTTCGTCGATTGGGTATTCCAATCTATACAGGCCATATTTTACTTAAAGCCATCCCAAACGAAGATCACACCGGAATTGTTGGAGCCGTTATTGCTGAATGCAAAAACTTTAGCCCCGTACCAGGAACAGAAAAAGTAATTGACGGTATTGATGCTATAAACATATGTACAGGCCTTGTGCCCGACGATCAACTCCTCATAAAAGGAAAAGAAATTTTTGGACGCCAGGTACATGGTGCCGGCGATGCCATTCGTATTGGGGAAGGAACCAGCGCTGTTCTCCGCGGAAAACAAGTGGCCTATGAAATTCTGGAAGATATGGGCAAACGGTTCGATTACAACCAGTACCTCAAAATTTCGAAAGAATATATCGATTCGCAGCAACACCCGTTCATAGTAATAGAGAAACCATTTTTCCCGACTCATGAAAGGATGAAAAAACCATTTGTGCTAATCGATTGTCTTTACGGATTTGCTTGTAATCCTTGTGCCTTTGCTTGTCCTCACGGTGCAATAACCAAAAACTCGTCGAGCACTGTGCCTCAGATCGATTTTGAGAAGTGCGTGGGTTGTATGATATGTGTTACACTTTGTCCAGGGTTGGCTATTTTTGGATATAACATTGAGAAAAAACAGTTGTTTCTCCCGGTTGAGTTCGACTATTCCGAAGGAGAAGAGGTGTTTATCGTTGATAATTACGGGCGAAAACTCGGTGAGGGTATTTTGGAAAAGATTATTCAGAAGCCCAACAAAACACACCTAGCTAGGGTAAAAGTTACTACTGAGTTGGAAAACTTTACCGATGCTCGCGGTTTTATTCTCAAGAAAAACTACCCCGAACCGATTGTTTTTGCTCCGGCCGAAGACCATATCGAAAGTAAAGAGTTTATCTGTCACTGCGACGATGTTTCTCTCGATGAAATTTTAACTACTATTGGCGACCGTAAATTTATCTCGGTAGATGAAATTAAACATACCACCCGCTTGGGAATGGGGGCATGCCGTGGCAAACGATGCATTAAACGTCTTAAAACCACGCTGTTGAGTAAGAATATCCAGATTGTAGGAGAGGCAACCCCACGGGGACCAATGTCGAATCAGTTGGCTCTTGGCGAACTTTATCCCAACAAAGTGACCGATGAAATTATTGTGGATTTTAAAGATCGTAAACCACAACGGGTTAAAACCCAAATATTAATTGCAGGAGGAGGAATTGCGGGTAGTGCACTGTTCCGCTACGCTGCCGAAAATGGTATGAAACCCACTTTGATTAACTACGGCCGTGGAGCATCGTGGCGTAACATTGCCGGTGGTCGACCTGCCTTCAGTGTTCCTGAACTTGCCGATATTGCCCGGAATAACTTAACCATATTCAAGGAATTGCAAACAATTTCCAACATTAATTTCCATCATATTCGATACGTATCTTTTGCCCACGATGAAGCAACTCTGAAAGCTCTTGACAAATCTCGTGAATGGAGCGATGCCTATATGATTTCTCCGCAGGATTTTAAAAATGAGATTAGCCCATCGTTCAACACCAATACCAGCAAATATCTGGGTGCGCTAATTACTAATGAATGCTGGCAAGCAACCCCCGGTTTAACCATAGATTTAATTCGTCAGATTGGTATTAAACATGGTGGTTCTATTCTGGAAGATTGCAAACTGATTCGCGTTGACCGATTGAATAATAATTATCTAGTTTTGGTAAAGGATCACGACGGGCAATATATTGAATTTGAAACCGAACATTTTGTAAATGCTTTGGGCCCCGATGGCGACAAGTTTGCACGCCAGCTTGGTTACGAAACGGGATTGTATCCGGTTAAACACCAAGCATTTATTACACGTCGCTTACCATATTTGGGGGTAAACGGTCGACCGCTCGATATGCTCATCGACCGTCAACACTACAAAGGATTTACAGCCGTATATGGGCAGCAGCTTGCCGAAACCGGCCAAATAATCGGTTGTGCTTCTCCGGCTAATGAGCCAAGTCAGACCGATAAGCCGTTGACAATCAACGATCGGGAATTTCTCGAAATTATTTCGGAAGTGTTCTGCGATTGGATTCCTCAACTCTCGTCGGTTGGATTGCAAGCTATCTGGGCTGGATACTATGTTGAGCCAAGGATGGTGGTTGACCCCTCTCGAGGGTTGATGATAGGGTTGCGTGGCCAAGGTTTTATGCTTGGAATGTATTTGGCTAAGCTCTATATCGATTCTTTGATTGGTAAACCCGTGCCTGATTATTTTGCTCGTCTATCTCTGGAAGGCGATGGATTGAAAGAAGTGGCGTTTAAATAAAAAACAAAACATCTGTTAGGGTTAACTGGCTTAAAGCCGCTTGACCCTTTTTTATCTTTTGCATAAACTGGTGGGTCTTCTCAAAAGGTCTCGGAGATTTGGTTTAGAATAATTTTCTTTTGAAGTGACAATAAGGCCGTCCACCTTTTTTGTCGTAATACTTTTGATGATAATTTTCTGCTGGCCAGAAATCTGTGGCAGGAGTAATTTCGGTTACCACCGGAATGCCTTTATTCAAAAGAAGTTGCTTTAATTTTTCGGCAATCGCACGCTGGTTTTCATCAATATAAAAGATGGCGGAACGATATTGGGTTCCAACATCCGGTCCCTGCTTATTGAGTTGGGTGGGATCGTGGGTTTCAAAAAAAAGTTTAGTGAGGATTTCATAATTTGTTATTTCAGGAGAAAATTCAACACGAACCGTTTCTGCATGACCTGTAGTACCTGTGCAAACATCTTGATAGGTTGGATTAGTTTTAGTGCCTCCCATATAACCAACCGATGTATTTATCACACCTTCGGCTCGCTGAAAATAATATTCGGTTCCCCAGAAACACCCTGAGGCAAAATAGGCTATTTCTGTCTTACCTGGTACTTTGATAACCTTAGGTAACGGTTCATTTTCCGGGATAAATTTCAAAGAAATGGAGTTAACACAGTGTCGAATATTTTTGGCAGTAAACCCCTCGCCTTCGAAAACATGTCCTAAATGGCCTTTGCAGTTAGCACACACTATTTCAATTCTATGCCCGTCGGCATCTGGTAGGCGAAGGATTGCTCCTTCGATCTGATCATCAAATGATGGCCAACCGCATGTGGAATGAAACTTATGTTCCGATTTGAAAAGAGGGGCATTGCATTGTTTACAAATATAAGTGCCTTTTTGGTTGAAATTGTTGTATAATCCTGTAAACGGGCGTTCTGTACCCCTGTAAAGAATAACCCGCTTTTCCTCATCGGTAAGCCGATTAAAATTTGTTGTTTGTGATTTCATAATAGCAATTAAAAAAAATAGTGCAATTAAATAAAAGTATCTACTCATACGGTTTTAAAATCTTACACAAACCAAACATTTTTATGCTAAAAAGGTTCAACGATTTTTGCTATTAAACCCAAATTGTTGAAGCCCTACCCATGCAATCGGCAATTTACAATTAAACTATTTCCTACCGAATTGTTTTATACAACGTTTTAAACTTGAAAACTAAATAAAATGATAGAAAACAAATCATTCGGAAACTTTTTTTATATCTTTGTGTTTCAGGAGCAATTAATTAAAAGTTTATGCATGTTGACCCACAGACTCTTATCCTTGAAACCCTAGCACAAAAATCAGTAATAAAACAAAAAGTGTATGAAAACACTTTAGCCGGTTTTAAAACGCTCAAAAGTGTTTGTAAGTATATAGCCCAAAATACCCGAAAATCGCTCAAAGATATTAATCCTAAGATTGCTTGTGAGTATAAAGAGTCGGGAGCTTTTCAGATAGAGTTTACCATCGCCGGAGATTTGCTACTATTTTCGATGCATACTAACGTGTTTGTTTTCGACCGCAGCCATCCAGTTTGGAAAACTCCTTCATTGAACAAAGATCCTTATTTGGCATATTGTGGTGTGATAAACATCTATAACTTCTTAGCCGATTCATTTCGTTACAATCGAAGCGAAGATATAGGGTATCTTATCGGACGTATTTTTATTAATAAAGAAAACCACTTTATGGTAGAAGGTAAGCGGCAATTGGGAGTTCTATACAACAATTTTTCTACCGACGTGGTTGATATGCGTTCATTACGAAATGTGGTTCAGTCAGCCATTCTTTATTCTCTCGATTTTGATTTGTTGGTTCCACCCTACGACCAAAGTGCTTTTATTACGGTTGCACAAATACAGGAACGTAAAAACCGTGCCATGGAGAAAACCGGGAAGCGATTAGGATTTCGATTTTACGACGAGAACGAATTCGAACACTTAAACCCATAAAACAGGAACTATTATGCGAATTAGACCAATGTTATGTTTACTAACCGCAGCTGTTATGACAGCAGGTTGTGTTAAACAAAAAGAAAACCATGAAATGAGAAAGAAAGTAGAACAATTTGCGTTGGTTGATTTAAAAGCCGACCTTAGTCATTTAAGCGAAAATCATAAAGAGATGCTTCGAAAACTAATTGAGGCATCGGAAATTATGGAAGACCTCTTTTGGAAAGATGCATTTCCTGGCGACAGAGACGAATTCCTCCGTTCTTTACCTGATGAAGCTACCCGCGAATATGCCCGTATAATGTATGGGCCCTGGGATCGTATGGAGGGAAACAAACCCTTTGTGCAAGGATTTGGTGAAAAACCAGCAGGCGCAAATTACTATCCTACCGATATAACCAAAGAAGAGTTTGAAGCTTGGGACGAGCCCAATAAAATGGACTGGTACTCCCTGGTGCGACGCGACGAAAACGGAACCCTTAAATTAATTCCGTATCATGTTGCCTATAAAGATGAAATAAGCAAAGCAGCTCAAATATTGCGGGAAGCAGCACAACTTTCCGAAGACGAAGGTTTTAAAAAATACTTAGAATTAAGAGCAGAAGCATTTGAAACCGACGATTATCTTGCTTCAGACCTGGCATGGATGGACATGAGGAGCAATCCGATAGATATTGTAATTGGGCCTATCGAAAGCTACGAAGACCAATTTATGGGGGCTAGAGCTGCCCATAGTGCTCAAATTTTAATTAAAGACCTTGATTGGAGCGCACGACTCGATAAATATAGCGAGCTATTACCAAAACTTCAGGATGCGCTACCCTGCGATCCAAAATATAAACGAGAAAAAGCACATGCCGATGCCAATATGTATGTTTACGATGTTATTCTATATCGTGGCGATTGCAATGCTGGCAGTAAAAATATTGCTATTAATCTTCCCAATGACCCCAGAGTTCATGAACTGAAAGGGAGTCGGAAGCTTCAATTAAAAAACTCCATGAAAGCAAAATTCGACAAAATACTTCTTCCTATAGCCGATCTGTTAATCGCTCCAGAACAGCGCAAGCATGTAAAATTTGATGCATTTTTTGAGAATGTAATGTTTCATGAAGTGGCTCACGGACTTGGAATTAAACAAACAATCAATGGCAAAGGAACTGTTCGTGAGGCGTTGAAAGAGACCTATAGCTCAATTGAGGAAAACAAGGCCGATATTTTGGGATTGTTTATGGTTTATCAATTGTATCATATGGGAGAATTTCCTGAGAAAGATCTCATGGACAATTATGTAACCTTTATGGCCGGGCTTTTCCGTTCTATTCGTTTTGGTGCAGCAAGTGCGCACGGTGTGGCGAATCTTATGCGTTACAACTATTTTAATAAAAAAGGAGCATTTGTTCGCGACGAAGCTTCTGGAACTTATCGAGTTGACTTCGATAAAATGACTCAAGCAATGATGGACCTTGGGAACGAAATTCTTACCGTTCAAGGCGACGGTAATTACGAACGAGCAAAACAATGGATTGCCGAGGAAGGGGTTATGCCCGAAATTTTAAAAGCCGACCTCGCTCGTATTAATTCCAGCGGTATTCCTGTGGACATACGGTTTAATCAGGGGAAAGCCGTTTTGGGGTTATAGTTGTTTAACCAATTAAATAATTTATTCATAAAGCCGTAATTTTTATAAATTACGGCTTAATTTTTTTTCTAAAATGTAGCAACACTTCTCCGTAAGTATCTTCAGAAAATTTCTTTTTAATAAATTTACACTTGTGTTATTGAAATGCGCTTTTTGATAGCACTCGAATCTCTTGCGACTAAGGATTGATTTGTTCAAATTTTTGTCATTCGATGGTTATCTCATTTATTTTGCTCATCAAATCATCTGTTTTGCCAAATTTATTCTTCATTTAATAATGTAAATGACAGAGTTTTTTTTTAATCGTTCATAATTTTAATTGCCTGTTTACAGAAATCTATATGAATCATCACGCGGCCCCCACTGGTTGCATTTTGAGGTATTTTTTACCTTTTTTTTATTGAATAAAAATCAAAAAGTTAGTGTTTTTTTTATTTGAGGTATTGATATATTTAAACCTTTCAACAAAACTAAATTTTCGGCTTTGGCAATTTTTTTAGCCATCGTTGTGAAAAGGTACCTTAATAAATTATTTCAGCAGCACTATATACTTTACTTATAACCTCTTTGTTATCAGGTGTTTTTCTTTTTTTTTAAAATCAAGGTCTGTAACTCGTAAGTTTTTATAATCTTTAAATCCTGCTTTATCTAATATTCGCTTTCCGCAGTCGATCCGACAACCATCCAACAACAGGATGTTTTTTTCTTAAAATGGTCTATTGATTTTTCAAATCCGGCACCCATAACGTCAATTCATTTTCCGAACTCCGTTATCTCTTAATCTACGTGTTACAATGTCAGTTATCTGACCTGGATCGCAAGCACCAGAGTAAGCTAAAACCATATATTCGCTTACTCCACATAAACATGAACTTTTTTCTTAATTTTCCATTTTACCTAATCTATTATTCCTAATTTAAAGCTTAAACTCAAAACTCAGTAAAATATGATGTTGGAGGTTCAATGCCGAATTTTCTGGTATAAAACCTTGATAATTAAGAGAAAAATTTATGTTTGTTATAGGATTATAATGAATTCCTGTTATAATTGCTTGCCCGTTTGCGTTGTAGTTCCAAACTTGTGTTTCATGTTGCTTTTTGTTTGACATCAGATTGTCGTAACGAGCAAAATATTCTAAATTTTTAATAAAAGTAACACCTCCATAAAGCGAATAACCATATAAATCTTGATTTACAATGTTTAAATGATTTTTACGATAATTATATTCAGCCCCTACACGAAACTTGTCTTTATTTTTATAACCTGCAAAAACTGAAAAAAGTTGTTGTTCTGCAGATTTTGTCGGATTTTTTGATTTTGTGCAATAATCATAATAAATTCTAGTTTGCAGATTTTTGATAAAATTAAAATCTAAACCGGTTGCCAATTTTACATCACCATAACTATCTTGGTCATAACGAAACCCTTCGCCGTTGGTAATTGCAATATCAAAATGGATTTTTTCGTTAGGTTTTATATAAGCAATAAATCCTAAATCTGCACTCGGAATTTTATAATATCTATCCTGAAATGTTTCAGCCAAATAACGATATCCCCAAAATTTTTCTTGGGTCATATAATGATTTTGCAAAACTGCGCCTGCCTGAATTTTAAAAATTTCTGAAGCATTCCATTCTAATGAAGCAAATTTCAAATTCATGGTATAATAAGCTCCCTCTTTTGAAGAATTTGAAACCGGTAAACTATTCCCTGCTGTATCTTCTACATTTATTTGTCCTATGGTGGTTGGGCGGCCTGCGTCTATGATAATTTTTGCTGATAATTGCTTACTAAACTGATATTCATATCCAAAATGAGCACGACCAAACCAAAATCCGTATTTTTTTTGTACGTCTTTGGTTGCATTGTAGTCAAAATTACCAAATACCTGAATGATGGGTTTTCCCCACGGCTGAAATGTCGTATCATGCTGTGCCTTTAAGATCCATATGTTGGCTATAACAACCAAAAAAAAGATTACTCTATTCATTTAAATACTTTAAATAAAGTTACATATTTTTTATTTGAATAAGTCGCTTCATTCCGGTATTCAACTATATTAAAATATGAGCAGTCATAGCATTTTGCGAAGTACTTATTGCCCAAACATGCAGATGATGCACATCAAGAATTCCTTTCACTTCTATTTCTGAAATTACTTTTTTCAAATCAATACCTTTAGGTACTTCCCTTGAAGAAAAAGAAGAGCCAATACAAATATATAAAACTTTAACTTTCTCATAACAATAAAGATTAGAGTTTTACTTTCGCATTTATTTTACAGCTATAACTTTGCTCAATGAGATTCACTAAATCTTGAACTGTTGATTCCCCATCTGGCTGATCTTTAATCACAAAGATGATCTCGCCATCAAAATATTTTTTATCGACCGACAATCTGTCGATTAATACATGGAAGCGGTAATGATTCTTACTTGTCCGGTTTATAATTACTGAAAGAATTTGAAAGGGATAGACTTGAAATTCCTTGCCATGTCGGTCTATCAGAACAACAAAATCTTTCAAAAGTTTTACCCTACGAAAAGGGTTTAGATTTATTTTAACCACCAACCAAAGTAGGGCAAAAGACAATGCAACCCATGTTAAAGAGAATAGGCTTTTTATATCATAAGATATTTGACATAGCGTTAGGGCAAGAATGTAATAAAACAGGATAAGCGAAAATAGCATTATGCCTATCCCCGTCCATAGAACGGCACTGGCATATCGATCTAACTTAAAATCAAACATGGTGATAACCTTGGCTCGCATTTCTAAACAGTAATAGGCTTACATAAAATGTTCCGTCTCATTCTCATTGATTTCATACCAATTTATGCTTATCTCCTAGAATGATTAAATCATACCGCTTTGCTTGTTATTGCTAGTTACAATACTTCTCTTTGTCAACGAACCCTAGCAGAGAATTACTTTAAAAAACTTCAGTTCGATAAAACTTTGAAAAGTTTAAATGTTTAGTAAAAGATAATTCAATAGTTCTACTCTTATATAGCACATCGGTAAACAATTTTTCTAATAGTTCTATCGATTATGTATATATCCTAAGGTTTAACCTTTTTTTTGCAAAAAATAAATTTTTTGTTTTTAGCTACTATACAAAAATGGTTTAGATTCATTTTTTTAAAAATTGTCTTTTAATTCAGATTTTGACACTTTAACACCCATACATAACAAACGGTGCCCAGTAAAAGGGATGAGAGTATTTGCTTTTGATGAATTTCATTTTAATTTCTCGTAAAGCATGATCAAAGGTTAAGTTATTTTCTTTTACCAAAGTATAAAATCCCTTCATGAACTCCATGGTAGATTGGTCGGCAACTTGCCAAAGAGAAACAATTAAACCTTTTGCTCCAGCGATTAAAAAGGACTGCGTCAACCCAACAACCCCTTCCCCTCCATATATTTTACCCAAACCTGTTTCGCAAGCAGAAAGAACCATTAAATTGCAATTTAATTGCAATTTTGTTATTTCACTTGCTCTGAGATATCCATCATCATTTGATTGAGAAATATTTTTGTTAGAAAGAACCAGAGCTGATAGTTCTGGTAACTCTGATACTGCTAATCCATGAGTGGCAAAATGTATAATGTTGTATTTTTTCAACATTCCTTTTTCTGATAGCTCTTTAATTTTTTCCTCACTTGCGTTTTCTCCATTTAGTAGTTCAGCGGATGTAAAAATATTTTTAATTTGCTTCAGCTCTTCTTCGGTTCCTGGCAGGCTTTCCCATTCGCTGAATCCAAGTTGTTTGTAAAGTGCTTCCACATGGTTAGGGTTATTTTCTATAAGGTTTAAGGCATTTAAACGGAATTTTAAGAACTCGCCATCAGATTTTAAATAACTATCCAACTTTGTAGTAGATTGATCTTTATTTACGTAATCAGGATTTCCTATGGCAAGAATCGTATGGCTTGGCTTATCGTATTTTCGTTTTGAAATTAAGTCAAAAACAGTTAGAGATTGTACGTAACGTATGTTAAATTTTTCTACCAGATATTTCCCATTCTGATCCATAAAGGTTTCAAAAGGAATAAAAGATAAAATATCTCCAGGTACTACTATTATTTGTTTCTTACCATTTAACTCTGCCTCAAACGGCGATATAAAAAGTTTATAAAAAGCCATACTTAAGTACCTAAATTCATCCCTTTCTCTCCCTGTATGGTTAACTTTCATGAGTAAATAACGGTAGTAATTGATTATTTTTTCAAGATCTCCTGTTTTACCAGTAAATGGCACCATTCCTTCTTTAACCTTTGTGGGTTTAAAACCTCTTAGCTGCTGATAGTAACTCTCGATGGTTGTCCCATTTACTGTTATGATCTGTTCAGAAAAAGTTTTTGGATCGATTTCCATAGCTCTGAACAAAGATTTAGATATGCAAAAAATGGCAATTCCTATAAAATCACTGGAGTTTGCAGAAAGAGATACATTGGAGTAGGACAAAACAGTGGTATGCTCAGGAAGGTTACCACGAAAGGCATTAATATCGAAATTATGGCTTATATTTTGTTTTTCCTCTCTTTCCTTTAGCTGATCTATTAAGTATTTTGCCGACATGCTCTCAACAGTATTAAAGGCATTGACAGGTTGGTTGGTTCTCAAATAGGTTGCTGTAAGATATTGGTAAGCATAGTGCATAATTTCAAAAAAGTCCTTCCGGATATCTCCACTGGCTTTAATTCGTAACTTTTCGGTAATGTCTATGGTTTTTTTGAAATATTTAATCGCATTTTCATACTCTTTCTGTGTAAAATACATTCTTCCTAAGTTAAAGTAGGATATTGCGGTGCCTTTTGATTCCTTGCCTTGAGGAATAATCTCAGCAGCTAATTCAAAGTACACGTTTGCCTTAGTAAAATCTTTCTGACTAAAAGCAATTAACCCGGCCAGATTATAGGATTTAGCTAAATCGTCTTTACTGTTTCTTTTACGTTGCGATTCAATAGCATTTTCAAGGAAAACAGTTGCATTTGCATAATCTTCAATTTTATAGGAAATCTCCGCAATTAAGTAGTTAACGCCAGCTAAGTAATCATCGTCCTTGGTTTCTATTAAAAAATGAAGAGATTGGTTTAGATATAGTAGTGCTTTGTCGAGTAAATCAAAAGAGGAGTAGTAAAAATATCCCAGATTGAATAAAAACTCTCCTTTTGCTTTTTTATCACTCACCTGGGGTAAAATTTCCTCCCCCTTTAAAAGATAACTTAGTGCTTTATCTTTATTACCAAAGGTTAAATATAAAGCAGCCAAGTTGTTGTAGGATGCAAGTAGTTCAGAAATTTGTCCTGTTTCTTTCTTTAATTCAATCGAACGGTTAAATAATTCCTCTGCTTTATCAAACTGACCTTTAAGCATATAGCATCCTCCTAGTTCGTTGAGAACACCAGAAAGAGCAATTGGCCTATTGGTTAACTCACAGATATTGGCAAGATCTGTGAAAATTTTTATAGCATTGTCTAATTCACCAAGCTTCATTGCTTTTTGGCCTTCTTCATATTTTTCCTTAAGCTCCTCAAAAGTCTGAGGGTATAAAAACAAGCTGCTAGTCAGTAGAATTATATTGAAAAATATAAGTCTGAACATAATGTTAGAACTTTTTTTATTGATTATTGATTAATAGCATTTTAAATTACCACGAAACGCCATATTCATTCAAAAAATCCTGAGCTTTTTTATACCCAGCCCTTGCTGATTTGATATACAACTCTTGCGCTTTCTTTAGATTATTCAGCAAATGGTATGAATAAGCCAAATAGTATAAATCCTCTCCCGCAAGTTTCTGATATTTTTGGTATTCCTCTATAAATTGAATAGTGGCTTTGTAATTATCATTATTAAAGTACTTCCAACCAAATTTATAAAGGTATTCTAAAGCCTCTTGGTTTCCAGCCATAGCAGCTTTTGAGAGGTATTTAAAACAGTTATCAGAATCTCCTTTAAAATATGTAAAAATACCAGCATAGGTGTTGAATGTGTCGTCATCCGGGTATAATTCCAGAGCATACATCGTCTCTGTCAGTGCTTTATCATAATCCTTTATTGTCCAATAAAATAAAACCAGCGCCTGTAACACTGAGAAATTTCCAGGCGCTAATTCCTTTGCACGCTCAAACTTTTCCTTTGCTTCATCCAAATTATCCTTTGATACCATTATCTCTTTACCTTTATTAAAATAATCGCTTACCACAGAACTCCAGTCAGAATCAAGAGGTATTTTTAAAGCTTTTATTTTTTCTTTTGCATCTGAATTACCTAATGCTGCAGCAATTCTATAAAAATCAATGGATTTATGATTATCACCATTAATCTCAAGACATTTTCCAATGTAGTAATAGTTTGAACCCATAGGATTTTCCCCATTAACGATTGAGTATTTATTAGCCTGAAAGGCAAATTTTTTTGATTCTTCGCATTGTCCTTTTTCGAAGTATACCCTACTCAAAAGGGTTAAAACTTGAATATCTTTATTATCTAACAAAAAAGCCTTATTCGCATATTCAAGGGCCTTTTCCCATTCTTTCAAATTTGCATATAAAAATCCTAAATGGTAGAGGATAAAAGTATTCCTGGGGTCTATAATAGATGCTTTTAAATTGTAATGGATTGCTTTTTGGTACTCTTTCTTTTCTGCTAATGATATAGCAGTCAGAGTAAGATACTTTGAATTTGCTGGGTCTAACGAGATTGCCTTATCTACCATAGCTAAAGCATTATCTATGTCGCCTTGAGTTAGGTGATATAATCCGTACTCAAAATATGCTTCTGAGGAATTCGGAAAATTACTAAGCAAGTTTGTAAATATTTGTTCTGCTTTAACCTTATCACCCTTCTCAGCAAATAAATTAGCCAAGTTTTTATAAATTTGAATGTCGTTTGGCGAGAAGACAACTAGTTCCTGAAATAGTTGTATAGCGCTATCCCATTTTTTTTGTTTATAGTAGCATATAGCCAGATTCTTTTTATTTTCAACACTATCACCAACCCCTTTATCTATTAAAATTTTTAGATACTTCTCTGCAGAATTATAATCATTTATTTCTAGGTAACCTAGAGCAAGCATCTCATTGCAATGAGGTGCCCATAAAAATAAGCCCTCGTTATCTCTTAAATCAAATGCTTTCTGTAGGTCTTTTAACGCTGATTTATATTGTTTTAATTCATATTTAGATGCGCCAGAATAGTACCATGGGTAGGGACTTTTAGGATTATTTTCCTGCAAATGTTTTTCTAGTATAGATATGGCCGAAGCATAATCTTCTTTGAAGTACATCATTTCTGCTACCACTTCCTTTACCTGGCTAGAACAGTCGTCAGACTTACATAATTCTAACGCCTTATCAATCATTTTTTGTGATGAAACAAAATCATTCTTAAAGTTATATACAGAAGCTATTAAAAGATAAAATTCTGGGTCATTAGCCCTTTCAGTTAGATGAGAAGTAAGAGAAAAAAGAGCAACATCTATTGCTCCATAGGCTATTAACTCTTGCGATGCTTGTTTTAATTCTGCTATGCTCATCTTCTTCTCTTGTGCAACGGTTTGAATGGTTATCGCAGCCCCTATCGCAATGATGGCTAATTTTTTGAAATAATGTTTCATTGTTTTCTACTGTTTAGTTAATGGAATTGATACTATCAATTTATTCTGGCATTATTCTCTCACACCCTCGAACCTTTCTTATGGAAAATGTAACTGTTGTTTCAAATTCTCTTTTCTTATCATAGGTTGATACAGAATGTTTAAGAAGAAATGCCCATGTTATACTTTTAGAAGCTAAGCCATGGTTGTTTCTTGAATCTTATTTATTATTGTTTGGAGCTCATCACAAGGTTTATTGCTGCCAGTTCACCATAGGTTTCAAAAAATTTTTTCATATCTGGAGCATAGCTATTTAGCTCAATAAAATCGGAAAATAAAACAGATTTAGATTTTACTTCTGTTGGCCATTTTACCTCTTTTTTAACAGCTGCACTCCATATTATTTTAGGTTTATCTGCCGAAAAAAGATCTAATACCAACCCATTGGCTAAAGGTTGATTCTTTTCTCCAAAAGTTAATTTTCCTTTTCTTCCTTTTAGTTCTATTATTGCTTTACTTCTGACTAGTAGTACTGCATCCACACCCAGGGCATTGGCTAGCTCTTTCATTTTCATAACTTTCTCAGTTGTTTTGTTCCTGGTAATAGAGGTTGTAACTATTTCGGCCGTTATACTTTTGAGATCGTAAGCTGATACATTATACAACCAGTTTCCCCCCCAGTATCCTTTCGATTCATCTTTTCCATCTTTAAATTCTAAACCTTTATAAAAGTCGTTTTGTAGTATTTGATCGACAGAAATAACTTCATAGCCGTATTTTTCAAACTGATTTCTGAATATTTTTGAGATGGGGTTTAAACGAATTCTCTTCTAGAAATTTTTTAGATGAATAGCCATCAGTGATTTTACCAACGTCTTCATTTCGTAAAATGCTCATTTCAAAAGATATAATGGCTATTTTCTTAACCTTAGAAATGGCTTCCGGGTCATTTTTGGGTTTTGCAAATCCAATTTTTTTATTTTCTTCAATAGTAGCCCATTGCTTATGAGAAAAGGTGTTCACAAATGTGGCTTTAGCCATTTTCTCTTTCCCAGGTTCAAGTGTCTGGGTGCTAGCTGTTTTGACAATCAAACAGAAACTAATTCCCATGGTTACGATAGAATAAAGAATTTTTTCCATAACTGATTCTGTTTTAGTGGTTACCTATTCAAAAGTTTGTATCAAAATTATTCTGTAACCAACCTTTAATGCAATTTTATGCCATGAGATATTGTCCCACTTTTTGGAAAGTGGAACAAATTAGCACCTCACGATTCTAATCACAATTACTATCTGTCAGATATTCTGATTGTTTAAAAACGAAATGGCTGGACTCAAGGAGTACCTTTAACCCAAACCTTACAATGTATAACCAGTTTTAATGGAAAGTTATTTGATGTGTGAGAGGTGTTTAAACATAGGGCGAAAACATGCTAATTCGCTCCAGTTTGTTACGTTCAGAAGGACAATGAATAATATAACAGGAGAGACTGGTACCCGGCAATTAGCCCAATCATTATCCGAAAGAAACAGATGTCATATTGTAAACGATAGCAAGGAATCAACAATCTTTATTTTTCAATAATGTTATTGTTTAGATTATTTAACAAGGGCGATAGGCAGCAAACCTCAGGTAAGGTGTCGGACAATTTTCAAAAGCGTATCATTTGGCGATATCCTCTTTCGGATCATTGGTTAACAAATATAAGTTTTGTAATAATAGGGATGTAACCCATCTTCTTTTGGGGTTGTTTTTTCAATTCCTTTTAAATATCAAGCCACTGACTTGTCTAGGCTTGCTTGGAATGATTACCGGTACTCTGAAGACAAAGTCGGTTATAGTCGTAATCAATATACTCTTTGAATCCCTTGTAAAATACCAGCCCATCTGAAGGAAGCTTCATATAGACATAGTCATATCTGGAAGATCGCCAGTAACTTAAGCTAAAGATGCTATCAATAGCTCTGCCTTTGCCATCCATGCCTATCTTTATCTCTTCCTTTTTATAAAGTTCGATCCATACATGACAGGTAAACTGGGTTCTCTGGTTCGAGTTCGTTATCTCAAACTTCCCATATTGCCGGATGGCCTCTTTTGTTACCTTCAGGCTGTAGGAAGCAGATATCCCCCAGCCAGTAATATAACGGCTGTAAACGTCTATTATCGTCGTCAGAACAAGAAAGCCCGGGGTATTGGAAGGTACGTTATATCAATTGAGCAAACCTGATTAGGATAATCTATCGTCAAACCTCTCAGCAAGTGGGGCCTGATATATTTTGCCTGTCCAAGTCTGATCTGATTCTTCTTAGGGATAAATCCATCCATCCCATTAACCTCAATAACCTTTGAAAACACTTATGATTAACTACTATACCCTGAGCCAAGAGAAAATCACGCACATGCAATACTCCTTTATTGGAATGATTTAGGTAATGCTCATCCATCAACCGCATAATTCTGTGTTACTCATCGGTTTCACAGAGCGACTAATAATGAAAGCTGCCCCGACTTACGCTTACAAGATCGTATGGGCAACGGATACTTGAGGGTTCTTTACAATCAACCTTTAAGAGCCGTTCTGTCATAGTCCCAGCTTCTCTTCTAAGTTTATTAAGTAATCGCGCTCCATCTCTCCCTGTCCGATTTTGGCAAACATCTTTTCCATCTCCTTTTCATGGTCTTGAGTAATCTGAGCCTTTTCAAACAATTGCAGAACTATTTCATCAACTTCTTTCTTGCACTGCATTATCTAGTTTGGATGTATATCGTACTTTCTTGAAAGTTCAGCTAATGTCTCCCGTTCCTGTAATATTTCTATGTCCGCTTTGGCCTTAAAGGTTTCGGATGGTTTTTATATTTTTAGCTTTATTGTTCAATGATCTAAAGTTAGTAAGTTCAACACTTAATCAGTGGTCAAAAAAAGGGGGGTAATATATTAAAAAAATATTACCACAGAACAAAGGGGATAAAAATTAGAGGGTCTTTTAAACCAAATTGGTTTTTAACAAAATTAATTTTTCTTTTAACTTACTTTTCAATTGTTATATTCGTTGATGGTTAAATATTCCTTGTCGATTCGATACATATTTTTATTGTTTTTTTACCACACTCTGAAATCATTTTCAAGATTCTCGGTTCTGCTGGTTGGATTTTGTTTGCCTGCGGTTAATTCCTGGACGCGAAGGCCCACATAATCGCGCAATTCGCTCACGGTTATCATTTGATTTTTATCCTTATCGGCGGTGCCGTTTTTTAAGCCTTCTAACACTGCATACGTAAATACACCGTTTTTCCACTGCCCGCTTTCAAAGGCATATTCTTTCCCTCCGGCGGAAGAGATGACCACCGATCCATTATTCCGTCGCAAATCGGCAAACAACTCCTTCATCAATTCAAAACTGCTTTGTAGACCTATCCCCTCTTTGTCCCTGACAACTTTTTTAAACGCGCGAGTTTTAACCAAGCCGGTAGGTTCCTTTGCTTCGGCTAATTGGGACTCTTCTTTGTCGACTTCTCCGGAATGGCAGGCATCTATGAGAACCAACTTATTTCTCGCCGGAATTCCATCCAATAGCGCTTCCAACTCATCGTAACGCAGACCGCCCAGCCGTGGATTAGTAAAATCCATGTCGTGCATGGCTAAGTAATAATCCAGTTCATCGTCCAGTACGCCGTGCGTGGCAATAAAAACCACAACCTGATCGTCCACGCCCGTTCGTTCCAACTCTGAACGTATCGAAAGAATATTCTGGCGTGTTGCTTTTTCGTTAAAGAACTTATGGATGCGAATATTCGCATAGCGGCTTTTTGCCGACTCCATGAGGGTTACGATATCTTGAGCGTCTTTATCAGCATAGGTAAGATTGTATTCGGAATCTTTAAATTTGGAAACGCCAATGGCAATGACATGAAGATTGGGACTTACGGGCGCGGTTGGGGTATAAATTACCTCGATTCGTTCAGCCAAGGATTCAACGCCTTTCTCGTTGAGTACCGATATTTTAATAATGTTTTTACCGTTTCCCAACGGGATATTTTCATGGATAGAAACCTTTTTTTCCGAATTTTTATCCAACATTTTCCCTTTATAACCGAACAGCGGAACGCCGTTGACTTCGATAAAGAGTCGCTCAATATTGTAGAGTTTGTCAATTGCGGAGCAGGTTAGAGTATAATTGGGTTGCGATGTTTCTACAAACCATTGGGCGGATTCGGGCAACATAACTTCCGGTGCATTAAACGAACGTTCTTTTTCAAAGTTATTTGGGTTAAAGCCCATTTTGCGCAGGCGTTTTTCGTAGGCTTTGTAATAGGATTGGATTAAATCAATCGATGAGTAACCTAGTCGTTTCAAAATAATATCAGGTCGGTTGTATTG
>CALJOM010000003.1 GCA_937981765.1 uncultured Bacteroidales bacterium
TTTTGTATTTATATTCTGAATTTTAATACATATTGATTTAACGGTGTTAATGCGTATATAATCGTTATTAATCGACTCTATAAATTTTTGTAGATTTCGGTTTCGTAAAATGATTTTTTTCAAAAAGACAACGACTAGGGAATTCCCACACCCTTTGTTGGAACAACAGGAAAATAATTACGCCTAAAAAATGTGCAAACGAAAAAAAAGCTTACAATCTTTTGCTTAAACTATTCTGATGGCTCTAGACGATTGGCCAACTGAGCATTTTCGAAGATCAAACCCAGTTATTAGATTAACTCCCGGGCTTTTCCCAATCTCAAAACTTCCGTACTTTCTCTCAATACCTAAAGCCCTGGCCCCGTTGATGGTAGCCCATGGTAATATCTGTTCAAATGTCAGCTCGGTGTTTAGGAGTAAAAACATTATTTCATGTAAAAGAGATAAATTCCAGTTCGATCCGGAACTATCTGTACCAATACATATAGGGTAGTTCTGAGGCCAATGTGAATAATCAGGAATCGTATTATGAATGAATAAATTAGACCTTGGGCAGGTAACTAAAAACACCTGCAAGGAATTCTTTTTGGCTATTTCATCCAAAAGTTTCCAATCAGCGGGAAAAGCATGAAGATTATGAACCAAAAGAATTTTTCGATTTTTGAAAGGTGCAAGCATATATTGGTAGGGATGTTCTTTCTGATGTGGGATAGTTTTCAATCCCATTTCATGGAATAAACTCGAAAATGACTCGGGATTATCCGTTAGTTTTTCATTGTCAAGCGAACTCTCCAGGGTATGAAAAGACAGCAGATTATTATCGGGAATTTCCACTACCTTTTGCACTAACTCGTGATTAACCGAATATGGAGCATGTAGAGTAATTGTGGTGGGCAAGTCGTATGAGGAGAATTTTTCTTTTAAATTCAACGCTCGGGTTAAGCGCCCCTCAATATTAGCTTTATCGAACTCCAGGACTTCGATAAACGTGTGGTAATATATCATGCTCCGCCTCTTGGTTCTAAGTGTAGAGTCGTTGCTTGATATATCCCCTACTGCCACCGTTCCGGTTTTGGCCATAAATCGGTCAGCATGATCTATTCTATATAGTATCTCTTCCGCAGTTACTTTCATTTTTGAGATCATGGCTCTAAGAAAATTACGCATGCCCAAACCGGGTTCTAATTTTCCATGCATATAGGAGAATTCTAAATGGCAATGAGCATTTATAAAACCCGGCACTAAAACACCGTTGTAAAATTCACAACCGGCTACTTCTTTAAAATGTTTGCTTGGATCTATAATATCGATTATCACATTATCCTTATCTAACACCAAGATACCGTTTTTAATGGGAGGAGAAGTTACTGGATAAATCAAATTAGCAGCTATTTTTCTCATTGCTGTTAAAATAATAGTCGATCTTAATATCGATTGTAGAATTCACGGTTGAAATGGGCTTTTGTGGTTTACCCAGAGCTAAACCACACTCTGGACATTTTTCAAAATATTGAACGTATTGTCGACCACACCCGGGACAATAGCTTGAATCGTGCATCCAACGAAGATGTTCATGGGTTGCCATTTCAGGCAAGAAAATATATTCCTGGGGAGTAATCGATAAAACTACTCGGCGAAGTTTTTTGTCGTTTTTGATTTTTACACCAAAGAAAAATAACAAGCTCAATAGGGTCAAAAACATCAACATTCGCCACCCTATAGTTTGAGTCATAAACACGAGCATTGAACAAAAGGCAAAAAAATAGGCCATCATGTCCCACATGATAGTGCGATAGCCAATGCCATTTGAATAAAGGGTAAGTATTATTTTATGTTGAAAATCGGGAGAGAAAAAATCAATATGGTTATTTTTTATGAAAAATTCCACGCCAGCTTTTGAACACATGTCGATAATCTTTTCCAACATGGGTTGTTGGTTGGTTGGAATAAAACCACCAAGAATCATTGCATTATTTGTTAATGAAATACCTCATTAAAACCATTTCGGTATGAGGGATAACGCTGTCGTAACCAATATTAATTTCGCGTCGGATCAATCCAATATTTGGAGCAAAAGACTCGCGATAAATCCACCGGTTTTCATTTTCTTGACCAATATATTCTACCACAGTTATAACAGAATCGATAATGGTCTGTTGGTTATCGAAATAAAGAGTATCGAGGGTGTTAAATTTTTCTATTTTACGATATACATTTTCTCCAAACCAGGTATCAACAATCCAAGAAGTAGGACTTCCCTCTTTTAAAAATGTTCTCAACGGTACTTGAGGATTATTTTGTGTAATGCTGTATTTATAAACATATTGATTTTCTATTCTGGGCACCAAGACAAAGTCGGTGGTTTTAACCGATCCAATCTCAGGATAATATTGGTGTTTATGATAGCCAGGATCAACCTTTAAGGTTTTTCCGTTGGAATAAACCCAGAAGCTTTCCGGATACGCAGGGAAGTAGCGTTCTGGGTAAATAACCGGATATTCGGTTTCCTCGCAAGCTATGAGCAATAGAATTGTAATAACACAAATAAGCTTTTTCATGCTCTATCCTTTTTAATAAGGTATCCATCCCGTTGGTAAAAATAAACCAATAATAATAGGCCAAATAGCACAAACGGCAAGCTAAGCCACTGTCCCATGTTGAGCATCATTGTAGCTTCCCGCGCTACCTGAGGCTCTTTAATAAACTCAATAAAGAAACGAAAGGTAAAGAGCGCTATCAGAAATAGGCTAAAAATAAAGCCCTCGCTTAGTTGTTTATATTTTTTAATAAACAATCGATGCAATCCAATAAAAATAATCAGAGCAGCAACGGCTTCGTAAATCTGTGTAGGGTGTTTTGGAACAGCTTCTCCCGCTCTAATAAACACCATTCCCCACGGCAGAGTGGTTTCATGACCATAGATTTCGCTGTTAAACAGGTTTCCCATTCGAATAAAAAATCCACCAAGCGCAACTACAATCACAACACGGTCTAAAATATTCAGCACGGGAATTTTTGTTTTCCGCGAATAGAGAAAAAGAGCTAAAATTATTGCAATGGCGGCTCCATGACTTGCCAGTCCACCATGCCAAACCATAAGAATTTCGATCGGGTTTTTTAAGTAATATTCCGGTTCATAAAATAAGCAATGTCCTAAACGGGCTCCGATAAGCGTTGCAAAAAAAACGTAAGTGGCTAGAAGGTCGAGTTCTTTGGTTCCCAAACCATCGCGCCGAAAATATCGCTGCATTATTACGTACCCTGTAACAAATGCCATAGCGAACAGCAGTCCATAGTAGCGAACGGAAAGCGAACCTATGGAGAATATTTCGGGGTCTACATTCCAAATAATTGCATTAAACATAGTAAATAGATTTTAAACAAAGGTAGTTACTTTTTTGGGAGCTAAAATTTTTAAGACGTTAAATTCTTATCTCTTCGGTTAAAATTGCAATACTTTTCGATACTACAGCCGCGGCAAAAGCTGCGGTAACAAAAACCACCGATCCCACAACCGATTTTTTATTTCTACCTTCCTGCTCAATTACAGCGTGCTTTCGAGGAAGTTCTTCGCTATAAACAGCATAGAAGCCATTAGTTATGCCCAGGCGATGAAGTCGTTTACGCACTGACCGGGCTAACGTACAATTCCGGGTTTTTGAAATATCGTCGACTCGAATTTTCGTTGGGTCTAGCCGAGCTCCGCTACCCATGCTGCTGACAATCCGGTATCCCTTTTTCAGGGCAATTGCCAGAAACCAAACTTTTGGCGACAAGGTGTCGATCGCGTCGATAACCAAATCGTATGGAGATGAAAGTATGGGCTCCAACGTGTCATCGTGAATATAACAACTGATAACCTGAATATTTATCTGTGGGTTGATATCCAAAAGCCGTTCTTTCATAACATCGGTTTTAAGCTTTCCAATGGTGCTATGAAGGGCTGGTAGCTGACGATTGATGTTTGAAACCTCTACTGTATCGGAGTCGATGATGGTTAAATTTCCAATACCTGTGCGGACTAGGAATTCAGCCACCCAAGAGCCAACTCCCCCCAGGCCTGCAAGCAGCACATGACTTTGTTGCAATTGTTTCAAAGATTGGGCTCCCAATAAAATCTCTGTTCGTTCCTTCCAGTGGGTACTCATAAATTAAAGGCCGATTTAGTGTTTGCGATGAGTATAGGCTGAATCTTTTCAATAGATACTCCAACTTTTTGTGACATGGCCGATAAAAATGTTTCTATGGGCAAACCCGAATCGTCGGTTTCAATCAGCACTCGGTCTGGAGGAATAATTGAAATTAACGTGTCAATAGCAGAATCAATTTTTAACAGACGTTTACCAAAGGAAAAAAACGTTTTGTAGTTTAAAAGCCAACGGGTTTGATCTATATTTCCCCAATACGAATGAAAAATGAAGGTCAAGGCAGGATGTTTTTTAATGTAAATCGACACATCACTAAGCGCCCTAACCGAATGAATTATAACAGGAAGTCGTAACTTTTCGGCATAGTGAAGATGTAATTCAAAAAGATCTTTCTGGGTATTAATGTCGGTTTTTATGGCACGATCGATTCCTGTTTCTCCAATTCCCACGGGGCGAAACCTTTCTATGACCTTTTCTAGCGCATCTTTAGCCTCCTCTGGGGTTATTAAATGAGCATCCCACGGATGAATGGATACCGTACAAAATTTTGGTTTGTCAGTTATAGGCCGCAAAGCATTAACCTGCACAATGGCAGTTTCAGTAACAGTGTGTGTATGAATATCAAGAATTTCTGGAAGACCCATTAGCCAGAAAAACTTACACGGTTCGGCTTACCACAAACTCGACTAGTAATTCCATCGACTTTTTGTATTCAGAGTCGGGCAATTTAAATAAACATAACATTGCCTTTTGCTGGTATTCAAGCATTTTCTCATGTGCATAGGCAAATCCTCCTTTATCTTCAACAATTTTAACAATGTTGTCGATTTTGTATTTTGAGGTGGTATTCGATTTAATGATTTTTAACAGGCGCCGGCGCTCACGATAGCTACTATGCTGACGGGTGAAGATTATAGGAAGGGTCAGCTTTTTTTCCTTCAGATCATTTCCTGATGGTTTTCCCGCATTGTTCTCCGGAATATAGTCGAACAGATCGTCTTTTATCTGGAAAGCTATTCCAAGATTTAACCCAAACTGATACATATTTTCAACCATCTCCGGACCAGCACCGGCGGCCATTGCGCCAATCTTTGTACATGCTGCAATAAGTGAGGCTGTTTTTTTTTGAATAATATCAAAATACTCTTCCTCTTTGATGTTAAGTTTTCGGCTTTTCTTAATCTGGAGAATTTCTCCTTTGCTCATTAAATCAACCGCTTCGGAAATGGTCTCCAGCATATCAAACTCTTTGTTCCTAACAGCCAAAAGCAACCCACGGGCTAAAAGATAATCCCCTACCAAAACCGCTATTTTGTTTTTCCATAGGCTATTTATGGTTAAAAAATTTCGCCGTAAGTGACTATCGTCAACCACATCGTCGTGCACCAAAGTGGCTGTGTGCATAAGTTCTATAAAAGTGGCTGCCGTATAGGTTTTATCATTTATTTGACCACAGGCCCCTGACGACAAAAGCACGAGAATTGGACGTAATTGTTTCCCTTTTCTGTGGATTAGATAAGTCAAAACAGTATTTAAAAACCCTACGTCGGAAAGCACAGACTGGTGAAATCTACGATTAAACTCTTTTAGTTCAAGTTCAATCGGACTTTTTATTATTTTCAAGGCAGACATAAAGAATTACACAAGTTAATGGGAAGCCAAAACGATATTAATAACACATTTATAACTTAAAAGTTTTTTGCTGGATAAAGTTCACTCCACCATTCTGGCTCATCTTTTAATTGTTTTGCCCACCATGCCATTATGGTATTGTGCCAGGAAATTCTGTTCTGGTATCCATTGATATGGTGATCTTCGTCCTTAACGGTAATTAATTCCACAGGTCGACCCAAAATTTTAAGGGCTGTATACATTTGAATGCTTTCTCCGGGAGGCACGTTAGTGTCTTTGTCACCGGTTAGCAAAAGTAGCGGGGTTTTCACTTTATCGGCCCGAAAAAGAGGACTCTGATTTACATAAAGATCCGGAGCATTCCACGGATAGCTGTCGGCTGATGCTTCAGCACTGTAGCCATAACCCCAATACCCTTCACCCCAGTAGCTGGAAATGGAACTAATTCCCGCGTGCGATACGGCAGCTGCAAAAATATTGGTGCGAGTAAGCAGATACATTGTCATAAACCCCCCGTAAGAAGCCCCAATACATCCAACTTTTTTTGGATTGGCATATGGATGGGCTGCTAGAAATTTTTGTGTGCCCTCAATAATTTCATCGGCCACAGTTCGTCCCCAATTATTAACATGGGCAGCAGAAAATTCCTGTCCAAAACCAATGGCTCCACTGGGCTGAAGAACATAAACCAAATAACCAGCTCCTGCCCATAGATTAAAAGGATAGCGTCCCCCAAAAATTCTCCCTACGGGGGTTGTGCCGCCGTAGTAATAAACTATTACGGGATATTTTTTTGCAGGATCGAAATTAACCGGATAATAAACCCTTCCGGAAATTTCTTTTCCTGACTTGGTTTTAAAGTTCCAATCCTTGGTTTCCCCAAAAACAACATGTTGGTAATTTTTCTTTTCAAGACCCTCGATTTCCTCAATTTTGCCGGAAACAAAATCCCTTAAATAATATATGCCATACCTATTAATTTTTGATACCTGATAGGAGCACACCAATGCTTTACCGGCCATAGAAAAGCCAGAAATGTAATCTTCTAAGTTTGTCAGCGGCTCAAAACTCTTTTTGTCAACCAAATATCGGAATAATGTTCTGCTATCGCGATTCACGGCCATTAGATAAATATTGTTATCAACAGACGACCAGATTGCATCTTCAACAGAAGGATTAAAAGCATAGGTAATGGCATCAACTTTTCGCGAAGCGATATCAAAAATATATAACTGCTTGTCGTAATTGTTGGCATATCGCATTTTGCCAATATTTTCTCCTATTTTCCCAAAAGAAGAGGGGCCACCAGAACATAAAAGTTTTTTTCCATCGGGGGAGAAAGATACCGACGCTCCCCATCGTTTTCCAACCCAAAGTGTATCGATCTGCTGGGTTTGGATATTTAAGAGATATAGGGTTTGTTTTGAAAATGGTCGCTCCTGATAGTCGGGAACTGAAACGGAGACCGCAATCCATCTACTGTCGGGACTAATATCCATCAGCTGAGTAGTTTGGTTCCCGTAGGTTAATTGGCTACGAGTTTTTGTTTTCAAATCGTAGTAATGCAAAAACCCCCGATCCTTAAATCCCGGTTGCCGGTCGGCCATACCGTCAATTCTGCGAGTGGTTTCATACTTGCCGCCAAACTCTTCAGTTACGGAATATACAATTCCTCCTTCATTAGGTAACCATTTATAGCCGCTAAATCCTTTTCCCTCGGAAAAAATCCCTTCTGTGGTAAAATTGATAAGGTTAAAAACTTCTACAAAATTTTTGTCACCGGATTTAACTACGTAAGATAAACGGTTCGATTGGGGCAACCATTGCATGTTGGATGCTGTTCGGTGATCGATCCGATAAACCAGTGTTTTGTCAACACTACGATAGATTTCTGTCCAGGTGGTGGAATTTTTTCCTCCGGCAGGAGTGTTGCTATAGGTAATAGCATAATAGCTTCCATCGTATGAAACGCTAACACGCCTGGCTTTGGTACCATCAAGAATATCGCTCAGCCTCTTTGTACGGTCGGGAGTTAGTGATATTTTACCGTTTTCAGAAAGCAATAAATCGCTGGAAATCAATTTTGCAGTCAAATTTGGCTCTGTTGAATCTCCAGGGAGAGTAAGATGTTTTACAACAAACCGGTGTTTTCCCGGTTCTAACTTCAACTCTTTTGATATCTTTCCAGGCTTTGATGGATCCATATCAACAACCCGTTTTATGCCTGTTTCTTCTTCGTTGCACCATACCCGAATCATCTGTGGGGAAGCAACTTCTACTTTTATTTTCATCCAACGCGACAACTCCAAATAAAAAACTGCGTAAGATATCCTGGGATTATCGATTGGAACATTGGATTTAAAGTAAACCTTTTCCGTAGATTCAAGGGGTTGCCAATTTAGGGGAACCTCCAAATCTCCAGGTGTTAGTGAAGATATCTCGTGATGCGAGTATGACACAAGGTTTTCGTCCTTAAACATTTCGTTATCAACATTTTTGGTGGTATGAAAAAATGGCCTGGAGACGATTACCGGAGATGAAACCCACCATTGGTTAACAGTAATTGTGTCGGAAATAGCAGCTTTAACCGACAACATTAATGTGAAGAATAAAAACATCCGAATCATGGTTGTTGATTTTAATGACATATTGAAAACGCGCTGTAAAATACGGAAAAATCATACAAAAAAGAAAAACAAAAATTCGAAGCCGCACAATTTTTTATAATTTACAAAAATACTTTTAAAATGAAGTGTAAAACAGGCATTTGTAATAACCGAAAAATAAAAACAGCCTCCGAAATTTATTTTCAGAGGCTGCCACCTTGTTGACCCACCAGGATTCGAACCTAGACAGACAGAACCAAAATCTGTAGTGCTACCGTTACACCATGGGTCAATCCCTAATGCGAGTGCAAAGATAGTAAGATTTTTTTTCGTGCAAATAAAAATTTCAAAAAAAAAATCATTTTTGCAGAAAATATTGTGCGCATGTTAATTCGTAAAATTCTCTCCTACACGTTTCCCAAAACACTCTGGCATTACTACTCAAATGTCCCAAAAATCTATTTAACCTTTGACGACGGTGTTCATCTAGACACAACCCCGCCATTACTGGAAATACTCGATAAATACGAAGCAAAGGCCACCTTTTTTTGTATTGGTAAAAATGTTGACCGTTATCCCTCCTTATTTGAACAAATCATTGCAGCCGGACATTCGGTTGGGAATCATACTTATAGCCATCTCAACGGATTTAAAACCTCAACCAAAGAATATGTTGATGACGTAAAATTAGCCTCCGAATACATCCCGGGCAACCTATTTCGTCCACCGTACGGCAGAATTACACCATGGCAATATAACGCTCTGAAAAAAAATTATCGTATAGTTTTCTGGAGCAGGCTTTCGTGGGATTTCAAATATTCGGTTACACCCGAAAAATGTTTTTCAATGGTAAAAGCAACAAAACCCGGAGAAATAGTAGTTTTTCACGACTCCTTAAAAGCTTTTCCGAAAATGAAATATGCCCTACCGAAACTTTTAGAAACGATGAAAAAAAAGGAGATTGAATTTGCCACATTAAAATAATTTTGTACTTTTGCACAGCCATATGGGGATTTAGCTCAGTTGGCTAGAGCGCTAGCATGGCATGCTAGAGGCCAGGGGTTCGACTCCCCTAATCTCCACAAATTAATCCATTCCACCCGAAGGTCATCACTTCGGGCTTTTTTGTACCGTTTCCTATTATGCCTTTTTTATTTATCCTCTGGCAAAAAAAGCGTAATCACATTTTTGGTTTATTTTTTGTTTTTTTTCTTTTTGAAGGATAACGAGCCATAGATTTTTGTACGTTTGCACACGATTTATATTCCTAATATTAAATTTTAATGGATTACACAATGAAAAAACTTTTATTAACCATTGCCATATTCGTTCATACACTGCTCTCACAAGGGCAGATGAACGAATACTATTTGAAAATCAAAATCAACGATCGTTCTGAGTTGGAAACCCTAACCCGATTGGTTTCTATCGACAACGTTGACAAATTAACTGTGTTGGCCTACGCTAACGATAACGAACTCGAAGGACTTAAAAAACGAGGCATAAACTACGAGCTATTGCCCCACCCATCCAGCGATCCGACAAAGGTATTGAACATGGCCACCACTGTAGAACAAATGGCTAACTGGGATCGTTATCCTACCTATCCGGTTTATGTTCAAATGATGCAGAACTACGCAACCAACTATCCCAATTTGTGCAAACTCGACACAATCGGAACCAGTGTACAAGGAAGGTTACTCCTTACACTAAAAATTTCCGACAATGCCCAGCAAAGCGAAGCTGAGCCTCAACTTTGGTACAGCAGCACTATGCACGGCGATGAAACCACCGGCTTTGTACTCATGCTCCGGCTAATTGATTATTTACTCACCAACTACGGCACAAATCCAAGAGTAACCAACATTGTTAATAATTTGGAAATCTTTATTTCTCCCAATACCAATCCCGATGGCACTTATTACGGAGGAAATACAACCGTGGCTTCAGCTCGAAGAGCCAATTACAATGGAGTGGATTTGAACCGCGACTTCCCCGACCCACGTGGCCCAAACGCTCCCTATGCGCATGAAACACAGCTTATAATGAATTACGCCAGCGCACATCATTTTATTCTAGGAGCAAACTTTCATGGAGGAATAGAGTTGGTTAACTACCCATGGGATACATGGACAACTGCCCAAAATCCTCATGCCGATGCTAACTGGTTTTACACCATTAGCCGTCAATATGCCAACATTGCACAAGCTAATAGCCCGGCTGGATACATGACAGGGCAAAACAACGGAGTAACTCAAGGAGGCGACTGGTATGTTGTTATGGGTGGGCGTCAGGACTATATGAACTACTTCCATCATTGCAAAGAGATAACCATCGAGCTTTCCAACACAAAACTTTTATCAACCGATCTTCTACCTGCACATTGGAACTACAACCGAGAAGCATTACTAACTCACATTGAATTAGCATTATATGGTATACGTGGATTTGTTACAAATCCTAACGGACAATCTCTTCCGGCAACTGTTAAAATTGTTGGTTACGACAAAGACAACTCCCATGTAAAAACCAATCCGCAGTTTGGCAATTACTATCGAATGTTGCTCCCTGGAACTTATACCCTGATGTTTGAATCGTATGGCTATATCCCCCAAAACATCCCGGGCGTAACAGTAACGAACAACACGGTAACAAACCTTGACGTTGTTCTGCAACCGGCAACAGTAGTAAATGTTACGGGAACTGTGTTGAATGCATCTAACGGCCAGCCATTAGCTGGGGTAACCGTTTCTATGACCGACTCGCCACTATCGCCGGTAACCACTAACAGCCAAGGAAACTTTACTTTTGCCGGAGTGATGGAAGGCAACTATGAGTTTGTGTTTGTAAAAACAGGATATATAACTCAAAAAATGAATTTGAACGTATCCCAATCGATGCAACCTATCACTGTTCTCATGACCCAATTCGCCGGGTTCTCCTTTGAAGACGGTCAGGTTCCCCAAGGGTTTACATTTTCAGGGAATTTACCATGGACAGTGGTTTCCGGAACCGCTTACGATGGTAACTACTCTCTGAAATCAGGAGCAATAACTCATAGCCAAACATCGATTACAAGCTACACCTTTACCACACAGGTGGACGGAAACGTTAGCTTTTTCGTAAAAGTATCTAGCGAATCTGATTATGATAAATTCAAATTTTACATTGATAATGTTGAAAAAGTCGCACTTAGTGGTGAAGTTAACTGGACAGAAAAAAGCTTTCCGGTTACCGCCGGACAACACACTCTCAAGTGGGAATACTCAAAAGACGCTTCAGTAAGTTCGGGGCTTGATGCCGCATGGATTGATTTTATTTCAATCCCCGGCGTAAACACCATTCAAAATCCAATTCCACTTGTCACTCCGCGCTCAATTCAACACAACACACAAGTCGTCCAATCAACGGCCACAATATCAATCACCAATATAGGTAGCGGAACACTTAACTATACTTCTACCGTTGAAGATGCAGAAAATCACACCTGGTTAACCTTAACGAATCCGAATGGATCGCTTACGGCTAATCAAAGTGCTACCATAACCCTGAACTTTAATTTTGGAAGTAAGGAGACAATAGAAAACAACGCTAATGTTTTGATTAATGTAGTGGATAGCGTTATTACCATTCCGGTTAATGTAATTTACAACTACACCGCTATAAGCAGTTCCCCCGAAAATTTAGTGCAAATATATCCAAACCCAGCTAGTGAAAATATTACAATCTGTTTAATGGAAAACACACCTGCTAAAATAGCCACCTATTCCATTGAAGGCAAGAAAGTGGGTGAAACATCTATCTCTAACTCATTACAGGTCTTCAATCTGCAAGAATTGGGTATCATTAGCAAAGGGGTTTATCTCATTGAAATCCAAACCGCTAAAGAACGGATAGTGACAAAAATCTTCATTCAATAAGACCTTAATGGAATTTCGAAGCAAGCGTAAGGTGAAAAACTTCACCTTACGCTTTTTGTCTTCGGCAAAATGTTTGTAGCTTTAGCAAAAATGCAAAAAAAAACACTGATATGGACACCAATCAAATCGTTGATTTCCTGAGTCAAATCCAACTTTTCAACAATTTATCTAAAGAGCACATAGCCAAAATCGCAGCAAAAGCAAATCTAACGCACTATAAAAAAGACAGCCATCTGTTCAAGCAGAACACCAAGCGAGAAAAAATTTTTTTTATATGTCAAGGAGAGATAGAACTCTATATCTACTTACCCCACGGAGAAGAAAAGCGAATTGCCTATTTCGATCGTTACGATTTTCTGGGTGAGGGCGCCATTTTTGATAATTCTCCCCACTCTACCAATGCACGAGCTTTATCGGAAGTTATTGTTTTAGAAATTAGCAAAGAAGATATTATCTCTCTTTTTAGCACCGAGCCCACAGCAGCCATAGAAGTTCTTAAAAATTTGTCGACAGTTGTTCAGCGCAGAATGCACAATGCCAACGCCCAGCTGATAAACGCAGGTGCTCAATACATCTCAGGCCGAACCAGAGTAGAAAGCGATCTTCTGGGAGAACGGGAGGTTCCCGACTATGCTTACTATGGAGTACAAACACTTCGGGCTCTTGAAAATTTCAACATAAGCGGCGTTACCCTACAATTTCACCCAACCTTAATTCAATCGCTGGCAATGGTAAAAATGGCCGCAGCTCGTGCCAATTCCGAACTTGGATTATTGGATCCAACTATTGCCGATGCCATTTGCTATGCCTGCGACGAAATTATTAAAGGGAAATTCCACCGTCATTTTGTGGTAGATATGATTCAGGGCGGAGCAGGCACTTCTACCAACATGAACGCCAATGAGGTAATAGCAAACCGAGCTCTGGAGATTTTAGGATATCAAAAAGGTGAGTACCAGTATTGCAGTCCAAACGACCATGTAAATCTCAGCCAAAGCACCAACGATGTTTATCCCACCTCTATCAAAATCGCCCTACTTTACGGGAATATACGTTTTGTTGAAGTGTTGCGCGACTTGATAGATTCGTTTCGACGAAAAGCCTTAGAATTTAAAGACGTCATTAAAATGGGACGGACACAATTGCAAGATGCCGTACCCATGACTCTTGGTCAAGCATTCGAAGCCTACGCCGTTACCCTTGAAGAAGAGATCGACAGATTGGAAACCAACGTAAAGCTTTTTACCGAAATTAACATGGGGGCAACCGCCATTGGAACGGGAATAAATGCCGATCCTGATTACGCCCCTCTGGTTGTTGAACATCTCAGGAAAATCACAGGCTTTAATTTAAAACTGGCACCAAATCTAATTGAAGCCACGCAAGATACTGGAGCATTTGTAATGTACTCTTCGGCTATAAAACGACTGGCGGTTAAACTTTCAAAAATCTGCAACGATTTGCGGCTTCTTTCAAGTGGTCCACGGGCAGGCTTAGCCGAAATTAACCTGCCACCAATGCAACCCGGTTCCTCAATCATGCCAGGGAAAGTGAATCCGGTGATTCCAGAAGTTGTTAACCAAATTGCTTTCAAAGTAATAGGTAACGACCTCACCGTTACCCTGGCTTCAGAAGCCGGGCAGCTTGAACTAAACGTAATGGAGCCAATCATAGTTCAAAGCCTGCTTGAAAATATCGAAATGCTTAAAAACGGAATGGATACACTACGTCATCGTTGCATAGATGGCATCACAGCCAATGTCGAACGTTGTCGGGCAATGGTACATAACAGCATTGGGTTGGTTACTGCGCTTAACCCCTACATTGGCTACAAAGCCGCAACAAAATTGGCAAAACAGGCACTGGAAGAAAATCGCTCAGTGTATGAACTAGTTCTTGAAAACGGTTTGATGACCAAAAGCGAGTTAGACGAGGCGTTAAAACCAGAGAACATGATCAAGCCACGCAAAATTAAACCGAAGAAATCGTAACTTAGGGGTAAGATGAATAAAACAAACATTTTAAAGCAGGCATGTTTTGCTGCAAAAACTTACGAAAAGGTTAATGAGACTACCCCAATAACACGTTCGCTATTCGATAACCCCATGAAATAGCTAATGCCATCGAATTTTGCATGTTTATGTTTCAACCAAAAGGGTCTTGGGAAGAAAAGGGGGTACTTTCTTCCCATTCTCCTGAAAATAACCCTTAAGCAACTATAGTAAACTATTTTTTCTTTTTTTGTGTTTCCGGAGAGATTTCTTCTTGCCACATTCCTTGTCGAGGTAAAAGGGTGTTTAAATTAGAAATACCCAAAACAGTAACGGCTGTTACCACGGCAGTGTGTTCCATATATTCTTTGCGGCATTTTTCGTAGGTGTCCCTTTCTGTATGCCATATCTCGCGATAACTAAAATTAGTTCCGTAAGGGTCGTCGGTTCCAAAAGCAAAGGTAGGAATGCCTTCTACAATAAACGGAGCAGTATCTGTTCCACCAGGATTTTTGGGTTTGGGTGAAGGGGTCGCTTTCAGCACCTTAAATGGAAAATCGGAATGCAACGATGTTAGTGGTTTGCAAATTTCCTCGAAATAAGGAAACATAGCCTCCGTTACCGATATGGAAGTTGCTACATTTGGGCCACCATCGCGGTTAAACATTGCAGAAATTTTAGGCATTGCTGCCTTGTTTTTATTCACCCATGCAGAAGAGCCTAATAAACCAAACTCCTCTCCGGCCCATAAAGTAACCAAAATAGTGCGACGAGGCTTTGCCCCCGAAGCCATAATTAAGCGGGCAGCCTCCATAGCAGGGACAACTCCTGAAGCATTGTCGGAAGCGCCTGTTGATATGTCGTAAGAATCTAAATGTCCGCCCATCAAGACCAATTCTTCAGGGAATTCGACCCCAGGGATAACGCCGATTACACTGTAAACCGTCACCGGTCCAGGTCGAAAATAATTACGAATATCAAACTCTAACTGAAAATAGCGGCGCTCTTTGGCCATTTGTTCTAACACAGCAAATTGATGTTCGTCAAGCTTTATATCGGGGACTCTAGGCAAATTATCCCACCTCAGATTCATAAGATTCTTCCTGTCATACATGGCTGTAAGTGGAATTTCTGCCGATTGAATGATTCCGAGAACTCCAGCCTCAACCATTTCTTTATAAAATAACGCCGGTTCTTCAATCAAGGGGATTAATGGCTTTTGCTCTCCATTCCGATTAATCCAATTTTGACGACGAATTTCATCGTTTTGTTTTTCAATTTCGGCATTCTTTAAACGAATCTCCATTCGCTTGGCATCGGCATCAGGCGATATATCAATTGGCCAACCATTACTCTTTCCGGAAATCAGAACCCAGGCTCCGTTTAAAACTCCCTTCATACGTTCGAATTCCCGTTGGGTTTTGGGCTCAATCAACACATGGCCACGTTGTACCCCCTTAGTACCTGCAGTATAGCTTGGAGTAACAAAGTGAAGAACCATCCCATTTTCGGATAATAGACGACCATAAGCCGGGCCACGGTTAAATCCAACGGGTAAAGTTGTAACACTATCGAGATAAACTTCCATTCCCCATTCGCGAAAACGGATGACCGCCCACTGAACCGCCGCCTCATAGTTGGGTGAACCTATAGGCCGGCCGCCAATACGATTGGTTAACTCATCGAGCCATTGCATGGTACGGTTATCGTTCCTGCTAATTTCAATGATTTTTTCGGGGCATGAAACTTCTTGTCCGCTTAGGGACAAAAAAAAGCAGAAAAACAAAAAGTAAATAATTTGTCGCATAACAGTTCATTTTAAGGTTGCTGGTCGTAAAATTAAAAACTTTGTGTCAAAATCCGCTTCAGTCAATAGCGGATTTATTATTTTTGAAAAAAAACTGTAATGAAAAAAATTCTAGTCACCGGCGGTACCGGATATATTGGATCGCACACTGCTGCCCGTTTGCTGGAGAAAGAACTCCAAATTATTATCATCGATAACTTTTCGAACAGCGAAGCTGAAGTTCTAACCCGATTAGAACAAATAACCGGCAAAAAAATTCCTTTTTCGCAGGTTGATCTTCGAGATAAAACCCGTTTACAACAATTCTGGGAAGAAAACCGCGATATAGATTCTGTAATTCACTTCGCAGCTTTTAAAGGTGTAGGAGAATCGGTACAAAAACCTCTGATGTATTACGAAAATAATATTTTAAGTCTGGTAAACCTTTTAGAGATAGGCTTGGCCAATGGGGTAAAAAACTTTGTTTTTTCTTCCTCGTGCACAGTTTATGGACAGCCTGAAGTTTTACCCGTTACGGAGCAAACCCCGATTATTAAGCCCGAATCGCCCTACGGAAACACAAAAAAGATAAGCGAGGAAATACTTCAAGACTTAATTCGTAGTGGTGCAGAATTGAAAATTATTGCCTTACGGTATTTCAATCCTATTGGAGCCCATCCATCTGGGATTATTGGCGAATTGCCAAGAGGAGTTCCGAATAATCTTGTTCCATATATTACCCAAACAGCTGCAGGAATTCGCCCAGAGCTAAAAATATTTGGAAACGACTACCCAACCCCGGATGGAACCTGTATTCGCGATTTTATAGATGTTAACGACCTTGCCGAAGCCCATTGGGCAGCATTAAACTACCTTTCGCAAAAAAATATCGCTTCATGTTTCGAAGCCTACAACATTGGCACCGGCAGAGGCGTGAGCGTTCAGCAGTTAGTAGATACGTTTATTAAATCCACAGGGGTAAAAATTCCCTACAACTATGCGCCCAGACGGCCCGGAGACATAACTCAAATCTGGGCAGACACTTCTCTTGCCGAAAAAACTCTTCAATGGAAGGCTTCCACCCCACTGGAAATCACACTAAAAAATGCCTGGAGTTGGGAAAAAAAATATCGCCATTTGGAGAAATAGTTTATTCCAATATCATAACCTTACGGCTTACTGTTTCTCCGTTTTGATATCGTATGCTAACAATGTAAACCCCTGGCAACTTGGGTTTAGGTAACGATACACTATCGGAAAAAACTCGGCTCCTTGTGGTAGCCACAACACGTCCCAATACATCGATTAAAGAAACATCCTGACCAATTTTTTGCTCAGGAAATTCAACAACAACAGCGGTAGGAAGAACCTTTATGGAGAGCTCTTTTCGGATATCTACAACACTTAAGGCCTGAGAACACGATTTAAACGCCTCGGCAAGAACTTCGTAGGGAACCTTTTTGTATTCATTGACATTACATACCATAACAAATTCAGGAATGTAGGTAATATTGTATCCTGTTTCAGGGTAAAGTATCGAAGGATTTTGCAATGCACGAAAGACAACATAACTAGCACCGTTAGATTGCATATATTGCTGGATGGTTTGCACAGAGGCATTGCCTGTTTCAAAAGCCCAAACCCAACCTAACTGTCCCTGCTGTGCATCGCGTTTCCAAATTCCTTCCAACGTAGGAATTGCTTCCTGACACGACCCGCAGGATGTGCTGAAAAAGACCAAGATAACAGGTTTTCGGGCATTAAGCTCCGTATAAAGATTATAGGTAATCCCGTCAATGGACGTCATAGTAAAATCGGGCGGAGGAGTTGGCTGTCCCCAAGCTATCGAAACAAAATAAAGCAACAACGAAAAAGTAAATATTTTGGACATAGTTACATCTTTTTTTTTCAAAGTTATACAAATTTTCAGCCAAAACCTATTGTTTACTGATAAACGTCACTTTCAACGGATCATCACACGTTGCTAACATTTGGGAAATGCTTTTGTTTAAGACTGGATGCCTAAACTCGGGTAAAATTTCACAAAGCGGCACAAGAACAAATCGCCTTGTGGCAATTCGTGGGTGAGGAATTTGTAATTGAGGATGATTCAAACACAACTCATCGTAAAAAAGAATATCAATATCAATTGTTCTTGAATTGTAAGTAGATTCATCAGTATTTCCCCTTATACGCCCCAAAGATTTCTCGATATTTTGAATTTTAAGCAGAAGATCTAATGGCGAAAGTATGGTATCCAAGACAATAACCTGATTAAGAAAGCTGTCGGCTTCAAATCCCCAGGCTTCGGACTCGTAGATGGAAGAACATTGAATAATTCTACCACATTCAGTACCCAATAGGTTTCTGGCAGAAGCCAAAAATTCAAACCGTGGGTTTATGTTAGAGCCCAGTAAAAGAACTCCTGTCGACATTAGATTTTGAAAAACGATACCGTTTCTTTAAGTGTTATCGAAACATCTTTCATCTCCTCTGCCCCGGCTGCAAGCTCTTCGGCTGTTGAACTATTTTCTTGTGAAATTTGGTTTAGTTGGCGCACAGCTTGTTCTGTTACAGCAACGCTTTCCACCGATTTTTGATTCGAAATCTGAAGTTCTTCTATAATAGACAGCGATTTTTTCATTTCATCAACCTGGCTTTGCATAGATTGGCTTAATGTTTGAGCCATGGATAACCCATCGCCGGTTAGGGCAACAATTTTCTCCGAAGCAATTCTGCTTCTTTCTGCTAATTTACGAACCTCTCCGGCAACAACAGCAAAACCTTTACCGTATTCACCTGCCCTAGCTGCCTCAATGGCAGCATTTAGTGCCAAAATATTTGTTTGACGGGCAATTTCTGAAATAATCGACGATTCGTCGGTAATTTTATTCATCGATTCAAATGACCTAATAGCTAGGTGTTGATTTTCATTCAGATTTTTCGTATGTTCCTTGAATGCGGCAACAACCGACTTGAGTTTTTCCGACTCAACGCCAAAATGATTTCGCAACATGTCGAACGACTCCGAAACCCTCGATGCAGCCTCAGCCTGCTTAGCCGATGCCTGGGATAAGTTTTGAGACATGGCTGTAAATTGAGTCCCGGCCTGAACTACCTTTTCAGAACTCAGATGGATTGAAGTAATAATTTCCCTTAGCGTGGCATTCAAATTATCAATGCCTCGAATTAAATCACCAATTTCGTCGCTTCTTTCAATATTCTTATCTAAACCTATATAAAGATTTCCAGACCTCAATGCTTCCACTATTTTCAATGATTGAGAAACTCCATGTTCCACATTTTTGGAAAACAAAAAGCTGACCATTAACCCTAAGGCAATTGCTAAGAGAGATACAACTACCATAACCATAATTCCCTTTCGGAACGAATCCTCAATAGCCGAATCTATCAACGCAATGTTTTTATCAAGCGTTTTAGCTGCCGATAACATCATATCTCCCAATGGTTTAACAATCTGTTCCTGCTCCAGGGCTATTGCGGCATAGTGGCTCATCCCATCAAAGTACTCTTTCAACACAAAATTAGAAACTGGACTAGGAAATAGGGTCAGGAAAAGTTTCTCCCAACGATCGTAAACATTTCTGCTGCGGCTTGATACATAGGCCTGTTGAAGAATAATTAACTCATTCAAACCACGCTCCTCTTTGCCCCATGAAGGTTTTGAATTCAAATCGGCCATGATTTTGAAGGTATTGTCGCGAACAGAATTATAGATTTCAATCCGCTGTTGTTGCAGATTGGAATATTTCGTAAAACCATCGTGGTAAAGCGTTATCTTGTTGATTATATCATCATAATCGGCCTTTAAATGCTCAGGGGCTAAGGATTTTAGCTCCTTGAGTGTCGATACATTGAGTTGATAAATTGAATCCCCTTCTTTTATCAATTTAAGGTCGTTTGTCCATTGATAATTCAGAGCAGTAATTCGTGTTTGAGCAATATTGTATTTAATGGAAGCAGCCAACTTTTGCTGCTGGTTAAGAAATTGATATTCCTTAAGAAGATAATAGGCAATGAAAGCTAAGACTACAATCAGCAACATTACTAAAGAGAACCCAATCATCAATCGGGTTCCTATCTTTAAGTCTTTGCGTGTGGTTAAGGGTGGTTGTTTCATAGCTATTTTTCCTGTAAAAGTAAGAATTCCCTATAAATTTTCAAACTTAATTGTTTATTTCAACGGCCATGTAAATGGGAGATTTGTGAATTATTGTTTATTTTTGGAGTACACTGTCTCAACAGAGAAGTTATGAAAAAACTGGTAGTTTTAACGGGCGCTGGAATTTCGGCCGAGAGTGGAATTCGCACATTTCGTGATATGGGAGGATTGTGGGAAGAATATGATGTGATGGAAGTTGCCAGTCTTGAAGGATGGCGTAAAAACTATGAGCTGGTTTTACGATTCTATAACGAACGTCGACAACAGCTTGCCAACGTAAAACCCAATCAAGGGCATTTGGCCCTGGCTGAAGCTGAGAAATATTTCGACGTGCATATTATTACTCAAAACGTGGATAATTTGCACGAACGTGCCGGAAGCACCAAGATTCTGCACCTTCACGGTGAGCTAACCAAAGCTCGTTCCACTGGCGATGAGCTATTGGTATACGACATTGGATATAAAGATATTCTACCGGGCGACTGTTGCGAAAAAGGATATCAACTACGCCCGCATATCGTTTGGTTTGGAGAAGCAGTCCCGACAATTTCCGAAGCTGCACAAATAGCCTCAAAAGCCGACATTTTTGCGGTTATTGGCACATCGTTGAATGTTTATCCTGCAGCCGGGCTCATCGATTATGTTCCTTCGCATGTGCCGATTTTTTTGATTGATCCAAACACGGTGAACGCTTGTCGCCGAAAAGTTACGTTCATTAAAGAGCCTGCTAGTAAGGGCGTTCCTTTAATGATTGAATCTTTAATTAAGGACTTTTTAACCAATTAGTGTACGTCTACTTTTACCAGATCAATGTATCCAACAAAAGTTAGTAACCTAGATGGGCAATAAATTTTATTGAATATTCATTTTATCGGCTCCAGAACAATTGTTCCTAAGTCAGCTTTCATGCGGTAGTTGTTAAACTTTGCACTATCGAAATTGAAGATATAATTGTCGGAATCTATTTTCTCGTATTTATCAGCAATCCGATACTTTAGAAACGGTTGAAAGCTTATTGAATGATATTCGAGGGTTCGGTTTGGAAACTTTTCTTCTGGTTCAATATTTTTTCTCACAGGGCTATATGTCAAGTTGACTGAACGTGCAACGACGTCTTTGCCGGGAGCAGAAATTTTGAAATAAACGGGTTTGTCGTTACTATACAAGGCAAAATTTCCTTGTTCATCGGAATAAGTATTCATACCAACCACCCAGTACTCATTCCATCCCCTGATAACAGCGCCTTCAATCGGATTTCCGTTTTCATCTACAATTTTTCCACAGGTTATATAATTCTCATACCCCAGCATGTTAAAATAGTTTACTGGCCTAGGGAATGGCGGCAATTTGGGCAACGACATAAGGTTTCTAACTTCCGCAGCAGCGGGTTTTAGTGTCCCTATGATAGTATGTTTTCCATCCAAAGTTGTGGTAGTTCCCACGCGGTTAATGATTCCCGTATAATCATGTTCAAAAATGCCATGGTTAACCTCTTGGAATGTCCACCATCCATAGCCGCATATGCCCCACGAGCGAGCTATTTGAAAGCTTTCAAGCATAAATTGGCGCTGTTCCTCATAATATATGGAATCGTTATCGGCCGGGAGTGAAGTTTCACCAATTACAATTGGTTTATTAACATAATGGGTGAACCAAAACAACTCGCTTGGAACTCGCAAGGGATGGTATGTGTGCACTTGAACAAAATCTACTTCTACAAGTGTAGGATCCCAGTGTAAAACATCTATGGGTTCAGCAAAAGCAATGGTGAAAAGTTGTTTTGGAGCGTATTGCCGCATCATTCTTTTCCACTCCCGGGTTATTTTTATAGGGAATTGCTTGTTTTGATGATTATTTCCCAAGTACTTTTTGTGAAAATAAAGCGGTTCGTTAAAAAAATCGTAAGCGATGATCGCCGGTTCTTGCGAAAAATGGTGTATTAATTTTTTGGTGAACTTTTTAGCTTTAGTACTAAACGGAGGGGAAATCATTACGATAAGTTTCAAATCCTGGCTTTTAACTATATCTATAAAGTCCCGAAGTGTTTTTAAAAATGGCTGTGTTATTTCAAGAGCGTCAACTCTAAAAATATCGTCGTTGGATTTAAAAATGCGTATAAGGAATTCGTCTTTTTCTACATTTTGAAAAAAATCATTATCCAGGCAAAGGCGAACGGTATTAAATCCCATCTGGCAAATAATTTTCATGTGCCCCAAAATTTGATGATGAATCTCTTTTTTGGTGAAGTGTTCAAATTGGTTGGAAATTTCGTAGGATTTAAAAGGGCTAAGGACCAATTCACCAAATGAATCTCTAATCATAGTGGTGGAGTAATTTAAAATCAGCGGGAAAAAAGTAGTGTCGCCTAGCTTGAACTCTTTCCCTTCAATACTAACAAATTGTTTGTTTGAAGGCTGCAAGCTGCATCCGGTCGAAATAAATAAAACGATTCCTGATAAAATAGGAAAAACACTTTTTATTGGCTTCATAGGGTTGCAATAAAAATTTGTAAAAAAATTAATTAATCCAACCGGTTCTCTAACATATGGAAAATTCTTCCAATAAACTTAAACATCAAATCCTATGATTTTCCCATTGGTCATAATCAATTGGTTATCGAAATAAACATCGGGTTCTTTTATAAGACCATCCACATGCAATGGAACGGAAATTCTTCCTCCCATAGTGATATTGTTTCCAAAGGCTATATGTATGGTACCATATACCTTTTCATCCTCGAGAATTTCTCCGCATAAAATTGCCTTATAGTTGGTCCCGATACCAAATTCTGCCACAGCACGCGCATCCCGACCGGTTTTATCAAACATTTCTATGAGTTTTTTTGCCTCTTCACCACCGGTAATCTTTTCTGCATATCCGTTTATTACCTCAATGGTAATTGGGGTGGATACCAATCCTATACCAGCAATAGAGCCGTCGATTACCAGAACTCCGTTAGACCCATCTTCCCAAGGCGCTAAATAAACTTCACCTGAAGGCAAATTCCCGCTCTCTCCTTTATTTCGTAAAACACCGGTACTAGGAAGAACCTTCCGTCCTTTTACCGGCATAGTAATATCAGTTCCTTTTCGGGTTGTAACACGGATAGTTTCAACACCTTCTAGCTTCTTTATTATAAAATCAGTAAGAGCAATAATCTTACTGTAATCAGCATTAAGGCAACGTATCATGGTGTCGACAGAAATTCCGGGCATGGTGCCAACTCGTACTCCTTCTTTTGCAGCATTCCTGCGGGCGTCGGTATGGGTTAACGATTTCTGGGTAGGGCAGACCACCACATCTACCATTTTCATGAGTTCGGCAACCGCAGTTGGCGGTTCTTGACCGTTAATGTCTCTGCTTTTGATTTCTACGAAGATGGATTCTTTACACATTTTTTTACCCTCTTCGTACAAAACATATCCTATTTCACGTTTTAGCTCATCGGTAACAATTAGTAACGTTTCCTGAGGTTGAAGCCCCATACAATCGCGCAATGCAATAATAGCCGCTTGCTGAAGTTCTGTGTTTTTCATAGTGCTATTTTCTTGCAAAATAGCAGAATTTTATGAATTAAAAAAGCGCCAAAATTAAATTTGGCGTTTTTTTTATACATGGTTGAATAATTGCATAATTAGTCAGCCAAAGAATAACGACGAATTGCAATCACTTTCGCTCCGGCAGCATTTTTAGCCAGATAGTCGCGAACTGATATTTTTCCTTCTTTAATAAACTCTTGGTTTAACAAAGTGCTTTCCTGAAAGAATTTTTGAAGACGTCCTTGTGCAATTTTGTCGAGCATGTTTTCAGGTTTGCCTTCAAGTCGAGCCTTTTCGCGGGCAATTTCCAATTCTTTTTCAATTACATCGGCAGGAACATCGTCTTTATCGACACTAACAGGCGACATAGCTGCAATTTGCATAGCAACGTCTTTTCCGGTTTGTTCATCAACTGAACCTTGGAAAGCTACTAAACTGGCCAATTTATTTCCGGCATGAATATACGCAGCTACAAAATCTCCGGTAACAAAATCGAAATAAGTTAAATCGATTTTCTCACCAATAACAGCAATCTGCTCGTTAATTTTTTCCTGTACAGATATTGTATCGAATTTTAAACCTTTAAGCTCCTCCAAGGTCTTTGGTTGTTGCTGTAAGGCAATTTCAACAATTTTGTTAGCTACGTTAATAAAGTCACCATTTTTAGCCACAAAGTCAGTTTCGCAATTTAACGAAATAATGGCTCCGTATTTTTTGTTTGAGGATACTTTGGCAAGAACAACACCTTCGTTGGCTTCACGGTCGGCTCTTTTTGCAGCCACAAGTTTGCCTTTTTCACGAATAATCTGAACTGCTTTATCGAAATCGCCGTTAGCTTCTTCGAGGGCTTGTTTGCAGTCCATCATTCCGGCAGATGTCATCTTACGAAGTTTTGCCACATCGGCAGCGGTAATAGCCATAGATATAAATGTTTTATTGTTAATAGTTGAGTTTATTCTTCATCGTCTTCGTCGGATTCGGAAGCGAATTCTTCGTCATCCTCCTCTTCTTGGTCGATTGAATCTTCGTTGAAATCTTCCTCGCTAATTTCCGACTTGATATCTTCAATTAGTTCTTCCTCGTCAACGATTTGTGATTTTCTTTTTCTTAATTTTGCTTTGGAGGTTTTTTCTTCCGGCTCTTCCTCTTTGTCGGTTTCGAGTTTACGCTCACTCAATCCCTCCTTAATCATATCCACAAGATAGTCAATAATTAGAGAGATAGATTTTGCAGCGTCGTCGTTAGCAGGGATAGCAAAATCAACCAAATTAGGGTTAGAGTTGGTGTCAACAATTGCAAAAACAGGTATACCTAAACGACGTGCTTCGGCCACAGCATTTTTTTCTTTCTGAATATCTACCACAAAAAGTGCTGCCGGTAAACGGGTCATGTCCACAATGGAACCGAGGTTTTTCTCTAGTTTAGCACGTTGACGCGAAATTTGTAAGCGTTCGCGTTTTGCCATGTGGTCGAGTGTCCCGTCTTTTTCCATACGGTCGAATACACTGATTTTCTTGACTGCTTTACGTATGGTTGGAAAATTGGTTAACATTCCACCAAACCAACGTTCAGTAACGTAGGGCATGCCGATTTCTTTAATTTTTTCGGCAACAATTTCTTTAGCTTGCTTTTTAGTGGCCACAAAAAGGATTTTTCTTCCACTGCGTGCAATGTTTTTCATTGCATTTCCGGCCTCTTCAAGCTTTACAATAGTTTTGTGCAAGTCGATAATATGAATCCCGTTCTTTTCCATAAAGATGTAAGGAGCCATGTTGGGATTCCACTTGCGTTTGAGATGTCCGAAATGGGCACCTGCTTCTAGTAGTTGTTCAAATGTGATATTTGCCATTGTTTTTCTTTCTCCAAGTTTACGTTCTTTCTCTAGGCAACCTGCCGGTAGTCGTTGAATAACACGAATCCGACGGGTTTAGATACTAAACTTGCTGTTAAACCATTAACGTTTACTAAATTGAAATCTTTTACGAGCTTTGGGACGTCCGTATTTTTTTCGTTCAACCACTCTAGGGTCGCGGGTAAGAAACCCTTCTTTCTTAAGCAGTGTACGATTTTCAGGATTAAGTTCACACAAAGCCTTGGATATAGCCAAACGCAGGGCTTCGGCTTGACCTTTAACGCCTCCTCCCTGTAGATTAACTACTACGTTGTATTGCATACCTATGTTTAAAACCTTAAAAGGTTGTTCAACAACGTATTGTAGGGTAGTAGCCGGGAAATACTCTTTGTAATCACGGTCGTTCACCACGATTTTCCCTTCTTTTATGTCCTTGTCTGGTTGCCTAAGGTAGACCCTTGCAACGGCAGCTTTACGTCTTCCGACTGCTACAATTTGTTTCTGTTGTTCCATATCGACTACCTAATTTTTTTCAAATCAATTACTTGCGGATTTTGAGCTGCGTGTGGATGCTCGTTTCCGGCGTAAACATGTAAATTACCAAACAATCTACGACCCAGACGATTTTTGGGGAGCATACCTTTCACTGCGTGCTCTAAAACGCGGGAGGGATGTTTGAATTTTACGTTTGATGCTTTAACTTCACATTGTCCTCCGGGATAACCTGTGTGGTGAATGTAGAATTTTTTCTCCCACTTGTCGCCGGTAAATCGTACTTTATCAGCGTTGATTACCACTACGTTATCTCCACAGTCCACGTGAGGAGTGTAATCTGGCCTGTGCTTGCCGCGTAGGACTAATGCAATTCTTGATGCTAAGCGTCCTACTGTTTCGTTTTCCGCATCAACCAATACCCACTGTTTTTTAACTGTACTTGAATTGGCCGATACTGTTTTGTAGCTCAATGTATTCACTACTAACCTCCTGTTTTTGTTTTACAAATGTTTCTTATCTAACTCTAAAATTCGGACTGCAAAGATACGGATATTTTTTTATTAACTATCAATTGTATGCTTTTTTGTAAAAATGTTTTGCGTTTCAACAATCTATAGTTGCCAGAGTCGGTTGATATTTTTTTGCAGAATTTTCTTCTACCCGATTTTGGTACTTATAAATCTTTTACAAAAAGTAGTGCCAATTGATTATCAATAAGGAACTTAGCTTAAACATCAAAGGATTAACAGTTAAAAATTTGTTAAAGTTTTGCACTTTTTGAGAAAAAATTTGTTTACACTACGGAAACTTTATATGTTTGCATAGTTTCCGTGGTTTACAAATTTCAATTATGGAACAAGATAAGCACAGCGAGATTCTTAACCAGATTGCCGGTTTGTTCATGAGTTACGGCATACGTAACGTAAGCATGGATAATATTTCACAACAGCTCGGCATTTCAAAAAAAACACTCTATCAATGGTTCTCGAGCAAGGAAGTATTGATCGATAAAGTTATTGACAGGATGATTAGCAACGTTTCCGATAAACCCCACTGTGCCGAATTTGAAAAATCGGCAGAAACAGCTATCGATGTTATTCTTGGAGTGATGAAAATTTTGGGAGAGCTGAGTAAATCACTAAATCCAATCTTTTTCTGGGAGTTAAACAAATATTTTCCCGTGCAAGCTAAAAAGCTAAACGATTTTCGGGTAAATCACATAAAGAATAAAATTATCGAAAACCTGAAAAGAGGAATTTCTGAGGGGATCTACCGAAAAAACATAAATATTGATATTGTAGCACAACTCTATGTTAGTTGGATAGAAAACTTTCCGACAATTATTCACAAGCCCGAACTAACCAGCTATTCCACAGATAAAATTTTGGAAGAAATCTACTGTTTCCATCTTCACGCGATTGTAAACAATAAAGGTCGTGAAATATTAAAGCAACGTTTCGATTCCGATTACGAAATTTAATCTATAAAACGCAACATTATGAAGAGATTTTCATTAATCACCATTTTATTTCTGGCAATATTTGCCAATGGATTTAGTCAGACTGAGCGAACATTAAGCCTCGACGAGGCAATTTCGACTGCCTTGACTGAAAACCGATCGTTACAGCTAGCTTCATTCGACCAGAGAATTGCCTCGAAATCGAAATGGGAAACCATTACCAACTATCTGCCCAAGGTGAACTTTGAGGCTTCCTGGTTAGATAATTTAAAACTAAACACCGTTCTTCTTCCGGGCATTATGTTTGGTCAACCTCCCGGGACCTATATTCCGGTGCAGTTTGGTGTTCAATATCAAACCAGTTGGGGAATAAAAACACAGCAGGTTATCTTTAGCGCACCTCTATTTATTGCCATACAAATGGCGGAAGAGGCTAAAAAGATATCGGAGTTGGGGTATGCACGTACTGAAAATGAAGTTCGTTCGACAGTAAAAACATTCTATACCTCTATCCTGGTTTTGGAAAAAACTCGCTCCATTATAGCCAAAAACATCGAAAACCTTCAGAAAGTAAAAGAAAAAACCAGAGCAATGTACGAAGTGGGAATGGCACAAAGCACCGATGTTGATCAACTTGATATAACCATTGCCGGACTTGAAAATTCGCGTTCGGGATTGGATAGAAATATTCAGCTAACCTACAATATGCTTCGGTTCCATCTGGGGATGGATTCTACTGTAAATCTAAAACTTACAACAAGCATAGATCAAATGATTAATGAACAAGAGTTAGCACAGTTATTAGGAACTCAATTTAATGCCGATAATAACGTTGATGTGCAACTATTGAGAGAACAGGAAAGAATAGCAGAATTAAACCTTTTAAAAGAGAAGGCCGATATTCTCCCAACCATAGCCGGTTTTTACAATTATAACAAATCGGGACAAGGTAATCAGATGAGCGATCTTCGTTGGTTCCCCTCCTCGGTTGTTGGGCTATCGGTTTCTATTCCACTTTTTGCGGGAACACAAAACTATACACAAATTCAAAAAGCAAACATCTCTTTAGAAAAAACTCGATATAACACAGAAACCATAATTGAACAGCTTCTGATACAAGAACGTCAACTTAAATATAACCTCAAAAGCGCATACGAAAACTACTTGGCACAAAAGAAGAATATCGAATTGGCAGAGCGAGTGTATCGAAACATTGAAGCCAGATATCTTCAGGGAGTTGTATCAAGCCTTAGCCTTACACAAGCTAATTCCGATTATTTAAAAGCTGAAAGCAATCTGGTTTCAGCGATGATGGAACTTGTTTCAGCAAAACATAACCTCGAAAAACTTTTATTTCAGAAATAACAAAAATCTTAATTTATATCACCATGAAAAATAAAATTTTCGCATTGGGAATTCTAATTTTGGCAGCAAGCTTTGGGTGCCAAACAAATGAACAAAAGTCATCAACTACTACGGCAGAGGGAAAAGCTCTGACTGTTAAAGCCATTACCCTTCAGAAAAAAACATTTGCCGATAAAATCGTACTTTCAGGCAGCGTGGAAAGTTGGGAAAAAATACACTTAGTTCCAACATCCCCCGGAAAAATTGAAAAGCTTTTGGTTGATATCAGTTCGAAGGTACAGGAAGGAGACCTTATAGCCGTAATGGACCAAACGCAGCTAACAACTACAAAACTCCAGTTAGAGCAATTGGAAAAAGATTTTAAACGTATTGACTCGCTTGCAAAAGCAGGAGCTATTGCCCTTCAACAATACGAACAATTGAAAACCAACTACGAGGTAACTAAAAAAACGTATGCCTTCCTCGAGAAAAACGTTTTTCTGAAAAGTCCAATTTCCGGAATCGTTACCGAGAAATATTACAACGAGGGAGAAATGTTCTCTGCAGCACCCAACACCAGGGTAGGCAAAGCAGCTCTTGTTGCTATTGAAAATCTTCAAACCATGAAATTGTTAGTGGATGTGCCAGAATCGCACTTTTCAAAAATCAACAAATCACTATCCGTATCGGTATATATTCAAGCCTTGGGTAAAACTTTCCCGGCACGCATATCGCTTATCTATCCCTCAATAGATCCTTTAAGCAAAACTTTTAAAATAGAGATTGCCATACAAAATAGTGCTATGGAAATAAAACCCGGAATGTTTGCCCGTGCAGAAATAACCTTAGGTGACAGGGAAGCATTAGCTGTTCCTCAAACAGCTCTTCTAAAACAACAAGGGAGTTCTCGTTACTATATTTATCGGTTAAACAATAACGTAGCAGAGCAAATCTTTATTGACTACAGAATAATCGACAATGAATACACCGAGGTTATCTCGGACAAACTCAACGAAAACGACACCATTATAACCGTTGGTATCGAAAAACTCGTTGATGGAGCAAAGGTAACGTTAGTTAACTAACCGAAAAAAAACTATTACCATGAAAATATACGAATCGGCAGTTAAAAAACCCATCACAACCCTGATGGTTTTTGTGGCCTTTTTTGTAGTAGGGCTATATTCACTTAGCCGCCTGGCCATTGACTACTTCCCCGAGATAGAATTCCCTGCCATTACGGTTCTGACAGTTTATCCCGGAGCTAACTCGGAAAACATTGAACAAAATATTACCAAACCATTAGAAGAACAACTCAATTCGCTCAATAACCTCAAAAAGTTAACGTCACGTTCGAGCGATAATATTTCGGTTATTACCGTTGAGTTTGTGTATGGCTCAAACCTCGACGAAGCAGCTAACGATATCCGTAATATACTCGACCGGGTGACCCCATTACTCCCCGATGGCGTGGATCGGCCAACCATCCTTAAATTTTCAACATCTCAAATGCCTATACTTTTCTACGCAGTAACCGCAGATAAAAACTACGATGGATTGGGGAAAATTTTGGAGGAAAAGGTCATAAACCAATTAAACCGAATAGATGGGGTCGCCTCCGTATTTGCAATCGGAACCCCACAAAGAGCCGTTTACGTTGAATTCGACCCAAACGCATTAAATACTTACGGCATTACTTTGGATCAAATTGGGAATGTACTGAAAGCGGAAAACCTGAAACTTCCCATCGGTTCAGTAAAAACCAACGATTTAGAATACAAAATTTCATTAGAAAGTGAGTTCAAATCGTCGGAGCAAATTAAAAATATAACCATAGCATTCCAAGGTGGGAAAATTATCCGGCTGGAAGATATTTCTGTTGTCCGAGACACTTTGAAAGACCGCACAACCATTGAACGAATTAACAGCGGGAAAGGTATTCGAATGCTAGTTATTAAGCAATCCGGGTCCAATACCGTAGAAGTTGCCGACAAAGTTAAAAAAGAACTGGAAAGGGTTAAACCCACATTACCCTCCGACATTCAGATCGAAACTATCTTTGACACTTCCAAAAATATCACCGGAGCAATTAACAATCTTAGCGAAACTATACTCTATGCCCTGCTCTTTGTTACGTTAGTAGTGATGATTTTCCTTGGACGTTGGCGTCCATCGTTTATTGTATTAACCGTTATACCGATTTCGCTTGTTAGCGGATTGATTTATCTGTTTATTAGTGGCAACTCGCTAAATATCATTACATTATCGGCAATAACCATAGCGATAGGAATGGTGGTCGACGATGCCATCGTAGTTTTGGAAAACATTATCAAACATCTTGAGCGCGGAAGTACCCGACGTGAAGCAGCCATTTATGGCACCAATGAAGTTTGGGTGGCAGTTATAGCCACTACGGTAGTAATCGTTGCCGTGTTTATGCCCTTAACACTTTTGGGCGGTTTTTCAGGAGCATTGTTTAAATCATTCGGATGGATTGTAAGTATAACTATTGTCGTATCCACAATAACGGCAATATCGTTTACCCCAATGGCAAGTTCAGTGCTGCTAAAATCAAAGGCATTTCAAACCAACGGAGATAAAAAGTCTTTGTGGGACAAATCCTTTGGAGCAACATTCGATAAACTTGATCAAAGGTATAAGAAATCGTTGCAATTTGTGCTTCGCCATAAGATATCAACCATGTTGGTCGCATTTGTGTTTTTTGTAATCTCAGTGCTATTACTTTCAAAAGTTGGCGCAGATTTTCTTCCACAACCCGATCAATCGATGTTAAGTGCAAAAATTGAACTTCAAACCGGCACTAAAGTGGAAAAAACAGAAGAGACTATGAAGAAAATAGAAGTGATCTTGCATAAACTCTTTAAAGAAGATGTAGTAGCACATGCCATAAACGCAGGAGCTTCCGACCAAGCCTCTTTTATTTCAGCATTTAGTGCCAATGCATCCAACATCATGCAGGTTATGGTAAGATTCCGGGATCTGGATGTACGAAAAAGATCGGTTTTTGATATGGCCGATGAACTAAGAACAGTGCTCGATACCATGCCTGAGGTGATAAAATACGATATTTCTTTCAGTTCGGCAATGGGAGGAATGGGAAGCAACACTATAGATGTAAAGGTTTTTGGTTATAATCTTGATCAAACGTCAGCCTATGCACAGGATTTAGCAAGGAAATTAAAAGAAATAAAAGGCACCAAAGACATAAACCTAAATCAGGAAAGCGAAAAACCCGAACTTAAAATATTCCTTAACCGGGAGAAACTATCCCAAATGGGACTAAATTCCGCTATGGTAGGAGCTACCCTCAGAAATTATATAACCGGAATGACCGCTACAAAACTCAAAGAGGAAGGTAAGGAATACGATGTGATATTACGTTTGAACCAAGATATTCGTAATGATATTGGGTTATTTAAAAATATTTCCTTCAGAACACCTACCGGTGGTCGGGTGTATTTAAAAGACATAGCAGATATTCAAATTATTGGTTCACCGCCAATAATTTTCCACGAAAACAAACAGCGGGTAGTAACAATTTCGGTTAAGCCACAAGGAAGAGCCCTGGCTTCAGTAGCTAAAGATATTGAAGCATTAGTGGCCAAAAACACACCGCCGGCCGGAGCCGATGTTGTTGTTGGTGGAGCATATCAAGAGCAACAAGAATCATTCTCCGACTTAATTCTGTTAATGCTAGTAGCCTCTATTCTAGTATATTTAACGATGGCTGCGCAATTTGAGTCGTTTGTTATGCCAATAATAATCATGGCTGCCCTACCCTTTGCATTCTCAGGAGTTTTCTATGCACTATACCTAACCGGGACTTCCTTAAGTGTAAATGCCCTATTGGGAATGTTTATGCTAATAGGTATTGCGGTGAAAAACTCAATCATTTTGGTTGACTTCACCAATCTCCTACGCGACAGAGGCATGGCACTGTTTGATGCCTTGGTGGAAGCAGGCCGTTCAAGACTACGCCCGATTCTAATGACAGCTCTTACCACAATTCTTGGAATGTTACCCCTTGCTTTCAGCACCGGCGAAGGGTCAGAACAATGGGCACCGATAGGTATCAGCGTAATTGGAGGTTTGATTTTTTCAACTATTTTGTCCCTAATTGTCGTACCAGTAGCATACTACCTTCTCATTCGTGCCGGAAGCCGCAGAAAACGCAGGCTTAAGCTAAAGAGTGAATTCCATTTCCTCGACAAAGTATTACCTGAAACCAAAAACTCATAAACTCAAACCGATGAAAGCTGTCTTAATTATTCATAACAAAGCGGTCAACGAGCAAATATTGTACATTTTGGAAAAGCTCGAAATTAAAGGCTTTACTAAGTGGGACACCGTTTACGGACAAGGATACAAGGGCGAACCGCGTATGGGTACACACACATGGCCGGAAGAAAACAGTGCCACGCTATGTGTTGTTGATGACTCTAGAGTAGAAGCATTGAAAAATGCGTTGGCTTTCCTCGATAACGCCAACGAAGAAGTTGGGATTAAAGCCTTTATTTGGGAGGCTAACTATTTGTTTTAGTTAAGATTATCCTATTAAACTCCGCTCAGAAGCTTACGTTACTGGGCGGTTTTTTTATCCAGAAAACCCGGTAGCATTAAACCTACCATTACTGTAAAAATACCGCCAAACTTCCACCATGAAAGCCTTTCGTTGAGAATGAAATAAGCAAACACGGCAGTAAATACAGGAATAAGATACGCAAACATATTTCCAACCGTTACACCCACTCTGCGTATTCCAATCACAAATAAGCTAAAAGCAGTATACGAAGCAAACACCGCCAGTTTAATCACCGCTTCATACGATTGTAGGGAAAAAGGGATGGTTCGCCAATAGCTATATTCGATAAGAAAGAAAAAGGGGGCAAAATAGATAACAGAGAGAAGGTTCTGAAAAACCATAACGGTAATGGTATTGTAATACTCCAGCACTTTGGTAAGCACTATAGAATATCCTAGAGCTGAAATTACAGCGCCAAACATTAAAGCAACCCCGATCCCATTCGATGCTAAATCAGTACTATCGGAAACAACTACAATAGTAGCTCCAACAAACGAAACAATTATTCCGAAAATCCGAGTAATGTCAGTCGTTCGTTTCAAAAATATTGAAAGGGCCAACGGCGTAAGTAACGGAATCAGGGATATTATGATTGAAGCAATAGTAGGCGAAGTAAATTTCATTCCATGACTTTCAGCCATGAAGTATAGAAAAGGTTCAAAAAAGGCCAACAAGGCGAATAAGCCAAAATGTTTACGATGAATGTTTTGGAAATTTTTTAATAAAAATCCGGTAGCAATCATTAACACAGTGGCTATAATCAACCGAAGAAAAATTACAGTAATTGGCCCAAAAAATAGATACGCCTGTTTATACCATATAAACGAAAGACTCCAGAAGATCATTGCTCCGGCTAAAGAAGCATATGCCAGAAGGTTTTGATTTTTCACAATAGGAGACAATTAACGGGTAGGAATATTTTTGCGGGCAAAATTACGAACTTTTTCAATGATTGATTGGGTATCGAAACCGCATTCGCGATAGGATTCTTCGGGTGTAGCATGTTCAATAAATCGATCGGGAACGCCTAACCGTACAACGCTAGCTGTTGTGTATCCGTTGTCGGAAATAAATTCCAACACTGCCGAACCTAATCCTCCGATAATGGTTCCATCTTCAACGGTAATAATGAATTTATGATTTTTAACGGCATCGTGAAGCAATTCTTCATCGATAGGTTTTAAAAAACGCATGTCGTAATGAGATGGAAAAATCCCCTCCTTATTCAACTGCGTAATTGCTTCCTGAACAAAATTACCCGGATGACCAATGCTGATAATGGCAATATCCTTTCCCGCAACTAATTTTCTGCCTTTCCCTATGAGAAGCTGCTTAAAGGGAGTTTGCCACTGAACCATCACCCCCCTACCACGCGGGTATCGAATTACAAACGGCTTACCTCCAGGTAGCTGAGCTGTATACATTAGGTTTCGAAGCTCCTCCTCATTCATGGGAGCAGAAATAATTAAATTGGGAATGCATCGGAAATAGGCAAGGTCGTAAACTCCTTGATGTGTCGCTCCATCTTCTCCTACAATGCCTCCGCGATCTAAACACATTACAACCTGCAGATTTTGCAACGCTACATCATGAATCACCTGGTCGTAAGCCCTTTGCATAAATGTAGAGTAGATATTACAAAAGGGAATCATCCCTTCAGCTGCAAGGCCAGCGGAAAAGGTAACTGCGTGTTGTTCGGCAATGCCAACATCAAAGGCACGGTCGGGGAAAGATTCCATCATAAAAGTCATAGAACAACCCGTGGGCATGGCAGGGGTAATTCCAATAATTTTAGGATTTTGCTTGGCAAGTTCGACCAAGGTTTTTCCAAAAACATCCTGATATCTGGGCGGCGTGTTAGGTGAGTCAATCATAATACGTTCGCCGGTCTGCTTATCAAAAATACCTGGAGCATGCCATGTTGTGGGGTCTTTCTCCGCACAAGCAAAGCCCTTCCCTTTCACGGTCTTTATATGAAGAAGTTTCGGGCCGGGGAGTTCTTTTAGGTCTTGTAAAACATCAACCATGTGAAGAACATCGTGCCCGTCGATGGGGCCAAAATATCGAAAATTCATGGCCTCGAAAAAATTCGATTGTCTAATCAGCAGCGATTTCAGGCTTGAATCTATTTTTCGGATAATATCTCGTGTTTTAGGAGCTAAACGGTCAACTTTTCCCAATATATTCCAAACTTCGTCTTTAAGGCGATTGTAACTTCTCGATGTAGCAATGTCAACCAAATACTCCTTAAAAGCACCAACGTTAGGATCTATCGACATATTATTGTCGTTAAGAATCACGAGCAAATTGGTATTTAAGGTTCCACCGTGATTGAGCCCCTCCATAGCCATCCCACCGGTTAAGGCACCATCTCCAATAACAGCCACCACATGCCTATCGAGCATGCTATTGCTTTTAAAAGCTACGGCCATACCAAGAGCAGCAGAGATGCTAGTGGAGGAATGTCCAACCCCAAAGGCATCGTATTCGCTCTCCTCCCTTTTTGGAAAGCCGGAAATTCCTCCTTTTTTCCTATTTGTATGGAAACGATCGCGGCGCCCGGTTAAAATCTTATGTCCGTAGGCCTGATGACCTACATCCCAAACCAATCTATCCTCTGGTGTATTAAACACATAGTGTATGGCAACGGTAAGTTCAACGGTTCCAAGACTAGCACTAAAATGTCCCGGATTGGTTGATACCTGGTCGATTATAAATTGACGTAACTCGTCGCATACCCTGGGTAGATCTTCCTTTGGAATTTTCTTCAAATCTTTTGGACTATTTATGCGCCCCAATAAATCCATACATGGTTATTTAATGCAAAAATACTACTCGCTCGAATTTTTCCCAACATTATAAATCGTTTCATTCGAAACGCAAATTTGATTAAAAAGTTTTCAATTCATCCGACTTAAATAAATAATTTTAGACACAGAGAGAATTAAATTGCTATATCAACGACACTAAAACGGGCCAATTTATTTTATGTCAACAAAAATTATTTGAACCTAACAACCTCTCCTCTTCGGAAACAACCTAAAGTGAGACTGTCTTTACTAATCTCATGGTTGCGCTTGTCATTTGGGGCGAATAAAACTCGTTCTTGTCCAAAAATCCAGACACTTTGGGATGTTTTTGGGGAAAAATGTCCTAAATGCGTCATTGGTTGTCCGTAATGGCTTGACACACGCCTAGCTATTTCGGCAACATTTATAGTGGTATCAATATTAATGGTTGAAAAAGTATTTTTGTCTACAAATATAAGGGTGGGACTTGTTTCGCGAGTAGCAAAAATTTCCCTACGTTGGTTAACAACCGTAAAATTAAGTAAAAAGCTATACAAAACGAGAAAAAAAACAATCATTGAACTTTGAATTAAATATCGTGGTTTAGGGTTAACGTAAAAGCTGTACACTGCACCTAAAAATATGTAGAGCAAAACAAGAATAAATCGGTCGAAAAAAATATTCTCTATTTTGCTAAAAGGCATCGATGTAATAGCATTGGAATAGGTAACAATAATGTGAAGCAAGAACTTTAATATCCAAGCAACAATATTGGCAAAAGGATCAAAGAAACTGAGCGCTAATAATATAATCGCTAGTTGAATAACAACGCCAACCAGTGGGACTATTAACAAATTTCCGACAAGAAAATATGTCGGAAACTGATTAAAATAATAAAGACTTATAGGGGTTGTGCCTAATTGAGCGGCCAACGCCAAAGCACATAAACTCCAAATTTTATCCGCGAATCTGTTTTCGAAATAAAACCATGAGTTAATAGGCTCGTAGAATAAAAATATTGAAAACACGGCCAGATAAGACAGTTGAAAACCAATATCAAAAATTATCAATGGATCGTAAAATAAAAGAATAACCGCCGAAGCGAAGAGGGAATTAACAGAAGTATATCTTTTCCCCATAGCTTCTCCGAATACCAAAAAAGAGAACATAACACTTGCCCTAAGAACAGAGGCACTTAATCCAGTAAGAAATGCATAGAAAAATAATATAATAATGGAAACTACAACCCTAAAAATCTTTCCCGATGGAAACCTGTCAAGTGGACGGAGAAGAAATAGAACTATTAAATAGATAATTCCCACATGAAGACCGCTCACAGCGAGAACATGCATAAGACCTGCTGTAGAAAACGAGGTTCTCAATCCGGTATCCAACAACGTTTTATCGCCAATTGTAAGGGCGGATAAAACCGCAAGTTCATGTTTTGGAATCCTGTATTTTTCATAAACAGCGTAAATAAAATCTTTAATTCGATCACGAATTCGATATAAAATATTTACGGGTTGAATATCTATAACTCGAACATTGCTAAGGGGAATTTTAGCGGTGTAGTAAATTCCCTTCCTATTAGCCCAACTTTTGTAGTCAGTTTCTCCTATTTCACCAGAGTTTTCAATGAGTCGCAAATTCCCGCGGCAGGCAATTAAAGTCCCTGGTTTTAAAACTGAATCTCCCTGAACAACTAAACGAACACCTATTTCTTTAGAAATTATCGGGTCATTTTCAATTCTAATCAATTGGGCAATGTATCTGGCAACTCCCGTTTCTTTTATTTCTGAATTTTTAACTACAGCAAAAAAAACGACTGGCTTTTCAAACGTTGGCAAATCCGTCAAAGGGGCAGAACGAAGCCCAAGCAAAATGCCGAAATTGAACATAAATATGGCGGCTAATCCACCCCATAATAAATCATAAAAAAAGGTTTTTAGTTTATAATAGCTCCATATTAATAAAAGCCACAGCAGGGCTGCAAAGGATAATACCCAAAAATAATTCAGTGGGATTGGGAGATAATGGGAAAATAAGATTCCCGAGGCTATGAATAGAAAAATACGAGCAAAGGGTGCTTTTCTAAGAATTTCTCCCATAACAGGAAGTTCTACTCATTATAGCGAATAATTTTAATTAAGGCTTTAACACTAAACAATTCAAGGATATTTGCCAAAAGTAAGGATAAAATTCCAAACGTTAGCAATTCAAAAATCCAAGAAAAACCAAATAAGGAAACTAAATACCCTATACCAAAGGTTGAACCGATAAAAACAACAATTTTTAATAAAACTTTACGTGGGATTATGATTTTGAATATTCGTTTAGAGATAAAAAATTGGGTTCCTGCGGCAAATGTCTGGGTGGTTAAACTACTTAAAGCGGCCCCTAAGGCAGAATAGCGTGGAATTAAAATAATATTTAACACAACATTTAGAATCACCGCTGCTAGAGCCATTGTATTTAGCATTCGCAACGAACCGTTGGCAGTTAAGAGGGTTCCATAAATGTAAGTTATAGAAATGGGTAGATAGCCAAGTATCAGAATTCCGAAAGTATCAGCACTATAGTCGTCCCTATGGTGATATAACACGTTAATAATATCGTGGCGGAATATAGAACAACCAACTGCCCCAATAAAAGAAGGAACAAGCAGAAAAGCAGAGGCGAGCTTAACAATTTGTGTAACGTCTTCATTCTTTTTTAGCATGAAAGAAAATATCGGCAACAACAATCCAGCTAAAAGGTAGGCAAACATGGTAAAGGCATCCAAAATTCTAAATCCCTGGGCATAGAACCCTGCATGCTCCGAACCATTGGGCAATAATCGCTCCAGAAAAACTGAATCCATCCGGTTATAAACTGACATTAGCAGTATTAATAGAGCATAGGGAAAACTCTTTTTGAGAATAACCAGAGCAAAGGTTAAATCGAAGTTAACCGATGTCCTACCAATCCTATAGATTAGAACAAAGAGAGCAATTAAAGCCGTTAATAAATAGGCCAAAGTTTGAGAAAAGATAAACCACTCAATTCTAAAAGGAGTATCAGTATAGTTCCCCCATAACAAAAGAGAACAAATTCCAATCATAATAATTCTATCAGTAACCGAAAGAAGGCTGTCGGTTTTAAACATAAGCAAGGCAGAAATATTGCTTCGAAGATAAAGTATAAACGAGTTAAGAAACTGATTAACAATTAGCATCAATAGTAAAAACAGATGATAACCTCGATAACCAATAACTAAGGCAAGAATCAAAGTGATAACTGCATAACCAACAGCAAGCATGAATTTAATCACTACGAGGTTGGAAAAATGTTTCCTGACCAAGAAAGAGTGTTGAGCAATGTTGCGGTTATTAAAGTTGGTTATGCCAACATCCAGGAGAATATTTAAAACTAGTGAAAGATTAAAGAGTGCAAAATAAATTCCATAGGCCCCTTCTCCAACAGAAAGTTGGATATTACGGTCAATTCCAAAAACCCAGAAGGGCTTAACAAGCAAATTGACTGTTACTAGCAAAATTACATTTACAACAAACTTCTTTTTCAAGTATAATGGTTTTGGTCATTAATAGGCATTTAATTTACAATGCAAACGATTGAAATGTACAATTATTGCGGTAAAAATTGAAAAATCATTAATCCGTCGCGCAGAGGTAATAAAACGTTTTCAAAATCTGGGTCATCATGAACGCGTTGATTAAATTTACGTAATTCTTCAGTTGATGGGTCGGCTTCATCAGAATCTAAAACTTTTCCATCCCACAGCACATTGTCGGCAATAACAACAGCTCCTCGATTAAGTTTCGGTTTAATTAACTCAAGATATTTGGTATATTCAGGTTTATGACCATCAATATAAACTAAATCAAAATTATCGGGGATTTTAGGTATAAATTCTATGGCGTTTCCGATAATTAACTGAATTTTATGATGGTATGAGCTTCCCCTGAAATTTTTCAAGATAATATCTTCGAGTTCATCATCAATTTCAATAGTAATTAATTTCCCGTCCGGAATTAAGCCTTCGCATAAACACAGGGCAGAATATCCGGTAAATGTTCCAATTTCAAGCACTCGTCGAGGTTTAACCAAACGGCTAATCAAGGCAAGAAACCTTCCTTGAACATGACCACAAAGCATTCTGGAATTAAGAACCTTAAGATTAGTTTCGCGAAAAATACTCCTTAATAAAGGATTTTCGCAACTGGTGTGTTTTTCAATATAATCTTCTAAAGTCATTTTTCACGGAACTAAAAGTAGGGGTGAAACAAAAGCTATTCAAAAATAACTGTTGAAAATTCTCTTGACGAAAATAAATCCAAACCCAACTGACGAACTTCATCAACAGAAACACTGTTTATCATGGCAATAATATCCTCCTGAGTATACGTTTTATTGGTTATCAAAAGGGTTTTTGCCTTGCTGAATAAAATATTTGAATAATTTTCTGATTCGCAAATTAGTTGGCCAATTAATCGTTTTTTAATAGTTGTTAGTTTCTTATTTGTAAGTTCTTTTTCAGTTAAATTGATAATCTCTTGATGAATGATTTTAAGGCATTTTTCAAACGATTTGTGGTCGCAGCCGAAATATATTCCAAACAAGCCACAATCTGAAAATCCGTTAAAAAATGCCTCAACATCGTAAACAAGGCCATATTTTTCACGTAACAGTAAGTTTAATTGTGAGTTCATCGTATTCCCTCCCAAATAAGCTGTTACGAGACGCAAAGCCATACTTCGCTCATGAAAAGCCGGAATAGCCTCAACTCCAAGCAGGCAGTGAATTTGATGTGTTTTGCGATTCTGGCGGAGGTGAAATTTTGATGCTGCAACGGGGATTTCTCGATGGACGAACGGCTCATACTCATAATCAGCAGGGAAAAAACGGCGTATATTTAGCAAAACCTTTTCCAGAGAGAAATCGCCTGCCGTACAAATCACCATACGGTTAGGGTTTATGGCACGTTTCCAGAAATTGATGAAATGTGATCGTTGAAATTTTTCTAATGAGCTCTTTTCTCCGAGAATATTTCTTCCAATAGAATTCCCGGCAAAATGATACTCATCGTAAACATCAAATATTAGCTCCGCGGGATTATCATTATACATCTTTATTTCCTCAAGAATAACGTTTCGTTCGTTTTCAATTTCGTCTTCGGGGAACTGTGAGTTAAAGATGATATCAGATAATAGTTTAATAGTTCGATTAAAATATGCTTTAGGAACACAAGATGAAATAACTATAAACTCTTTAGTTGTATAAGCATCGAGGGTTCCTCCAACATCCTCAACATAGTTTAAGATTTTTAAATTCGACCTTTTTTTTGTTCCTTTAAACAACATGTGTTCAACAAAATGAGCTAATCCATGCTCGTTGGCTAACTCATCACGCGAGCCAATCCCAAACACAACCCCGAAGTATGCAGTAGGGACTTTTGTTGGAAGATGTAATAGCCTTTGTCCTGAATCGAACTGATAAAATTTAATGTTTGTCATTTTAACTACGTTGGGGGAGATATAAAAAAGTAGCCCCGACAGGAATCGAACCTGTATTTAAAGTTTAGGAAACTTCCGTTCTATCCATTGAACTACGGGGCCGAAAAGTGGTGCAAAAGTAGTTATTTTAATTTTATCAAACAATCACATCCGCACCATCAATCTATAAAGCCCACAAGGCGTATATATTCAACACTTTTGCCTCAAATTCACCGATATTTGTAAAACGGTCTAAAAGCCGTCGTTTTTCGAAAGGTAAGGTTTGGTACAACTGATTTAATGCCTTAGGATCTAAAGCAACATACATTCGCACGATTTGTTTATCCTCCGAACTCATTCTACTAATCTCATCAACTAACGGGGTTTTGTCCTTAAACTTTTCGTGGAGATAAGAAGTAAGTTCTTGTTTTAGTTCAAACCTATTATTACTTTCAATAGTTTTCATAATTTCTTGCATCACGAAATAAGCCATCTGCTCTTCACGGAGATAACCATTAGCTATTATAGGATTAGGTGAGGTAACATATGCAAGTTCCTGAATAGAATTAATTGCCGCACGGCGTGTAATGCTATCAGCAAAGGCATAATCGCCTGTTTTGTATAGAATAGAAAAAACATTGCGGGAGAAATAATCGATCTGCATTCGTTCAAGAGGTAAAACAAAAAATCCGTATTTTAACACTTCTAACGCCTTATCCTTTTTACCTTCGATTATTAATCGTTCGGCAAGTCTGACAAACTTATCCCTTACCCCAACAATACGAAGAGTACGTTGCTCGGTGAAGTCGTAATATACCTCCATATTGTTGATATTTCTGTACATGAATTTTTCCATCAAATTTTTATACAGAATTTTTGTGTTGATCCTAGCCTCTCCTCCATGTTTATTCTCAATAGGTACCAATCGATAAGCAAACCCTTCGTCTTGGGTATATTTTTCCAGACTAGCAAAGGTTCCTTGTCCAATAGATGTAAAATATATAGGACGATCCCAATCGTTTGTGGCGAAAATATCTAGGATGGCGAGATCTGCTTTTCCGAGAACGTTTCCACGTAACGTAAATACAACATTTTCAACTATTTCACTAGAATCTTCTGGTTGAACAGTTCCGTTTTCTAAAACCTTCTGCCGATTAACAGGTATTAGCAACTTGCGCGAAGGAATGTAGTTTTCGCCATTTTGTAGTTTAGCCGTTCTACTGTCATCGGTAGCAAAACGAACGGCAATGCTAACAGGAAGAGGGGCCGTTCCGATCAGATCAAAAACAGTTTCGGTTTGTTTTGAAAGCAACTCTCCATCAGCTTGCTTTATATTATATTTTTCAACATTCTCTTTCCTGGATACTAACCGACCAAGATTAATGACCTGCGACGGTTTAAGATTATCGGGGTTTTGAAGTTGCGTCCAAGTATTTGCTTCAAGTTTGGGGAAATCACTACGCTTCAAAACATCTATAATTAATCGACAATAAGAATCAAAGGCCGGTTTTAAGTCCCTTATGGAGGCTTCATATTTTTCATTAATAAACAATTCTTTGCGATCAAAAACATATACCATATCACGTTTTCCCATAACATACTTTTCAGGTTCCATGCTAAAGGGCACAGGGGGGCTAAGCCAAACCTGTCGCCTCAGTTGGTCGATGTACCAGTCAGTACTTAAATAGGGTAAACACAAAACACGAACATCTGTTCGAACGCCCTCAACTTCTTGAATATACCATAAGGGGAAGGTATCGTTATCACCGTTGGTAAAGATTAATGCGTTGGTGTCGCAGGAATTAAGGTAATTATAAGCAAAATCTCGGGCCATGTATCGCCCAGTTCTGTCTCGATCTTTCCAATTTTCCGTCCCAAGCACTAACGGCACAGCAATAAGACCAGTTAATGTAGCAATGGTAGAGGAAACACGGTTATTAGCAACTTTTAAAATAAGCTCATAAACAAATAAAACACTAAACCCAATCCATATTGCAAAAGCATACGTAGAGCCTGCATAAGCATAATCGCGTTCACGTGGTTGAAGTGGGGTTTGATTCAGATAAATGACAATAGCTATTCCGGTTAAGACAAAAAGCGACAGAACAACCCAAAAATCGCGTTTATGTCGAAAGTATTGATAAACAAGTCCTAATATTCCGAAAATCAGAGGTAATAGATAGTATTTGTTTTTGGAATCGTCAATCCAGGAATCGGGTAGGTTTGATTGATCACCTAAACGAAAATTATCAATAAACGGAATTCCGGAAATCCAATTTCCATTTCCAATTTCGCCATGACCTTGAGCCTCATTTTGCCTACCAGCGAAGTTCCATAGGAAATATCTGAAATACATAAACCCAAGCTGATATGAAAATAAAAAGCGTAGGTTTTCACTAAATGTAGGTTTTACGCGAATCTCAGACTCACCGCCATAATCAACTTTAATAGGAATCCCTTTAACCTTCCCCCATTGCTTATATTGTTCAACATGAGCTTCATTTGCAGAGTACATCCTCGGGAAAAACATATAAAATCTATCGTCATACTGAATATTGTACCCATTAACAAACTCAACATATCGTCCATCTTTCTGACGATATGACACTTTTGGCGTAGAACTAATTGCCGGTGCAGAATATACTTGGCCATAGAAAAGAGGACGATCACCGTATTGTTCGCGGTTTAAATAAGAAAGCAACGAAAACATTTGCTCAGGGTTGTTTTGATCCATTGGTGGGTTGGCTAAGGAGCGGATAACGATCATAGCATAGGAGGTATACCCAAAGATTATAAGAGCTACCGATAGCAATACAGTGTTTAATACGACCTTATTCCTTTGATAGCTGTAATTTATACCCCAGATTAATCCAACAAAAACTAATAACGCAAAAGTGAAAAATCCGGTCTTGTAAGGTAACCCAAACCAATTAACAAACAAAAGTTCAAAAACTGATGCGACCTTAACGGTCATTGGGATTATTCCATAGATTATTCCCCCGAGAATAACCCCGGAAATTAACAGAGCAAAAATAACCCCCTTGGCAGTAGGGGTATATTTCTTAAAATAATAGACCAAAACAATTGCCGGTATTGCAAGGAGATTCAACAAATGAACACCGATAGACAATCCCATCAAATAAGCAATTAATAGAATCCATTTATTGGCATTCGGCTGGTCAGAATTTTCTTCCCATTTTAAGATTGCCCAAAAAACAATAGCAGTGAATAACGATGAAAGGGCATAAACTTCACCCTCTACAGCAGAGAACCAAAAGGTGTCGGTAAACGTATAGCCCAATGCACCGACGAACCCAGCTCCAATTACCGCGACGGTTTTTCCGGGGTCCTCTTCGTTATTGATAATTAAAATTTTTCTAGCCAGATGGGTAATGGTCCAAAATAGAAACATTATAGTTAAAGCGCTGGCAATAGCATTCATACCATTAATTGCAGCAGCGACATATTCCTGCGATGGTGCAAACAAGGAGGCAATGCGACCTAACATTATAAATAAAGGACTTCCGGGAGGATGACAAACCTCTAATCGATAAGCGGACGCAATAAACTCTCCGCAATCCCAAAAACTAGTAGTTAGGGGAATTGTACTTAGATATACGATTGCAGCAATAATAAAACTAATAATACCTCCGAAAAGATTAGCCTTTTTGTAATTCATCGCATAAAATTTTAAAGTCGCGGCGAAGTTACAAAATATTTTTTCCAAATTTGTAAATTGAAGACAGATGTCCAAATTTTTGAAAATCACACGAAAAAAGAATATAGTTCGTTAAGAAAGGTTTGAGAATGGAATCAACCCGAGGAATAGTTCTAAATATTATTCAGTTTTTGAATTCACAATACATAGCCCATGTTTACACTGAGAAATTTGGACGAATATCTGTTATTTTTTCAAACAAGCCATCTCAAGGTTTAAAAAAAAAACTAGTCCAACCTTTATACTTAATCGAACTTCAAACAAATATTAATACAAAAACAGAGATTAAGAGAGCCCAAAATATTTCTCTTTGGAAACCCTACATTTCAATACCAAATAATCCACAAAAGATATTCATAAACCTTTTCCTCGCGGAGGTGTTGTCCAAAACATTATTTGAGCAGGAACCAAACCAATCATTATTTCAATTTTGCACAAATTCGCTCCTACTATTCGACCAAACCGAAACCGAATGGAAGAACTTTCATCTGGTATTTATCGTACACCTCATGAAACACTTGGGGATTTGCCCTACATCCGAAATGGTTTCTCCCGATCCAATAGTTCGTAGGGCTTTTGAGCTGGTCATTAATACCCCGATCCATGAATTTAGAAAGATAACGCTTTCACGAACAGAAAGAAATTCTCTATTAGTGAAAATATTAGAGCATTATAAAAATTTTCTCCCAATTGGAGATATTTCATCCCACACGATCCTAGCCAAGCTTTAGCTCAAGGGTTTTTTATCAATAGCTCAATATGGATTTCGTTGTTACTAAATTTTAACCCTCTTATTCGAAACGTAAAATCGTTAGCTGAGACACCTTCATCAATTTTTTCAGCAGAATAATTATACATTTCACCCATTTTTTTTACCTGCTCACTTTTTAAACGACTATAACTACCCAAGACAACGTTCATTTCTCGCATAAAGTTAATCCAAAGACCATATCGGTATTTTTGAGGGATTGAATCTCCTGGTAAAAGATAACTGTAATGTGTAATTGGTAGATTAAAAACAACGTTTTCAACCTGTGTATAAACATCCTCCGAGTTGCCGTATTTCATGTAAACTAAATATTCACCAGGGGTTTTGCTATCTTTTAAGAACATTTCAATAACCTCTGAATATTCATTATATCCCCCAACCTGATATTCCACAAGATATCGGTTGCATGAAAAGGCAAAATTGGTATCTATCTCATTCGAAGGAGTAATAAACACAATGGCTTCATTAAAAGAAGTAAACATGGTATCTACCGCCTTTACAGAGGGAATAAGGTTAGAAGTAACTTTTAAGTCGATCATCGACTCGTAGGTCCCAGTATTTCCACGTGCTTGTTCAGTTTGAAACCCAGTGGTGTAATTTTTAATTTTAACCCCTTGTGATAGAGCTAAAAGGGCTTGTGCCCTTTTAGTTGCTTGTAAAATAGCAGTAGTAGAATCTAAGCCGGGATCTGAAATTCCAAAATACAGCTCTTCATTAACATTATTAAATGAGTATAATTTTGGAGGAATCAGCGAAGGTTTTACACCAAAACGATAGTAATCTTCGTTGAGATTTTGCGCAAAACAGTGGAGAAAAAATCCAAGGATTGCTAATAATAGGAAAACATTTTTATCCATTGGTGATATTTTTGCGCAAATTATAAAAAATGTTTGGTGTGTTATTCTTTATGAGTGGAAAAACTTCATTTAAATTATTAAATGTTTTAAGATTAAATGCTGTATTTCAAGCATTTCATCATCCGAAAGTTTGATTTTGGGATTCATAAAATTACAATCGCTCATGGAATTAATAGGAACAAGATGCAAATGCGCATGGGGTACTTCCAATCCAATAACATGAACCGAAACTTTTCTGCATGAAAAAACAAATTTCAAAGTCTTTGCAATTTTTTGGGATAGATGCAATATTTCATCAATTTCCGTTTCGGAAAGGTCAAAAAAATCATCCACCTCTCTTTTAGGAACGACAAGGGTGTGGCCTTTATGCAAAGGATTAATATCAAGGAATGCAATAGAATTTTCAGTTTCAGCAATTTTGTAACAAGGGATTTCGCCTTTAATAATTCGAGTAAAAATTGTGGCCATAATAAATCAAATTAATGAAACGTTTAGTATTTCAAACTTAAGAGTTCCGGCAGGAACAACAATTTCAGCTATATCTCCGGGTTTTTTACCCATCAATCCTTTAGCAATAGGGGTTGAAACGCTTATTTTGTTTTCCTTAATATCACCTTCCCCATCAGGAACTATTGAGTATTCAACAATACTTCCAGTATTAAGATTTTTAAGTGTAACCTTAGTTAATAGCTGAACTTTTGAGCTATCGAAATCCTCAGCCTTGATTATTTTGGCATTTCTTATTTTTTCTTCCAATTGAGAAATTCTAAGCTCCAAAAGTCCTTGTGCTTCCTTTGCAGCATCGTATTCAGCGTTTTCCGACAAGTCACCTTTATCTCGTGCCTCAGCAATTTGTTTAGCAATTTTTGGCCTTTCTTCTTTAATTAAATAATCGAGTTCTGCTTTTAGCTTTCTAAGTCCTTCTTCGGTCATTAAATTTGACTGATTCATATAGGTACAGGTTTAAAGTTGAAAAAACAGAAAGAACCCCGCTTGGCGGGATCCTTTCTGCCACAAATATAATAATTTTTTACAACGTTAATCGAACACCAATGGTGTGTATTCCATGAAATGGGTTGGTGTTACGATAAGAATAATCAACATTTAAGAAAGTTCCATTTTCTTTATCAATAGGTATCTTAAGCGTAGCTCCAGCGCTTAAACCAGCAAATGCGGTTTTTCGCTCTGAATCACTGAAAATACCCTTTTCCATGGTATAACCACCCCGTGCCAGAAAATAATTCATAAAATTATATTCAGCACCGATGGAATATTGGTCAGATGTAAAACTGTTACTGGTAAAAGATCCGGCAAGCGTTAGGAAATGATCTTCAGCCAACATAAACTCATTAGAAACTCCTATTCTCAAAAGAGAAGGGAGCTCAAATTCGTTGGATTGAAAATCAAAAGTCATATAGATGTCGTTTGGTGTGAATGCGCGATATGCAAGACCGTTGCCGCTATATTTCATAGTAGGTCCAACATTTTGCATTGATACGCCAAACCGGAAATTATCTCTAGCTCCTGCCACATATTGTATACCAGCATCAATTGCAACACCCGTAGCATTCAGATTATCTATACGTTCCGTAATTACCTTAAGACTAGCACCCCCATATATAGCATTGGAAAAGACGCGGGCGTACGAAGCGGTTATCGTAGTATAGGTAGGCTTAAAGGTGTTGCCAGTACCATCAGGGTTTTCAACAGATGTAATTGGGATATCTCCAAAGTTAAACATGGTTATACCGGCAGCTAGAACTCCAGCTTCTCCCGATTTAGTTGCGAAGCCAAAGTTATTTATGTTAATATTAGAACCCTTTAAATAATTAGTATAAGTAAAACCTAAATCTAATTTTTTTGTAAATGCCAATCCGGCAACATTTAAATACATTGCCTCAAGGCCCTTTACTGCAGACATATTACTGTTAGCCCAACCTGTAGAAGCACCCCATGGGTTGATAAGCAACTGTGATGCTCCGGCCTCTCCGGCACGTTGTTCGTTTCCTGCCTTTAATGAATAGGCTAGCAGAATTCCTACGAACAATATTGCTAATGATTTTAACCTTCTCATATACGTTGTATTTACTTTTTTAGAAGTTAGAAAGATCAGCCGGGCGCATTACGCCAAACCATTTAATTACGCGCTCACCAACATTTGGGGCGGAGATGTGAATAAGATAGATACCTCCGGCAATAGGAACATTATCTTTATTTGTGAGATTCCAATCAATCCAAGGTATATCACTATCTTTTGTAAACTCACGAATTAAGGTTCCGTTCATATTGAAAATACGAACAGTACAAGTTCTTGGCAAGTTTGTAATTTTTACCAAGTTGCTTATTTGTGTTAACTCGTAAGGGTTATGTGCGTAGTAAGGATTGGGCACTACCTTAACTTTCTCCAGCATCTTAACAGCGGTTTCACGATTATTTCGTGTTGGTGCTAGCTGGTCGAGTGAAAAGGTTATGTAAGGATACCCCTTATTAATCGCATTTTGAATTGAATCGTAGTAAACAGTTCCTCCCACATTAGCAAAATAAGGATAACCCATACGTATTTTAATTTTAACTTCATTATCAGGCATCTCCGCATAGTTTTTCCATTGATCTGCTCTTCCGACTAACGGAATAGTAACCCAGGCTGCGTTGAGCATCGTTCTACCAATTCTTGTCATAAGAGCGTTTACGTTAGTAGCACCAGAAGTGTTATTTCTGTCGAATAAGTTGAACAAAACTCTTCCATAGTCATAGGCTGGAAAGTTTCCTCCGTTTATAGCACTACTGAAAGTTTGGCCAGTATTGAATACATAAACAAAATGTTTCCCACCAAAGACCGGAACTCCATCAACTGAAAAGAGTTGGTGGGTGGGATTCCATATCATATCGCGACCGTTTTGTCCAACGAGATAGGAATCTTCTCCAAAGGCGATATTCAATCGCTGACCTGAGCCAATATCGATGGCATACCCTGGGAACCAACTCATTCCATAAGCGGATACAAAGTTTGGATCATCCGGATTATCAGAAGGTGGCATGTTCATTGAATCGGCACTCACTCCTTCCTTATTCTTGGATGGAGCCTGCCGAAGCATAAATTTACGTGCCCCACCTTCAGAAATGGAATTTAAACCATTAACTGTATAGGAGGGAGCATCCTCACATGTTTCTATGACGATACATCTGGTCCATTTTGATTTGTCTTTGGTGATGACTATGTCAACGCTCGGTATCGAAAACTTCCGATCGGGATGCCCAATACTAGGAAAGCCTCCCGGATGGTATCTATCTTTTGAAACAAATCGATAATAGGTCCAGGTTCCGTTAATAATCTTTTCAAAGAATTGCTCAGGATCACCTTCCACATCAGCGTATCCAATAGCGCTGAAGGTACCAGCACGTATCCAGTTAAAGGGTGTTTGTCCTTCACCATCAGGTAATCCCATAAGCCAACGATTCAAAGGATTGGCATACTCGATGGAGGAATATAATACACCGTTGTTAATTCTGGGCAACCCAGCTAATGCCGGAGCGTTGTAAATTGGGAATTGAGATTGTACAACATTAATTGCGATACCATACTCTGGGATAATGTATTCATAAGCGTTTTTAAACCATACAGGGCTCTTTAAGGTATCTGTTCCGTCTTTAATTAAAACCCATTGTGTGTTGAGTATAAGACCAGATGCATCGCGATTCGAATAAGTGTTCGTTTGAAGGTTATAGGTAAAATCTATTCCCAGCTGTCCTCCCATATTGGACATTAGAACAAGGTTTGGGTCCAGATATAAGGTGTAGTTTCCCGGGGTAATGTTTAATGGGTCTATCACTTTAACATCAAACGGCCCGTAATTCTTTTTATAAGAACGTACACGAACAACCCAAGGTTCACCAGCCATGATTTGATTAATCGTGGAGTCTTCGAGCTCAAGTATGTTGTTAGCATTACCACGTCCAGAAAGATATTGCATAGCAGGTTTATCGCCATACTCAGCGTTTAGTATGGTACCTCCGCCACTAACTTCTGGTGGACGAGGTATAAATTCGTATTTTCGAATTTCACCGGCAGCTGACTTACGACTAGCAAGGTAGGGGGTCTTTTGTCCATCCAAAGCATCGGGATTGTTCTGGTCGTATTGCTTGTAATTATTGTAAGCGTAGGCAATGGCGATATAATAATATTTTTTATAGTTTACTAAACGTGCTTCACCGCTGGAGGCAAACATATCATAAAGGATTTCAAAACTATGCTTGATTCCTTGGTCAGCTCCATTAACCATAATTTGATAATGATTAGCACCCGCATTAGCATCCCAAGTGTAATTAACAAGTTTAGAAACACCATCCTGTATATCGCATTGGAAAACAAGTTTTGAAAACCTTTCGTCGTAGATTTGATTTACCGTTACATCCTTATTCTTCAACTGGAAAACTTGATACCCTTGAAATTTATATTTTCTAGCTTCAACAGGATAGGATGGTGAAATAAATGGATCAACTTCCTCATAGCCTTCGAGATAGTTATTCGAGCTTAATGGGTTAGAGATGTGAACGATAAATCGTTGGTCGAGTTCAACAACGGTTAGATCGGGGGCGTGAGGCCCATCAATCATCCGGAAACAATTTTCGAATAATTTCTGACACTTATCATCGGCAATTTTCAGAAGTGCAACGGAGTGTTCTCTATCTCCGGTTGATGTACGTGCCCATGGTACCCCAATAGTAATATAGTTAGTAGCACCCGGTAAAAGTTCGAATGGGCCGGCGGATTGCAGCAAGCGACCATCAACAGGTTCGGTCATTTTCCAACCTCCAGGGGTGTTGTCGTTCGGGTCTATACCCGCAGTACCCCAGTTACAGTTATCAGTTTTCCATGGGAACATGAATTCAGCTTTAAGAGTGCCTCCATAGCCACTACCGCCATAGGTCATAGGAGTTCCATCCAACCAAATTCCACGGAGGTAGTTATAATAGTCGATAGCAATGGCGGGGTCGCCCGTTGGAGTACCAGATTCTTTCTTGTGATAAACGAATCTACGCATTCCCCAACGTTCGTTATCGGGAATACCATCTCCAAAGTTTAGCCCGTTAATATTTCCATTAAAGATATTTCCAGCACTTACTCTATCGCGGCGGATAACGTTGCCATTCTCGTCAAGCACGTCGCGATAACCATTCTGACAATCAGGTTCTACTTCACCTAATCCTGGCCAGTTTGATTCATCGTCGTAGTTATTGGGGTCTTGATATGGACCTTCAAAAAAGTCGAACCCAACTGCAGGGGGATTTTTTCCGTAGGTGATCCCTGATCCATCGCCATCATCGTTATCGCCATTGTAGGCAAAACTCAATCCACGGTTGATATCACAGCCCACAACATCGTCGTCATAATCACCTACGTCAGCATCAACCCATACTCCAAAATATGCGTTACGCAAGGTGTAGGTTGACCTATTTATAAGTTGATAATTATAAAAGGTCATATTGTTCAATTCATCGTTAGTAGAGAATGCAAAGGCTTGAGCTCGAATCTCCATACCAATAGCGGCTCCTTGGCTTTGCGTGTGAATATTGCCTTTGTCATTATAAACCCACCATATGGTTTGATCCCCGTATAGTGTAACCGACATATTGTTCAAACTATCGGCTCTTCGTTCTGGTACGAATTTACAATCTGTGGTTCTTTCAAAGTCGTAGTAGGGATAATCACCACCATCAACGTTATAGCGTCCATTACCGTCTACATCCATATAGGGAGCTAAATATCTGTCATATTCCGGATTTTCCTCGTTAAAGTCTGGACCGTTACCGGGCCATTCTTGCAAAACAAGTGGTACTGTGTATCCGGGGAAATCACGCTGCCGGGTTTCCGGATCGGCACGGGTCCATGCACGGAACGTCGAAACCATATCGCGGTCTATCTTCCAAAGCCTGTCGTAACGGTTACAAATCTCAGGAGTAACGTTAGCCAAGTTTGGCCCGCGAGCTACAAGTGGCCCCGGCCAAAAATCGTTTCCACTATTGCCGGAGGTAAATGTACGGGCTGCAACACGCAATTGTCCATTAACGTCAACCCCTGCAACCCAAATTCCTCCAGCGTAAACAGACTGCTTCCCACTACCTTTAGGGACTTCATATGAAGCGCCTCCATCAGTCCATTTACCTCCACGGGTACCTATTACAGCTCGTACGTTGTTCAAGTCAACGAAAGCTTTAGAATTACCATTAGCACAACCAGCTTTAACGTTGGTAACACCTTTAGGTAACTTTGTCGATTTTCCGGCTGGGGGAACTGAATAACTTATCCCCACAATCGCAAAGATTGCCAGAAACAGTATAAATTCTCGGATGTTTCTCATCGTTTTATTTATTTTGATTTTTTTTCAACTAAAATGAAAACAATACTCCAATCCTTGCTGTACGAGGCAGACGATAATTGCCCGGATGGTTGATTAGTATAGCATATACTTCACGATAAGCCTGTGGATCTGGTCGTTGATTAATAATAGGCTGGCTTGTTCCATAAGTCAAGAATCCGTCATCATCAGGGTTACCGGTAGTAGAGTAAACGTTAGCAATGTTTAGAGTATTGAATAAGTTTGATACATCCAAATAAACATTGAGAATACCATATTTAGCTTTTCCTTCCCTATCGGCCCCAAGGGATATTTTAAAGTCTTTATCAAACCTAGCATTCACAGTTGTAACCCATGGCATGTTATTTCCGTTTAATTTACCAATCAAAAGGTTTGTTCCCTTTTCTCGGGACGAATAGGGAGTACCGCTATTTGTCATCAAAGTAATGTTCATACCGGCGTTAGCAAGAATGTCGGCACCAAAAATCTTTGGTCCGTTGTAATCTTTACCCTCACCATAGCGATAGTCAAGAACGGCACTGATCTGATGCCGCGAATCGAAATCGAGCGGATAGATTGTTCTAAGGTTAGAGAAGCCTTTTATGATAAGGTTATAGGCAGTAGTAGCATCGGAACCGGTACCTTTAGCAAACTGAAGGGTATATGATGCTCTCAAGGAAACGTTTCCTGTTCTACGTAAATCGTAAGCACCGGTGAATCCTTTTACGGTTCCGAAGTCAAGATTACCATATGTTAAATATGAAACGGGGTAAGCTCCGGCAACACTCATCAACTGAATCATGTCGCGCATTTCACGATAGAACGCAGACAACTTGATAGCAGAGGTTTCGGATACTTTTTGTTGGAATCCTAATTCGTAGTCGATAGTTTTCTCTGGACGAGTGTTTGGGTTACTAATAACCTGTTTTTCCTGGTTACGGATAAAGAGATAATCCAGATAATCAATTCTTCCACGTGATGGACGTTTTGTCAATACGTCGTAGTGAGCGTAGAAAAGTGCCTCATCGGAAATTGGGAAGCTGAATGAGATACGAGGCATTGGAACTATTTCGGGTTTGTAATCGGTGAATGAGTTAAGGAAACTTTGTGAACCCACTTGATCTCCGGCTACGAGGAAAGGATGTATTTCTCCGATAGCTTCCGGGCCTGATACTGGGATACCCTCTTTATTATACCATTGACGGTCGAATCGGAAACCTTTAATCTCGGTTGGGTCGGCAGAGTTGTTAACATAAATGGCCGCACCTTGAGGAATGTTTGACGGAATTGCCAATTGTCCGGTTTGGTCAAACATCCATGGGAATTGATCAAATTGTTCACCTACTCTATGGGTCTCGAAGAACAAATATGGATCCTTTAATACCTTTTGGTTTAGATCGTAATAGTCGACCCGAAGCCCAATATTGAAAATTAAATCGTTGTATGCAAATTTATCTTGAATATATCCAGCCATATAGATCGGTTCAAAGGCAGGTACTAATCGAGAAAACCTTTGATTTCCAACAGCATCGGTATACGTTTTTGTAAAGAAATCGTTGAAAGTAGCTCTAGTAGTTAGCTTTTTCCCACCGTGGTCGAAACCATAGAAAGAGGCGTAAGGGTTGCCGCTAGAATAAAGCTCATCCGGACTAAACCAACTGATAGAGAAGTTTTTCGGATCGATTTGGTCAACGTTAATCCATGTGGTTCCGTTCAAAGGTAGACCCAAGCTTTGGCGTAAATTAATATCAAATTGAGATTGTGAAATTCTGGAATATAATCTTGGATAATCAATGGTGTCGGTAAAAATTGGATTCCCATATGGGTCGGTTAATATTTGACCATTGACTGTTACGTAACGAGGAATTGGATTGCTGAAGTCCAATTCTTTAATGTGGTTGTTGGTATATTCGCGAGCAATAAACCACAAGCCGATTGGAGCAACACTATAGCCACGGTCAGTACGTTTTTCGTATTCAAATCCCGCCGAAACTTCGTGGCCTTTAATGTCGAACGACAAGGCTCCGGTAGCACGCAACATCAGGTTATCGTATTTTGAATAAGCATTGTTTACCGTACCAGGCATGGATATACGCGGAGAGCCTAGTCCAAAAGAGTTGAAAACTAAGGATTTAGGAGATCTGCCATTCATATACCCCCCCCACTCTTCCAAATCGCTTGGACGAATTTGGTAGTTACCAAGATATGGAACAAGGTTTTCGTAAATTAATTCATTATATCTGGCCAAAAGTGGATTTATATTGGTAGAAACTACGCTATCTAACACAGCATAAAATGCATTTTGCTTGTATCCATTGAGGTTTTCTATGGGTTCATAACCGTATTCGTAGGAAGGAATCTGGCGAACGTACATCCTTCCATAATATCCATATTTGAATACATCGCTCATATATTCAGGATGTCCACTTTCACCATTGGTGCGCGATATGTCAAATTGTAAACTGTAGTTGATATTAGATATTAGAGTTGCTTCTTGACCCTCAGCTTTTTGGGTACGGAATCGTTGATTAAAGCGTATGTAGGCGCGCTGGGTTGTGTTGATATTTAAAGGGTTGTTTTCCCAATTAGTAAAGGAAAATGCTCGAACATAACTATTAAAACGATTATAATCGAAAGTCCCACCAATAGTTATCTGGGTATTGTCGGAAGGTTTAATATCAATTTTTGCAGCGGCCATGGCTTTAAAACTTCCAACATTTTTTCGTACATCAATTTTCTCGAAAGCATCTCCTCTAAAATAGTTAATCAAAAGCTGGTTTTGAGTTCCATAACCAATTACGGGCGTTCTTTTTAATGAGTCGAGATATTCTTGTTTAAGAACGTATTGTCCAATGGCTGAAGGTCTTGGGTCGCCAATGCTTCCAATTTCACCGGCTAAAAGAAATCCTACAATAGGCTTTTTAATTATGCGTTCAGGATTGTTTGGATCAACAGTTTTAGAATTAATGAGCGGACCACTAAAGTTAATAGCGGCCATATTGTCATTATAGGGAGTAAGAAAAGTTGAAGTATGTAGTTCTAAACTTCCATAAAAATTTTTGCTTGGGCCTTTAGTTACGATGCTAATAACACCTCCGGTTGCATCTCCATATTTTGCCGAAAGACCTCCGGTTACTACAGCAACCTGCTCAATTGCGCTTTTGGGCACTGAACTTGTTCCCCGAACTTTTACACCGTCAACATAATATACTGTTGCCTCTTCACGAGCTCCTCTAACCGACTTAACATTACCGTCTTCTGCATAAACTCCCCCAACAGTGGCAGCTACTGCATCGGCCGAACGTCCTTGCATTTTACTGATTTCTTCAGAAGTAACAGTTCCTCCGGATTGAGTGTTGTCTTTCGAAATTAGGGGGACCTTATAATCAACTACCACAACCTCATCGAGCTTAACCGATTCCGGTCGCATTTCAATGTCGAGATATACAATTTTATCGGCTAAAACTAATACCCCATTTATCTGAGCTGTTGAGTATCCAACATACGATGCCTTAACCGTAACTCGACCTGCCGGAACTGGTTTGATGAAACAGATTCCATCGAAATCGGATGTTCCTCCGGTAACTTGATTGCCATCTACTTCAACCACTACGTTGGCAAAAGGAACCGGCTCCTTGGATTCGGAATCGATTATTCGCGCCCTGATCGTTCCTGACGACTGAGCGTAGACCGCCCCCACTATAAGGACAGTTGTAACAACGAAGAGTAGCTTTCTGAACATAATCATTTATTTTAGTTTACACGTTTCCAATTTAGACGGTAAATATAGGTATATTCCAACCAATTTTACAAGAATTTATATCAAAAAGTTAAAATTTTGTTAATTTTTTATTCATACCTCCGATTGATAATCTCAGAGTAGAGAATTGCTTTTCGGAGATTGATTTTCTTTTTCTTCTGATTTTCAATATTTCCCCGCTTTAGTGGAATTTTAGCTTTTGGCGTAGGTACCACCTTTTCCTTGAGTTGGGCTTGGTATTGTATAACCTCTTGCTCTTTTGGAGCACTGGATACCACGGGCGCCTTTTGTACCTCCGCGGGTTTCACCATTTCTTCAAAAAAATCGGGCAAAGGGATTTCGGTAGTCGATTCATCGGGTGCTTCTGTAGAGGGTACTCTTCGTTTTTTCTTCTCTTTCTGAATGTTAAGATAATAAACAGCCGCAAAGAGCAGTAAGTAGCTGATAATTTCAAAAATATCTTCCATAAAGCTTCTTGGTTTTATATTCCAAATATATGTAAAATTCAACAGCCGGTTTACCTCGATTAAATTTCTGAGCCATTTTTCGGGTTTCTTTCATGCGTTTTTGTACAAGTTTTGTCTGTTTCTCTTTAGCATATTTCCTGGCAAGTTTTTCGGCCATCTTATCTTCATGCCGTATGCGCCGTTTTTCAATTCGTTGCTCACGCTTTTGTTTAAAATTTTCGATACGCTCCGAAATTGTGAGCCTTCGGCTAACTTTAAGTTTACTTTTATCGATCGAATACTGAAACTGGCCATTGGATACCAAAGGTAAACTCAATATCAAAATTAAAAAAATTCTCCGTAAATATTTTTCTTTGGGTTTCCAAAATAGCTGTTGGCTTAGCATCTCGATGATGGTATTTAATTTGCAACAGAGATATTCTTTCAACTCAGGCGTTAATTTTGTAGTAACTTTGGGCAAAATATATAATATGGTGTGGGCAAAGATAAGCAGATATTTTCTTTTTCTGCTTTTTATGGGTTGGCAGTGTAATCCCGATAAATCACCCGTTCCGACAGGGCCGGTAGATATTTATTTAGATCTAAATCAACCCGAATTTAATGGGTTTATCCCCGGAACGTATCGATTTATAGTGGGAGGCGGAAGCGGTCTTGGAATTGTTGTATACAGAGTATCGCAGACTGAATTCAAATCGTTCGACCGAATGTGTACGTCGAAAACACATCAGGAGCCTCATCGGGTAGCCACTTCCGAGATAAGCTATTTCTTGCTTGAATGCCCGGCATGCGGTTCGCGTTTTGGAGCTACCGACGGAACAATTATTCGAGGACCGGCTACATACGGATTAATTGAATACCAGTGCTTTTATAATCAAACAACGAATGTGCTTTGGATTACGAACTAATTGTGAAGGTTGTTAGTTTAATTATATGTCAAAGTTATTCGGCCTCTCACAATTGCCTCAAGAATGGTTACCTTTGCAAAGTAATTCAAACAGTTTAATTTTAGAGAAAATCAAACAATGAATCCAAAAACTATAGAAACGATATTTTCAGCCATTGGCACAAAAAAAATTGCTGTTATCGGCGATGTTATGATAGACTCTTATTTATGGGGAAAAGCCGAACGTATTTCGCCCGAAGCACCAGTTCCCATTGTTATGGTAGAACATCGGGAGTCGCGTCCGGGAGGTGCTGCCAACGTGGCCATAAACATAAAATCGATGGGTGCTGAGCCACTGATTTTAGCACTGGTTGGCGACGACGAGAAGGGACACGAATTCAGCAAAATAATTTCGCGCATGGAGCTCAATACAAACGGGATTATTTTCCATCCCAGCCGTAAAACAACTGTAAAACACCGTGTTATTGCCTCTAATCAACATCTTCTCCGAGTTGATGAAGAAATAACAACCCCTGTTTCAGGCCAAGTAGAAAAGGATTTTATTGACCATTGCCTTGGAATCCTTGCTGAATATAAGCCCAATGCCATAATTTTTGAAGACTACGATAAGGGCAACATTACCCCCGCGATAATAGATGCAATAGTTGATTTTGCCAACAAAAAGAGCATCCCCTCTTTAGTCGACCCCAAAAAGCGGAATTTTTCCAGCTACCGCAACGTAACACTGTTTAAACCCAACTTTAAAGAGCTGGTAGAAGGCGCTAAAATTGATTTCCTTCCCAAAAACGACCCTGAAAAGATATTCAAAGCAGCAGCCAGATTACGTCAGCAATTGCAAGCCAAATATCTGATGGTAACACTTTCCGAATACGGAATACTGATTACCGATGGTAACAGCTACTACCATATGCCGGCTCAAAAACGCGAAATTGCCGATGTTAGCGGAGCCGGAGATACGGTTATAAGCGTTGCAGCGCTGCTGTTATGTTCAGAATCTTCCATGGAAACAATAGCCACCATTTCCAACATTGCCGGAGGACTTGTTTGTGAAAAACCGGGAGTAGTACCCATTGATAAACACCAACTTATGAGAGAAACTCAGGCATACTTTAGCACACTTTTTAAATCAGACACGGTATGAAAAACTCACGAAAGCCCGAGTGGTTAAAAATACGTCTACCAAAAACCAAAGAGTTTCACGCATTGAACGATTTGATTATTAAAAACAATCTCCACACTATTTGTTCAAGCGGGAAATGCCCGAACATGGGAGAATGTTGGGCAGCCGGAACTGCAACATTCATGATTCTGGGCGATATCTGTACCCGCGGCTGCAAATTTTGCAACGTAACCACAGGCAAACCGCTGCCACCCGACCCGAACGAGCCTGAAAAACTGGCTCAAGCAATAAAAATTCTTCGCCTAAAACACGCGGTGATAACCTCTGTTGATCGCGACGACTTGCCTGACGGCGGAGCAAACCATTGGGCAGAAACCATTCGTTGGATAAAAAAACTAAACCCTGAAGCCACCATTGAGGCACTGATACCTGACTTCGACGCACGGGAAGACCTTTTGGAGATTGTAGCCCAAACCCGGCCCGAAATCATTTCGCACAACTTAGAAACAGTAGAACGACTAACCCCATTGGTTAGAACTAAAGCACAATTTCGCCGCTCCCTAAAAACACTGGAAATATTACACACCAAAGGAATAACCACCAAAAGCGGAATCATGGTTGGACTTGGAGAAACCCGTGAAGAAGTTTTTGAAACCATGAATGCACTTTTGTCAGTTAACTGCAAGATTATGACCATCGGGCAATACCTTCAGCCATCGTCGAAAAATTTACCGGTTAACCGATATATTACCCCTGAAGAGTTTGAGGAATATCGGAACGTAGGCCTGGCCAAAGGGTTTGATGTAGTGGAAAGCGGACCTTTAGTGCGGTCGTCATACCATGCCGAAAAACATTTATAAACTTTTAATCCCCACGCTTGTTTCCAAACAAAAAATTATCGATTATGAGTAAGCACACAATAAAATTCCTCGACTGGCATACGACCGATTATGGTAAATCGTGGGAATGGCAACAGGAAATCTTTAACAAACAAATAGAGCGTAAAAACAATCATCAACCCACGGAGCATTATCTCATTTTTGTCGAACACCCTCATGTTTATACCCTTGGAAAGAACGGCAATCAAGACAACCTGCTAATTTCTGAAGCGTTTTTAAAACAGATAAACGCATCGTATTATAAGGTTGACCGTGGCGGAGATATAACTTACCATGGCCCGGGGCAAATTGTAGGATATCCGATTTTCGATCTTGAAGCGTTTCGCATAGGCTATAAAGAATATATCGAAAATCTCGAAAATGCAATCATACAATATTTAAAAGATAAGCACAACATAGAGGCCTTTCAGATGAAGGGGGCCACAGGAGTATGGGTAAACTCACCTTGCGGGGAAGAAAAAATTTGCGCCATTGGCACACGCGCAAGCAAATTTATTACCATGCACGGATTTGCATTTAACGTAAACACCAACCTCGACTATTTCGGATATATTAATCCTTGCGGATTTGTGGATAAAGGCGTAACGTCGCTGCAAAAAATCTACAGGCATCCTCTCGATTTTGAGCAGGAAAAAATTTTTCTGAGAGATTACATTGCCCGAGCGTTTAACGCCGAACTTATTTACTAATTATCAAGTCCCATTGCCCAGCTTTCAGGATCTATCCCACCAAAGTTTCCTGAGGACATAAGTAACAATACAGTCCCATTTTTCCACCGTTGCTTCAAGGTTTGAAACATCTGGCCGGCATCAGTAAATACCGTGGTATTTGGGTGCTTCACCGATGCTTTTATAAACTCTGGGTCGAGCATGGGCAAGCATTTGTGTTGTAACACTTCGGGGCTAAACAAGATAAGCACCTCATCAGCTCTATCGAAAGTGTTAGCGTAATGTGGAATGAAATCTTTGTTAAGCGAACTATAAGTGTGCAATTCGTAGCCGGCAACAATTTTTTTATTAGGATGGGCAGCCCGAACAGCAGCTACCGTTGCGCGAACCTTTGATGGAGCGTGAGCAAAATCGTAATACACGGGATTATTGGCAACCTTTATTGTTTGCAATCTTCGTCGGGCGCCTGAAAAGCTCTCCATGGACCGGCAAAACAGAGTTTCATCCATGCCCAATTGTTTGCATACCAATAAGGCAGCTTGCATATTCATAAAATTGTGATCGCCAAAAAGAGAAGTACGGTAAACCTTGCCATTATGGTAAAATATTGATCCTTCCGTAGATTTTTCCCACTTCAAACCTTCATAAAACTGAATATTTGCCGAGATTTTAGTTGATGTACACAGCACTTTTAAAACCGGATCGTTGTTGCAACAGAACAAAACCCCTTCCGGCAGGATAGTTTGGGCAAAATCGGCAAAGGCTTGAACATACTTATCGAACGTCGGAAAAACATTCATGTGGTCCCACTCAATTCCCGTTATTACACCGATTTGGGGTTTATACCAAAGAAACTTACTGCGAGGGTCGATGGGTGAAGAGAGATACTCGTCGCCCTCAAAAACGGCAAGGGTAGATTTTTCGGTGATATAGGCCATGAGATCAAAACCATCAATTTGAGAGCCAACCATGTAATCGAAATCCTTTCCTGCAAAACGAAGGCCGTGCAGAATCATAGCGGTGGTTGTGGTTTTCCCATGACTCCCGGCAACAACCACACGTTGTTTGTCTTTGGTATTGTTGTAAAGGAATTCAGGGAACGACATAATTTTTAACCCAAGGCTCATGGCCTTCTGAAGTTCCGGGTTATCGATCCTGGCATGCATTCCCAGCACTACTAGGTCGATATTGGGTGTGATTTTTTCGGGATACCATCCCATAGTTTCGGGTAATAATCCCGCAGCTAAAAGTCGGGAACGCGACGGTTCAAAAATTTCATCGTCGGAGCCGGTAACTTTGTATCCTTTTTTGCTCATGGCAATAGCCAGGTTGTGCATGGCTGCACCCCCAATGGCTATAAAATGTATTCGCTGCATAAAAAATTTGGCTTTGCTGAATTATTTGATGTCATGGGAAACTATAATAGTTAGTTGTGTAACAAAAGTAAAGGATTATACAACTAAGTTTGCCGTTTTTCAAAAAGGACTTTATTGGGAGAAATTACTATGGAAGACAATTTTAACGTCGTCATATTTTTTCATTAATTAAGGTAAAGACAAGGTTTCAATGTTTAGTTCCTTACAAATTGCAGTAATCTTCTTGAAAAGTTTATTTTCATTGCTGCTTTCCGTTTCTTCGGTAACTAAAAATACCCGTTCTCCATCATTGTGTAAATTTAAAGCTAAAATCACTTGTTTCATATCTGCTCTTCCTAGGGAAAAGTTCTTTTGACTTTCGAATTCCTCATCTGTCATTTTTTTTCTAATTGATACGTTAATAAAAACACTAGTCAATTGATGAAAAAATGTCTGGTATTTGGAATAAGCAAATCCTCAGTTTTGTAAGGTATTCTTGCTTTTTTTGAAAAAACTTTGTCAACTAAAAAAGGCATTTTATTAAGAACTACTCCTTTTGAAATGTAGTTGCATTTATCGAGAATTTTATCAATTATAATTTCCCCATTCTCAATTTTTAATTTTATAAACTGAAAAAGTACTTCTTTTTCATCAAATGGCAAGTAGTAACGCACTAGTGACAAAAGAGAATTTGTGTCGAAGACTACTCTCATTGCAAAAACTTTTCAAGTTTATCTGGAGAAATATTAACCATTTTACTAACATCATATTCGTTTATCACCCCTTCGTGAAACGCTGTCTGAATTCTAGACAAGAGCAATGGAGATGTAATAGGTTTCGGTGTAGCACCAATCTTTTTAACACCCAGCAATTTTTCCATTTCTTTTGGTTTTTCCTCTTCCTGTTTTAATCTATACTTTTTGTCGAAGTCGTTCTTTACTTTTACATAATCATATTGAGAAATCGTTTTCAGGTATAGGATCCTTGAAAAAAGGGCTATTTGACTCAAATGAGTTTTATTAAAAATTCTTTCGATCAATTTAGAATGATAGTCATTTGCTTCGTTAGCTTTATCGATTTGTTCAAATTCATAATCGTATTATCCGATTAAAAAATAATAGGAAAAATCGTTGCACCATCTTTCAATGGCAGAAGGTGTGTTGCTTGGTAGGTTGGCAATATCAAGTTCTTCTATTTCTTCTTTGTTGAGTAAGTAGTGTCCAAATTCCTGGATCAGAGTAAAAGTTTCTCTTCTAAATGAAGAATGCTGCCTTTTCAAAACGATTAGATTGGGTGAAAGAAAAAATCCATCAATGTTGGCTTTCTCCTTTTTATTCCATGTTTCCACAAACTCAAAAACCAAAATATTTTTCTCAGCAAACTTTGAAATCAATGCACGTAGAAACTCTTTAGGAATCGAGTTAACGTCAGGATATAGTTTTTTTCTAATTGCATTCGCGACAGTTTGGGGATTGTCCTGGACTAGGGAAACGGGCAAAGACCTATCTAAATTTATTTCTGCTAATTTCGAAATTATGGGTAGCGATATTTTGAGCTCTTCAAATTGAGTCCCAATCTTCTTTGCACCAATATTAAGCTCTGTTCCAAATTTGTTTTTACGAAAAAAAATACTAGCTTCTCTTGAATCTGTCGGTGTTTCAGGGTCTAAATAGTAGTGTAAACCTAGGTTAAAAACCTTATCTATTCGTTTTAAAGTTCGAACGCTAATTTCGTAAGAAAAAACATCCTCCACGGTTAATTTTTTTCGTCTCTCATTAAAAATAAGCAAAAAGTCACCTTCTGTCATTTTAGGCAATGCCAGTAGATGTTTTAGCCGTGATGTATTTTGTTCAACCCTCAAAAAATACTTACTTATTAACTTTGCAAAGTTACAATTTTAATCGATTTTTTGTCGATTAGGTTATTTTTACAGACTTACACACGAAAAACTTTTCTCTTATTTGCCCCACTCCAAAAAATTATCTAATCCTGCAAGGTTAGTTTTAGAACCTCCTCGATGGTTTTAACAAAGTGAAATGCTAATCCCTGTTTGTATTCCTTGTTGATTTCGAACAAATCTTTCTCGTTTTCGACCGAAAGAATGATATTAGTGATTCCGGCACGTTTGGCTGCAAGGATTTTTTCTTTTATCCCTCCTACCGGCAAGGCTTTACCTCGCAGGGTAATCTCTCCGGTCATAGCCATATCAGCTTTAACCTTTTTTCGGGTGATGGCCGAAGCTAAGGCTGTTACCATGGTAATTCCGGCCGATGGTCCATCTTTAGGGATGGCGCCTTCGGGCACGTGGATATGAAAATTCAGTTTTTCAAATATTTCAGGATCTACGCCAATCAAATCAGGATTAGCTTTTAGGTATTCCAAAGCCAGGGTGGCGCTCTCTTTCATTACATCGCCAAGGTTACCGGTCATTGATAGTTTGCCGCTTCCTTTACTAACGGCCGATTCGACATAGAGAATTTCACCTCCGGCAGCAGTCCAAGCTAAACCTGTTGCAATTCCAGGCATTGGATGATAGGTGTATTTTTCGGGTGAAAATCTAGGCTGTCCTAAAAACTTTATTAGAATTTCATGATTCAATTCGGGGTTGATTTTCTCCGAACGAGCAATTGCCAGTGCGTATTTGCGAATTATCTGGGCAATTAGCTTATCAAGGTTTCGAACACCCGACTCACGCGTATATCGCTCGATGATATGGGCTAAAATTTGTTCACTAAAAAGAATTTGTTTTGGCTTCAGGCCGTGATTTTTCAATTGTTTGGGTATCAAATGGCGCTTGGCTATCTCGATTTTTTCTTCCAGGAGGTATCCACTTACTTCGATGAGTTCCATACGGTCGATCAAAGCCGGATGAATTGTGCTCAGTGTATTGGCAGTTGCAATAAACAACACTCGCGAAAGGTCGTAGTCGATATCGAGGAAATTGTCGTGGAACGCAAAATTCTGTTCGGGATCTAATACTTCCAGCATGGCTGATTCCGGATCGCCGTGAATGTTTTTAGTAAGTTTGTCGACCTCATCGAGGATGAACACGGGGTTAGAAGAACCGGCCTTTTTGATGTTTTGAATAATCCTCCCCGGCATAGCTCCGATGTATGTTCGGCGATGGCCGCGGATTTCGGCTTCATCGTGTAGCCCACCGAGCGACATTCGAACATATTTTCGACCAAGTGACCGGGCAATGGATTTTCCAAGGGAAGTTTTTCCAACCCCCGGAGGCCCATAAAGGCAAATTATGGGCGATTTCATATTCTTTTTTAGTTTAAGCACTGCGAGGTGTTCCAGTATTCGCTCCTTAACTTTGTCGAGGCCGTAGTGCTCCTCGTCGAGTATCCGTTTTGCACGTTTAAGGTCGAAATTATCTTTGGTATACTCGTTCCATGGCAATTCAAGAATAATGGAAAGATAATTCATCTGCACCGAAAAGTCTGGTGCCATGGGATTTATCCGCTGCAATTTCTCCAACTCCTTTTCAAAGATCTCGGCAACTTCTTTCGACCATTTTTTTTGAGCTGCTTTAACTTTCATCTGATCGATTTCCTTTTGTATAGGATCGCCACCGAGTTCCTTCTGCAGCGTTTTTATTTGCTGATGAAGAAAATATTCTCGCTGTTGGCGTTCTAAATCGCTTTTTACTTTATCCTCAATATCGTTTTTCAGATGGAATAATTGTAACTCCCGTTGCAATAACTCCAGCAACTGCAAAGCTCTTTCGCGATAGTGGTTGCAATTCAGCAAATCTTGTTTTTCTGACGGTTTAAGGTTGATTACCGAGGTAACGTAATTGATGAGGTAGATTTTATTTTCAATGTTTCGAATAGCGAAGGTTAATTCCTTGCTGAAATGGTTAAACAGCCCCACAAGCTCTAAGGCGTATTCTTTTACCATTGCAGCCAGAGCCTCCAGCTCTTTTTCATCGGGCAAGCCTTCCTCAACAATCTGAACTTCTCCGACCAGGTATGGCTCATGTTGTAAAAGCCTTTCCAGCTTTATCCGTTTCTTACCTTGAACAATAGCTGTAATATTTCCATCGGGCATTTCCAACACCTTGATAATTTCACCAATAGCACCAATAGAGTGCAGTTGGTCTTTTCCGGGATCTTCAGAATCGACTTTCACCTGCATAATGGCACCAAGAAGACGGTTTCCTCTCCAAACATCCTCAATTAACTTACGACTTTTCTGTCGCCCAATGGCTATAGGCAGAATTATTCCCGGAAACAAAACGGTGTTTCTCAACGGTAAAATGGGGATGTTTCCCTCCATTCTCGGTAATATTTCGCTTTTATCATCGGTTAGCACCGGGAATGCTCCAGGCGATTCGTGAACAATCTGCTCTTCGGGGATATCAAAAAAGTCGTCCATAGGATTTGATTAAAAACATTGATTCGTATAACACTAACAAATTCCGGGCAAATATACGCTTATCAGAAATTTTGTCAGACTTATTCACTTATATATGTCACATCTATTATATAGTGTTGAACGACCTTTTAACTGACGGCATTAAAATAATTAAGTGCTTTGGATAGCTCAATCATAACTTGCGATGAAAAGGAAATTTGATATGCGTTAGCTCAAGGGAACGTAACATTTATCATTTTTTTTGGAAAAATTTTGATTTCAAAAATTAAAACCATACATTTGTGATATCATTTTAATATCGTTTAACAATCAAAAAAATAAATTATGAAATCACAAGAATTACCATTCAGCGGATTAAGAATTCAAGGCGTTCTGATGATTTTTTTAAACATTTTGATGTTGTTTGGTGTAGGCTATGGAATTGTAATAACAGCTGACTCGGTCACCCCGGGCGACACAATTAAAATTGTATCGCTCATTGGATTAATCCTTCTGTTCATTGTGATAAACATCTTTTGGGCAGGATTTGTGCTTATAGAGCCCAACGAGGCAGTAGTTATGGTCTTTTTTGGAAAATACGAAGGAACTATTAAGGAAAATGGTTTTTTCTGGGTAAATCCGTTTTACTCCAAGAAAAAACTTACGCTCCGGGCCCGAAATTTGGACGCCGAACCTATAAAAGTAAACGACAAAACTGGAAACCCAGTAATGATCGGCGTGGTAGTAGTCTGGCGACTAGCCGATACTTACAAGGCTTCGTTTCACGTGGATAATTCATCCATGGTGGATGCTTCTGCAGGGGCTGGGATGGTGGTTAAACTTAACGAAAAAATGCGCGCTTACGAAAATTTTGTTAAAATTCAATGCGACGCAGCACTCCGACATGTAGCAGGACTATTTGCTTACGACCATAACGGAACTTCTTCGTCGAACGAGTTAACTTTACGTTCCAACGGTGAGGAGATAAACCAGATCCTTGAAAATCAAATGAACGAACGTTTGGCAATTGCGGGCATTGAAGTAGTTGAGGCACGGATAAACTATTTAGCCTATGCACCCGAAATAGCCGCTGTGATGCTACGCCGCCAACAGGCCGATGCCATTATAGCCGCACGTGAGAAAATTGTGGAAGGAGCTGTTAGCATGGTTCAGCTTGCACTTAAGCAACTGTCGGAAAAAGGGGTTATCGATCTCGACGACGACAAAAAAGCGACTATGGTGAGCAACCTTATGGTAGTGCTCTGCTCTGAGGAATCAACAACCCCCGTGATTAATGCCGGAACACTTTATCAATAAACCCCGAAAAAATTCAAAACCAATGAATCAGAGTTTAAAATATAATGAATTGCAGCGTAGATTGCCGCTCTGGGTTTACGTAATTTTATCCGGGCTCAATATTTCATATATCTATTCCTTTGTTTACATGCCAGAACAATGGTTTGTGGATGGCGTTATAAAAACAGACCTTATAATTTCCTTAGCGTTAATGTTTCTTGTAAACGTATTGGCATTTGTTGTGCGATTGGAAATAATGGTAAGTAATGATGATATCCGGTATCGTTTTTGGCCATTTCATCTTGCATATAGGATTATTTCCAAAAATGACATAAAAAAATGTTATGTTCGTCGGTATAATCCAGTTTTCGAGTTTGGCGGGTGGGGTATACGAGGTTGGAAAAACAACCGGGCATACTCACTCTCGGGACGTTTTGGCCTACAACTTGAATTAAATACTGGGAGAAAAATTCTTTTGGGGACGCGGAACCCTGAAGCGCTCAGAAGTTTTCTGAAAACAGTCGGATTTTATTACGAATAAGGGTCCAAAATATGTTAAAGAAGAAAACCTTTGTTCTCAGAATCGATCAAGAAAAGTTCGATGCCCTTGAAAAGTGGGCAGCAGAGGAGTTTCGCAGCACCAACGGCCAGATTGAATGGATAATCGACCAGGCTTTGCGCAAAGCCGGCCGGTGGAAAAAAAACGATAGCGATTCTTCTAACAGCACTGCGTCAAACTAAAATAAATTGTATAAAAGGTGTTTCACGTTAGATCAAACAAAAGTTAAAACACATTATCTTCCGAGTCATAGAAACATACAATAGTTGGAAATTAAAATTGGGGCAATCAAAAAATTACCCCAATTTTTTTGTCTATTTAAAAAGTTTACGATAAACGTTATAAAAGGCAAGAATCGTCTTCTTTTGGTTGGGGAAATCTTTGTAGGTTTTAGGCGGAAAATTGAGATATATTTCAAGTTCGTTCGGTAAAATATCAAACTTCTTGGCAATATACTCCATGTCGAAAATTATTTTTTGAGAGTCGTAGGGTTTCTTTTCAAGAATTTTCAGGGCCTCTTCACGAGAAATCTGGCCGCTTACGATTTGTGACGATAAGGTTGCCCGACGATAGTCCATGTTAAACTTTTCGAACATAACATACGATTGCCAGAAACCGGTAATTCTTGACTCATGGTGTTTTCCTTCATAATCTTGCCACCCAAATTCATTTTTAAGGAATTCTCGGGCTTCTTCTTTGTTATATTCGATGTAATTAAGAGGATAGATGGTTTTTATCCGGCGAAATATTTTATAATAAATCTCACCCCAAAGTCCAACGGAGGGAATTGTAATTCGTTTTAAACCGCCATAATTTTTAACAATGTGACGATAAAGTTTTATGTCTTTCAATTGATGATATCCCCATGTAAGTGGTAAAATTCCCTCGCTGGAGAAATTTCCGCCAGAAATAATGTAGGAAATGTTATACTTTGCAGCAGTTTGGTACAAACATGCAGGAATAGCTAAATCTGTAGGAATTTCAATATCAACTATCGAGGATTTGATAAAGGCCAATTGAATTTTTCGAAATTCGTTCCAGTCCAAAACTTCAGAAATATAATCTAACCCTAGCTTTGAAACCATTTTCTCGACATTGGAAACAGCAATTTCGGAATTCCATCCGTTGTCCATATGTAAAGCTAGAGGCCTTAACCCCATTTTAACCACCAGGTATAGTGTATAGCAACTATCAACACCACCGCTTAGGCCAACAATACAATCATATTTTAAATCTTTTCCCTTAAATTTTATTTTTTGCACTAGTTGATCTAACGATTGACTCTCGTGTTTTGAAAAACGATGGTTTTTCAGAACCTGTTCAAACTCTTTGCAGTGGTTGCAGCGACCTTCAGAATCGAACACGATGTCTTCATCCGAAGTATCCATTACACAATAGGAGCATATTTTGTACTCCTCTTGCGTAGCGCTAATGCTGCGTGATGTTGAGAAGTCAAAAACGAGAGGGTTGGCTATGCCAAAACTGTTATTTTGTTCTACGGGAAGATTTAGTACCGTACGTACACCCTTAGATAATTCGTAAGCCTGATTTTTTCGAGAATAAAACTCAAAACCATGCGAACGACTTAAAATTTTCTGATTTTGCCAAAATTCATCCTTTAATCTATCCAGGATGCTTACCAAAGCTTCTCTGTTTTCAACAATGTACCCCGATTGAGTTTTTTCGATAAGTTCTGCCTGAGGGATACGCCTATAATTGGGAATCACTGGCAAAATGTAGTTTTGTTTTTTTAGTTCTAAAGCCTCTTTATCGTTTGTAAAACATAAAAGTATAGGGCGCATTAACGAAATATAATCGTAGATTTTAGTGCCTACTACATAATAATCGTTGAAAAGCAACAGCAAGTGTGCTTTTGCTAAATGGCTGAGTAATATTTGGTTGGGAATTCGTGGGAATACCGTGACGCAAAGCAAGTTATCCGAATATCGCGCAACATAATTTTGAATTTCTTTAGCTATGTTTACCCCATAAAAATTAAGGCGAATGGTGAAATTGTTCGTTACACAAAATTGATGTAAAATATCCAGGGTATCTTTCCAGGGATGCCAGGGATATATGGTTCCAGCATAAGCTATCGATAGTTCACTGGTGGGTTGTTCATCTTGTTCAAAAGTTATAGGTAGTTCGGTATCGTAACCATTATATACGATAAAAAAGCGTTGACTTTTTAGGTTCTGCTGAATAAGATTTACAACGTAATCGCAAACCGATATCACTATCATTGCCGACTTACAATAATATCGCTCCAGAGCAAGCGAAAACCTATTATAGAGAAAACCCTGCTTTTGTTTTTTTGACCAAGGATCGCGGTAATCGGCTATCCATGGTATCTTGTGCTTTTTGCTAAGCAAAGCAGCATATTTAAACAAAACAAATGGATCGCCAGTGGCAATGATGCAATCAACCTTATGTGTTCGAAGATAACGATCTGCCTCCCGATAAATCTGAATTTTTGGGCCAACGGGTAGAAACCATTGAACTATTTCGTACCAACCAGAAATAACCTTTCTTAAAAATCGGTATTTTTTTTCTCCATATTTCAGGAGCAGACGGTTTGCTGCATTAGGTTTATGCGGAGTTCTGATTATAGTTCCGATAGATGATTCTTCTACCGCAACGTTGTCGGAAAACCCCGGTGCAACATAATCTAGAGCATTCTTGTAGTAATTGTTCCATTGACGAGTAATAACTATTGGATAAACATCAAATTCGTGCAAATATTTGTACCACGAGTAGGGTCGCAATCCTCCCACCGAAACATAAGGCGGAAAATCGTAGGCCAGAATCAACAGCTTAACCATCCGTTTTTGGGGTAAAGATAGCAAAAATGGTGATACAGAGCTATCTTCAACAATCAATTTTTCAACAAATTTTGAAGAGCCTTCGGAAGGGTTGAAAATCGAAAACGGAAGCCCAATTGAATAATTCGCAACGGGATAACGTGCTGGTTGGCAATTAGAAGCTCATTTGTCATATTTCCCGGCAAAAAATTCAGCAAAACTTTCGGAATTTTGAAAAAGACTTTCCGATTTAGGATTTTAGAAGCATGTTGAAGTAGGTCCCATTGAGTATTAACTGCAGGTGCAACAAGGTTAAACGGACCGGAGGCATCAGGATTTTCCATGAGAAACTTTATGGCATGAACATGATCGTGAATATGGATCCATGGAATTACATTGGAGCCGTCACCTAACCGAGCGCCAAGGAAAAATCTCATGGGCTTAACAATTTTGGGCAACAATCCGCCATGACACGACAAAACAATTCCGGTTCGCAGAAGTACAACACGCACAGAAGAGCATGCTTTGGCTTCTTCTTCCCACAATTTTGTAACATGGGCAAGAAACCCTTCGCCCATTGGGGAAAACTCACTTAACACATTGTTTGAATGGGAAGGATAAAAACCCACGGCCGAGGCTTGCAAATAAACCAGAGGTTTCTTTGAACATTGTGAAATTGCTTGAACGATGGCACGGGTTGAAAAAATACGACTCTCAAGAATTTTTCGGCGGTTGCGTTTAATCCATAATGATGATACAGGGTGCCCTGAAAGATTGATCACAACAGTTGCTCCCTCCAATATCGGAACAATTTTTTCCGGAGTTCTTCCATCCCAAACAACTCGTTGAACATCTTCTACCTGAGATTTGCTCACTTTTCGAGAAAGAAGAACAACTTTATACCCTTCTTCCTTTAGCAAGGGTATAAGAGCTCGGCCGATTAGTCCAGTTCCGCCGGCTATTACAGCAATTTTTTCAACACCACTCATTTTTACTACTTCATTATTTCAATCCAAGCTGAATCGATAATTTTCAGGGCACTAGTAAAGGTACTAATACTTTCAAATATGGTAGCATCAGCTCCCGATGGATGACTGTGTCCGACAGGCCGTAACTCAAATCGGGTTTGGCCGGTAGAACGATCGACCACCGCCTGATAAATTAAAGCAGGCTGGCCTGATGTCTTAAACTCCTCATCGTTAGGAAACCGATTGTTGTGCCAATAGTTGTTAAAATCCCACGGACGGTTAACTTCTAAAACCACACGAATCTGAGAAGGTTCTTCTGGCAAAATTGTTTTTAGGACAAATGTTCCTGGCGGGGTTGCACCAGTGTAAGCATCCACTTCTTGATGACTTTCGGGACGTCGCGACAGATTTTTCCATCGGGGCAAGGCTGCCGGACGGGTTCGTTCGCCAGGATGCCACTTGCCATTTCGATATTCTCCGTAACGAAAAATTCCGGTGGCAATCGATTGCGAAACTAACAGATTCCCTAAAAATTCCCCCTTGTCCGATTCAAGCCAAATGGCAATAATGGGGAATTTGTATTCCTGCCCGGCAATTACGTTTATGATCACGGGAATCCCCGTTGTAAAAGGCTTGGTCTCCAGGATAGTTGGCGGCAAATCCTTTGGTTTGTTTGAACCCGTCTTACAGCCATAAAATAGAAGTGTGAGCAGGGCGATTATCAAAATAGTATTCTTTGGGTTCATATCGATGGTTATTAAAATTCGATAATAATTCCAACGGTTGGGAGAATAGTTCCTCCGCCCGACCCTTCCAGTTTTTTTAGGACATAACGCGAGGGGTCGTTGGGATTGACTAAGGGCGCACCGTTTTCATCGGTAGCCAGAGTGTAAACAGGAGGTCGATCGCTCTGGAAATTATAGATATTTTGAACATCAAGATAGAGATTCAACATCCAGCGGCTAAAGAAAAACGATTTATCAACTCTTACGTCTAATTGATGAAAAGGTTTTAGGCGTTTGGAGTTGAATTGAGAAAAGTCGAGCAACGGACGACGCTGAACGTTCCAAACCGAAATTAGCGAAGAGGTTTCCAAATCATAAGGAGTGTAGGGAGTACCGCCAACAAAACGCCATTTAAAGCCTATCTCCCATCCCTGGTTAAACGAGCGTGTAGCGGTTAGGTTAAGAATATGAATGTTATCCCACGACGTAGGCACCCAAGTTCCGGTGGGCTCCAGATTGTTGTTCATAAGGCGGGTTTCGCTTCGCACCAATGTGTAAGACAAAATAGTGTTGAATCCCAGAAGCTTTTTGTGCCGATAGAGCAGTTCCAGTCCATAGGCTCTTCCCTTTCCATTGGAAACCAGAGGTTCGTCGCCGAACGAACCAAAATCAACTCCCTTGGATGATATTGGTAAAGAGTCGATTAAGGAAACAGGGTACCGATCGTAAACTTTTAAAAATCCTTCTGCCGTTAGTTGGCTGTTTTCATCGGGCTGCCATTCGGTGCCTAGGGTAAAATGATCGGATTGAATATACCGGAGCTTATTGGTCCTGTTCACCAATTCTCCGAGGCTGTTGGCGTAACCCAGCGAAGTGTAGAGCGGAATCTGATAATATCGGCCCACACCAGTATTAAGAAAAAGGGCGGGGCGTATTTCGTAAGAGAGTGAAAATCGGGGGCTGATTTGCCTGAATAAGCTCCGCATCTCAGGGTTGTAACTGTTAGCGTCGGTACGTATTCCAAACGATGGAGTAAGGCGGTTAAAATAGGTTCGGCTTATTTGGCCAAAAAGAGCATACTTAAATAGATCGATGGAAGAATTGTACTGCTCCGGAGAAAAAACCACTCCGATATAACGGGCACGATACGTTGAGTTGTAATATCGGGCATATTCCAAACCGGCGCCATAGGTAAGGTTAAAACCGTCGACAATAAGATTTCGTTCGTAACGAATTTTATTTTCAGCTTCCCACGACCGGTAATCTAAGGTTTTAGGTAAAGATTCGTTGTTGTCTGGAAATTTGTATTGCCGGTTGTTTAGCATGTTGCGACTCACAACAAGCGTGTGAAATCCATTACCCGGGAAATTCTTATAAACCGCACCCAGAGTGTAGTTCCACTGGTCGTATTCCGGAAGGTAGCCCAGAATGTACCTTTGAAATTCATTGGGGTTCTCCAATCCGGTGTTTAACCTTGAAACATCGTAGGCACCCAATCCTACAATGGTTATCTCGTTTTTGGGATCAAAGCGGGTTCTGGTTTTAAACTGAAAATCGTTGTAGGTAGGAAGAAATGGCAAGCCAAGGACACTAAACAAAAATTGTAGATAGGAACGTCTTGCCGAAAAAATAAAGGTGGTATTCTCTTTAATTGGTCCGTCAAGTGTCAAGGCAAGATCGGAGGCACCAACAGCAGCTTTCACCTTTAATTGTTCGGGGTTGCCATCGATTTGCCGTAAATCAATTACAGAACTGATTGAATTGCCAATGTTGGAGGGAAAAGAGCCGGAATAAAAGTTTACTTCGCGAATAAAATCGACGTTGATAATACCAACCGGGCCACCCGAAGAACCTTGAGTGGCAAAATGGTTCAAGTTAGGAATTTCAACACCGTCGAGATAAAATCGGTTTTCGTTTGGCCCTCCGCCGCGAACAATAACGTCATTACGGTTGACAACCGTCGGAGCAACCCCGGGTAGAGATTGTATTACCTTACTTATATCGCGGTTACCTCCGGGATTTTTTTCAATCTCATCGATATTGATTCGTCGAAGTGATAATGGTGCAATTTCGCTACGCCGAAAGGGCGAGGCTCTAACGGTAACAGCCTCCAATACAAATTCTCCGCGCTCTAAGGGAATTTCAAGGTAAATATTTTTGGTTGGCGAAACCATAAATGACTCCGTAACGTAAGTTTTATATCCGACAAAACTGACATTAATTTGAATAAATCCGGAATTTAATCCGGCGATTACAAAATTCCCTTCAAAATCGGAAACAGTGCCAATGTTGGTCCCAAATACTACCACGGTTGCAAAGGGAACCGGTTCTTTACTTCTGGCATCAAAAACCTTTCCTTTAACCATTCCTTTATCTTGAGCTTGTGTTGTAGCCAAAAGAATCATCATTACACTCCACAAAAGTAATATCCTCTGAATCATATTTAAAGATTTATTGAGGGAAACAAGCCAGAAACCGTTTTGTTTAACTTTTGAACACACAACATTATACACACGTGTGAATTGTTTTGCCTAAAAATCGGCGAAATGAAGATTACTTCAAAGAGAATCATCTCCAAGGAGGTGGTTTAACCAAACAACGCTGGAAATTGTTTTTTGAGCAAATAAAGCTTCGATGTGCTTTGGGGTACTTAAAAATTTATTGTTGCAATTCATGGTTTTAGAACATATCTTTGTATGGAGAAACACAACCATGGTCATTATTTTCTGAAATCAAGTTCATGAGCCATTCGGAGCTGTTCATAAAAAGTGCCCTATCAACACAAGAAGCCCTGCTATCCGAGGATGAAATTTTGAAATGGATAGAGGAGCAAAATCGAAGCGTAAACGTAAAAATCGACAGAATACGTTTCGACGAACTAGGCGAATGGAGCTACCGCGAAGATCGGTTGATGCACAAAACCGGAAAATTTTTCACCATCGATGGAATTCGGGTAAAAACTAACTACGGCTACGTGCCACAATGGGACCAACCTATAATAAACCAGCCCGAAGTAGGATTTCTGGGGTTTATTACTAAAGAGATCAACGGGGTTTTGCATTTTTTGATTCAGGCTAAAATAGAACCGGGAAATGTTAATCTTGTTCAGTTATCTCCTACCTTACAGGCCACACGTAGTAACTATACTCAGGTTCACCAGGGAAACAAACCGTTGTATCTAGAATATTTTCAGAAAGCCACGCCGGCTGAAACACTACTCGACCAACTCCAATCGGAACAAGGTGCCCGTTTTTTGAAAAAACGTAATCGAAATATCATTATAAAAATCGACCACGATATACCACTGTACAACAACTTTCAATGGGTAACCCTGGGGCAGATAAAACATTTGATGCGGCATTCGAATGTGGTAAACATGGATACCCGAACGGTAATATCGGGCATTAATTTTGGTTCGCACGACCAGCAAACAATAGACCTTATTTCGTTTCTTGTGTCAGGACAGAGAAAATCCACCATACTGCAAGCCTTTCTCAAGTCGGCTCTAAGTAAACACGGGGCACTTCACACCATTGAAGAAATCATCACTTTCATTACCCGCCATAAAAGCACCATCGACCTTGACGTTTCGCGTATTCCACTAAAAGATGTGCAGCAGTGGTTTTTTTCCGACGATGAAATCTACCATCAGGAGCGCAAGTTTTTCAGGGTTATATTCGTGAATGTGCAAATCGGGAACCGTGAGGTGGTTTCCTGGCGACAGCCAATGATAGAGCCGGCACAAGAGGGGTTAATTGCCTTTGTTTGCAAGGAGATTAATGGAATTATCCATTTTGCCGTGCAGGCCAAAATGGAGTGCGGCAATCTGGATATAATTGAACTAGCGCCAACAGTTCAGTGTTTAACCGGAAACTATCGACAAACTCAGGCCGGAAGTCTACCGTTTTTGGAGTATGTGCTGCAGGCTCCTAAAGAAAATATAATATTCGACACCAAGCAATCGGAAGAAGGCGGCAGGTTTTATCACGAACAAAACCGCAACCTGATTGTTATGGCCGGTGATGAAGTTCCCATTGAACTGCCCGACCGTTATATCTGGATGACCCTAAATCAACTCTACACATTTCTTCAGTTTAACAACTATCTGAACATTCAAGCCAGAAGTTTAATTTCGGCCATATCTTTTACAGAACCGTTATCATGATTCGCTTAGGAATTATTTCGCCGGCCGATATTGCCGTACGACGTTTTTTACCGGCCTTGTCAAAATCGCCGCACTTTACATTTGCAGGATTAGCCTTGGCTAGCTATGAAGAATGGGACAAGTCTTCGCAACGGAATTTTGAAAAAGAAAGCGCTCTGGCACAAACCATTATTCAAACTTACGGTGGAAAACTTTATTCCAGCTACACAGAAATTGTTGTCGACACCGAAATCGACGCACTCTATATTCCACTACCTCCGGCTCTGCATTATGAGTGGGCAAATCGCGCTTTGGAAAACAACAAACACGTGTTGATTGAAAAACCGGCTACAACCCTATTAAGAACCACCCAAAAACTTATTTCAAAGGCAGAAAGCAACAACCTGGCTTTCCACGAAAACTACATGTTTGTGTTTCATCGCCAGTTGGCTGCCATTGAGGAAATTATCAACAGTCAACAACTGGGAAAAATCCGACTCTATCGACTGGCATTTGGTTTTCCACAACGTCCGGCAACCGATTTTCGTTATAAGAAAAAACTGGGGGGAGGCGCCCTGCTTGATTGCGGCGGATATCCCATTAAGCTGGCAACCATTCTTCTGGGCGATTCTGCACGGCTTGTTCATGCACAACTCAACTACCTTCAGGGCTTTGAAGTGGACATGTACGGAGCGGGTACCTTAGTCAATCAAAACGGCACAATGGCCCAAATTTCCTTCGGAATGGACAACAGCTACAAGTGCGAGCTTGAAATTTGGGGGAGCAAAGGCGCATTGATTACCAACAGAATTTATACCTCGCCACCCGACTTTCACCCCACAGCAATCCTCACCGATGGAAACAAAAAAACAGAACAACAACTCCCCAGTGACGATTCATTTGCCAACTCTCTGGAGTTTTTTTTTCACCTAATAAACACTCCAACGCTACGCATCAAGACCTACTCAAGCATACTCAAACAAGCCGAGCTGATTGATAAATTTTTCGAACTCGCAAAAAATCAACCCAATGACCGATAAACCTATTTTTGTAACCATGCCATCGTTGGCCCCGCTCGATGAATATGTTGAGCTACTCAAGCAGGTGTGGGAATCGGGGATTCTGACCCACAACGGTCCCTTAGTGCAGGAACTCGAACGGCAACTCTGCAACACCTTGAATTTGCCGCACTTTGTTGCGGTAGCCAACGGGACTATTGCAATTCAAATGGCTATAAAGGCCCTGCAACTTAAAGGGGAAATTATAACCACTCCCTTTACATGGATTGCCACCGTTAGTGCAATTCAATGGGAAGGCTGCATCCCGGTGTTTTGCGATATTGACCCTCAAACCCTTAACATCGACCCGGCAAAAATCGAAGCTCTCATTACACCCGATACTGTAGCCATTCTGCCGGTTCACGTTTTTGGGAATCCATGCGATGTGGAAGCCATTGAATCCATAGCCAAAAAACACAATTTGAAAGTTATTTACGATGCCGCTCACGCCATCGGGTCCACCTACAACGGCAGAAGCATTCTTGAGTACGGCGATATTTCTGCCACAAGCCTCCACGCCACCAAAATCCTGAACACAGCCGAAGGTGGTGGCTGTATAACCCAAGATGAACAACTGAACGAAAAACTCAAGCGAATTCGTTTTTTTGGGCATAACGACCAAAAAGATGTAGTGGAAGAAGGATTCAACGGAAAACTTACCGAAATTCACGCAGCCCTTGGGCTAGCCAATCTGAAATATCTCCACAATATTCTTGCCGACCGGCGTGAGAAATACATTTTGTATCTTGAGTTGCTTAGCAACAATCCGAAACTTAGCTTCCAACACTCTTCGAAAGGCGAAACCAACTACTCCTATTTTCCGGTGATTTTTGAGTCGGAAAATCTACTACTCAAAGCGGTAGAGCAACTCAACGCACAAAATATTATTCCACGACGCTATTTTTACCCGTCGGTAAACACCTATACTAAAATAGTAGAATACCAACCCTGCCCGATTTCGGTGGACATAAGCCGTCGAATTCTCTGCCTTCCATTGTACTGGAGCTTATCCGTGGATGATATACGTCGTATAGCCAACATTATAAACACACTCTTTTAAAATAGAAGAGCTCACGGAGCAAGCTACAATCTCACAGCTTTTATTTTCAGTGAATTTCCCATTCGGGTGATTGTTAGAAAGCTATTGATACTCGATTTTATTAAATTCAGCAACCGGCTCTCTTCAAACGACTGCCTCAAACGCTCATCTGTGCTGTTTTGGGTAAAAGGATTCTCGGTAGCGGGGGTAAAAGCATTTTTCAACCTGCTAAGACTAATACCGGTGGTTTCAATGCGAAAAGTACCAAATCCATTATTTTTTAACATTCGCTTCATAGTGGAAGCTGTGAAATAGCTCAGATGTTCGGGATAAACAATTTCCGTGTGTTTGTTGCGTAAAATACGGCGAGTTAACGAGTTGAAATTGGGCGTAGTTAAATACAACAAGCCTTCTTTGCGCAAAACCTGTGAAAATCGTTGCACCTCTTCGGAGGGGAAGGATAGATGCTCAACAACCTCTATCGACACCACCACATCAACCTCCGGAAGCCTATCCATAACCTGCTCCAACGTACCAGCATAGACAGTTAGTCCGTGATTCTGACATATTTCCACAGCCTTTTGAGAAATCTCAGTTCCATAACTTTCCCACCCAAGTTCACGGGCTACCGAAAGAAATATTCCATTGCCACAGCCTACGTCTAAAATCCGGTTTAGCTTACGATACTTTTCAAAACTTTGTAAAATCTCACGGTATCGCTTTAACGTTATAGGCGATATGTAATAATGCCCCCCGTAGGAATATTGCCTGTAATAGGCTTCCAACTCAGCGGCAGAGGGTATTTTTCGGCTGAAAACAAATCCACATCTCAGGCACTTGGTTAAACAACTGTGGGCATAACGCGGAAGCTCTTTTAACTGTGTGCATTGACACAATGGACACTTTTGGTGCTGTTTCTGCTCGGTCGACATGTTGGATTATTTGTTTTATGGGTATTTTCATAAACTTTTCACTGGCTCTCTTCTTATCCTCGTAGTTTAAGCCACACATAGGAGAGTGTGTTTCGCAGCGTGGTTTTTCCTGTCCGTAGATTATAATAAATCTCGATAAGATGGCCTACTTTCCGCAATGCCGGGGAAAGTCCATGGTTTTTGTGCGACTTTTTCCATCCAAATAAGCGTAACAGAAGATTGATAATAAACCTAGGCGGTACGGCTATCTTTTTCGAGCGGAGTTGTCGTTCCACATCGTTTAAACATTGCCGAACGTTTTTGTAGTAGGGATACGAGTCTTTGTGGGTTTCGAGAATCTGATAAGCCCGGCTAAAAACTTCGTTGGGGTTTTCAAGTTTTTTGAAAGGCTTTTTGTACACATAGATATTCTCGTCGAATAAATGAAACCCACGTAAGGGATGAAATCCGATATCCACTCCAAGGTCAACGGCGTATTGAACAGCATGGGGTAGGTTTGAGAAGTTAGTTGCCATAACAACATAAGCCAGCTGAATTTCCCAGGAATAGGCGCCGGAGCGTAATTCTTCAGCAGTTTTAGCGAGATTCTTAATGTTGCTATCTACCTCCGGCCAATTTCCAAGGCTGCGTATGGCGCGGTAAGGTTCTGCTTCTGTAGCATCGATGGAAATCTGGAACCAGGCCTTTTTGAATTTAAGCAACCGTTCCACCATCGACCGGTTTAGCAAAGTTCCGTTGGTGATAAACCCCATAACCGTCTCCTGATTCGGCTGAAACGAATCGATGAATGTAAGGTCTTGCTTATTCAAAAATACCTCACCACCCATTAAAGCAACCGTACGGGCATATGGGGCAATGGATAGAAGACGCTTCACCGCAACATCCGGAATGAATTTGTAAGGAGGAGTGAAATCGTAAAAACACATGATACATCGTAGGTTGCAGCGGTTACTAAATTCCAGCTGCAAAAACATGGGAAAGTGGTTGGCATAGGGTTTATTTTTCTGAAAATTTTCCTTAGCCTTAGACTCATTTTCCCAAACAATTCCAACGCCATTACCATTACAAGCATCAGGCCAAGGATATCCTTGTCCTGAACGCAAACCCGGACAGATTGGGTTACAATAAGCTCCGTCGAAATTACTTTCTGCAATTTTTTCCCGAACCTCACGATAAAACGAGCCATTCCAAACCTCGTCAATAGAGTTAACGGCAATATTGCCAAGCGATCGCAGATTGGTGTTGCAACAATGACGCACATCGCCCGACGGGCTAATATACATGCTTGTCCATGGGTAGTGGCATACAACGCGTGAAACCATAATTTTTTTATTAAAGGGATGATGATTTAGTTTCCCTGGAGTCAATTTCCACCAACCGGTTAATCAAATACGACACCTGATTTTCCCAATGATATTCCTGTTTGGCTCGTCGAATATCGGAAATAAAAACCGACCGGTCGGTTGCTGAAAGTATATTTAATGCCTTGGCAATTTTTTCGGGGGAATTCTCCGTTAATATTCCAAGGTTATATTTTTCAAAAAGACGGTTATTCTCGTAGGAATAGCTGGCCACGATAGGTATTTCGGCATGAATGTATTGATAGATTTTATTAGGGGCAGCCAAGGCTTTACTCTGGTTTATCGGCTCCAAAAGGTTGATTCCGCAATTTGCCGACCTGGTGTAGCTCAACAACATTGAAGGGTCAACCTTGCCCGGGAAAAATACACGACTATTCACCCCATTGAGGCCAGCATGTTTTTTTAATTGGGCTTCGAGTGGGCCGTAACCAACCAAAACCAGCACTATGTTGGGATTCACAAATTTCATGGCATCAATGAGCAGAAATAAACCTCTACCTTCGTTAAAAACTCCCTGATAAATAGCAATAAATGCGTTGTGAGGCAAATTAAGCATTTGGAGCAAATCTACCGTATCGCTATCGTCGGTAAGCACGGGGCAATTTCGCACTACCAAAACACTGCCAATTTTGTACGCAGTTTCAAAATACTCTTTAACTCCGTCGCTCACGGTTAGAAAAACATCAGCACGCATAGCCAACCGTTTTTCCTGGCAAGAACCTACTGTTTTCATAAACCACAAAAGGCTTGTAAACACCAGTCTTTTTATCCACGAAGCATTTTTGGGAAAAAACTGATTCAACGTTTCGCAATAGATTTCATGGGAATCGTAAATTAATCGAGCTCCGCAACGCTGAGCTATTTTCCATGCAGGTGTGAGGCATGGTAAATCGTTGGCATAAATCCAATCGTAAGTGGTTCCGTTTTGCAACACAAAGGGCACAAAGTAATTGAGTTCGAGGTAAAAAAAAGTGTGTCGTAGGATTCTATAGCGGAATCCGTTTTTTGGTTTGAGCGGGAAAAGCTCTACTGAGGTGCTAAACTCAGGCAACGGGTCGCCGGGTGCATCGGTAAGAAAGAAAAGGTCGACGTTGTGGTAAACACTCAGCGACCGAATGGTATTTATAACCCGTGAATCGTTGCGGATATCGTTATTTAGGAGCATCGCAATGTGAGCCATAGCTATAAAGATTGGTGTACTTTTAGAAAAGCTCCGGTTACAAACACTTTCCACGTATTTGGTGCTCCGGTACAAACAAATTTTTCGTGCACGGCAATATTGCGCACTTCGTTAACATACTGGGTAAATTCACTCGTAGTTTCCCACTCTTTTTGAGGTGGTTGAAACCCAAGTTTGTTTTTGCGCCAGGTAATTTCGGGCGGCAAAATGTCTGCCAAACCGTAGCGAATAAGAGCCTTCGTCCATCCGTTGTGGATTTTGTAGTGTGCCGGAAGGCTAAAAGCAAATTCCACCAATGTATGGTCGAGAAACGGCAACCGAACTTCCACCGAGTGTGCCATGGAATTGCGGTCGGCAAAGCGGAGCAGTTTATCGAGCCCGGAAACTGTGGTATAATATGCCAACGCATCGTTTAGCCGCTCAAAGAATTTGAAAGGAGACATATGGTTTTTATAGGCATTATAAAGCTCCGGATGAACCTCCCGAGAGGCACTTACACCAGACAAATGCCGTTTCAAAGTGTGCAAATCGGTATAAACGTTAGAAAATAGAGATTTTGCAATAAACCTCCATCCCAACTCCAAATCGTGGGTTATAACATTGTTTTCTTTAATGGTTTGATATTCTTGCTTCGCCTGCCGATATCCCCTCTGACGGAAAACCTGACGCAAATAGGGTTCGAAAAAATGGGTATAGCCGGCAAACACCTCATCGGCGCCTTGACCGTCGAGCAAGACAATTACCTGATTGTTTCGGGCCAAACGAAAAACCTCCCACTGGGCAAATATGCTTGCGCTCCCGAAAGGCTCTTCCTGATGATACATGAGCTTCTCTATCTGGCTTATCAATGCATTGGAATCGGGGTAGGTCTCCAGATGCTGAATATCGGTATTTTCGATAACTTTTTTCATAAAAAAGCCTTCATCAAGCTCAGAGTCATTGAACCGTGCCGAAAAGCATTTCTGTTCAACATCGCTGCTACAAATACGATTCATTACCAGAGCTACGGCCGAGGAGTCGAGCCCTCCACTCAGGCTGGTACCAAACGGGACATCGGAGCGCATTCGCCGCATTACCGACTGTTCAAAGCGTTTTCTAAATTGCTTGCAGGCCTCTTGAAACGATAGATTTGTGATTTCCGAAATCTTATCCGGTGACCAATAGCAATATTCTCGAACCGATTGGTCTCCTTTTACAATGAGGAAATGAGCCGGTTTCAGGCGTTTTATCTTTTGAAAAAAGGTTCGGCTTTTGTCGTTTGGGTCTTCGTGAAGATCCATGTTCAAAAATAGAAACATGCTGTAAGTATCTACCGAACGTTGAATTCCGGTGGCCCAAAGGGCTTTTATTTCCGACGAAAAGGCAAAAAAATCATCGCTTTGGCAATAGTGAAAAGGCTTTTCTCCAAAACGATCGCGGGCACAGAAAAGTTCATGTTTTTCCTCATTGTAAATGGCAAAGGCAAACATACCGTCGAAACGTGAGAGGCAATCAACGCCCCAACAGTCATAGGCTGCCATAATCACTTCGGTGTCGGTGGCTGTTTGAAACCGATATCCACGAGCCTGCAAATCATCACGTAATTCAATATAGTTATAAATTTCGCCATTGTAGGTTATGGTGTATTTTCCCATGTAAGACATGGGTTGTTTTCCTGCATCGGTTAAATCGATTATGGCAAGGCGTCGGTGACCCAGAAAGAGTTTCCCGTTGTCGAGCTCAGCCGTTCCTTCTCCATCCGGCCCTCGATGAATCAACGTTTGGTTCATCTTCTGAATCACCGTAACTCCTGGATTTGAGGTGCTGTTGTACCAAATTCCGTTTATCCCGCACATGTTTTTTCGATAAAGTGAATGTATTTGCCTTTGTTGGCTGTAAATGTATAGTTTTGTTCTATTTTGCGGCGCGCATTTTTACCAATGGTTGCAAAGTCGATTTTTCGTTCCAGTATTCGGATCAGACATTGTTCCCATTCCTCTTCGGTGGTTGCCAGAAACGAATCAACACCATGCTCCACAATTTCGCGGTTAATGGTTAAGGCCGTGGCCACGCTAACAATTCCTAAGCCCATGTATTGAATTAACTTAAAGCCACCTTTTCCCCGATTTTCAGGGGTATCGGTCAATGGCATTAACCCTACGTCGATTTGAAGCAGGTAGTGAACTTCCGACTCAAGGGTCCACCGGCGAAACTCAACCGGGAACGGAACCGCCGGACAATACTCCTTGCCTCCTATTACTAACAAACGAAACGTATATTTTTCTGCCAGCCGCGACAGTATTGGCATCAGCCAATCCAGAAGAAAATAATTGTGATCTCCGCCAATCCAGCCAAAGGTTATTGTTTCAAGGGTATCGGGGTATTGTTTGGGGGGATATTGGTCGTAATCTACACAGGTGGGAATTACGCAAATATTTTCGGGAGGCAAGAGTGGATTTTCCTGGAGAATGCGTTGTTTTAAGTATTCCGATGCCACAATAAACCTACGGTAAAGCCTCAGTGTGTTGTTGAATTTATTTCCCTCTTCGAGTAGAAGTTTTCCGTAAAGGCTGGATATTTTTCGTGGGTTATTTTTTGCTGCCGCAATATCGTCGTCAAAATCAAGAATTGCGTTTGGGTGTAGCTTGAGCAAAAACTTTTCCATAAAAAGGTTGCCATAGTCATTGTAGAGCAAAAGCTCGCGGCGAACAATTACAATATTGTAGCGACTTGATTTCAAAATCTGACAAAATCGGCGAAACATGGACAAAATCATAAACAGGGCAATGTTCTCTCGTCGGGCTAGCAATTCGAACCGATGCCTACTTCTCAGCAAAGTTGCCACCCTGGTATGATAACCACGCTCGCGAAAATGCCTACCCCATTTCTCCGCACGCGACTGATAGCCACTGTTCTCTGCCGGAAAAACCTCGAGAAACAAAATCCGCAAAGGCTTTTTAGGTGTTCTAGCCGACGACATCCCCCAACACAAGATTTTGACTATAGCCAACAAAGGATAAATCGTAGCCCACAAAAAGAAGAAGGATATTGCCGAACGGATTTTTTTCATGGTTT
>CALJOM010000004.1 GCA_937981765.1 uncultured Bacteroidales bacterium
TGCACTTAAAATTTATTCGTTTATGGTTACTGTTGAAAGCATGCTACCGTAAATCTGATTAAGATGAACCAGTTGTTCATTCAACTTTTTCAATTCATCCTTATAGATAGCACTTTGTTCAAGTCCATGTTCAAAATTTTCAACCATTTTGGCCCCCTTAACGGAAAGGTCCTCTATCAATTTGGTATGTTGTGAAATATTCAGTACATGAAGCTCATAAACAGCATTAATTGATGCCAGGTTTTTGTTTTGTGCTTCAACGTTAGCTAAATAACTGTCTGAGTAATTTTTCAAGTTTTGATTTGCAGCATTCATTTGATCAATCATCACCTGATATGTTTTTCTTAATTCATTCTCCGACATTTCTATAGATTGAACTAATCTCAGGCTAGCGTCGTTTAAGCCACCGACCATTGCTCTAAGACCATCCTGTACCATATCAGCCGCTTGTTTAGCAGCCTTATTTAGTACTTCTGAAGAGTTATTGTAAGCGTTGCTTAAATTGGAAATAGAGTCTTTAATGGTCTCTGAAGACTTATCACACGCAACTGCAAAATTACCAACAGATATAGCAGCTGAGCTAATATTTTTCGAAAAATCTCCGGTAGCTTCGATGGTTTGCTCAAGATGCGTAAACTTATTGGCTAGATCGCCAACCTTATGTATGCCTTCTCCCAGTTTTTGAAACACCTCAGGGCTAAGGTCTGCTTGCGCAAGAATAGTGTCAAGTTTTTCAATCGCTTTCAGGCCTTGGATACCCGTTCCGAAATTACTGTTAAATTCTGCAACCTCCATAGTCCCGGAACCACCTTGTGGATAGATAACTCGTTCTTGTCCACTGACAATATTAGAAACATCAATTAATCGGTCATCATGGGATGCAGTCCTACGTGATCTTCCTCTATCTTCGCGTTCAACAGGCTCAAAGTCATCAGTCATTCCTGCCAATTCCGGATACACCAGCGTCCAGTCTACCTCTTCGTGAAGGGGTTCAAAAGCTGATAGGAAAAATATTAACACCTCTGTTGACATTCCAAGGGTAAGCATAATACCGGAACCCGGCCAGTGCTGAATTTTAAATAATGCACCCAGAAGTACGACTGAGGCTCCCCAACCGTACACAAATTTCATTACATTTTTATAGGCTTTACTCTCAACAAATTCTGATAAAGACATAAGACTGCAATAATATAGGTTAATATACAGAAGATTTTGATTTAATCGCCGGTGCAGCTCCCATATGGGCTCTTACGCACCTGAAACCGATATATGATTTGGCTGTGTCCTGATATTCAAATGTACGCGTTCCGTTTTGCAGGAAAAATGCGATGTCTTTCCAAGAGCCTCCTCTAACTACTTTACGTTTGAGAACAGGAGGATCTTCGCGTTTTGCATTATATTCATAAGATGGGTTCATATCATGGGTGTATGAATATGCGGATTCATCGAAAGCATCGCGTGTCCACTCAGCAACATTCCCAGCCATATCATACAGACCAAAATCATTCGGTGCGAAGGTTCTTACTCTGGTAGTATAGAAACCTCCATCTTTAGTATAATCGCCACGGCCTCCTTTAAAATTAGCCAGATAACAACCATTCATCTCTCTTGGATAATAACCACCCCATGGATACATCATCTGTTTTAATCCACCACGAGCTGCGTATTCCCATTCTGCTTCCGTAGGTAGTTTGTAATCTTGTACTGTAAACATGTTTCGTGAAACTAACCAACTGTTCATTAGGTTTGTTCGCCAAATACAGAAAGCCGTTGCTTGCATCCAAGTAACGCCAACAACAGGGTATTCGTCAAAATTGGGATTTGAGAAATAGGCTATTGACTGAGGTTCATTATATGAATATGAGAAATCGCCAACCCAAACTAATGTGTCGGGATAAACCAATATTCTATTACGTAATATAAATGATTTTCGGTTTACATAACGTTCCTCAACAGCCTTTGAATTATATACGTTTGTTTCAAGGTCTGCTTTATATTCATCAGCTTCCAAAATTTCAGCACTGTAATTACGGCGTCTGACTTTTCCGTCTAATTGATATTTTCTGGCAGCCTGACGGAAATCTATCCAGGAATATTCGTAAACTAATTTCCTAGTATCGATTTCTTCGCGACCGATATAATTCGTAAAACGTTCTTCATTAGGATAAAACAATTTTTCTTTGACAACTTTAAAAGCATCATAAGTTTCTGGATCTTCCCCTTTCCAGGGAATAGCATAATCCCAGCGGAGTGGTAGATCTTCTTCCTTAATGAAGAAGGGATCTTCACGTAAATCTTGCTGATTTTTATTGAATACCATACGCGTTTGCTCGATGTCCATATTACCTCGGGTAGCAATTTCAAGGCGTGCTATAGAGTCGCGCACCCAGTATACAAACTGACGATACTCATTATTGGTAATTTCTGTATCATCCATCCAGAAAGCAGCCACAGATACGGTTTTTGCCTCCGCATTCAGCGACCACGGTATATCTTCATCGCCAGCTCCAGCAACAAAACTCCCCTGCGGAACCAAAACCATTCCGTATGGATCGTTCGAGTATACTGGGGCCCGGTCCTGAACTCCAATTAGTTCACCTGTATCAGTCCTTCCACATCCGATAATCAGAAGTGAAGTCAATGCCATTAGATAAATCGAGGTTCTCATATCCCTGTTGTTTTTGTGGTTCTTTACTGTTTACAAAAAGCGGATGCTTCTATAGTTATTGTGTTCTTTTTCAATGCTTAGTTTAAATACGTACCGTAAAAATATCTCTACCGAACCGTCGTCAAATTTAGCAATTTTTGATGTCGTCACATCATAAGAGAGTCCAAAATTTAATCCCTCTATGATTTCAGTTCCTACAAAAGTAATAATTGCGTCGGTAGTTCGGTAACCTATGCCAGTCCAAATTCTATTGTGGTAACGTAATGTGGTATTAAGACTTAATTGGGTGTTTCTACCGGTTGTTGTTAACGCAATTGCCGGTTGCAATTCAAACCGCGGGTCAGCTAACTGGTAATTGTAGCCTCCTAAAACATGTAGATGACGAGCCAAGAATGAGTATGCTGAAATACCAGTGGTTTCAGACTTGCTCTCAAGTGAAGATTGAAAAAGATTGTTGATCGACACCCCCATAAAAACATTAGGTCCCTTATAAAATGTGCCTAAATTCAAATCCATGGCTATTCTTCCTTTTGATGATTCATTAGGGATATAGCTATCTGTAGACGAACCGGTCTGAGAACCAAAATCGTATATTGGGAAATCCCATTTTGCATTGAGGGTCTGACTGAAAAAAGAAACTCCAAATCCCAATCCTAATTTCCCTATGCTTATGGAACGGAGAAGTGCGTAAGATATTGTTGAATTTATATCGTTGTTAAATCCAACCTTGTCGTTAAAAAGTGATAATCCCAATCCATGTTCTAATCCAAAGAGTTTAATTGGGGTGTGAATGTCAAATTTTTGAGTTGTGGGCGCACCGTCAAACCCAAGCCATTGGTTTCTTGCCAGGACGTTAACACAAATCCCATCCTGAGATCCAGCATAACCCGGATTAACGGTCATCTGATCATAAACAAAAAACGAAGATTGCGGCCACTGTTGACTAGTTCCGACAGCAGTTTGAATAATAAGGACCATTATTATTATCAGCCGTTTCATTCGTTATTATTGCTTCAACTCAAAATTTTGAACAGTAAAGTAAATAAAAAAATCCAATCCCTGCAAATTTATTTTTATCTCTAAAAAATCTAATCGTGTTTTTTTGCAAATATTGTGCGAAAAATTTTTATTTTCCAAAAATCGACAAATAATTAAATATTTTATCGGAAATTTGATCGTGTGTTAAATCCTCATATTCGGTTTTTGAAATGGGGAGAAATTTGTTAGCTTTTTTGACTGTGTTTTCGATCTTTAACCAGAGTCTTCCGGTTCTCATGCTTTTATATATCACAAAGGTTTTTTGTAAATAGTTGCTGTTTACATAAGATAGTTTAAATAGGTTTTCGTTCTTGTCCGTTGGTATAGGATCGTTAATACGGGAATAATATCCGTCAAAAAAGTGCCAGAGAATTTGGGCTATTAAGGTTGAGCTTCGAGCGGTTGGGTCGTTTTTTGAGCTGTAATTAAATACACCGAAAAGCCTAGATGTGTTTGATTGTCCGGCGAACCATGCCAATTGACATATTTCCTCAGCATAAAAACCGTTGGGCATAGAAAGGTTGTTAGCAGGATAGTCAGAGGTGCGTACAGCATCCATGTCTATGGTGGTAAATGTGCTGTCTCGAAATAGTGGTTCAGTGTCGAAGATGTTGTGTCGCAACAAGCCTAATCGATATTTGGACTGAAGAGTGGCTTTCAACTGCTTGAAATCTGGCTCTCTACAATAATATCCTTGGGTTCCCAAAAATGTGCGTTCATAAATTAGTGGGAATTCTTGACTAACGTATGAAAATAGTGAATTGGCCGTTAATTGGTCCGAAGGATTATTATCGATTTTAAAATCGATATGTGTATGTTTTATTTTACTTTTCCTAAATTGAATGGCATTGTAAAGCCCACAGATCAGTTCTTCCCCTCCACCAAAAACGACAGGGATTAGATTGTTTTTCATTAAAATTAACACCACCTCCGATAGTGCAAAAATTGTATCACGTGCTGTGGTACCATTTTTAATATCACCAAAATCGAGTATGGGATATCTGTGTCTGAATGTTAAGGTGGTAAGAGATTGTCTAATTTGAAAGGGAGTTTCTGAATGAGAATCGAAAGGTAAACGCTCAAATCTTTCGTCTGAAATACCAATTAAAGCCAACTTGGCCCCCTTCGGAAGATTATGGGGGCATTCCCATTGTTTCTTAAATGGGCAATTTGTCGGAATTTCGTAGGGTTTTGGAGGTTGTGTGTAATATTTTAAGGATTCCATTGCCTACTTTTTAGCCGATTTTTTCTTTGAAGCTTTACTGTCCTGAGATTTTTCAGCATTTTGATTTATAATTTCCAGACACTGCTCAAGAGTTAAGTCTTGAGGATTCAAATTTTTAGGAATCCGATAGTTTTTTTCATTGTAACTGATATATGGACCAAATCGTCCTTTAGAGATAAATAACCCTGGCTTTTGTTCAAACTGCTTAATAATTTTGCTGGCTTCACTTTCTCTCTTTTGAGTGATTATCTTTATAGCCTGTTCGCATGTAATCTCCTCTAAACTCAAATCTTTGGGAATGCTGTAATATTTTCCTTTATGCTTTAAAAATGGACCAAACCTCCCGGTTCCATAGGTTATGGGGTCATTTTCATAGGTCCCAATGGGGTTAGGAGTATCGAACAACTTTAAGGCTTGTTCCAGTGTGATACTCTCGATAGAAAGGTGTTGTGGGAGTGAGGCGAAGGCCGGCTTGTCTTTATCTTTTGCTTCTCCGATTTGAACCATTGGTCCAAAACGGCCAATTTTAACCGAAACTTTTTTCCCGCTTTTGGGGTCAATTCCAAGAACTCGTTCTCCAATCCGCTGAGGTTCCTTGGATTTTTCGGCTGAAATAACCGTTGGATGAAACGTTTGATAGAAGCTTTTAACAATGTCAACCCAATTAACCAATCCCTGAGCTATTTCATCGAATTTTTTTTCCATATCAGCGGTAAACCCGTAATCCAAAATTTCGGGGAACTTGCTGATTAAAAAATCGTTGACTACAGTGCCAATATCGGTCGGGAAAAGCTTCGCCTTTTCATTACCGTAAGACTCATTTTGTGTAGATTTTGAAATATTGTTGTTTTCTAGTCTGATGGCTTTAATGTTCCTGACTTGCCCTGGCCGGTCTTCCTTAACAACATATTTACGTTGAATTATGGTGGATATAGTAGGTGCATAGGTAGATGGCCTTCCAATACCGAGCTCCTCTAATTTTTTTACGAGAGATGCTTCGGTGTAACGGGGGGGATATTGGGTGAAGCGTTCCAAAGCCTCTATACTCTTGGCTCTAAGTTTTTGACCAATGCTTATGGGAGGCAATAATTTCGCTTCCGTTTGAGTTGTTTCATCATCGTCGGAAGATTCAGTATATAGCTTAAGAAATCCGTCGAATTTAACTATTTCGGCGGAAGAAATAAACTTATAATCCTTTTTGTATGGTGCAGGAATGGTTATTGAGGTTTTTTCAAGCAAAGCATCGCTCATTTGGGAAGCTATAGTGCGTTTCCAAATTAGTTCATACAGTTTCTGATCGGCAGCGCTTCCCGAAATTTTTGGCTTATCGAGGTATGTTGGGCGAATGGCTTCGTGTGCCTCCTGAGCTCCTTTGATTTTGGTTTGGTATTGGCGAGGGTTGGAATATTCTGCTCCAAAGGTTTTAATAATTTGATCTTTAGCGCTCTGAATAGCTTCCTGAGAGAGGTTGGTAGAGTCTGTACGCATGTAGGTTATGTAACCATTTTCATAAAGTCGTTGGGCAATTGTCATTGTCTGTGCAACTGAAAATCCGAATTTCCGCGAAGCTTCTTGTTGAAGTGTGGAGGTTGTGAAAGGGGGGGCAGGAGATTTTCTCCCAGGTTTAGTTTGAATTTCACTAACGGTAAAAAAATAATCTGAGCAGCTAGTTAACAATTCTTCTGCTTCCTTTTCACTTATACGTTTATTGAGTTCAGCCTCAAGTATATGTTCTTTATTGCCAATATCGAAAGTGAACAAACCTGTTACCTTGTAGGATGACTCTGGTTTAAAGTTTTGGATTTCCCGCTCTCGCTCAACAATCAGGCGCACTGCAACGGACTGAACACGTCCGGCAGATAACGCTGGTTTGATTTTTTTCCATAACAAGGGTGATATTTCGAATCCAACCAACCGATCGAGCACCCTGCGCGCCTGCTGAGCATTTACCAGGTTTAAATCGATCTGTCGTGGATTTTTTATGGCATTGGTTATGGCTTTAGAGGTAATTTCGTGAAAAACAATACGTTTTGTGGAGCTTGGATCTAGGTTGAGAACCTCCGCCAGATGCCATGCAATAGCTTCTCCCTCTCGATCTTCATCGGAAGCAAGATAAACTGTCTCACTTTTTTTGACACTCTCTTTTAATTCGCTTACTATCTTTTTTTTATCAGGATCTACTTCGTAAGTGGGTGTAAAATTGTTGTTAATGTCGATACCAAGATTTTTCTTCGATAGGTCGCGTATGTGTCCGTAGCTTGATTTTACCACATATTCTGACCCCAAGAATTTTTCGATTGTTTTAGCTTTAGCAGGAGATTCTACGATAACCAATTTTTTCATAATATTTGTTTTGTCCTTTAAGGATTCGGCCTTGGAGCTTGATGATCTACCCATTGTCTCCAAATAAATTTAAAGGTGTTAATAGCCTTTTAGTTAAAGAGCGTGCAAAGTTAATGCAATCTAAACGGATTATGAAACAGGTAAAAATTAATTTTCTATTAAACCAAAATTGTCAACCAGATTGCTTTGCCATCCAACGAATGAAATCAGCGCGTGAAGAAGTTAAAAAAAACTTGGCGATTATCTTTAAATGAAAGTATCTTTGCGGAGGTATAGTAGATAGTTTCGCACCATAATAATTATCAACCCACTATGAACCGGAAATATCTCCCTTTGATTTACGTGACTGTTTTTGCCCCTATAGTTCTTTTAGGGCTCTTTCTATGGATGATAAATTTAGGCGTTTTTGGGTTCATGCCTAGTTTCGACGACTTGGAAAATCCTAAAAGCAATGTGGCCTCTCATGTAATTTCTGAAGATGGGGTTACTTTAGGGTTGTATTACGTTGAAAACCGTACCTACACCCAGTTCGATGAGTTATCTCCATATCTGGTAAGTGCCTTAATTGCCACGGAAGATTTTCGTTTCGAAAAGCATGCCGGTATAGATGGTTGGGCATTATTAAGGGTTGCTACAGGTGTTCTAACCGGAACAAATAAGGGTGGAGGAAGTACAATTACTCAGCAACTTGCAAAAAACCTCTTTCCGCGAGACACCACCAGCTATTCGAACAAATTGGCTAAAAACCTAAACTTAGGGTTGGCAAAATTTAAAGAGTGGATAACAGCCGTTAAACTCGAACGAAACTACACCAAAAAAGAAATCCTAGTAATGTATTTAAACACTGTTTCATTCGGACTTAACTCTTATGGTATTGTAGCTGCATCCCGAACCTATTTTAACAAATCTCCAAAAACATTGAAAGCCGAAGAGGCCGCCCTTTTAATTGGCCTTTTAAAAGCCCCATCTTATTATTCACCTATAAAAAATTATCAAAAGGCATTAGGTAGGCGCAATGTTGTTTTACGGCAAATGTATCGCTATGATTTTCTGACAAAACATGAGTACGATTCCTTAAAAAATTTACCAATCACCCTTGAATATATGCCTGAGAGCCACAACATGGGTCTTGCTACCTATTTTAGAGAATGGCTGAGAATGTATTTGCTGGCCCAAAACCCTATGGAAATGCGTTACAGAGACCGGGAAAAATTTCTTAACGACTCTGTCTTGTGGGTTTCCGACCCTCTTTACGGCTGGATAAATAAAAATCTTAAACCAGATGGAACCAAGTACGACCTATATCGTGACGGTTTAAAAATTTACACCACCTTAAACTCGCACATACAAAAGTATGCAGAAGAGGCCGTGTTTGAACATATGGCATACGACCTTCAACCAGCATTTTATGCAGAAAAACGCAGACAATCCTATGCTCCCTACTCCACAGAGTTAACCCCCGACGAGGTAAAATACATTACCGAACTTTCCATACGTCGAAGCGAGCGTTACCGAGTTCTTCGAAATCAAGGATTGAGTTGGGATGAGATAATAAAAAACTTTAAAACCAAAACGGAGATGCGTATCTTCTCCTACAAAGGAGAAATTGATACAGTAATGACCCCCTTGGACTCGATCCGTTATTACAAATTTTTCCTACACTGTGGTTTTGTTGCTGTGGAAAATAACACCGGTGCTGTTAAAGCCTATGTGGGCGGAATCAACTACAAACATTTTAAGTTCGATGCTATACAAAGTAAACGACAGGTTGGCTCTACGTTTAAACCATTCCTTTACACATTAGCAATGCAGGAAGGCTTTAGCCCGTGTTACAAAGTTCCTAACGTGCCGGTAACCTTCCTATTACCAACTGGAGAATCATGGACACCACAAAGTGTAGGAAAACCGGAATTTGATAGAAAAATGGTAACCCTAAAATGGGGATTAGCAAATTCGGTAAACAATATATCAGCCTGGCTAATGCAACGATTTAAACCTAAGGCGGTAATTGATGTTGTTCGATTAATGGGCATTAGAAGTTTTATTCCGGAAGTCCCTTCCATCTGTTTAGGATCGGCCGATATATCCCTGTGGGAAATGACCGGGGCATATTCCACGTTCGGCAGCAAAGGAATCTTTTCGTCCCCCTACGTTGTAACACGAATTGAAGACAAAGATGGAAACATAATATCAACCTTCAAAACTACTAAAACTGAGGCTATTTCAGAAAAAGCTGCTTATTTAATGCTTGAATTGTTAAAAGCCGTGGTAAATCAAGGAACTAGTGTACGTCTTCGCACTAAATATGAATTATTTAACGAAATTGGGGCAAAAACCGGAACTACCAACAACCATTCCGATGGGTGGTTTATGGCGGTAATACCTAAACTTACCTGTGGTACCTGGGTTGGTGGCGAAGAAAGATCTATTCACTTTGATAACCTTAGTATGGGACAAGGAGCTAATATGGCATTACCCGTATTTGCCCTTTTTATAAAAAAGGTCTACGATGATCCAACACTAAATATTTCTATCAACGATACTTTTGATATTCCCAAAGACCAGAATCTTGATCTTAAGTGCGATTTTGATGAGGAAGAATCAGGTATGTACGACGATAGCGAACTTTTCCACTAAATTATTGGGGTTCGGTAATTTGGCTCTGTTTTGTTTGTAAGAGCTGAATTACATTCTCGTATACCTTGGCCAATAACGTTAAATCTCTGGAGTAAAAGACAAGCGACGAATCGAATCGCTCCTTTGATATATTCATTTTATCCAATAGATGGGCATAAAACTCCGGAATTTGTTCCAAACGAATTTTTCGTTGATTTTCGGCGGTAATCAAAACAGCATCGGCATAATGAATTTCAGCTATAATAAATGCCATACTATCCGGTGGAATTATGTAAGCTGAAGGCTTTCCGCCATCGCACTTACACGAAGCAAGCAGGGTAAATCCTGCCATCATTATTACCGAAACAAACAATATTTTAAAATTTGAGTCAATTCGTTTCATGGTAGAAAAGATTAATGAGGTTGTGTAACTAATTTGGATTTATCGCCTCTCCAGGAACATCCTAAACAATAAAGAATATCGAGATCATAGCCTTCTAGCGTATCTTCTGGATTAACAAGCTCGAAGGAAAAATCCGTCCGTACCATGATGACGATTCGTTGACCACGGCTATTTTTCACATAAAACCGTCGAATTCCACACTGCGGACAAAACAGATATTTTGCTTTCATAAACATATAACAAATCCAGTCTTCAAAGATACACTTTTAGTATTGAAGATTCAGAAAACAAATGTCAACCAGGACCAAATTGTGGAAAAATGTTGGAAAAATTTGAAACGATATAAAAGCCTTACCCCGTAAAAAGATTTTACCTTTGCGAAAATATAATTAAGCAATGAGTACACCCAAAGATCAGGTGGAGACCCCGTTAATGAAACAATATTACAAAATCAAGGAAAAACATCCCGACGCTATTCTATTGTTTCGTGTTGGTGATTTTTATGAAACATTTGGAGAAGACGCCATAAAAACCTCCGAGATTTTGGGCATAACGCTTACACGAAGAGCCAATGGAGCTGCCTCTTTTGTTGAATTAGCGGGGTTCCCTTACCATGCTCTCGACACCTATTTACCCAAACTAGTAAGAGCCGGACAACGCGTTGCAATCTGCGAACAACTTGAAGATCCCAAGCTTGCTAAAACCATTGTAAAGCGAGGAATTACAGAATTAATTACCCCTGGAACAGCCTTAAGCGACAACATTCTACAAAGTCGGGAGAATAATTTTTTAGCATCGGTATATTTCGACCGTGAAAAATTCTGTGGAGTAGCTTTTCTGGACATTTCTACCGGTGAGTTTTATGTTGCGGAAGGAACCACCGAGTATATTGAAAAACTGATTCAAAGCTTTAACCCCAAGGAGGTTCTGTTTGAAAAAGAACACAAAGCAACGTTCCAGGAACTCTTCGGAACACGATTTTTTACATACCCTATGGACGAATGGGCTTACGATTATCAATCGGCTTACGAACAACTCACCCGTAAATTTCAAACACAATCCCTCAAGGGTTTCGGTGTTGAAACCATGAAGCGCGGTATAGTTGCCGCCGGTGTGATTTTGCATTATCTCGAGCTTACCCAACACAGTAATCTGAGCAATATTCGTTCGATGTCGCGCATCGACCAAAGCGATCATGTGTGGCTCGACAAATTCACCATCCGAAACCTTGAACTCCTTTATCCGCTTCACGAACAAGGGAAGTCACTACTTCAAACTATCGATCATACCTTAACTCCAATGGGAGGCCGACTCATACGACGTTGGCTGGTACTACCTCTAACCCATTCAAAAAGCATTATCGAACGGCACGATATGGTGGAATGGATGATAAAAAATCCTTCTCAAGCCGACAATCTTCGTAGCCTTATTAAACGAATAGGCGATTTGGAGCGATTGGCTACCAAGTTAGCTGTATTACGAATTAATCCCAGAGAACTTGTGGCGTTAGGTGAATCTTCAGCTACCTTAGAACAATTGAAAGAAATTTGTACCAGCAGTGGTTTTGAACCCCTTGATCGCCTTGGAGAACAGATTCAGCTCTGTAAAGGTATGCGAACACGTATTGAAAAAGAAATTCAACCTACACCGCCACCAAACCTCATCAAAGGAAACGTCATTGCTACGGGAGTTAATCAGGAACTCGACGAACTCCGTCAGATAGCCTTTTCTGGGAAAGATTACCTATGCCAACTTCAGGAGCGTTATATAACAGAAACCGGTATTCCTAGCTTGAAAATTTCGTTCAACAACGTATTTGGGTACTACATTGAAGTGCGAAATACACATAAAGACAAAGTTCCCCAAACATGGAACAGAAAACAAACCCTTGTCAGTGCAGAGCGGTATATAACCCGAGAATTGAAGGAATACGAAGAAAAAATACTTGGCGCTGAAGAGCGAATTCTGGAGTTGGAACGCCAATTGTACAACGACCTAATTATTGCTCTGACGGACTACGTGCCAGCAATTCAAACCACAGCTGCATTGGTTGCTAGGCTCGATTGCCTTCAATCGTTTGCTTATCTTGCGGTAAAGAACAATTATTGCCGACCGAAAATTAACGATTCGCTGGTGATAGATATCAAACAAGGGCGGCATCCTGTAATCGAAACCCAAATGGCTCCGGGGCAGGAATATGTTCCCAACGATGTATTTCTCGATCCTGAAAGCCAGCAGATAATGATAATAACCGGGCCGAACATGTCGGGAAAGTCGGCCCTTTTACGTCAAACGGCCTTAATCGTTCTACTTGCACAAATAGGTTCTTTTGTTCCGGCAAGAGAAGCGAAAATGGGTATTGTTGACAAAATTTTTACTCGTGTAGGAGCCTCCGACAACATTTCCTTAGGAGAATCTACCTTTATGGTAGAAATGAACGAAGCTGCCAGCATATTGAACAACCTTTCGGAACGCAGCCTGGTTTTGTTCGACGAGTTGGGTAGAGGCACAAGTACCTACGACGGAATTTCAATTGCCTGGGCTATTGTTGAATATCTCCATGACCATACACCATATGCGCCGAAAACAATGTTTGCAACACATTATCACGAACTCAACGAAATGGAAGCCAGCTTCTCCCGAATTCGAAACTATAATGTCTCTGTACGAGAAGTTGATAATCGAATTATCTTTCTCCGTAAACTGGTGCGTGGCGGTAGCGAACACAGTTTTGGTATTCATGTGGCCAAAATGGCCGGCATGCCCGATAAAATTATAAAACGCTCGGAGCAGGTTCTGGCCGAGCTGGAAGGATCACGGGAAAAAAAGGGCCTTACTAGGCATGTTAAAGAGCTTGGAAAACAACGGGAAGGGTATCAACTTAGCATTTTTCAGCTCGATGATCCCACGTTGGAACAGGTTCGCGACAAAATTAAAAGCCTCGATATTAATAATACCACCCCGTTAGAAGCTCTAAATACACTAAACGAAATACGGAAAATTATCGGTCTGAAATAAACCGTATGGCTTTATCGCATAAGACTTCGAAGAACTGAAAAAAATTTCGGAAACGACTTTTTGACAACATCCGCATCCTCAATAAATGTTTCTCCTTTAGCTTTAAGACCCGCTACGGCGCATGCCATAGCAATGCGATGATCGTTATGCGAATGGCAAATAGCGCCGGTTGGGCTTCCTCCATACACTACCAACACATCATCATCCCACAAAATCTTGATTCCCATTTTTTGAAACTCCTGAACCAAAGCTAAAGCCCTATTGCTTTCCTTGTTGATTAAACGACTTGCTCCACGGATAATGGATTCGCCCTCACAATGTGCTGCTAAGGCAACCACGGGTGGAATTAAATCGGGACAATGAGTAGCATCGAAAAAAAACGGATGGTTACGATTTCGTTTTATCTCCACACAACTATCGTTAACCGAAAGAATAGCTCCCGACTGCATTAACACCGTTAAAATGTTTTTATCGGGTTGTTTTGAAAAAACATTAAGGTTTGTAATTTTTATCTCCCCGGCCAATGCAGCAGCAACCATTAAAAATGCAGCCCCACTCCAGTCACCTTCAATGGTTATGGAAGTTGGAATATAGTGTTGATTTCCCCGAATAAAGAACTGCTCTAAGTTATGATGTTCAATGTTTCCCCCAAAATGATGAATCATCTGAATTGTCAACTCAACATACGACTTGCTGTTTAGATTATCAACCACAATGGTTGTATCCCCCTCAGCTAAGGGACAGGCTATTAACAAGCCACTCAAAATTTGTGATGTTTCAGACCCATTCAACCGAATAGATCCACCATTCCATTTACCCTCAATCCAAATAGGTAAGTTGCCATTTTGAGACCTAAACGAAATATTCATGGCTGATAAAGCCTCTTCCAAGCATTTCGTCGACCGTTTTAATAACGAGCCTTTACCAGTAATACAAATCGACTGGTCTGTAAGGGTTGCGAGACATGAAAAAACACGAGTTGCTAACCCCGATTCTCCGCAAAAAAATTCTGTTGTGTTGAACGATAAATTTCCCGCAATCGTTAATTTGTCTCCATAATTCTCAACCGTAGCTCCAAGATTTTTTGCAAGAGTTATAACAGATAAAACGTCTTCCGAATCACCAGAATTAAAAACCCAGCTTTCTCCTTTCGATAAAGCTGCTAAAATAATAGCACGCTGCGCTTCACTTTTAGATGATGGTGCATCTATCTGTCCGCCTATTTTTGCCGGAATAACAACCTCTCTCATAAATTCCGTTGAATATTACCATGTGAGTATGTGTTTAAAAACAAAACAACCGTTTCATACGGCAGCTGCCCTGAAGCTGTTTCCCTTCCATCGAGGGAGGCAAACGTAAATGGAGCCCCCAAAACCGGAGCCATTAGCCGACTAACTTTTCCCCTCTCACCCATACCAAAAGCTATAGCCTTTGGAGTGTTTTGATACAACGAAAAAATCGACAGCATATCATCTGAACTATTACACATGGTCGCAATTTTAATGTAAGTAGGGTTCATTCGATAAAGTTTCCTGTAAACCCGTTGAAGCTCTTTTGAGTTTGGTGTTTCCACAAAATTATGGTATGAAGCAATCCACCGGCAAGAATGGCTAGAGATTAGGCGTAACAATCTCGTTTTTACTTTATTGGGAATATCATGTCCAATATCAATAAACCGACAACCTTGCCATATAGCTCTACTGATATAAAATTCAACAACTTCCGAGTCTAAACTACGGCAAGTAGCTAGTATATTTTTCCCAGTCGAGTATAATTGTTTATATTCCTCATCTGTAAATGAAAGCAAATCTAGACGAAGTTCAACCAGAGGCACTTCGTGTATAAGCGACAATGCGGTGTTAAAATCGACTTTACCAAGGCTTAAACAAACATCGTCACGAAATTCCATGGCTTTTTAAAAATTGTACAATATGAGTTCTTAATGTATCAACACAAATTGACTCGATAGTGCAATCGCCAAAATCACGAATCAGAATAAAATCAACCGTATCGCCGAAACGCTTTTTGTCGTGCAAAATTTTTTCAAAAACAACATCTGGATCCGCTTGAACAAAAATTGGTAAATTTAATTTTTCCAACAACCGGATTATTCTTTTTTTGTCGTTAATCTTCAGATACCCCATTTCACACGAAAGGTGAGCTGCAAAAACTATCCCTATAGCAACCGCATATCCATGCCGTAGTTGAAGAGATAGCTCAATGGCGTGGCCAAAGGTATGTCCAAAATTAAGAATTTTTCGCAAATTCTTTTCACGCTCATCCAATGTAACTACATTTGCCTTTATCTCTACGGATTTCCTCACTATGAATTCCATCGTTTCAGCATGGCGGTACATAATCCTTTCAACATTATTCTCCATGAACTCAACAAACTCTTCTCCGGAAAGAAGAGCGTGCTTAACCACTTCAGCTAACCCATTTATATATTCTTCTTCGGGGAGTGTTTTAAGCGTTTGTGGATCACAAATCACGAATTCTGGTTGAACAATAGTTCCTATGATATTTTTTAAACCATCGAAATTCACACCGTTTTTACCACCCACACTGGCATCAACCTGCGATAACAACGAAGTGGAAATAAAACCAAACGTAACCCCACGCATAAAAGTGGCAGCCACAAACCCCGCTATATCGCACACCACACCCCCTCCAACGCCAAGAATAAATGCATCTCGGCCGGCATGGAGGCCCAATAACCATCGGTAAATCAAAAAAACAGTATCAAAATTTTTGTTTTTCTCGCCTGACTCAATAATAAACAAAGGATAATCAATAAATTGTTCTCCGTAATATTTGGCTACATTCTTGTCGATAAGAATAAACACCCTTTTCCCATTAAGGAGGGTTCTTATCAGTTTTGGGAACCGATCAAAATAAATATTGGTTTTCAAAACACGATAATTTTTGCCGTAAGACTTTATATTTAGATTTTAACAAAGGTATTACAAAAATGTGTCTGACTCGCTAAACTTTTAAAACAAAAACTCTGGTTATTAAACTTATTAGAACATCAATTCTTTAAACATCTTGTTTTGCTACATAAAAAAGTTCTTTCCAATTTAATGCGTGCCGAAATATGTTGCTAACCATTTTATAAATTAACCATTAAGAATCTTATAAAAAAAATAAACTAAAAAAAACTAAAATAATTGTGAAATTAATTTTTTTTATATAAATTTATAGCCGACAAAATTACTAACTTAAAAAATTAAACTATGAAAAGACTACCAATCTTAATCGTTTCTTTTCTGCTTTGTTCAGGTCTTGCAGGGCAACCATTTGATGCCGAAACGATGGCTAAAATGAAAGCCGAAAAAGAAGCCATGGCTAAACAGGAAATGCTGCAACCAACTCAAAAAAGAGTTGTAAAGGTGTCTAAAGAAGACATTTTAATGCAAAACGGAACCATCACCACTTGTGACGCAAATTTTTACGATACAGGCGGACCTTCCGGAAACTATCAAAACAACGAAAACTTAACGTTAACCCTTTTACCGGCAACTTCGGGAGCTAAAATTAAAGTACAATTTACCCAATTTAACGTAGAAAATAACTATGATTTTCTTAAAATCTACGATGGTACTTCACCTTCGGCTACCCTTCTTGCGAATCTTACAGGCGCCACTGTTCCTGCAGATCCTTTTATTGCGAGCAATGCGCAAGGGGCTCTTACTTTTGTTTTCACCTCAGATAATAGTGTAGTCAGGCCGGGATGGGCTGCTACCGTGAGCTGTTATACTCCCAGCGACAACAATCTTTGGGCAAAAGCATTAACCACAACTTCTTTCGGAACTGTGGGAATAGAAAAAACCTTTACAGTAACTGTAAAAAACGTGGGAACAAATGCCGTTCAAGCAACCGATTATTCGGTTCAAATTAAAGACAATGCGGATAATTTGCTTGCAAGTGCCCAAGGAGTGGACTTAACTTCAGGAGCTGAGGCTAATGTAAATGTAATTTGGACACCAACTACAGAGGGAACCATACATGTGAAAGGATTTGTTGATTTCGCTGCTGATCAAGATCTAACAGACAACGAAACAAACATCAAATCTATTCAAATTTATCCTTCCGGAACTTTTATAGCAGAGGTTGGAACCGCTGAAACCTTCCCGCCGTCAAGAATACCGTTTGACTACTTTTATAAAAACAGTGCTTCGCAAACCATTTACACTCCCGACCAGCTTCAAATTTCAGGCGGATTAATAACGGCGGTTGCTTACGAAAACAACTTTGCCACCAACCTCACAGAACCAAAACCGGTGAAGATTTGGATAGGAGAAACTACCCAGACTAGTTTTTCTGGAACTAACGACTGGATTGATCCCTCCACACTTACGTTAGTTTACGACAGCCACATTACAACCCCGCAAGGCAGAAATACAATTTTGATTCCCCTTCAAACGCCATATACATACACTGGTGGAAATCTTGTAATCTACACTTATCGGGTATACGAAAATACTTACTACTCCTCCAGCGATCGTTTTTACGGGACAGAATTTACGGGAAGCAATTGTACCCGTCGTCGTTCTACCGATACCCAATTTGATCCTATAAATCCTGGATCAGGCACCAGTACTGTAATTAGTTGGGTTCCGAATACAAAATTGTTCTTTTCAACTTCAGGTCTTGGGTTTATTGAGGGAACCGTAACATCAGGAGGATCTCCGTTGCAAGGCGTAGAAATCGGCATTTTAGGCACCCAGGCAACAAAATTTACAGATGCCAGTGGTTTTTATCGATTTAGTTATCTGACGCCTAACACTTACAACCTTACGTTTAGCAAGCATGGATACCATACGGTTACAATCTCAAACGTTCAGGTGAATGCCGACGACACAACTGTAGTTAACACAGCGCTAACGGCTATTCAACAGTTCAGTGTAAGCGGAACCATTATAGCTAGCGACACTAATCTTCCTCTCGAAGGGGTCGTTGTTCAATTAGAAGGCTACGAGAATTACCAAGTTACCACCGATGCTAATGGAGTCTATTCCTTCCCGTTAGTATATGGAGAAGGGCTTAATTATACTCTTAGGGCCTCCAAGTCAGGATATCAGACCCACACCAATACAATTATCGTTGAAACCGCTAATATTACCTATGATATAACCTTGAACGAGATCGCTTATCCTCCGGTTAACGTAACAGCTACCATTACCTCGGAGCAAAATGCTCTTATAACCTGGTACGAACCCGGTACTTTACTTCCGGTGGAATTCCGTTATGATAGCGGTATTCAAGTTGCTCAACTAGGAGCCACTAATGGGACCAACAATACGGTTCTAGGAGCGGTTCACCGAGTAAACGCACAGATTCATTCGGTATCCTGGTACCTCACTTCTAATGGAGGGCCACACAATACGGTCAACGTGTTTATATTTGCCCTCAATAACGGCCAGCCAACTAATACTATTTTATTTCAGCAAATGGGCGTAGCCAATGTAGATAATCAATGGAATACTCTAACATTACCTACACCGATAGATGCCCCCAATGGATTCTATGTAGCGGTTAGCTATGCCGGCTTCATCGCTTTAGGCACCTGTGACCCAACAACCGAATGGCCATTGGTTCCACAAACCCAATGCTACAGTATGAATTACACAACGGGGAACTTCAGTTATGTTGAATCGCTAACCGATCCTAATCTACATAAAAACTTTATGATTCGCGCATATGGATACAACCTAAGTAAATTAAGTTACGAAACGTTTGGGTTTTCAAAAATTACTTCCGAAAATCCAGGCTTGATATCAATATCATCAACACCGGTTATCACCTCTGGTCCGGAATATGATGCCAAAGGGTCCAACTCAAAAGTATTTCAGTATTATAGTGTTTATCGCCTATTACAAGGAGAGCCACAAAGCAATTGGACATTAATGGCATCCAACGTAACGGACACATTCTATGTTGACAACACTTGGAGTAATCTTAGCCACGGATTGTATCAATATGCAGTAATTTCTCACTATACCAATAACGTTCTTTCCGAGCCGGTTCTTTCAAACGCGTTACCACGTGCCATGGAAATTCCATATACGGTTAATATTACAACCAACTCCGGCGATCCGGCTACAGGTGCTGTTGTAACATTAACCAATCAAGACGGAAATCCAGATCACGTATACACGCTAACGGCAAACCAAACTGGAGTAACTTTCCCGGCTGTATGGAGAGGAATCTATAATATTTCTATTACAAAATCAGGATTCCAACCCTATTCAGCAACAAACCTTGATATTACCACCGAAGGCAGTTCACACACTGCAGAGCTAATCGAAATTATTGTAGAACCCTATGGATTGTTAGTTACTCAGCAAGGGAATAATGCCCTGTTTAGTTGGAACAATTACCTTGGGTCTAGCGATGATTTTGATAATTATGAAAACTTCATCACCTCGAACATTGGCGATTACACCCTTGCCGATGTAGACGGAAGCCCAACTTACGCAATTCAAGGTGTTACTTTCCCAAATCAAGAATATGTAGGTTCATACATTATTTTTAATCCTTCGGCAACAAATCCGCCGCTTACTTCTGCCAATTGGCAACCACATTCGGGGAGCAAATACATTGCATGCTTTGCAGCCACAACTCCTCCAAACAACGACTGGCTAATAACTCCACAAATAACCGTTGTTCCTGGAATGCAAATAACATTCTGGGCTAAGTCGGTTACTAGTCAATATGGGTTAGAAAGATTCAAAGTAGGTGTCTCCACCACAGGAACAGCTCCCTCCAACTTTACAACCTTCTTAACTGGAGCCAGTTATGTTGAAGCTCCTGTTAATTGGACACAATACACCTACAGCCTAAACGCCTTTGTTGGTCAAAGTATCTACATTGGAATACAATGCGTTTCTAACGATGCTTTTGTATTTATGGTAGATGATTTAACCATTCAGGTAGCAAAACATGAAGAAAAAGCGTTTGTGGGATACACCGTTTATCTCGATGGCAATCAAGTCGCCGACGGAATCACCCAAACCAACTATACATTCCAAAATGTTCCAGCCGGTAATCATGTTGCTGGAGTTAAATCGGTTTATACCTCTGGCTCTTCCAACATTGTAACCACTAATTTCACTATGATTGAGCCACAATTTACAGTAACATTTAATGTGCGCAACGCCCTTAATGCTGCCATTCCTGCAGCAACTATTCAAATCAACAATACAACGTTAATTACCAACGCCTCTGGTGTTGCAACCATTAATTTGGGTAATGGAACTTATCCATTTACTGTATCCAAAACCGGATATAACACCTTTACGGATGAGGTAACTGTCTCAGGCGCAAACGTTACTGTAAATGTTGTTATGACTGATATACAAGATGTTGATGTACTAACCTTCTCCATTTATCCCAACCCAGCAGATAATAGTATCCGTATTATACGCGGAACAACATCCCCGGCTGTAGTTGAAATTTTCAACAATAGTGGTTCAATGGTTAAATCGGTTGAGATGAACGACCCATCGCAAGCAATCTCTATTCGTGATCTAAGCAGTGGAGTTTACTTCATCCGCTTGATTGAAAATCAAACTACAAGCATTCAGCGTTTTATTAAAAAATAAACCTTTTTAAAAAAGAGGGAGCCGGTTGGCTCCCTCTTTTTTTTTTTTATTTTCACCCATTAAAAAAAATGTTGTAATTTTGAAATATACTTTTTAAGTTGCACAATTTATCGAAAAATAAAATTTTTAAACTAAAAAACGAAACGCTAACCAATACAAACCAAATATCCGATTGCATGTTGAACTGTTCTAGCAAAAACACCCTTCCGTTGTTTATTGTAATTTTTTATCTCAATATTCTTGTTTTTAACACAGCCTATTCAGGTGAAATAGAAGTAAAAGGAGTTTATCAGAACAAGAATCTATTTGTTATGAATCCTTTTGCATCGGGGGGGAAATTTTGCATAAAAGAAATTAAAGTCAACGGAAACAAAACCTCCGATTTTTTAAATAGTAGTGTAGTTGAAATTGATCTTTCGAAGCAACAGCTACAAATTGGGCAAGAGATAGTAATCACAATTATCCATTTGGATGAATGCAAACCCAAAATTATCAATCGAGAAGTCCTTAAACCTCAAAGCACCTTTGAAATTAAATCCATAAAAATTGATTTAAAAACAAACCAATTGCTATGGGAAACCACAAAAGAGTCAGGGCCACTACCATATATAATAGAACAATACCGATGGAACAAATGGATCCCAATTGGACAAGTGGAGGGGAAAGGGGATCCAAATCAAAATAGCTATTCATTCCCCATAACTTTACATAGTGGTCCCAATCGCTTTAGAGTTAGACAAACTAATATTGACGGTGAAAAACGTTATTCTCGCGAAGCATCAGTTCGCTCACCACAGCCTCCGGTTACCTATGAACCAAAAAAAATTGTAAACACCATAACCTTTTCCATAGAAACAGATTATGAAATCTGGGATATGAAAGGTAATCGGCTTCTTCAAGGTAGAGGCAAGACCGTTGATTTAACCTCACTCCCAAAAGGCGAATACTTTTTGAATTACGATGCCACGACCGAAATTATCAAAAAAACCAAATAAAGTTGTTTAGCATTTAAAAAACTATTATATTTGCACTCCCAAAATGAAAGGTTTGTTAGGGCCCATAGCTCAGCTGGTTAGTAGCACCTGACTCATAATCAGGGGGTCGCTGGTTCGATCCCGGCTGGGCCCACAGCCAAGAATTAGAAACCACTGGCAATGGCTGGTGGTTTTTTCTGTCAATAAATAATAATATACTTACCCAATTTTAATTTTGATTATTGGACAGAGCTACTTTCCCGCTCAACAGCTAATTGATAATTGAAAAAAAGTCGTAGGTTTATCTACGATCTTTACATAAGGTGTTTATTAATTGACCTACAATTCCATTTCAGGGGAGAATTCTTCTGAACGCTCTCCGTTGGTACGACGCTTTTTAATCCCTTCGTTAAGCCGATACGAAAATCCCAAAGTGATTACAGGCATGTAGGGTTGTCTGTAAAAATAGTCTTCAAACCCGGGGCCGCTGGCCTGGAATTCCCATCGGAATTTTCCAATGGGATTCCGCAACGATAGGGTTAAGGTTCCTTTACGGTTAAGCACCTGCTGCCGAACACTAAACCCATTGTTAAAGAAGGCTCCACGTTTTCCCTGAGTAGTAACCGATGGAGAATTGTACATGGCAAAAACATTAATCGTTGTGTTTCTAGCCGGCCTGAAAGTTAGGTTGGTTCTAACCGAGTGATTTAAACTTGTTCGGCTTACAGGTTCTCCCACATTTTCTCCTTCAACTGAAAAATAATAAAACGAATAGTTTCCGTCGAACTGAAACCAGGGGGTAAACGAGTGCCGCAAAGAAACCTCAATACCCAAAGAAGCCTGTTTTCTGACATTTTCAAATGTCATTAACATTACCCCATTATTTAAATCCGGTTGATAAAGCTTGCGAACCCAAGAAATTGCATTGTTGGTCTGGCGGTAAAAGAGGGTTCCGCTGGCTGTTGATTGCCCAAAATAACGCAAATAGTTGCCCTCTATGGAGTGCGAAAATTCAGGATCGAGATAGGGATTTCCTTTACGAACATTATCGTTGTTAAACTCTTCGTATGGGTTCAGATATTGAATTCCTGGACGCGTTATTCGGCGACTATAGCTAACCATTACTTTGTTATCACCTATAGAATTGCTCACGTGTAACGTTGGGAAAAGGTTGATATCTTCTTTAAGGGCTGTTTCACCCGTAGATTTTTGCTCGGTTTCTATCCGGTAATATTCTGTACGCAATCCTAACTGAAATTCCCAGTTTTCGATTTTTGACTTCCCCATTAAATACAAAGCGTGAATTTGGTCGGAATAAACAAAATGATTTAATTCTTGGGAGGGAATGTATGGATTATTGAAGGTTTCGCGCTGAAAATCAATATCGCGAAAACGTGAACGAGCTCCCGTTTCAAGCTTAATTGTACCTAATGGTAAGGAATAATCGACCTGTGAAGTATAATATTTTTCATCGGTTTTGGTGGTATCAAACCATTCTCGAACTGAATTTTGCCATGGGTCGATATAATTTTTTTGGTTTGCATCTCTCAAATTACCCGAAGCTGTAGTCATGAGCTGAATTTCGTGACCATCGTTGTTGAATTTATGAATTAGGGTTGAGTTTATATCAAAATTTTGACCTCCCTCATTTTCATAAATTTTGGAAATCTGGCTTATAGTGTATTGGTTTAACCAAGAGATAATGTTCTGAAGGTTTTCATTATATCCACGGGTTGTCCCTAGTTGAAACATGCTATTAATTCCCATAGTAGTATTTGGGGAAAAATCGAGATCATAGCCTAATCTAAAGGTATTTCTGAAAGATCGGTTATCGCGTCTTCCGTTCTGTATTCGGGAGATGGTATCGTTAGAAAGAAATGTTTTTCTGTCGGAAAAATTAACTCCGCCACGATATCCCTGATTAAAATCGTATCCTAAGGTAATAGAGTGTTGGTTATATCGATAATTAAGATTTATTGAAGCGCCGTATCGGTCGCGATTACCTGCACTAAGGTCAATAAGCCCGTTTAACCCTTTTACATCCTCGCGTTTAAGAACAATGTTGATTATCCCAGTTAACCCATCCGGATCATAGCGTGCTGAAGGGTTGGTTATTACCTCAATACTTTCGATGCTTGAAGCCGGAATTTGTTTTAAGGCATCATTACCACGCAAAACCGTAGGTTTTCCATTAATGAGAACCGTAAAGTTTTCACTACCTCGAAGTAGCACATTCCCCTGATCATCTACTTCAAACCCCGGTGTGTTTTCTAGCACTTCCACCGCTGTATTACCTATCGCATTAGGATTCCCGGCAACTTGGATTACCTTTTTATCAATTTTGTAAATAACCTCGTTACGTCGATCAACAACAACGGCTTCTTGCAGCAAAATGGCCGAGGGGGCTATTGAAATGGGTTTAAGAGTTATTGCCGGGGTTTGCGGATTAATCATTAATCCTGTTAATGTATATTTTTCGTAGCCGATAAATTGTACTGACATAAAAAATCTACCTGGACGAGGGACTTCGAGATAAAATTGTCCGTTTTCATCGGTAATGGTGCCGGTAACCATAGTGCTGTCTCGGTGGCTATACAACACAATATTAGCGTACTCAATTGGAGCTTGAGTGTTCGCATCTACAACCGAACCATTAAGTGTAAATTTCATACCAGGAGAAATAGAGATCTGACCTGGCTGTGCAGTAAGAAAAATGCACCAAAAAATGAGCGACACAACAACGAAATACCGTAGCATATGGATGAATGTTTTAAGCATTGTTAATTAAGACAAAAAAACCACCCAAAGGTTTAAAAATTGGCGGTAAAATATTTTAGAACAATATCATTTTTATCAAATGAAAGCAAAGTTTGCAAAGTTTTTTATATTTTCGTGTAATAAACGAAATTTCCCACCTGCATAAAGTAGGCATTGTTACCACAGGTATCAGAAAAAATAACAATTGAACACTTAAAAATATTAGGCCTATGAAAACCATTGACACTTACAATTTTAACGGCCAGAAGGCTATTATTCGGGTCGACTTTAATGTGCCCATTAAAGATGGTATCATTACCGACGATACACGCATCAGAGCGGCACTACCCACAATTCAGAAAATTTTGAACGATGGTGGAGCCGTGGTTCTCATGTCGCACTTAGGGAGGCCCAAGGGAGGTCCGGAAGAAAAATATTCGTTGAAGCCGGTTGCTGTGCATTTGCAGAAACTTCTTCCCAATAAAATTCATTTTGTGGAAGATTGTATAGGTCCAAAAGCTCTGGAAGCCAAAACACGACTTAACTTCGGCGAAGTCTTACTACTAGAAAATTTGCGCTTTCACAAGGAAGAAGAGGCTGGTGATGAAATGTTCTCCAGAGACCTGGCATCCGGTATGGACGTTTATGTGAACGACGCTTTTGGAACGGCTCACCGTGCACATGCCAGCACAACCATTATCGCCCAGTTTTTCCCCAACAACAAAATGTTCGGCTATCTAATGGAGAAAGAATTAGCCGCTATGGACAAGGTTCTTCACAACGCCGAGTCACCATCACTGGCTATTATTGGAGGCGCAAAAGTAAGCAGTAAGATTGAGGTAATAGAGAACCTCCTCAGCAGAGTCGATACTATGATTATCGGCGGTGGAATGGCTTTTACGTTCTTTAAAGCTATGGGCAAAAATATCGGCAAATCGTTGGTAGAAGACGACCATTTGGAAACCGCACGAAAAATTATGCATAAAGCCAAGGAACGCGGTATAGAACTCTTATTGCCGATAGATAGCCTCAATGCTTCTGAATTTAGCAACGATGCCCAAACTAATATCACCAATATCGACAACATTCCGTCCGATATGATGGGATTAGACATAGGCCCGAAAACTATTGATCTATTCGACAACATTATTCGCAGTTCAAAAACCATTCTTTGGAATGGACCTATGGGCGTTTTCGAGATGGAGAAGTTTATGAAAGGCACATTGGAAATTGCCAAAAGCATAGCTAAAGCTACGGAAGAAGGCGCTTTCAGCTTGGTTGGCGGTGGAGACAGTGTAGCAGCCGTTAATCAATTTAACCTGGAGAATAAAATCAGCTATGTTTCCACTGGTGGTGGAGCCATGCTGGAGTATATGGAAGGAAAAGTACTTCCAGGCGTAGCAGCCATTCGTTCATAATTCTGTGGAGGTTCCGGGTTTTGCCCGGAACCTTTGATTATGATGAATGTCACCCAAAATTTTTATCTAATTAAAAACAAACACCCGCATCATTTATGGAATTTTTAAAAAATTACAATCTCGAAGTTAACGAACAGGAAGTCAAAACCGCCGTTAGTGAAATTATCGCTCGGTCGCAAGAGAAAAAAAATCTTGAAACCTTAAAGATTTTGTTCTCGCTTATTGACCTCACTTCGTTAAACGGTACGGATACCAAAAGTAAAATTGCCGATATGGCACAAAAAGTGAGTTGGTTTAATCGGGTTTTTCCCGATATCCCCAATGTAGCCGCCATTTGTGTTTATCCGGCATTAGTACCTGTGGTAAAAAATAATCTGACAGTTCCGGGGGTAGGTATTGCATCGGTTGGAGCAGGCTTCCCGGCCTCGCAAACGTTTTTAGATGTAAAAACTCTTGAGTGCAAACGAGCTGTAATTGAGGGGGCTACGGAAGTAGATACGGTAATAACCCTGGGAGAGTTTTTTGAAGAAAACTACGATTTTACATTCCGTGAAGTATCTGCTGAAAAAGAGGCCATTGGAGATGCTCATCTTAAAATAATTTTGGAATCGGGCTCGCTTCGTTCCATGAAAGAAATTCGAATAGCCTCCATCATCAGCATGGAAGCTGGTGCCGATTTTATCAAAACCAGTACCGGGAAAACTGAACCGGCTGCCACACCCGAAGCCGTTTACATTATGTGCCAGGCAATCAAAGATTATTATAAGCAAACGGGACGAATGGTTGGAATTAAACCCGCGGGTGGAGTGGTTACCGCCAACGACGCTCTGATTTATTACACCATTGTTGAAACCATTCTTGGTGAAAAATGGCTTAATAATAAATACTTTAGATTAGGCGCTAGCAAACTTGCAAACAACCTTTTGACTGAGATGGCAAAGTTAAGCAATTCCCAAGCTCAGCCTATCCGCTATTTCTAATTGTTCACTTATAAAACACCGACAAAATCTTGTTATCGTTGATAACAAATTTTGTCGTATTTTTTTTCGTTGTAATCAGCAAACCGAGTTTTAAGCAATTATAAAGTATAGAGCTCAAACTTAGGAATATTATTTTGGCAAATTGTCGTATTTTAGTGAAAATCAAAACCAAAAATTAATACCCGATGATACTTTTCAAACAAGCCAACAATCTTATCCGATTAATCGATGAGTTTCTAAACACCGTTGATGAAGGGCTTATAATCTTCAAACAAGGAGTAACCAACTATCTATTAAAAAACCATGAAGGGCTTCTCGACAACCTTAAGACCATACAAACTCTAGAATCGAAAGCCGATGTTACCAAGCGGGAAATAGTCAATATTCTTTACACACAATCGCTACTACCCCAGCGTCGGGGCGATGTTCTTCGCATGTTAGAAGAGATTGATGATATTATCGATTTGTGTAAAAAAGACCTTTTTCAATTCGATGTTGAAACTCCGGCTATTCCTTTTGAATTGAATCAGGATTTGATAAAATTAACAGAACTATCCTGTTCTGCGGCCGAAAACGTTATCACAGCCGCCAGATCCTACTTTCGCTCCCCCGAACAGGTTAAGGACAGCCTACACAAGGTTTACCTGTTTGAGCGGGAAGCCGATAAACTTGCCGATACTATAAAGAGAAAAATTTTCAAAGAACTTCCAATATCAAATCTTAGTGAAAAAATTCATCTGCGATATTTCACCCTACACATTGAGACCATTTCAGACACAGCCCAGGCTATAGCTGATAACTTAACAATAATGATTATTAAGCAATCGTTATAACAACCTTTAGAAATGCTATACCTGATTTTTCTGAGCAGTGGGTTGTTTTTAGGCTGGTCGCTAGGGGCAAACGACGCCTCAAATGTATTCGGAACGGCAGTGGGAAGCCGTATGGTATCGTTTAGAAAAGCGGCATGGATAGCAAGTATTTTTGTTTTACTCGGAGCTGTTGTACAAGGACACGGAGCTGCTAATACCTTAACCACACTTGGAGCAATTAACGCTCTGGGCGGGGCTTTTACCGTAGCTCTATGCGCAGCCATTACGGTATATTGGATGACAAAGGCCGGACTCCCGGTTTCTACAGGCCAGGCAATTGTTGGGGCCATTGTTGGCTGGACACTTTTTGCCGGCTTTAAACCCGACATGAATGTGCTTCTAAAAATTGTTACAACATGGGTAAGTGGGCCCATACTGGGAATGGGGTTCAGCGTCATACTGTTTCTGTTGTTTCGCAGATTAATTAATAAATCACACATACACCGTGTAAAACTGGATGTGTTAGTACGATGGGGACTGATTTTCGTGGGAGCCTTTGGCGCATATAGCTTAGGAGCCAACAATATTGCCAACGTTATCGGAGTATTTATCCCAACAGCACCAACCGTGTTGCTTTCGTTCGGTTTTTTTTCTGTCGACGGAGTAGAATTGCTTTTCTTATTAGGAGGTTTAGCAATTGCCGCAGGAATTTTTACCTATAGCAAAAAGGTGATGCAAACCGTTGGTAACGGAATAATGGCACTAACACCTGAAACCGCATTGGTGGTTGTGCTGGCACAGGCTATTGTGCTATTTCTTTTTTCATCCAAAGAGCTGTCGAGCTTTGTGGGTAAGTTAGGTTTACCACCTATCCCATTAGTACCTGTATCAAGTACACAGGTAGTTGTGGGAGCTGTAATAGGAATAGGATTGATTAAAGGTGGAAGGGAACTAAACTTTAAATTGTTAGGTGAAATTGCCCTGGGGTGGATTACAACCCCCTTGGCAGCCGGAGCTCTTACGTTTTTTGCTTTGTTTTTTACTCAAAATATTTTTCAATTAAAAGTGGTTGGAGACCCCCAAATAAAATCTTCTGAAAGCCTTCAAGCATCACCTGTTATTCAGATCACTTATGATCTAACAACACCGGGACTTTACCTGTTAATTTTTGCTCTCTTGATACTCTTGCTGTTGCTTGTTTTTAATCAGCAGAAACTTCGCCTTAAGGCCGAAAATATGATGTTAGTTGAGCAAAAACAAGCAGTAGAATCTATTAAAGCACTAAACGAATTGGAACTTCAAAACATACACCTTCAAAATACCTATCTGGCAAATTCACTCGAAGTAAAAAAACAACAATTTAACTTGTTGGTAAAAAACCTAACCGAAAGACGAACTTTTCTGGAATATGTAGCTAACGAAATGGAGCAATTGGTAGGCTCGCCCGACATCAAAAAACGCGATGAAAAACTTATGGAACTCATTCAAATGTTAAAGCAGCGAATGTCGTTTACACAAGAGTTGGAAGAAATATATCGTCAATTGGAAGAAACACATAAAGGATTTCAACACACCCTTGCGGCAAGGTTTCCAACACTAACAGATAAAGAAATACGCATTGCTCTACTTCTTCGACTAGGTTTTTCTCTCCGCGAAATTTCAGTTTTGACAAATGCCACTGAGTCGGAAACCGATACCGCTATTCAATCCATTAGAAACAAGTTAACGTTAAATACGGAAGAAAACCTTTCTGATTTCTTATCCAAACTTTGATTTTGTGATAACCCTCGATATATGGCACTGGAAATTGAACGAAAATTTTTAGTTACAAACCTTAGTTTTAAAGAAAATGTACTAAAACGATCGGAGATAATTCAGGGATATCTATCGTCGGATCCCGAAAAAACAGTCAGAATCCGATTCAGAGATAATACAGGTTTTATTTCAATAAAAGGGGTGATAAACGATTCACGTCTTACCCGGTTCGAGTGGGAAAAGGAAATTACTGCCGATGATGCTATAGAGCTTCTTAAACTCTGCGAACCATACATAGTCCACAAAATACGTTATTATGTCCCCTATGGCAACCACATTTTTGAAGTGGATGAATTTCTAGGTAAAAACCAAGGTCTGATTTTGGCAGAAATCGAACTTAATTGCGAAAATGAAACGTTCGAAAAACCCGAATGGCTGGGAATAGAAGTAACAAACGACATTCGCTATTATAACTCATGGTTGGCCAAAAACTCCATTGAGGAAATTAAACCCAAAAACCAGTTGGAGTAAAATTTAAAAAAGCATTTTTCACAACAACACCCCCTCTTATTCTTATCCAAAACGAAAAATAAAATATTTTTTTTGCTCCACCCCCTGAATTTTTATAACAAAGACGGGACTTTTGTGTTTTTCTTATATCTTTGCAAGAAAGATTATAGCCATATGCTAACACTTCGTTTCAAAGCCTTCAATGAAGCATCAAACCGTTTGCCTGAAACCACCAATCTCCCACCTAATGGTTTATCGCAGGCTGAACTTTTCGGGATTAATGTATTCGACCGTGCAAAAATGAAAAAATATCTCTCGGAAGATGCCTATGAAAGTCTAATACAATCGATAGACGAAGGGAAAAAAATCGACCGTAAAATTGCAGGGCAAGTAGCCTCCGCCATGAAAGCATGGGCCATGGAACAAGGAGCAACCCACTACACACATTGGTTTCACCCACTCAATGGAGCCACAGCAGAAAAACACGACGCCTTTTTATCGATTGATAAAACCGGTAACCCCATTGAAATTTTCAAAGCCGATATGCTGGTGCAGCAAGAGCCTGATGCCTCAAGTTTTCCAAGCGGAGGACTTCGTAACACATTTGAAGCCAGAGGGTATACAGCTTGGGATCCATCATCGCCAGCTTTTATTTTAGATAAAACCCTCTGCATTCCCACTGTATTTGTTGCTTACACGGGAGAGGCTCTCGACTTCAAAACCCCATTGCTAAAATCACTAGCACTTCTTGACAAAGCTGCCCTAGCTGTTCTTGAATATTTCGATAAGGACGCCAAAAAAGTATATGCAACCCTAGGATGGGAACAGGAGTTTTTTTTAATCGACCAATCACTATTTAACGCTCGTCCCGACCTAATGTTATGCGGAAGAACCCTTATGGGACATGCCGCGGCCAAAGATCAGCAGCTTGAAGATCACTACTTCGGAGCCATTCCGGCAAGGGTCTCAGCATTTATGCAAGAATTTGAAGTCGAAGCCATCAAACTTGGAATTCCAATAAAAACCCGCCACAACGAGGTTGCACCCAATCAGTTTGAATGTGCTCCAATTTTTGAGGAAGCTAACTTAGCCGTTGACCACAACCAGCTTCTCATGTCGTTGATGGACCGAATTGCCCGACGGCATAAGTTTCGTGTTTTATTTCACGAAAAACCCTTTAAAGGAATCAACGGCTCAGGCAAGCACAACAATTGGTCGATGATGACCGACACGGGAGTAAACCTTCTTTCGCCAGGGAAAACTCCAAAAAACAACCTGCAGTTTTTAACCTTTCTTATTAACACAATTAAAGCCGTTCACGATCATGCAGCACTTCTTATCGGAAGCATTGCTTCAGAGCCAAACTCGCATCGATTGGGTGCCCACGAAGCTCCTCCAGCCATAATGTCGGTTTTTATTGGCAAAACGTTGAGTGCGGTGCTCAACGAGTTGGAAGAAAAAGTAACCGACCAAAAGATGACCCCTGATGAAAAAACCGAACTGAAGTTGGAAATTATTGGTAAAATTCCTGAAATTCTGCTGGACAACACCGACCGTAACCGCACATCGCCTTTTGCCTTTACCGGAAACCGCTTTGAATTCCGAGCTGTAGGTTCTTCGGGAAGCTGCGCCTCGCCTATGATTGTTCTAAATACTGCCGTAGCCGACCAACTCATCAAATTTAAAGAAGATGTCGATCGACAAATAGTTAGGGGCATGAAAAAAGATGAGGCTATAATCCAATGTCTCCGTAAAGTGATTATCGAAAGCAAAAAAATTAGATTTGAAGGCAACGGTTATAGCCAGATATGGGTTGAGGAAGCTGCCCGAAGGGGTCTCCCCAACATCAAAAATCCGCTCGATGCCTTCAAAACATTTCTTTACGATTCGTCGGTAAAACTCCTTGTGGGCAACAATATTCTAACCAAACGCGAGTTAGAAGCCCGATACGAAATCCGAAACGAAATTTTTGTTAAAAAGGTGCAAATCGAAGCCCGGGCTATTGGCGACCTAGCGATAAATCACATCATCCCCACAGCTATTGCTTACCAAAACACATTGATCAATAATGTTCAGGGGCTGAAAACTTTATTCCCTAACCAATGGGAAAACCTTGCTGAACATCAACTAGGGTTAATTAAGGAAATTTCTGAGCACATTCACACCATTAGCCATGAGGTTAATGAAATGATAGAGCACAGAAAAGTTGCTAACCAGATTGATGACGTTGTTGAGAAAGCACATTTGTACGATAAAAATGTTAAACCCTATATTGAGTCGATCCGCACACGTATCGACAAACTGGAAATGATTGTCGACGATGATATGTGGCCCTTGCCCAAATACCGTGAAATGCTCTTTATCCGATAAGACAATGTACGAAACAAAAAATAGGCAACACTATGTTATCTCTTTTTTTCGAATCATGAAACGCAAAAACCGATTACCAGTAGGTCGTCGATTGGCACGTTACCTTCCTTCCATTTATTAAATTCCGTTTAAGCTCTGAAGTTTGTTGGTCAATAGGCAACGATGAAATAGTTAGTATCATCACCCTAAATTGTTGCTTAATGTAACGTTGGTTGCTATCTCCTCCAGGCTGGTCGGAGAACCCATCTGTAAACATAAACAAGCCCCCCCGAAAATCTCAACAATTGTTTCAGAAAAATCTTTCATGGTTACATAGGCGAAGATAGACATTTTATCAGGCTGAATTCCAGTTAGGGTGTGGTTATTTACAATAAATAACGGGCGTTGAGAACCGGCAAAAACTAGTTGGTTGTTACTTTTGTCAATTCGGCAAAGGGCAAGTTCCAGTCCGTCGGAACCACCAATTCGGTCGGTATTCTGTTTAAGCGAAAGCATTATTAACTTTCTTAGCTCATTTAATATTTCGGCGGGTTGAAGAATTTGTTTCCACTTTATAACTTCATTGAGCAGTGAAATACTCAATACACTCATAAAATCACCGGGAACTCCCCTCCCGGTGCAATCGCCTACGGCAATAAAAACATTCTCGTTATTTTGATGGCCCCAGTAAAAATCTCTACTCACAACATCTTTTGGCAAATACAACAACGTAAAATTTCCGATAATGTCTTCCAGATGTTGATGACCAGGCAATAGAGAGGTTTGAATTTATCGGGCATAGCCAAAACTTTCCTGAATCCGACGATTCTGAAACTGAATTTTATTATTGCTTTCAATCAGATAGTCCGGCTGAACGCGAATTTCTTCATTTTGCTGTACAATTAAAACATTTTTTCTTTTAGAATATTTCGTTGCCTAGGTATTTATACCAACGCCCACGAATCTTTTGCAAGTAGAAATAGCAATAATAGTACTTCCAAACAGCGTTATGTAGATGAACTTTCTAGTATTTTTTATCTCGATTTCGCTTATCTCCTGCCGGTATTTTAATTCAGCAATCTTGTATTTCCTTTTGAGCTGTTTCATATTGAGTCAGGAGTTCCAGAAGTTTTTACTCGCTAGTTCGTTGGGCAATAGAATATCGGTAATCAGCATAAAATTTAAAGCAGCGAAGGGCCAACTTTGTTTCACCCAGGTCCTCAAAAATTTGCGACAATTTTTTGTAGGCCTCCATCTGGTACGACAACTCACCGATCTTTTAAGCGTTCTCGATAGCTAACTGTAAATATTCAATTGCCTGGGAATATTGCTTTGTCCTATGATAAGTCATCACCAATTCTCCAGCTGTAATGGCAATTCTGGGCAAGTTGTTCATCTCTTTCTTCGGGATCTTTATTGACAATAAAATCGCCAAGATTATTATAACAGACAGCTAACCCACATTTATCGCCATATCGTTAACTTATTTCCAAAGAACGGTTAGTATAAAAGTAGGCCGAATCATCCCAACCCGGAAGGTGGTAGAATGCTCCTATATTTCGATAAGCTACAGCTGTCATTACCCCAAAATCCTGGTTAAACTTTTCAATTTTATAAAAAACCAATAAATGGTGATCCTAAGCCTTTCTCACATCATTCTGCATGAAAATAAAAGGCCAATGATGACTAAAGTAAACGATGTCCTTAGAATTCAAAAACTGTCTGAAATTTGAGTCTTAAAATTGTTATAAATCATCGAAACCATTTTTATATCACGGGTATGATACGCCTGAGCCAACACACGTTAATAAATGCTATCGGCCTTGTTATAAGCTCCATTATTAAGATAAACCGTTCCAATATTAGTTAAAATCCTGATATTCTACAGAAGTAATGAATCATGAGTTTCAAGTCGAAAGCCTAACTCACCCCATGCGAGAGCGGAGCGAGGATAGAATTGTTTAACATCGTAAACATAATCACCTGTCATTTTAACTTTTGCCGAATATTTTCTTCTTCATTTATTTCCCGGGTCAAATAATCAAGAGAATTAGAGGCAATCAGATCTATGATTTCCAAAAATAAATTAAGACGCATATAAAATGTATAGTGGAAAGAACAAGATCTTTCCTGGTTAGTTAGTTAATAAGCTAAATTTAAAGCATATAGGCAGTAAATCCGATTTTATATAGAATTCAGAATCTCAAATAGCACTACAAAGCAAGTGTAATGAACTAAATGTTGAACAAAATTATAAACGTCGAGTGCATCAACAAAAAAAATAAATCAACCGAAATAATCAAACGTGTTGAAAAATATGTATCTTTAGGGTAATTATTGAAAACTTAAAATTTACTTAGTATGAAAAAGTTAATACTTTTAGCGGTTCTGAGTTTTATTATGCTCAGTTTTTTGAAAGCAGAACCCATTGATTTAAAAACAGCACAAAAAGTTGCCGAGAATTTTTATCGGGCACACGTACCTTTATTCCAAAATTTGGAAATGAATGTGACAGCGCATTCCCATAAGGGATTAAAGACCTACTATCTATTCACTGTTACCAATGGTGGATTTGTTATTGTTTCCGCCGATGATGCTGTAATTCCAATCCTGGGATACTCCTTTGAAGTTCAGAAACAAAAAGATTTTTACAACCCAAACGTAGAATTTTGGATGAATCAATACAACGAAACAATTCTTGACATTGTTTCGAGAAAGCTATCGAACTTGGAAACAAGAAAAGTTTGGGACGAATACCTGGCAGGAAAATTTTCGGGATTCACAAAAGGTGTAGCACCTCTTTTCAATATCACCTGGGGACAAGATAACGGCTACAATACCTACTGCCCTCCTGGAACACCAACCGGTTGTGTAGCTACGGCTATGGGCATGATTATTCGTCACTACCAGTATCCAACAACAGGAGCAGGTTGGCATCGTTATGTACATCCAACGTATGGCCCTCAGCAAGCTTTTTTTGAAAACACAACCTACAACTATTCGCAAATGCCCACCAACACCGGAAGTACCGAAGCAGCCAAATTATTATACCATTTAGGTGTTGCTGTAGACATGAACTACTCTACCAGTGGATCTGGTGCCTACAGCCGCGATGTGCCATACGTTTTAGCTAACTACTTTAAATACGACCAATCGGTTATGTATGTTGAAAAAGCCAATTATGAACATTTAAACTGGATTGCTCTGCTTAAAAACGAACTCGACAATTCACGCCCAATCTTTTATTCCGGATCGGGTAACTCAGGAGGACATGCATTTCTTTGCCTTGGATATAACGATAACAATTATTTTTACTTCAACTGGGGTTGGGAAGGACAATCGAACGGATACTATGCCATTGGACAACTTAATCCTGGTGGAATGACCTTTAACAATGCAAATGCCGCTGTAATAAACATTAAACCAGCCACTCCGGGAACAGAAAATTTCCTCTGGGTCAAAAAATTTTCCAACTTTCCTAACCAATCAGCCTATCCCGGATATATATCAGCCGTAGATGAAAATGTGGCTTGGAGTATTGCTCGTGATGGTAGCGGAAATAATGCCTCCTATAAAGTTTACAATGTAACTGTTGATGGTGGAGCTAGCTGGACATCAAGAACCTTATCCTTCGGAGATGCCTTCAGTATGATTTTTGGCCTTGATGCCAACACAGCGTTTATTGCTGCTTATGGTAACGGTACTAACAATAAAATTATTAAAACTACTAACGGAGGTACGGATTGGACAGTTGTTCTCTCAGGAGCCGGCGCAGAAAGCTTTTTTAACATAGTCCACTTCTTTGACCAAAATAACGGCTACGTTCAAGGAGACCCACAGGGAGGATATTTCGAAATCTACACTACAACCAACGGCGGTTTAACATGGACTAGAGTTCCTTCTGGCAACATCCCAGCCCCTCTTACTGGAGAATATGGAATTGTAGGTCACTATACAGCTGTTGGCGATATTACCTGGTTCACCACAAACAAGGGATACATCTACAAATCAACCGACAAAGGATATACCTGGACAAAACATCAAATTGGTTCATTCTCTAACGACACCTTTATTGAAATAGCCTTCGACGAAAATGCTCAAACAGGATTAGCATTGGTATCGGGGTCCACTCCCGTTAGAAAATTTCGCACCACCAATGGGGGTCTAAACTGGACTGAACTTACCACTGCCCCCGACAACTTTTATAGCGAGGGAATATCAGCTGTCCCAGGCACTCCCAACATGTTTGTATCGGTTGGAGCAAATTATCAAACCAACCGTATGGGAATTTCCTACTCCCTAGATGGCGGGTTAACTTGGACCGATTACGCCGATTATTACAAGGCTCATCAATTTGTTTCGGTAGCCATGGTAAGCTCCCAAAAAGGATATGTAGGTTCGTTCCAACAAAACTATCAAAACGGTATTTGGATTTTAGGCGGAACAGCAGCTTTATCGGCCGACTTTACCGTTAGCACCACCAAAGCTTGCTTGAACGAAGAAGTTACCTTTACTAACAATTCCGCCGGGAATTTCACAACTATTGAATGGAATTTTGGTGAGGGTGCAGAACCGGCAAGTGCCAACACCATTGGGCCTCATGTTGTAGCCTATTCAACGCCGGGACAAAAAACCGTTACCTTAACCATTAGTAACGGCAGCCAATCCTCTACCCGAACCATGACCAATGCAGTTGAAATTGTTGCACCTCCGGTAGCAGACTTCACATTTGAAATCAATCAAAGTTTCCCAAGATTAGTTAATTTCGATGCCAGCAATTCAACTAACGTAATTGCCGGAGCAAAATATCTCTGGGATTTTGGAAATGGAGTCACACAAACCAGAACAGTCCCAACCACTTCGTACATTTATCCAACCGTTGGATTGTATACAGTAACACTAGAAGTTCAAAACCTTACCAACGGGTGCTCCAGCCAAGTGGAAAAAGTTGTAGATAACCGTCCCACTGCAATTGAAAACAACACTATTTCTGTTTCTATCTATCCTAACCCTGTAAAAACTATTCTTACCGTAGAAAATGCCGATGGCTCTCTGTTAACCATCTACTCCATAGAAGGAAAACAAGTTCTATCGAAACAAATACAAAACCAACTGGAAGAGGTAGACCTTAACAAGGTATCGAACGGAATATATTACGTTAAAATAGTCAAGGGAGAAAAAACCACTACAACAACGATTGTCAAGCAATAAGAAAAAAGGGGGGCTTTTGCCCCCTTTTTTTATAATTTCACGCCCAAAATTAAAACATCATCTAATTGCTCGGAGCGGCCTTTCCATCGTTCAAATTCTTTTATCAGGGCTTCTTCCTGCTGTTGCATAGGAAGGTTGGCTATTTTCAATAAAAAGTTGGTAAAATTAGACCGCTGATATCTTTTTTGATTGTAACCAAATTGGTCTATAAAACCATCCGTAAAAAGATACAGGGTATCTAAGTTATCGGTAGAAATTTTATTCTGGGAAAACGACTTCATATTTGGATAAAACCCTATGGGCATTCTATCGCCGGCAAAAACTTTTTTCTCGAGAGAATTATCCGCTGTTCTGTAAATAGCCACAATGAAACTTTGCGCTCCCGAAAAATAAAGCGATTTTTCCTCCGGTCGGTAAATACAAAAAGAAATGGAAATACCTTCTTTTAATTCCTCTACGGCACCCACTTGGTTTAGCGATTTAATTACCTTTTCGCGAAGATTGTTCAGAAAATCAGGGCAAGAAATTATTGATTGATTTTGGGATAATTCGTTCAGATAGGAAATTCCGAGCATACTCATTAATGCACCAGGAACTCCATGACCGGTGCTATCGGCCACAGCAAACAATATTTCATTATCTCTTCGGTGTACCCAATAGAAATCCCCGCTAACTTTTTCCAAAGGCAAATGAACAATCATATAATCTTTAAAGACCAACGCAAGAAAATCATGAGTTGGCAAAAGAGCTTGCTGAACTCGCTGTGCATAAGTCAGACTGTCAGTAATTCGCGTATTAAAGGTCTCTATACGCTTTTTATGCCGAACCAATGCACTATTTTTCTTGGAAATAATCTTTGCCTGTTCTTCCAGCTGAGAATTAATGATGGTTTTTTGTTTATTGCTTCTGTAAAGGAAAATCAATAAAACACAGATTAACCCAAGTATAATTGACAAGAAAATGTTTTGATTATTTTTTCGTTCAATGACTTGCTGATTAAACGACCGTTCCAGCTCTAATTTTTCGATTTCGCTCAATTGTTTTTCTGTATTGTAGGCAATCTGCAATTTTGCCATCCGATTGCTGTTTTCTTCGTTCCAAACGCTATCGGAATAAGCAGAATGTAGCCGTTCGTAGTGCAGGGCTTTAGCGTAATTATGTTTTAACTCTTCAACTTTGGCAAGCAATTCGTAGGTTTGCGATAATGTGGTTTTAGACCTAGAATCCTTGGCTAAACTCAGTGCTTGCATAAGATATTGTTCTGCTTTCGCTAGATCGTTAAGCTCCAGATATACAGCCCCAATGTTTTTTAAGCTGATGGCATAAAACATATGTTCTTTATGTTTTTTATGCATCTCTGCACCTTTCAAAAAATACTCCAAGGCCTTGTTATTTTGTTTTGTTTTGCGATATATGGTTCCAACACAATCGTAAGAAATTCCCAGGCCTTTGATATTATTTATCTGCTGATTATAGTCAAGAGAAATTAAATAGTATTTTAATGCTTCTCCGTAATTTCCCATAAATTCGTAAACCTCGCCAATGTTGTTATAGTTGATGGCTTTACTTCGTATATTACCAACTTTATGTGCAATTTCCAGCGATTTATTAAAGTAACCCAGCGCTTGGTCGTATTGCTTCATAAGCGAGTAGATGTTTCCGACACTGTTGAGTGCATAACCAATGGTGGAGGTATCGGCTAAATCTTCAGCTGTTTTTAAAGCTTTTAAGTGATACGAAAGGCCATTAGTGTAGTCGTCCAACCGACGGTAAATTACTCCAATATTGTTGTAAATTCTGGGCAAATGCTTTTTAACATTATTTTTCTCAGCCAAATTCATTGCCATGTAATGATAATCCATGGCTTTTGAATAACTCCCATCGTTTCGCAGATTTTGTCCTTCAGTATCGTAGTATTTGATAAGACCTTCAATGTATCCGATTTTTTGGCTCAAACGAAGATATTCATCCATATAGATTTTTGCCTGAGCCTTTTCGCGGGAATTATAGAGGTTACGTGCAATAGTAAATAGCAGTTCGGCCTTGACCGTGTCGTTGCCATGCTTTAGCAGTTCTCGTTTCAGACTATCAATGTCAGAGTTATGATTTGCAAACAACGGGCTAATGAGGCATAAAAGCAGTATGAAAAAAAGTATTGGACGCATTATTCCCAACATGAAATAAGTAACAAATGTAGGCATTTATGGACAAAAATAGGCGTTTCATGAAAAAATAAAATCTCCACGGTTGTTATTTAGTGGTGAAATGCAATATTTTATATCTTTGCTTGTTTTTCCATTTTAATTGGGATACCTATGGGAACCTCAACCATTTTAGTAACCTGGGATTTTACCGTTCTGTCGGAATATGCTCTGGAACATGCCGTACGCATTGCCAAAATGGTGAACAACGATATTCAACTTATTCATATTCTGGATAAGAAAAGCGACCATCGCCAAATAATGGACAAAATGCTTCCTGAGATCGATAAATCGGAAAAAAAATATGGCATCAGGCCCGGCATTATTCTGAAAGAAGGCTCTATTTTCACTACAATCAGCGAAGTAGCCAATAACATTCAGGCCAATCTGGTTGTCATGGGGACTCATGGTATTCATGGAATTCAAAAAATTACGGGTAGCTGGGCTTTAAAAGTTATAGTGGGCTCCAAGGTTCCGTTTTTAGTAGTTCAATCCCCGCCCTCGAATGCCTATTTGAAAAAAATAGTATTCCCCATTGATTTTCAAAACGAAAGTAAGGAAAAATTACCATGGATTATTTACCTCGCCCAATACTATCGTAGCGAAATATTAGTATTCAGAAGCAACCTACAGGATGAAGGGTTAAAAACAAAAGTTAATCAAAACCTTCTTTTTCTTAAAAAAGCCCTCGACGCTAAAGGCATTAATTATTCCATTCACACCAGCCAGTCAAAAGCATCCTTTGCACAGGCTAGTATGGATTTTGCACGTGAACAGAATGCTGACCTTATTGCCATTATGACTACTAAAAACATTGGTTTTACAGATTACGTTTTCGGAGCCGTTGAGCAACAAATAATTGCTAATCCTTATAAAATTCCGGTAATGTGCGTTAATCCTCGTGAAGATATCTATAAACTTGGCGGATTTTCCAAATAATTTATTTACCCACAGCCTTATCTCCTCCATAGAAATCGGGTGAGGATGATTCTTGTAACAGGAAATTATGAACCGGTAGGCATGACCCCTTTCCTCTATTTGCCGGAAATGCTGAAAACAATAACGTTAAGGCGTTGTGCAAACGTATTTTTTGCGTTTTTGAATTACATTTTTCTACGCCTAGGGTTAAAAGCTCCGTTTAAAACCCACGCAATAACCATTTCGTTAGAACTATCATCGGTTTGTAATCTTAACTGTCCTGAATGTGCGTGCGGAACAGGGAAGATAAACAGACAACCCCAATTTATGTTGCCAGAAACAGCCACTGCAATTATCAAAGCTCATTCCCGCTATGCCTTTATAGCGCAACTTTTTTTTCAGGGTGAACCCATGATGAATCCCCATTGGGCTACAATTGCAAATCAATGTAGGGCGAGCAAATTATTCACAATTATAAATACTAACGGTCATTTTCTCACCGACAGTAACATTGTCAAACTAATAAAATTTGATATCAACAGACTTATTGTATCAATCGATGGAATCGATTCAGCAACGTATGAAAAATATCGCCGTGGTGGAAGTTTGGAAAAGGTGATTTCCGGAGCAAAGAAGCTGGCACAACAAAAAAAAATATATCGAAAAAAAAATCCCGAAATTGTTTTTCAAACCTTGGTAAATAAACATACTGAATCTCAACTCAACGATTATAAATCTTTTGCGAAAAAAAACGGAGCCGATTCCGTTCGGAAAAAATCTATGCAGCTCTACGATCGTACACCCGAAAATCTAATATTCTGGCTACCAACAAACACCCAATATCAACGCTACAACTCTTCAAAAAGACCAATACGCAAAACGGGGTGCTTTCGGGTGCTTTCGGTAGCTTTATATACCACCAACGGGGCATTAATTCCTTGCTGTTTTGATAAAGCAGCGAAATTTAACCTTGGGAACGTTGAACAAAACGCTTGGTTTGGAGATACAAGAAAGACTTTCATCCAAAACCTTTTCTCACTTAAAACTGCAAATCCAGAAATCTGCAATTATTGCACAGAATTTTAAAAATAGCCTAAACAGACTTAAGGAAAGCTATCAGCTGTTCAACTGCTTTTGCTCGGTGGCTTATTTTGTTTTTTTCCACCAAGGGCATTTGAGCAAAAGTTTGGTTAAAACCATCGGGAATAAAAACAGGGTCGTATCCAAAACCAAAATCGCCTAAGAGCGTATCAATTATTCTTCCATTAACTACTCCTTCAAATAAAAATGTTTTTTCGTTATAAATTAAGGCTATAACGGTTTTAAACCTAGCAGCCCGATTCTCTATACCCCGAAGGTTTTTAAGCAAAAGCTGAACATTTTCATGCGAATTTTTCGCCGGTCCTGCGTAACGAGCTGAGTAAACACCAGGAGCTCCGTTCAAAGCATCTACTTCTAGGCCTGTATCGTCGGCAAAACACCACAAACCCGTTTTTTTATAGGCATACTCTGCTTTGATAATAGCGTTTTCTACCAGTGTTGATCCAGTTTCAGGAATATCTTCAGTTATTCCGGCCTGATTCAGTGATATTAGTTCGAACTTCTCTGGCATCAAAGCAGAAATTTCCTCCAGCTTGTGTTTGTTGTTCGTCGCGAATAACAGTTTCATATAGAAATTTTTGGCTGATATATTTTCGGAGTTCAAATTGATACGTGCTGGCTAGAAATCAATTGCTAATAGGAATGTTCTATTTAAGCTTTTTAAGGAAAAATTCTTCAGAAATAATCAACTTTAGCCCAGTAAAAAAATCGATTTTTTCTCGTGGGATATCCCATGCCAATTGAACATCGAGTTCTACCCGGCCAATTTTATCGATAGTGTGATTGTAAGCCGTTGTTAAAAATAGAAGGTATTGATAATTAAATATTTGAGATGGTTTATCGGGAGTGTAACTGTTGTAGATGGGGTGCCCCAAAGGTGAAAAATAGCGGTAGCTATACCAATATGCCGCCGAGAGTACCCAGTTTTTGTATAGGAATTTACTTTCTGTATTAACTCCAAAACCTTTACGAAAATTTTGCCGGTTTTGCCTAGTGGTTTCGTTAAATGTATATAGAAAGCTTCCAAAAATCAGTTGCTTGTCGTAACGTTTGAAAGTCATTTCGAATCCGATTCGTGAGTTAAGGAGGGTTTCCACACCCTCGCTAGAATTGTCTATTTCACCGCCCTGATGATAACCGGATATATGGAGCGGAACCATAAGTTGATAGTTTTCATTGTCAGCTACCAGTAAGGAATTGGTAAAGCCGGCAAAAAACTGTTCGCGGAACGGGTCGTTTGGAAGAATAAATTGCCTCCAGTTAATAAAAAGCGAAGATAGCGCAATTTTATGCTGTATGTTTATCATCATCCCTTTTGTATTTGGATAAAGATAAACGTGCTGCGGATTATAAATCTGTGGAGATATTCCGGGGAGTGTTCCAAGGGTTAAATTTCCGGCAATAAAACTAAAAAATTCGTGTGGCTGATAGGTTAAAGTAAACCATTCGGAAACCTGGTCGAAATCATTTCTGCCGGAGTATTTCAACGCTGAAACACCAACCTGCATTCGTAATGTAGGTGTAAAATAGTAATCTAAATAAGTTCTTCCATGGATTCCGATATAAGTTGCGCCAACAATATGCGGGGATTGATATTCCAGATTGTCGAAAAAATTAAGATTGTCGATTTTTAGATAGAGTTGCTTATGGCGCAAACTGTCAAAAGGGGTAATCGGGTAATACTCCTCCAGCCTCCATTGGCTAATTGAAACCAAGGAAATCAACATAAAAAATATCAGGAAAAAAATGCGGCGTAGCTTTTTCTTTAGCCTAATGAGCCTGATACCAGTTTGTTCCGACATTGGAATCTATCTTAAGTTTAACATTAAGTGGAATGGCGTTAAGCATTCGTTCTGTAACTATTTCTTTAGCAATTTCTAATTCATCCACAGGTACATCGAACACTAATTCATCGTGCACCTGAAGTATAAGTTTAGATTTTAGGTTTAAATCACTAAATTTATGATATATTTGGATCATTGCTATTTTGATTAAATCGGCGGCGGAGCCCTGAATAGGAGTGTTTATGGCGTTTCGCTCGGCAGCCCCACGAACCACGTTGTTGGCAGAATTTATATCGGGTAATTTCCGTTTTCGTCCAAGAATTGTTTCTGCAAAGCCGTTTTTTCGAGCTTTAGCAATCGCGTCGTCCATGAATTGTTTAACCTTGGGGAAGGTTTTGAAATAATTGTCGATAAGCAATTTGGCTTCCTTATTCGATAATCCTGTGTTTTGAGCAAGGCCAAACGACGATATGCCGTAAATAATTCCAAAGTTAGCTCCCTTGGCCTGGTTTCGTTGAGCTGGGGTAACCTGTTCGGGGGAAACACCAAATAGTTTGGCCGCCGTTTCACGATGAATATCCCTTCCTGCCTCAAATGCCTGAAGTAAATTTTCATCCTGGCTAAAATGCGCCATAATTCGTAACTCAATCTGACTATAATCGGCTGAAAGCAAACGGTGTTGAGGTGTTGATGGCACAAAGGCTTTACGAATTACTTTTCCACGCTCCTCTTTGGATGGGATATTTTGAAGATTTGGGTTTGCACTGCTTAGCCTACCTGTGGTTGTAATTGCCTGATTAAAGGAAGTGTGAATTCTTCCGGTTCGAGGATGAATCATTTTCGGAAGAGATTCTATGTAGGTGTTCAGCAACTTTTGCAGCTCTCGGTAGGATAAAATCAAGGGTACTATTGGATGTTTATCTTTCAACTCAAGTAAAACATTCTCTCCTGTAGCGTATTGTTTTGTCTTTGTGAGCTTAGGCTTATCTACAATTTTTAAATGCGAGAAAAGTATTTCTCCTAGTTGTTTGGGTGATGCAATGTTGAATGAGGTTCCGGCCAATTGGTATATTTGTTTTTCAATTTCGATAAGTTCAGCAGTATACTCTTTTGCCAGTTGACCCAGAACGTTGGTGTCTAAACAAACGCCCGTATACTCCATATCGGCCAAAATCTCAACTAAAGGACATTCTGCATTGTAAAATACATTATTAAGGCCATTCTGTTCAACCATTGGTTGAAATTTTTTCCACAATTGAAGGGTAATATCGGCATCCTCACAGGCATAATCTTTCAGCAGAAAATCATCTACCTCCAACATTGATTGTTGGCCAACGCTGCGTTTACCAATTAAGGATTCAGTGGTGATTTTTTCGTAGTTCAGATATGCCAAGGCAAGATAATCGAGATTATGGCGCTGCTCCGGCTCCAGCAAATAATGGGCTAGCATTGTGTCGACAATTTGACTCCTAACTGTAACGCCGTAGTTTTTCAACACCTGCAAATCGTATTTCAGATTTTGGCCAATAACTACTTTTGAGCTATCGTCGAGTAATGGTTTTAAGATTTGAATTATCTGAATATCGGTTAGCTCAGAAGATGTCTTTATGAAATAGGCCTCACCGGGTTCCGAACATAATGATACCCCAACAATTTTAGCATCCAAAGCGTTTAGCGATGTGGTTTCGGTATCGAAACTGAAAGAGGCTATCGGGATAAATCGTTGAATTAGCTCTGTAGATTCCCTCAAGGTTGTAATGAGATGATACGAGTGAGAGGTGTTTTTAATTGAGTTAAAAACCGAGGGTTCGTTTTTATCAATGGAGGGTTCTTGATTGTCCCAAAGAGATGGCTGATAAAACTGTGGTGGAGCAAGGTATTCCGAAAATCGCTGTTTTAGGGAGCGAAATTCCAGCTCATCGAAAAGTTTATAGAGTTCCTCCTTGTTGGGTGGCGATTTCTTTAGCTGCTCAAGCGAAATAGATACCGGTACGTCGGTTACGATAGTTACAAGCTTTTTTGCTAATGGAATGAAATCCTTACCTTTGAGAAGATTTTCTTTAAGTTTTCCTTGAAGTTGGTCGATGTTTTCGTAGATTTTTTCTACACTACCAAATTGTTCTATCAGCTTTATGGCAGTTTTTTCCCCCACTCCTTCAATCCCTGGAATGTTGTCCGACGAGTCGCCCCAAAGCGAAAGGATATCAATTAGTTGGGCAGGTTCTTTAATATTGTATTTTTCGCAAATCTCATTCTTTCCAATAATTTCGTAACCCGCGGTAAATGCCTTGGGTTTATAGAGAAAAATGTTGTCATCGACCAATTGCCCATAATCTTTGTCTGGGGTGAGCATATACACAAATAGGTCGGTATTTGCGAATTTTTTAGCCACGGTGCCTATTACATCATCGGCTTCATAACCCGGCACCTCAAGAATCGGGATTCCCATAGCATTGGCAAAGGCGTGAATATAAGGAATGGCAATATTAATAGCTTCAGGGGTTTCTAATCGCTGAGCCTTATAATTTTCGAAGAGATGGTCGCGAAAGGTAGGTCCAATTGGATCGAAACCTATTCCTAAGAATGATGGTTTTTCTTTAATCAACAACTCAAGAACGGTGTTAACAAAGCCGTAAATTGCCGATGTGTTTAACCCTTTGGATGTAAGCCTGGGGTTTTTAATAAAGGCAAAATAGCTTCTGTATATGAGGGCGTAAGCATCGATTAAAAAAAGTTTTTCTTTAGACATGAGTAAACTAAAATTTTCAAATCTGTTGCAAATTAGGGCAAATATCGAAAAATCGAAAACATTTTTTAATATATTTTCGCGATAATAAATTTGCTAACTTTAAAGCCAATTGTGACTCACTTTACATGAAACCGATTTTTACGTTCACTCTCTGTGTATCGTTGTGGCTTTCGCTACATTCATACGCCAATCATCGGGACAGTGTTGATGTGCTTCATTACGACATCAATCTAAGGATAACCAACTTTCAACAAAAGATAATAGAAGGATTTACCACCATAACATTTGTTCCGGTTTTTACCAATTCATCATCTTTTGCCTTCGATTTGGAAAGGTTGACAATCGATAGTCTGGAGCTTAACGGACAAAACATCTCTTTTACGCATCTAGCCGGCAAGTTTTGGTTTACCACAACGCAACCATTTTCTTCCACCGACACACTGACATTAACGGTCTATTACCACGGCACACCCGGCACCGACCCAAGCGGTTGGGGCGGATTTTATTTTTCAGGACAACAGGCTTTTAATCTGGGTGTAGGAATGGCAGCCAACCCCCATGTTTTTGGTCGTGCGTGGTTTCCATGCAACGATAGTTTTACGGATAAATCTCTATACGATTTCAAAATCATTACTCTCGAAAACCACACAGCCAGCTGTGGCGGAATTTTAATTTCAGAGCAGCCTATAGGCAATGGTTTAAAACGCTGGCACTGGAATATTGAGCAACCTACCCCCACCTACCTGGCAAGTGTGGCCGTTGGTGAATTTCAGAAAATTGAATTCATCCACACCGGTGTTGAAAACACCGTTCCAATCTGGGTTTTTGCACCCCTCGGGATAGTTTCCCAAGCAACAACAGCTTTTTCAGCGGTGGGCAGCATGCTATCTGCATTCGAAAATGCTTTTGGCCCGTATCCGTTTCCACGGGTAGGCTACACGGTTGTAAATTTCTCATCGGGAGCCATGGAACACACCATGAACATAGCCTTTCCATCGACCTCGGTGGGAACTTCCCAGTCGAACCGAATTCTTATGGCGCACGAATTCGCCCACATGTGGTTTGGAAACAATGTTACATGTGCATCGGCCGAAGATATGTGGCTAAATGAAGGCTGGGCAACCTGGTGTGAATCGGTTTATATTGAACACACCGATGGGCCAGAGGCCGCGAAAAGCTATCTTTTGAACAACCATCGTTATGTATTAAAGCAAGCCCACCTACAGGACGGTGGATTTTTACCACTTTACGGAATAAGCCATCAAAACACCTACGGAACAACTGTTTACAAAAAGGGAGCCGATGTGGTCAGAACGCTCCGTTCGTATCTGGGCGATTCCCTGTTTTTTCCCGCCATTAAAGCGTGGTTTTCCCAAAATGCCTATTCCTCCAAAAGCACAAGCGCGTTTTGTCAATTTTTATCGATCTTCCTCAACATCGACCTACAACCTTTCTTCGATGCCTGGGTCTATAATCCTGGATTCCCACACTATTCCCTTACCTCCTTTCAGCCAAACAATAACGAAGCTACAATATCCATCGGCCAGCTACGATATGGTGGTAATTTTATCGGAAATGCTAACCGGGTACCGGTAACGTTTTTTGCCAACCGACAACAGTCTAAAACAGTGTTAGTAATGTTCGACGGTGAAGAGGGAAGCGCCCAGATAAGCCTGCCCTTCACACCACAACAGGCATTAGTAGATTATTATTCTACACTAGCACTTGCTATGCTAAGGGAAGAGAAAATGATGTTCAGAAACAGTTATTCTTTCACCGACCACAACATTACACTCTATCCCCAAACGCAAACCGATTCGGCCTGGATAATAATTACAACCAACATGGTTCGCCCGAAAGAACGGGGTCAAATTTTCGACGGAATAGAGCTCAGTCAACATTACTACTGGACTATAGATATGATTCCGTATGGAAATTTCAGGGCAAAAGCGCGGTTTAATCATACAACCTATCAAAACCCAGCCGACACAACCTGGGCACCTCCGACAGGATCACGAATGGAAATGCTCTACCGACCACGACCTCAGGAACCCTGGAAGAAGCTCACCATTTCAAATTCCCTTACAGCTACAGGTGGTTATGCTATGCTCGACTCTCTTATGCCTGGTGAATATGCCTTCGGTATCTGGCGATACAACATAACCAGCGCTCCTAATGTGACAAATCCGGAGGAGCCACTTTATGCCGTTTATCAACGAGAAAATGGTAAACTTTACATTGGAACCGAAACGGATGAACCTGGAGTGGTGACAATCTACGACCTTTCCGGAAATGTTTATGAAACAACTCCTACAATTTCGTTCCCCACAACGATACATGTTAACCCTTACCTTTCTGGGGTTTACATTCTTCAAAGACAAACAACATCGGGTAAACAACAAACCATAAAAATATTAATCATCAAATAATGCAAGGTATGCAGTTTGCCGTTATAAACAACAAACGAGTGGCCTACAAACAAAACATCGGTAAAGGCCCCACGCTATTATTTCTCCACGGATACCTCGAATCGATGAATGTTTTCGGCGATTTTGCCACAAAGTATCTTTCAAACCACAACTACCTTTTAGTAGACGTTCCAGGGCATGGAAACTCAGAAATGATCTCTCCGCAACAAACCATGCACAACATTGCTTTACAAATTTTCGACTTACTCGATTATCTGAAAATCGAAAAGGTAATGGTTTACGGACACTCAATGGGTGGATATGTTGCTCTGGCCATGGCCAATGCAGACAAAAACCGACTCTCTCTTCTGGGATTACTCCACAGCAATGTATTTGCCGACAGTGAAGAAAAGAAAGCCAACCGCCTTCGAGAAGTAGAGCTGATAAAATTGGGGAAACTCTCTACTATTGCAACATCCTTTATGCCCAACATTGTTTCCGAAAAACATTATCCGGCACTAAAACATAGTATCGATTCATGGATTCGAGATGCTGAAGCAATGACACCGGAAGGAATAATTGCATGCCTGCATGCTATGATGAACCGCCCCGATAACCAACAAATCCTTAACGGCGAAACGCCTATTCACCTCATAGCCAGCGATTCCGATAAATTTCTGCCTCTCACGGCTATCGAAACCATGAAGCAAGGAACTGCGGTTAAATACTTTACCATGATTCCCGACTGCGGACACGCCTCATTTGTCGAAAAACCAGAAATTCTTTACAAAGAGTTAAAAAGAGTTTTAACCACTCTTTAGCCTCTGGAAGCCATGCAACACCGACCCAAAATAAAACAAACTCTTTCAACTATCGATAAACTTCTTGAAATAGCTGGTTTTGAGATTCTTACAACTTCAGAGTTTTGGATAATTTTAAACTGGAATATTCTTCCCGAAACCAAGCCAACCCATTTTAACGCAAACGGCAAACCCGATGCCTGGGGAAGTAAATCGGCGCTGATTTTTTCGCCACTAATTTTAACCATTCTTTTTGTCGGCCTCACAATTAAAAATGCTGCGAATCAATAGATCAACGCAACACGGCTTATTCGATATCTTAAACTTATTACAGTGCTGATATTTACGTTCATACAAATCCAAACAACACGAGTGGCATTACAGAACGGTAGTGGAATCGGGTTTTGGTTTATCCCCATAACTCTCGCCGTAATTTTTATTCCCCATTGGCTTTTGTTATAAGATCTGCGCGTATAAAACCCTGAATAACAATTCTTATTGGCTCTAATGAAAACAAACTATAACTTTTCGCACTCTCAAACGTATAAACAACAAATTTTTAACCCATGAACGAACCTAAGGTTTCTCCCACCGTAACATTTCCCAAAAGCACACTACTACCTCAGGAAGAGAGGCTTGAGGTTTCGAAGGATAAAAAGAAGCTAACCATTTCAGTAATAAAAGAAGCCAGCCTTTACGAATCGCGGGTTGCACTTGCTCCTCATGCAGTTGAGTTGTTGGTAAGCGACGGACATACTGTTTGGGTGGAAAAAGATGCCGGCCTAGAGGCTCACTTTAGCGATCTGGAATATTCAGAAGCCGGTGGAGAAATTGTAGAAGACCGCCAAAAACTTTTCTCTGCCGACATTCTTATTAAAGTTGCTCCACCGACCATGGAAGAAATCTCCTGGATGACAGGAAATCAAACCTTATTTTCATCACTTATGCTAACCAGCTGCGAGCATCACTACATTGCCGCACTGCAAGAGAAAAAAATAACAGCCATTGCCTATGAATATCTCCGCGATAAAGAGAATCGGGTATATGTGATAACAGAATCGATGTCGCAAATTTCAGGAAGCACTGCAATTTTAATTGCCGCCGAATATTTAAGTAATGCCAATCAAGGTAAAGGAGAAATGCTCGGAGGAATTGCGGGTGTTAGTCCTACTGATGTGGTTGTTTTAGGCGCTTGTACTGCAGGAGAATTCGCCGTTCGAACAGCCATGGGACTTGGAGCAACCGTGAAAGTTTTTGATTCTTCCATTCAGCGACTTCGACAACTTCAGGAAAAAATCGGGCAACGGATTTTTACCTCTATTATCCAGCCCAGAGTAGTAAATAAAGCGTTAAAAACGGCAGATGTTGTTATTGGAGCGCTTCCCTTCGATGATAATCCCCGATTTATGGTAACCATCGATTCAATTATGCAGATGAAACCATTTTCGGTTATTGTTGATATCGCCATCGACCACGGAGGGTGTTTTGAAACCAGCGAACCCACAACGCTCGATTCACCTATATACCGGAAGTTTAATATTATCCACTACTGTGTGCCCAACATTCCTTCGCGTGTTGCCCGAACAGCTTCGTATGCCCTTAGCAACATTCTTGGACCGTTAATGCTCGAAATTTCTGAGGCGGGTGGAATTAAAAAAACCATTAGCGACAATTCGGGATTTCGTAACGGGATTTACCTCTATAACGGAATACTTACCAAGGAAAACATCGGACGTAAACTCGGAATCGCAAGCCGAGATATTGACCTTTTGTTAGCAGCTCTTTAATTAACCATCATCAACGTTGTATCGATAGCCGTAGAAAAAATGCGGTATCGTTCTCCTACAGGCACAATTTTAAAATCGGGCGGTATATTTTGGAGTCGATGAATATTAGCCTCCAGAAACTTTTTTATAAACTCGTCGGTAAGATCGAGTGCCACATCAATAGTTCCTTCAGTTAGAAACTGGTTGATTCGTTCATACGTGAGATTTTGCCAGACTTCAATTCGATCGTAGGTTAAATCGCCTCGCTCTTTTGCGCGAGGTGATTTTTCTAGAACAATTTTTTGATCATCGGCTGCCACAACCTTGTAGTAACCAAACCCTACGATTTCGTGTCTATTTTGTGTAAAATATTCAAATGGTCGAATAGCCAAAGTTATATCCGACATATGTTGGAAAAATTTTCTTTCCGGCTCATAAAATTCAAAAACCAAAGTATGGTCGTCCGAAAAAATCACGCCATCCAAAGGAGTTGAAAGGAAGTTTTGAGGAGTGGCATTGTCGTAAAATGTCTCTACTCCAAGTAAATGTTCAAACGGTTCAATAGTCAGTCTCGAAGCCTTTCTGGCAACAATATAGTTTTTAATCGATGCCACAACATCAAGAGCCACCGCTGGCCTGGACTTGGCTTCTCCAAATAATTCGGATTGGTTATAAAACAAATCTTTGTTTAAATATAAGATAAACCTGCTGGAATCAACGTTTATCAGCCAGCTATTACTTAAGCTAAGCGCGAGCGGAAAAGTGCCTTCGGACTTTTCCACTAAAGTCCCGTAAATAAATTGATTAACAAATCGATCTGCATCGCTCTGGGATAATTCAGGGTTAAGTAAATCAATTTTTCCAGGGATGGCAACCAGAAGTGTACCAGACTTTCGAGCAACATCAGATTTGCATGAACTAGTTAGCTGAAGAATTACAGCCCCAATAACAATAACGGCCAAATAGCAACGTTTCATAACCATTACAATTTTCTATAAATCAATTCATTTTTTCTTAACTCAAATTATGCGCATTAAACAATATCGACGTATTGCAATGCTGCTAGAGCGCAACTAAGATACTATTAACGACTGAATAAAAAAACATGACTATCAGCAAATGATGGTTGATATCAATGTGCAACAACAGGTTTTAAAGAAACTCTTGAAATTAACAAAAATATAAACTAAAATTGTTCTCGGTGTTATTTGCATAAAAAAATCCATAAAACTATTTTTGCAAAAATCAAACCGTTATGTCGATCGAAGTTCAACAGATAACAAAAATCTACGGCCAGCAAAAGGCTCTCGATAACGTGTCGTTCAGTATAAACCGTGGCGAGATTGTAGGATTTCTGGGTCCCAACGGAGCAGGGAAAACCACCATTATGAAAATTCTAACCGGGATTATCCCACAAACATCAGGAAATGCGTTTGTAAACAGCATTAACGTATTGGAAGACAGCATGACTATTCGTCGGATAACGGGCTATCTTCCAGAAAACAACCCGCTGTATGACGACATGTATGTTCGGGAATATCTGGAATTTGTGGCCGGCATTTATAAAATTCCGAACAAAACATCCAGCATCAATGAAATTATAGAACAAACCGGATTGGTTCCGGAAAGAACGAAGAAAATAGGAGAGCTATCGAAAGGTTTTCGCCAACGGGTAGGGCTTGCCCAAGCACTTATACATAAGCCAGAGGTATTGATTTTAGACGAACCCACCAGTGGGCTTGACCCCAATCAAATAGTCGAGATCCGAAACTTAATTTCAGCAGTCGGGAAAGACAAAACGGTCATGCTTTCAACGCACATTATGCAGGAAGTTGAAGCTATTTGCGACAAGATCATCATTATTAACAAAGGCCAAATTGTTGCCAACGATACTACCAGCAACATCAAAAAACACTTTTCTATCAAAGAAAATGTGTTTTTGGTTGAGTTCGATAAAAATGTAGATATTCAGAAGTTACGATCAAGCATAGAGCATGAATCGGTTGAGCCTGACAAAAAAGGTAAATTACGCATAGAGGTTGCCAAAGGTGAAATGCTTTACAAGCAATTGGTAGCTTTTGCCGAACAACACGGCTATCAGATTGTTTCGTTTCAGAAGCACGAGCGGACATTGGAAGAAGTTTTTCAGGAACTTACCGTTAATAATCACCGTTAAATAACTTAAAAATTAAAAATTATGTCATTCTTTTTCACTTCAGAATCGGTTTCGGAGGGGCATCCCGACAAAATTGCCGACCAGATTTCCGACGCCTTACTCGACGAATTCCTACGTCAAGACAGGGATTCAAAAGTTGCTATTGAAACACTTGTAACCACTGGTCTGGTAGTGTTAAGCGGAGAAGTACATTCGAATGCCTATGTTGATGTACAACAGGTAGCCAGAGATGTAATCCGGAAAATAGGCTATACACAGCCGGCCTATAAATTCGAAAGCGAATCGTGCGGGGTTATGTCATCCATTCATGAACAATCGCCCGACATTCACCGCGGAGTTGTTAAAACCAATCCGGAAGAACAAGGCGCCGGAGACCAGGGAATGATGTTTGGTTTTGCCTGCGATGAAACCGAAACCTATATGCCCGCAACCATTGAACTGGCACACACCATTTTGCGGGAGCTGGCAGAAATACGCCGTGAAGGAAAGTTAATGAAATATCTTCGCCCCGATGCTAAATCACAAGTAACCATAGAATACGGCGACAATTTTAAACCCTTGCGCGTTACAACTATTGTGGTATCAACCCAACACGACGAATTTATCACCCCCAGAAATCAAACCCCGAAAGCCATCGAAGAGGCTGAACGGGAAATGCAACACCAAATTCGCCACGATATCGAACGCTATGTTCTAAAAAAGTTAAAGAAAACGCTTCCCCGCAGGCTTAAAAAACTCCTTATGAGCAACTACCGTTTGTTGGTAAATCCTACAGGAAAATTTGTAATTGGTGGACCACACGGCGACACAGGACTTACTGGGCGTAAAATAATTGTTGACACTTACGGTGGTTGGGGTGCTCATGGTGGCGGAGCATTTTCCGGAAAAGACCCAAGCAAGGTAGACCGTTCTGCAGCTTATGCCGCACGCCATATCGCCAAGAATATAGTTGGGGCTCGCTTAGCTAAACGATGCCTTGTTCAAATATCGTACGCAATTGGCATTGCTGAACCCGTTTCGCTCTATATTAACACCTACGGTACTGCAAAATTGCGCGACAATTACGGCAAACGGCTTTCCGATACAGAAATTGCTGAAAAAATCAAAGAGATTTTCGACCTTCGCCCCTATTCCATCATCGAGCGATTTGGGCTTAAAAACCCAATTTATCTCCCAACAGCAGCTTATGGACATGTAGGGCGGTTCCCCTACACCGAAGAAGTTACTGTGTACCAAAATGGTAAACCGGTGAAAAAAGAAGTTGAGTTTTTTGCCTGGGAAAAGCTCGATTATGTTTTAAAATTAAGAGAGATTTTCAAACCCGACGACTATCTGTATTAACCCTAAATTTCTTCGCTAACAAAGCCGGTTAAGCCGGCTTTGTTTCAAATTGCCATTCAAAATAGCTCCAACTGTACCTAACCCTTTGATTATAAAAAATTGTTCTGTATTTTTGCCTAAATGTAAAGCAACACCCTGTTTACCGTATCCAAAGAAACCCCTACGATATGAGTTCCCTATCAATAGGCCAGAAGGCTCCATATTTTGAAGGCGTAGACCAAAATGGCAAAACAATTAAGCTTTCCGACTTTGCAGGCAAAAAGCTTATCCTCTATTTTTACCCTAAAGATAACACCCCCGGTTGCACAGCCGAAGCCTGCAATCTGAACGATAATCTAAAAGAGCTTACAAAGCTCGGCTATTATGTTGTGGGGGTTAGTCCCGATAGCATTTCATCGCACCAAAAATTCATCTCAAAATTTAATCTGGGATTTACCCTTATCTCCGACACCGAGGCCAATATCCTCAAAGTTTACGAAGCCTGGGGAACAAAAAAAATGTACGGCAAAACCTATGAGGGAGTACTGAGAAAAACTTACGTTATCGATGAAACCGGTACTATTATAGCCATCATTGATAAAGTAGATACCAAAAATCACACAAAACAAATACTAGCAACACTCAAATAATAAACACTATGGCAAAAGAAAAAGAACCTCCCACACCTTTGTCAGTCAACGAAGAAAAGATAAAAGCGCTAAAAGCTACCCTCGATAAAATAGAAAAAACATACGGCAAAGGTACCATTATGCGGCTCGACGAGACTTCGGTCGAAAGTGTTCCCGTAATCTCCTCCGGATCCATTGGTCTCGATGCTGCTTTAGGTGTAGGAGGATATCCCACAGGACGAATTATCGAAATCTTTGGTCCTGAATCATCAGGGAAAACAACCTTAGCTCTTCATGCCATTGCCGAAGCTCAAAAAACCGGAGGAATAGCTGCATTTATAGATGCCGAACATGCCTTTGACCGCAATTACGCAGCCAAACTAGGAATTCAACTGGAGAACCTCTACATGTCACAACCCGATAATGGAGAACAAGCGCTAGAAATTGCCGATGCTCTAATTCGCAGTGGTTCTATAAGCGTATTGGTGATTGACTCGGTAGCGGCCTTAACCCCAAAAGCAGAAATTGAAGGAGATATGGGAGACTCCAGAATGGGTTTGCAGGCTCGACTTATGTCGCAAGCGTTGAGGAAGTTGACAGCTAACATAAGCCGCACCAACACCACATGTATTTTTATCAACCAGTTGCGGGAAAAAATTGGAGTAATGTTTGGAAACCCCGAAACAACTACGGGGGGTAACGCTCTTAAGTTCTATGCCTCTGTACGTCTTGATGTTCGTCGTGTTTCGGCCATCAAAGACGGGGACGATACCAAGGGGAGCAGAACCCGTGTTAAAGTGGTAAAAAACAAAGTAGCTCCTCCCTTTAAAAAAGCCGAATTCGACATTCTCTACGGAGAAGGGATTAGCAAAATAGGCGAAATTATTGACTACGGCGTAGAATTCGACATAATCAAGAAAGCCGGCTCGTGGTTTAGCTATGGTGAAACTCGGATGGGGCAAGGAAGAGAAGCCGTTAGCCAGCTGCTAAAAGACAATCCAGAACTAATGGCAGAGCTGGAAATCAAAGTTAAAGAAGCACTCAAAACAGCACAACTTTCCGAATAACCCTACTAAAAACAACCATGCCTATGCGGGGAATTGTTCTTATTGCACTAATTTTTCTTGTTTCATGCTCTGAAAATAAAAAAGAGTCTCAACAGCCATCTTCCGGGTTAACAACAACAGATTCTATCCGACTCGAAATACAAGGCGTAACGACAAAAATTCGCAAAGAACCTACCAACGACGAACTTTTCAGCCGCCGGGCTGACCTATACTTTAATCTCGAAATGCTTGACAGTGCAATTAACGACCTCGAAATAGCCTCGCGACTGAATCCACAACGGATAGGGTACCTACTGCGTCGGGCAGATATGGAATTACTTAGAGGACAACCGGAAATGACCAAAACCTTGTTAATGAGAATTCTGGAAAAATATCCCAACCACGAAGAAGCAAACCTCAAACTTGCCAATCTCTACATGATTCTTGACGAGCTCGATGCCGCCGAAACCATTCTTAACCGTATCCTAAAAGCCGAAAAAAAACACGCTGTTTCACTTTTCATGAGAAGCATGATTCATCAAATGAGGGGCGATTATGCCAAAGCACTAGATGACTTGAAAATGGCCGTTTATTACAAACCCGACTACTACGACGCTCAAAACATGCTTGGGCTACTCTATTCATATCAACATAACGACCTAGCAATCGATTATTATAAAAACGCCATAAATCTTCAACCCAACAATATTGAGCCACGTTACAATCTAGGGTTTTATTATCAGGAAACTGGACGTACCGACGAGGCCATAAAGGTTTATAAACAAATTCTTCAACAAATCGACTCAACCGCTTTAGACCCACTTTTTAACATTGGTTACATCTATCAAAATGAAGGTAAATACAAAGAATCTCTAGAGTATTTATCCAAGGCAGCTAAATACCATTCTTACGAAGCTCGGGTTTTTTACCGGTTAGGGTTAAGTTACGAAAAACTTAATCAACCCGACTCGGCTATTGCAAACTATCGTAAAACGCTTAGCATAGACCCGGAATTTGATGAAGCTTTTGAATCTATCAACAATTTAACCAAAAAAACAAGAAAGAATCTACCTTATTAATAGAAATCTGTAACAACTAATAAACACGTCCCATGAAGCGATTTATTTGGTTAACCCTTCTTTCTGTCACACTGATTTCCTGTCAGAAAACACAGAAAAACACTCCCAAAAGCGATTTTGATTTTAATATTCAGCTCACCTCCGAAGAAAAAGAACGAGGGCTGCTTACCCCCGAGTTGCTATGGAAATTCGGAAGAGTATCCAACGTTACTGTCTCCCCCGATTTTCAAACCATAGTTTATACCATAACCTACTATAACCTACAAGAAAACAGGGGAAGAACCTCATTATTCAAAATACCTGTTACCGGAGGAACCCCCGAAAAAGTAGTAAATCTAGAGGGATCGCAGTACTCACCACAGTGGCTTAACAATAAAACTATCGTTTTTATTAGCTCTCATGAAAAGAACAACCAAGTTTATTCCTACAATCTGGAAACACAACTCTTATCCAAAATTACCAATATCGAAGGTGGAATTCAAAATTATCTAATCTCTCCATCAGGGAACAAACTTCTATACACTCAGCGGGTAAAAGTTGGCAAACACACCAGCGATTTACATCCCGATCTCCCAAAATCGGATGCCAAAATCTACGACGACCTGATGGTAAGACATTGGGACGATTGGCTCGACAGCACCTTTAGCCACATTTTCGTTGCTGAAATGACAAGTCTGCCGGTAACCCAGGGGCGTGACATAATGGCCGGAGAACCATGGAATTCGCCACTGTCTCCATATTTCGACATAGCCGATATTACCTGGTTTCCCGACGAAAAAGCCATTGCCTATACAAGCAAGAAATTTACAGGCAAAACCCTAGCTACGTCAACCAATTCCGACATTTACTTTTACGACCTGGTTACTGCCAAAGTACTAAACCTCACTGTGGAAAACCTGGGCTACGATAAATATCCAACCTTCTCCCCCGATGGTCGGTTTATGGTTTATCAAAGCATGGAAACCCCCGGTTATGAGGCCGACAAGGAGCGGTTGTTCATTTTAACCCTCGAAACCAGAGAGAAAAAATACCTTACACGAAACTTCGACCAAAACGCCTCAAATTTTGCTTGGGCTTCCGATAATCAAACACTTTATTTTATCTCACCGATTCACGGAACTCACCAAATTTACAGCATAAACGTACAAACCGGGGAAATACGGCAAATAACCCGCGGAAACCACGACTATCAATCGGTAATTCCAACCAACAACATGCTTATTGCCACCAAAATGAGCCATAGCATGGCTACCGAAATTTTTTCCGTAAATCCAGCAACCGGAGAAGAAACCCAGTTAACCTTTACCAACAAACCAATCTACGAGCATATTCGGATGGGAAAAACCGAAGAACGCTGGGTTAAAACCACCGATGGTAAAAAAATGTTGGTTTGGGTAATTTATCCCCCCGATTTCGATCCAAACAAAAAATATCCCGCGCTCCTATATTGCCAGGGAGGTCCACAAAGCACCGTAAGCCAGTTTTTCAGTTACCGATGGAATTTTCAAATTATGGCAGCCAACGGATATATTGTTGTTGCACCGAACCGCCGCGGAGTTCCTTCGTTTGGTCAGGAGTGGAATGCACAAATATCGGGCGACTACAGCGGCCAAAATATTTGCGATTATTTGAGTGCTATCGACGATGTAAAAAAAGAACCTTATGTAGATGAAAACCGTTTGGGAGCAATTGGAGCAAGTTACGGCGGATACTCGGTGTTCTATTTAGCCGGGCATCATAACAAACGCTTTAAAGCCTTTATTGCCCATTGCGGAATGTTTAACCTTGAAAGTTTTTACGGCTCAACCGAAGAACTTTTCTTTGCCAACCACGACCTTGGCGGACCATATTGGGATAAAAACAACAAAATAGCTCAACGCAGTTATGCCAACTCTCCGCACAAGTTTGTTGATAAATGGGACACCCCTATCCTGATAATCCATGGAGGTAAAGATTACCGAATCCCGTACACAGAAGCCCTGCAAGCATTTACTGCTGCCCGGATGCGTGATATCGACGCTCGTTTGCTTTACTTCCCCAACGAAACCCACTTTGTGCTCAAACCACAAAACTCCGTATTGTGGCAGCGTGAGTTTTTCAAATGGCTCGATCAGTATCTGAAATAATATTTCTCTCCTAATTCGATAAAACGCACACAATCAAACGTGTGCGCCTTATTTGTTATACTAAATTGCTGGCTGATCCTGGACACAAAAAATCGACAAGGTTTTAATCGCCTTTTGAATTGTGTGGATGGAATCGAAAATCATTCGTAACCGCCCACTGTGTTCCTGGATTCGCCCAATGGTAGGGTGCTTTTGAAAGGTGTCGAGTATTAATCCAAAAGTATCTGTCTGAAAGAATTGCGATTCAGGGTCACTAATAAAATAGGCTATCATTTTCCCCTGTTTAATGGTAATTTTCTCCAAACCAACTTTTCTGGCCAATTTTCTCAATTTTATAACACGGATTAACTCTTCCGATTCCGGAGGAATTTTCCCAAAACGATCTACCAGCAATCGGCGAAATTCGTCCAGCTCGTGATCATTTTGAATATTATCGAGCTGTTTGTATAGTCTTACCCGCTCGGAGATATTGCTTATGTAACTGTCGGGGAAGTGTAATGTCAAATCAGTTTCTATACTGCAGTCGCCCGAGAAAAACTCCTGTTCGGAATAATGCTCCTGCTGACGGCTACCCAAAAGGTTTTTAAACTCTTGCTCACGTAATTCAAACATAGCCTCCTGCAAAATCTGATAGTAGGTTTCATAACCCAATTCGGAAATAAACCCACTTTGTTCGCTACCGAGTAGATTCCCAGCCCCGCGTATATCAAGGTCCTGAAGCGCAATGTTGAACCCGCTTCCCAATTCGGTGAAAGCCTCTATGGCTTGGAGGCGCCGACGAGCATCGGAAGGCAAGGTGTGAAGCGGGGGTGATAGCAGGTAGCAAAAAGCCTTTTTGTTGCTACGCCCAACTCGGCCTCGTAACTGGTGCAACTCGGAGAGTCCGAAATTTTGGGCATTGTTTATGATTATGGTGTTTGCATTGGGAATGTCGAGCCCCGATTCAATGATAGTTGTTGCTACCAGGACGTCGTATTTCTCGTCGATAAAATCGAGCATAATTTTTTCCAGGGAGTTGCTATCCATCTGTCCATGAACATGAGCAGTACGAACTCCCGGGCAAATTTTTCGAATATGATTTTCCATTTCCGCAATGTTTTGCACGCGGTTATGAATGAAAAACACCTGTCCACCACGAGAAACTTCGTAATTAATGGCTTCGGCTATCAGGTTTGAATCGAAAGTATGTATTTGTGTAACAATTGGCAATCTGTTCGGCGGTGGAGTTCGAATAATGGATAGGTCACGAACTCCCATAAGTGAAAATTGCAGGGTTCGGGGTATAGGTGTGGCTGTCAGGGTAAGTGTGTCCACGTTAACCTTCATGGCACGAATTTTCTCCTTCGTACGAACGCCAAACTTTTGTTCTTCATCGATAATCAGGAGTCCAAGGTCTTTAAAAATAATATCGTCAGAGGTAATCCTGTGAGTTCCAATAATAATGTCTATCAAGCCGTTTTTAAGATCCGATATTATTTTCTTTTGTTCGGAGGTAGACCTCATACGGCTAAGATACTCTATTCTTACGGGAAACTCTTTGAGCCGTTCTGAAAAGGTTTTCATGTGTTGAAAGGCCAATATTGTGGTGGGGACAAGTACTGCCACTTGTTTATTATCGCAAACCGCCTTAAATGCGGCACGAATGGCTATTTCGGTTTTCCCAAAACCAACATCACCACAAATAAGCCTGTCCATGGGGTAGTTTTTTTCCATGTCGGCCTTGACCAATTGTGTGGCTAATTCTTGGTCGGGCGTATCTTCGTATATGAAGCTAGCTTCTAATTGTTCGTTAAGATAGGTGTCGGGCGAAAACGCATACCCGGGTTTTTGCATTCGCTCGACGTAAAGGGAAATTAATTCGCGTGCAATATCTTTTATTTTCTTTTTGGCGTTGGTTTTGGTATTTTGCCATACGGTTGAGCCAAGTTTGTGAATTTTGGGCGGAATAGAGTCTTTTCCCTTATATTTACTAATTTTATGTAGAGAATGTATGTTGACATACAAGGTGTCGTTGTCTTTATAAACCAGTTTGATTGCTTCCTGCTCTTTCCCGTTTACAATAATTTTTTCCAAACCACCAAACTGACCAATGCCATGATCGATATGCACAACATAATCGCCGGGATTTATATTGGTAAGTTCCTGAATGGTAAGATTTTCGCGACGTGTAAACCCCAATTTAATCTTATATCGCTGATAACGGTCGAAAATCTGGTGGTCGGTATATACACACAATTTTAACACGTTTTCAACAAAGCCCTGATGTGTGTTTGACAAAACATAGTTAACCCGCAATGCGGGGTGTTTTTGGGCAATAATAGCATTGATTCGCTCAAGTTGTCGGCTTTGTTCCGAGGCAATAAAAACGGTGTACCCCCGTTCCGATAAATGGGAAATGTTGTCGATGAAAAAATCGATGTTTTTTGATAATGCCGGTTGTGGTTGAGTGTCAAACACGACGCCCTCATTATCAAACGAAAACGATCGTATAATGGATTGAAAAGAACAGAGTTCGGAAATTAACAGCTCACTGTCAGCCAATCTTTCAGACAGGGATGGGTTGCTATTTTTCTTTTCGCCGGCCATCCTACTTAAAGCATGCAAACGTTCCGAAATAAACCGCAGATCGTCGAAAACCACGAGGGTTTGCTTGGCTATTATTTGTGTTAGAGGAATTTGCTCCCCCAGCGAAGTGTCTACCGCTAAGTTAGGGATAAGGCCAATCGTATCGTAAAAATTGTCGGAAACCTGAGAGTCAATGTCAAATGTACGGATGCTTTCCACCATATCACCAAAGAAGTCGATTCGATAAGGCTTAGTATTCGAGTAGGAAAAAACATCGATAATCGACCCCCTGACGGCAAAATGCCCCGGTTCGTAAACAAAATCCTCTTGGCGGAACTTGTAGCTTCGCAGAAGATCGATTAAGAAGGTCATGGATATTTTTTCTCCCTTATGAAGCACCATGCTATTGGATTCAACGGCATTAACCGATGGAACTTTTTCAAGTATGGCTTCTGGATACGAAACCATGAATAATGGCTTGCGAACAGGATCGATTATTTTACGTATTGCTTCACTTCGTAGCAGAGCCGATTCTTCGTCAACTTGTCCAAAAACAGCGGATTTTTTGTAACCGGATATTAAAAATTCGCATCTATCATCGCCTAAAATATCCTGTGCTTCGTTATAAATATAAGCGGCCTCTTCTCTATCGTTTAACAAAACCAGAAAATCGCGGCCAAACTCCTGAAAAAGCGAAAACAGCGTAAGCCCAAATGCTGAGCCATGCAGGCCAGATACGTAAACCGGGGAATCTTTCAATCGTATCCGAATATCTGCCAGAAGGGGGTGTTGACGAAAATAGGTGTTGAGCAGTTGAACGCTTGACAATGTCTCCATAAAATATATTGGAATTTCGAATCTCACCAATATCTAATAAAAATCACTAACATAACAAACTTTTTGCCACATTTGGCGGTTTTAATACATGGTTTGCTGTTTACACGTGGCTAAAGCCTATTAAACGACCAAAATTTGAAAGACATTAGGAGAACCTACCGTTTTAAAAATCAAGCAAGTTGGCAAGGTTAACCTGAAGCGATATGTGGTTAGCAACCTGAGCTAAATGGTATTGTGCACGGGCATAGTTTAGGGTAACCCCTTTGTATTTAATGCCTAATCCAACAGAAATGCCCGATATTGAAGGCTTTGGAATAGTTTTAAGCTCACTTCGACGTAAAAAGTTGTAGCCAAACTGTAAATAAAAAGCGCGGCTTGGTATTAATTCAACACCGAAGATTGTATGTCGCAATAAATTTTCAAGCTCGTCGTAGATGTAATCTTTTTCAATTGCCTCCGGAGGCATGTTGGTGTTGTTGGGTTCGCTTACGTTTTGGTTGGTATATAACAGACTTTTGTGAGTAAGGTTATAAAACATAAACGAGAATCGAAAAGGCGCATGTTGCAACTTAGTGCTGAAACCGGCCTGAATATCATAAGGAATTTCTTCAATTGATCCGTCAACATAAGGTCTAAACTGTTTTCCAACATTGGTTACCACGAGACTAAATGTGGTTCCGATGGTTGGATTAAGATAGTGCAGACCAAGATCGAAAGCAGCCCCGTACGACACGTAAGTTTCAATTTTAGAATAAATTGGTTTGACCGTAGCTCCAAGATGAATGTTCTTAAACAATTCCTTTGACCATATCAGATAAAACACAAAATCGTTTCCTGTAAAGTGGCCTAAGTCGTACCCGAACTCATCCATACGTCGAAACTCCCCATAGTCGAGCATTTGAAGACCAACGGCAATATTCCCCCGTTCCTTGAGGGTATAGGAGTATAAAAAACTACCATACTTGATTCCGGCGCCGTAAGTGGTTGCCTGCATAGAAAAATCATGGCTCATCTCCTTTTTCAGGAGCGACGGATTGTTAAACGTTAACGACAGGTCGTTATCGGCCACAGCTATCGACTTCCCACCTAATCCGGCAATTCGTGGAGATTGTGGAAGTTCATAGGTCCTGTAGATTCCAGTAAACCTACTTTGTGCTATTGCACCAAATTCGGTTAACAAAAACAGGGAAAGAATGATTTTTTGTAAATTCATAATGGGAGCCTCGAATGTAAATAAAACGCTTTGCTTCAGCGGATAGTATACCTTCAACAAGAAATAGCCATTGGATTCTCCATAAGTAAAACAAAAAACCGCCCGTTTAATCCGGGCGGAATTTTGTTAGTATCTGTAATGATCGGGTTTATACGGGCCTTCTAGGGGCACACCAATGTAATCCGCCTGCTCTTTGGTTAATTGTGTAAGTTTAACGCCTATTTTTTCCAAATGAAGGCGGGCAACCATTTCGTCAAGATGTTTGGGTAGTCGATAAACGCCTATTTTGTAATTATTTTTCCACAAGTCGATCTGAGCGAGAGTTTGATTGGTAAACGAGTTGCTCATAACAAACGATGGGTGTCCTGTTGCACAACCGAGATTAACCAAACGCCCTTCGGCTAAAAGAATGATGCTGTGACCATCAGGGAAGTAATACTGATCGACCTGGGGTTTGATATTAACCTTTTTAATTCCCGGCCAGGCTTCCAATTCGGCTACCTGGATTTCATTGTCGAAGTGGCCAATGTTGCAAACAATAGCCTGATCTTTCATTTTCGACATGTGTTCGGCCGTAATCACATCGCGGTTTCCGGTAGCTGTAACGTAAATGTCAGCTATTGGGAGAGCATCTTCAACTGTTTTAACTTCAAAGCCCTCCATAGCAGCTTGAAGTGCACAAATGGGGTCGATTTCGGTTACAATCACGCGTGCACCATAGGCACGAAGACTTCTGGCCGAACCTTTACCAACATCACCATAGCCGCATACCACGCAGACCTTACCGGCTAGCATGATGTCGGTTGCGCGTTTAATACCATCGGCCAACGACTCCCGACATCCGTAAAGGTTGTCGAATTTGGATTTTGTAACCGAGTCGTTTACATTGATGGCAGGGAAACGAAGTTTGCCTTGATCCATCATTTGGTAGAGACGATGCACTCCGGTTGTTGTTTCCTCCGAAACACCTTTGATATCACCGATACGCTTGCTGAAATAGTTGGGTTCGTTGGCTAAAATTTTCTTTACCATTTTCAGCAATTCTGCCTCATCTTCACCCGAGGGTTTTCTGTCGAGGATGGATGGGTTTTGTTCGGCATCCAAACCGAGATGAATCATGAGGGTTGCGTCGCCACCGTCGTCAACTATAAGATTGGGACCTTTGCCTTCGGGAAAATTGAGTGCCTGGAATGTACACCACCAGTATTCTTCCAACGTTTCGCCTTTCCACGCAAACACAGGTATGCCTAAATCTGCTATTGCGGCTGCGGCATGGTCCTGAGTGCTGAAAATATTGCAGCTTGCCCAACGAACCTGAGCACCAAGTTTTACAAGGGTTTTAATTAAAACGGCTGTCTGAATGGTCATATGAAGCGAGCCGGTGATACGCGCCCCTTTTAGCGGTTGTTCGTTACCATACATTTTCTGAAGGGCCATTAAGCCTGGCATCTCCTTTTCGGCGAGTTCTATCTCCTTGTGGCCCCAACGTGCCAACGACATATCGGCAACTTTGTAGGGAATTGTTTCTATCGATTGTAATAGCATAAAGTGATGTTGTTTATTTGATTTTTATTACTTGCTAAGGACCTCCAACGCTTTTAGCACAGTTGGATCTATTTCGTTCATTATTTGATAGTAAACACCGTCGCCCAAGAGATTTCTGATTACCAATGCTTTAACTTGCTTAACAAGAAATTTATCGGCCGGTTTTGTGTTGAAATCATTGGCTTTTACACCTTTGCCTTTGGCATAGCGAACAAATTCATCAATGATGTTTTGGCCGTCGAGATATTTTTCAAGATCCAACGGGGATTTAAATTGTGAAAGGGTTGCACGATTCCGGTCGGAGTAGTCGTAAGAGAATTGATAGGCCAATCCGCGTGCATGAACTGTTTCAGCAAAACCGGAGGCGCTGGTTGTATCGGCGGGCACAAAAATGTCGGGCATTATTCCTCCGCCCCCATAAACAACTTTTCCTCCTGGAGTTACATATTTTTCGTTCTTGTTGAGTTTAATACTGTCAACCACGGTAAACTCACCCCGCTGATATCGTTTTAACAAATCTTTGCTATACTCTTCTTCATTTTTATAGGGTTTTTGAATGCATCGTCCGGTGGGCGTGTAATATCGGGCAACCGTGAGCCTCAACTCACTACCGTCGCGGAAATAGATAGGTTCTTGCACCAAGCCTTTTCCAAAACTACGCCGGCCTATAATAGTACCTCTATCGTTATCCTGGATAGCTCCGGCTAATATTTCGCTGGCCGACGCGCTCCATTCGTCGATCAGGATTGTCAACGGGTTGTTTTGTAAAAATCCACGTGCCGAAGAGAAATAATCGAATCTGGGTCGGGCCTGCCCCTGTGTGTAAACAATTAATTTTCCGGCCGGAAGAAATTCATCGACAATACGAATTGCATCCTGCATAACTCCTCCGCCATTTCCCCGGAGGTCTACAATAAATCTCTCCGCCCCTTGTTGCTTCAATTCTTTGATTTTTTCCATAAACTCCTGGTAGGTGGTCATGCTAAAGCGGTCGATACGGATAAATCCAATCTTAGGGCTAATGATATAGGCAGTTTCAACACTACGGATAGGAATTTTATCGCGAACAATTTCAAAATCGAGCAATTTATCCACATCGGGACGAAGAATGCTCACCTTAACCCTGGTGCCTTTGGGGCCTTTAAGTTTCTTCATTACCTGATCGTTGGAAATTTTTACACCGGCAATTATGGTGTCGTTAACCTTTACGATTCTATCGCCTCCACGTATTCCTACCTTTTCGCTCGGACCTCCGGGAATGGTGTTAATAACATGAACCGTGTCGTTCCGTATATTAAACTGGATTCCGATTCCCTCAAAATTGCCGCGGATGGGCTCATCGAGAGCTTCTCTATCTTGGGCAGGAATGTACACCGAATGGGGGTCGAGTTGTTCTACCAAAATTGGAATGGCCTTTTCAACCAAGGTATCGTATTTTAGCGTATCGACATAGTTACGCACTACAATTTCGAGCAAATCGTTTAGCTTATTGTGCGTGATATAGCCTGAATGGGTAGTTGAAAATTTTTGAAACAGGGATTTTTGTAACAACATCCCAACAACTAAACTAATTCCAACAATGGCAGGAATCAGGGTCTTAACGTTCGATTTAAGGTTCATGATAGTGGTTCAGTTAAATTTTCCCGCATTTGAGTATGGAAGATTCTATTCTTGTGAATCGAGTGGAATATAAACCATTTCTACACCGGCTCTTTCGAGCAATCGCTTGCCGTCGTCGAGGCGATAAAGTTCGGAGTAAACCACGCGCTTTATTCCGGATTGAATTATCAACTTGGCACATTCTATACATGGGGCGGCTGTAACGTAAAGCGTAGCGCCTTCCGACGAGTTTGAACTTTTAGCAACCTTTGTAATGGCATTAGCCTCGGCATGGAGCACATAGGGTTTTGTTGTTTCGGGGGTTTCTTCGCACTCGTTTTCAAATCCTGCCGGTGTGCCATTGTAGCCGTCGGAAATTATCATCTTATCCTTAACCAACAAAGCACCTACTTTTCGACGTTTACAATAGGAGTTTTCGGCCCAGATTCTGGCCATTCGAAGGTAACGTTCGTCAAGTTTCCGTTGTTTTTCGGTGCGGTTTTCTTCCATAACTGTCGATAACAAATTTACAGCAGCTTTGTTTTAAATCTACTTGAGGGTAAATGAACTTGTTCCAATATGGCGGTTATCGGCAAATAGTTCAATTTTGTAAATACCTTTGGGAAGTTCATCGGTAACGTCGACAAAGATACACACATCCAACGACTCGTTTTGATAATCAACCTCGCGACGGGCGCTGTATAAAAGTTTTTCGCCATCGACATTGACCGAGTCTTGCTGTTCATTGGGAATAATTGCTCCGCCGGGTGCGGTAACCTGAACATAAATGAATCTGTTTCCAGGCTTTGCAATTGGATTTTGATCGAGCGTAAAGCAAACTTTTATTTTTTCAACGTTGCGGGCACGGGTTGCCTCTTTACCTCTACGGGTTAAACCCAGGGCGAAAATGTTTATCGGACGTAAAACACTGGCAAGATCCACCTTCTCAGAGGCCTCTTCAAGCTTTTTGGAAATTTGAGCCCGTTCGGTTTCAACCTGCTGAATACGTTTTTTAACCTGCTGATTTTCCTGACGCAAGGCTATGTTGCTTTGATTTAATGAATCAATTTGCACGATATAGCTACGCATGATTTTTCTAAGAGTTGCTAGCTCGCGTTCGTATTCGGTAAATTTAGCCTGACTGAAATTTCGTTCTCTCTGGAGGCGCGTTAGAAGTTCTCTAACTTTCTCCTTTTCCGCCAGCAGTTGTCGATTTATTTCTTCGTTGTTGGTTTTCAGGTTGTCGTATTCTAAAATCATTTCAACTAAACGTCCCTGAAGGCTGTCTTTAGTAACCGTAAGTTCGGTATTGATTTCAACCTGTTTAATGTTTTTCGATTTCTCTCTAAAGTATAAAACACTCAGCCCGAGGGTAAGCACCAAAAGAATAGCAATCAGAATGTTTTGAGTTTGATGCTGTTTCGAATTTTCTGTCATAACTTTTGATTTTTTTTGCAAAGATAGTTTTTAATATTTCATTTAAATATCGATCCAACTATGAAACGTAAAGTCTATCTTTTGTGAGCCAAAAAGTGTGAGTTTCATTTAGCTTTGCGTCACAATAACAAAAGTTTTGCCATATAATTTCGGGTTGTTTTGTTTCAATAAATGAATAATTGGGTCTAAAGAGATAGGCGATAAAAGTATGTTTTTTAAAAGCAACTTTTTCCCCGACAGCAAAAAATAGCTTTATAGTTTGGCAATTTTATAAGCTGGTAAAAATTAAACTCTTATTCAAATGCCTTTCTTTATCTATATTAATGCCCTCACTCATTACGTAGGTTTTGTAGAAAACAATATAGAGCGGAGAATTTTTGGATTATGGATATCGAAATGATTAAGCAGTGTTGAAAAACATGAAATATACCATTAACATTAAACAAAAAAAGTTTATAGCCTATTGAATCCAAAGCCTCTGATTATTTTAACCAAGTAAATAAAAAACAGAACATTAGAGAATGCAATAATATCGAAAAATAGCATTTAAAAGCCGATAAAATATGTTTTTAAATGGATATTTCCTTTAGAAAGATTCTTTGTTGAATTTTTCAAAACAACTTTAGGAAAATAGATGTGATTAAAATAATATGCCGCGTTGGTAGCGTTAAACCCTTTTGGTAAGGATGTTAACATACAAAACAATAATAGTTCACAATTTACGGCCAATAACAGTGCCCATTAGAAGCTTACAAGAAATTTATTCCTATTGTCTTCCCGGCATTGAAGCATTTCTTAACATTTTTTAACACAAAATGATAAATAGGCCTAATTTCAACAGATTCTACCAAGCCAACATTTCAATGTATATAAAAATGATGGGTCGGTTTAGAAGTTAACCGTTTCTAGTGCAGTTACCGTTGAAAGGGAATAAATAAAAGTACTACCAATCCAAAATAGAAGAAAGCGATTACACGTTTATATAAGATTAATGTGTTTTTAGTGGGTTATATTCTTTTCAGGGAAAAACATCAATAAAAGGTTATCGAAGGGTGGTTTAAATACCTTTTTTTGCTTATTTTTATAGCTAAAAATTTTGTTTTTATTAATAAATTATAAAAAAAGGTTTCAACAACGACACGCCTTTGATGCTCCTCGGTACTTTGTTTTTAACCAAACAGTTGGTGTAAAACATCCTCCTTAAGATTAATGATATAAACAGTTTTTTTATCTTTTATCGAAATAATAAAACACTGCAACGATTCTATTGTTTTTTTTAAAAATAACCCTATGAACCACTACCGAATTGAACACGACACCATGGGTGAAGTTAAAGTTCCATCCCACAAATATTGGGGAGCACAAACCGAACGTTCGCGGCAAAATTTTGCCATTGGACCCGAAGCCTCTATGCCCAAAGAGGTTATTTACGCCCTTGCCATAGCTAAAAAAGCAGCTGCGTTAGCCAACCATCGCTTGGGAAAACTCTCTGCCGAAAAAATGGAGCTCATTTGCACCGTATGTGACGAAATAACCCAAGGCAAACTCGACGACCAGTTTCCGCTGGTTATCTGGCAAACAGGCTCAGGCACACAAACCAACATGAACGTCAACGAGGTTATTTCCAACCGAGCCCATGTGCTTCAGGGGAAAAAGCTGGGAGAAGGTAAACCATTACTTCACCCGAACGATGATGTTAACATGTCGCAATCGTCGAACGACATTTTCCCCACGGCAATGAATATTGCTGCCTACCTTATTGTAACTCAAAAACTCCTTCCCGCCTTAGAAAAAATACACCAGGTTCTTCTGCAAAAGTCGGAAGAATACTCTGGCATAGTTAAAATCGGGCGAACCCACTTTATGGATGCTACCCCGTTGACTTTAGGACAAGAGTTTAGCGGCTATGCAGCGCAGGTGGCATTTGCTATTAAATCCATCAAAAATTCGCTTCCAGGACTAGCACAATTAGTCATTGGCGGCACTGCTGTAGGAACAGGCCTGAACGCTCCCAAAAATTTCGACGTGTTGGTTACCGAAATCATCTCCAACCTAACCAACGCCCCTTTTACCCCTGCCGACAACAAATTTGCTGGACTAGCCGCTCACGATGCGTTTGTAATTACACACAGCGCAATCAAACAAGCGGCAATTAGTTTATTCAAAATGGCCAACGATTTGCGGGTAATGGCCTCCGGCCCAAGAAGTGGTATCGGAGAGATAATTCTGCCAGCCAACGAACCCGGTTCATCCATCATGCCCGGAAAAGTAAACCCAACACAAATAGAGGCGCTTACCATGGTTTGTGTTCAAATTTTCGGTAACGATACAGCCATCTCGTTCGCCAACGCCAACGGACATTTTGAGCTCAATGTTTTTAAGCCCTTAATTATAGCCAATTTCCTCTCTTCCGCCCACCTTCTTGCCGATGCTGTTATAAGTTTCATCGACCATTGTTTGGATGGTTTGAAGCCCAACTATGTTCGAATACAAAAGCATGTGGAAAACTCTTTGATGTTGGTTACTGCCTTGAGCCCACACATTGGGTACGAAAAAGCCGCGGAAATAGCTAAGCTGGCGCATAACCAAAGCCTTTCGTTAAAAGAGGCTGCCCTAAAACTTGGATATGTAAGCGCCGAGGAATTCGATAAGATGGTTGTTCCCGAAAAAATGACACATCCCGACCATTAATCTCTTTTCGATATTTTACCTAGAGAAATCTCTAGAGCGTCGTTAAATAACCGAGCTGTTTTTTCCCAGGAAAACAGCTCTTTCCTTATTCTTCCTCTTTCTATGAATTTCTGCCTAAGTTCTGGGTTTTTAAACAAGGCGTTCATTGCCGAAAATATCGATTCCGGGTCGGATGGCTCAACAATCATAGCAGCATCGCCGGCCACCTCAGGCATTGAGGAAGTATTGGAGGTGATAACGGGCACTTCGGCCTGAAATCCTTCAATTATTGGAATTCCAAACCCCTCGAAAACAGAAACATACATCAGGGCAAAAGCCGAGGCCGTTAATTTCGACAATTTTTCGGTTGGCATGTGGCCGTAAAAGAGTATGTCGGCTGAATATTTTGTGTTGTCAAGAAACTCTTGTAATTTTTCTTCAACAATCCATCGTGTTCCTACGATAATAAACTTGTGCCGTGTTTCGGGGTTTTCGTTTCTAAAGCGCTCATAGGCAATAAGTTGGTTCATAAGGTTTTTTCTGGGATGGATAGTTCCAACAAACAAAAAATACTCCTCGCCTTGTGCGTATGTCTTTTTAATCTCCAGTTTTTCTTCGTCACCGATTGGATTAAAATGGTGGTGTGTTCCATTAAAAACAACACTAATTTTTTCTTTCGGCACCCCATAAATTTGGTGAATATCGTTACGCGAATATTCCGAAACGGTTGCAATGTGAAACGCTTTTTGACAACATTTCCCGGTTGTTTTTATTAGATATTCCGACATATATTTCGGAATAAAATGCGGATAGTGAACAAACGCCAAATCGTGAATCACAAGCAGCGTTGGCACTGAAGTTCTAAGCGACATTATACCCTCTGGAGCGATAAAAAAGTCGATCTTATAGTTATTTAAGGCCCGATAAACCTTAATGTCGTACCAAAGGCGATAAAACAATGGGTGAAACCGGCATTTGGGTTTTAAAACGACCGGCCTAATATTTTTTGCTGTAATGAATTGATGACTGTATGGCCGATCAAAAAAATATATAAATTCATGCTCCGGGTGTTGTTCAACAATACGTTGCATGGTTTCAAAAATAAACCAACCAATTCCGGTCATATTGTTTTGAATTAACAAGCGGGCACTAACGGCTATTCTCATTTCAGACAAAATTATTTTACAAAGCTATGAATATTTTTCTCATCCACGAACAAAACTCATCATTAGGGGCTAAGCGGACCAGCCTGAATGGGGTGTTTTAGTTCAGTGGTCGCTTTCAGATATGCTTTAACCGAACCCACCAAAATTTTTGCGTCAATCACCAAGGGTATTTTGGCATTATCGGCAGTAAACCATACCAACAGGTCTTCGCCGCTGCGAAATATTGTTCCCTCAATAAGTTTAGCGGAAATTTTGTGGGTTAGATACTTTTCACCGTTCCGTAATGTAATCTGCTCTTTTCCAAGATAACGAATGTAGAGATTGTACACAGAATCGTCTACCACAGCACGTATAGGAACAGTTTGATTTACCAAAAGGTTTGAATAATCAATGGCCCGGCAATAGTAAACGGCCGTCAGAAGGTCAAAAATGGTATCGGTAAGTGTAAACGTTTTTTTTCGGGCACCTCTTTTGCTGTTGTATAATTTGGCATTTATTGTTTTATCGAAGTAATTAAAAAAAAGGAGATCGTTTACACGATATCCGCCTTCCAACGTATTCCGTTGCGCAAAATAGGGCAGTAAGGTTTGGCGGTCGGCATAACTCACAAACGTGTCGCGAACCATAAAAAACCAATCGTAATTGGAATGGGTAATCCCTGTTGAAAAAAATCGGTAAACCTGTACTCCGTGATAATTTCGTTCGGTAACGGAAAAAGTAACCTTCGCGGAATTAAACCACAAAAAGCCCACGTTGTAATAGACATCGTATTCTACCTTTTCGCCGGGCGAAAATGGATGCTCCCCTTGCGCAAACAAAGGCAACAACCATAAAATCAAAATAAAACATCTATATCGCCATTTAATCATCCGGCATTCACATCCCCAATGTGTTTTTTAATTGAATCAACCTTCTGTTTCATCCTATCGCCTTTTCCCTGGCGAATGTCAAACTTAGCGGTACAATACACCCGCGCACAGTCTTTTTCCATTATGGCAGAGGCATGATTAAGTACTTTGGTTGCCTCTTCCATGGTTTCAACTTCTACTACCGTACCCATGGGGGTAAGCCTGTAGTTGTAATTTTGTTCGCGAAGCATAGCTATTACGCGGCTTACGTATTGACTAACACTGTCGCCCTTGTCGGTTGGAAATATGGCAAACTCCATTAAAACAGACATAATACTGCAAATTAAGGGGTTACTATTGTATTTATCCCAACGTGTTCAACCTTTTGAGCAATAGTTTGAAGGGTTTGAGCATCGATTTTTTCAACAGAACGCTCTGCCGGAACTCTAGAAATGCTGTATATCTGCACTAAATGGGGTTTTATTTTAAGCAAGGCGTTAATCCATGCATCCACTTCCTGGTCTGTAGTGTTATCAATTATTGTATCCCCAACACTGGCTTTTACAAACATGGTCTGAATTATACATTTGCTGCCCAATTTAGCTGCCAACGAAATTACCTCATCGATAGTAAACTTTTCGTTAGGGCAGTTAAGTTTTTCAACCGTAGTTTGAATGGCCGAGTCGAGTTTTATAATTGCATCGTCAACCAACGAAAGAGAATTTATTATCCCGGGTTTTTGAAGTCGGGTACCATTGGTTAATACAGCAATACGGGCTTGCGGAAAATATTTTTTACGTAAAACAATGAGTTTGTCAACAACTTTAGTAAAATAGGGATGCAACGTTGGCTCTCCATTTCCGGCAAACGTAATGGTGTCGACCGTTTGGTTGGCAAGACGCATATCGATAAACTTCTTTTCGAGTTCCTTAACTACCTCCTCGACCGTTGGTAAAAGGGCGTCGCCTTGATTTTGAGGTGTATGTCCGCACTCGCAATAGATACAATCGAATGTACAGGCCTTCCGTTTTGTGGGCAGCAAATTTATTCCAAGCGACACGCCAAGCCGTCGGCTTAGTACAGGGCCAAAGACAATACTGTCGAACAGAAAGGCATACGGATCGTTTGTTTGTTGAATCAAAGATCTCTGTATCGGTTTCATGGTTTTTTGAGTGTTGAATTTCTACGTTAATAAATTTTTGGCTACAAAAATAAATATTTGAAACAATTTGCTATAATTTGTCATAAGATGCGCTGTAAGCTTTTCCCCACAAAGGGTTCAATTAAAACAGAAGTTGTGCATATAACCGAAATGTTTAACAACATCGGCTTTTACATGAAAAATGAATATTTTCGCAAAAAATTTCAATCAACCTTGTAAAACTACTGTATCATGGGAGCATTTCATGCCTACGACATCCGTGGAGTATATGGAAAAGATTTTAATCGGGACGATTGCTATAAAATTGGCTATCACCTTGTGGATTTGATGAAAACCAATAAGTTCCTTGTTGGCCACGACGCTCGCACCTCATCGCCTGAAATATTCAGCGCCTTATGCGAAGGAATTACCGATGCCGGAGCTGATGTTTATTATATTGGGCTTTCAACTACACCAATGGTCTATTTTGGTACGGCAAAATATAACTTCATGGCCTCGGTTCAAATAACCGCATCGCACAACCCGCGTGAGTATAACGGCATGAAAATTTCACGGGAAAACGCTCTTCCGGTTGGTTACGATGCCGGGTTAAAAATTATTAAAGAAAAAATTGAGTCGAATCATCCCATTCAAAAGGCTGTAACCAAAGGAAAGATTCACAACTTCGATATTAAAAACGAATACCTAACCTTTTTGCGAGGGTATGCTAAGGATTATCGTGATCTCAAAATAACTGTCGACTGCTCCAACGGAATGGCAGGCCTGATTGCCCGCGATATTCTGGGTAACACACCAACCTACCTATACGAAGAGTTAGATGGAACATTTCCTAACCATGAAGCCAACCCACTTGACCCTAAAAACATTGTAGATTTACAACAAACTGTTCGCAAAAACGGCAGTGATATAGGTATTATATTCGATGGCGATGGTGACCGTGTTATGTTTGTGGATGAAACGGGAAAATTTGTTTCACCTGACCTTATGATTGCACTTTTAGGGCACTATTTTCTGGAAGAACGCGGTGAACAAGGTGCTGTTCTGCAAGACATTCGAACCTCAAAAGCCGTAGGCGAATACCTTACTCCAATGGGAGCCGCCATGCATACCTGGCGGGTAGGTCGTGCTTTTGCCGCCCCAAAACTCCGCGAAATTGACGGAATTTATGGCGGTGAGTTGGCAGGCCATTACTATTTCCGCGATTTCTTTTACAGCGACTCCGGAATGTTAGCGTGCCTTCTTATATTGAACATTGTTCAAAAATTTAAGCGACAGGGAACACCACTTTCTGCCGTTATTTCCAAAATTGCTACGTATGCAAATTCCGGTGAAATAAATTTTAAAATATCCCGTAAAATGGAAGCCATGGAGGCAGTTGTAAATTACTTCTCTCAAAAGGAAAAACCAACAGCCTTTATGGACTTTGACGGTTTTAGAGTGGAATTCCCCGAGTGGTGGTTTAACATCAGACCATCCAACACGGAACCTTACCTGCGATTTTTATGCGAGGCTAAATCGATAGATCTTATACATGAAAAAGTAGAAAAAGTTCGGGAAATAATCAGCATTTTTGAGTAGGCCTAATCGTAGAAAGTCCAACTAAATCCAAACTTTGTAGAAAACGGCCGGGCAGGATATCCATACGCATCAAAATGTGTTCGGCCGCTTATCAGAGATGGAATATTGTCGAAACGGGCAAAAATTACCATCCGCTTTATGTGGGCGCTAATAAACATGTCGTAAATAAAATATCCCCCCATTTTTTCATTCCGCTGTATAAAAAATTGATTTACAGCCGGATCATAGTCTGGCATATAAAACGCCGTATTGTACCATAAATCAAGTCCTATTTGAAGCGTGGCTCTACCCTGTGTTTGACGAAAATAGACTGGAGTTTTAAACAACACTGTAGCTGCTGAAATAATTTCCGGTATATCGATAATTGTATCCGCCGAATGTTGAAATAAAATTCTTGGATAAACAGATAGTCGGGGGGTTATGTTTTGCTCTTTGGAAAGTTCAATTCCATGAACCTCCAATGGCTGAGAGTTAACTTTTCGAATTCGGGTTTTGTCGTAATAAATAAAATTCACGATGCGGCTAAATCGATAAGATATTTCCAGTTCCGACCTTCGCAATGTCTCCGAAATTTTAAGGTTTAGTCCCACCAGATTCGGCAGTCGGTTACCCCATCGGTAATGATTGGAATAATATCGCTGTTGAAAATAATCGGGGGTTTGGTTATAGTTGGAAAAATCCAGCCGCAAAACAGTTGGTTGCCATAAGAGATTGTGATAGAAAAACACGTGCCCTTGAGCTCGATAATTGCCTTTACGATAGTTGTTTAAAAGATTTTTTTCAAGCGACACTGAAAATCGTACTCTATCCGAAAAAATATTTCCTGATGAGTTAATAACGCCAGAATAGCTGTTTATTATGGTGTCGTTTTGATAAATGAACAGCGTGTCGCTAAAAAAATTGGAGTATCTATCTTTTTGATATTTTACAAACGTTTGAAACATTATCCGGTTTTGATTACCTATGTCACCAAAAATCCCAAGCAATTGCTGAGCGGTAACCACCGAAAGAGTATCTGAAGTGCGTTTTTGGTTAAACCGGTTCGCAAAATAATCAACGTTTTGTTGTTGAAAAAAATCGAAATATTCAGTTTTTTGTGGATCAAAATATTTTCGCTGCAGCTTGTTAAACCCCATTTCGTGAGCCAATCCAAACCGAAAAACTGAATTTTCTTTACGATTTCTCCCCACAAGATAGTACTGCTGTTGAATCTTTCCGTCGAAATATCGGATATCGTTTCCTGTTTGTGAGAGCTTTACCCGAATTTCGCGTATATCGTAATCAGTAGAGTCTGTAACAAAGGAGGGTAAAATAACTCCACCGTTATTATCGTTTCGTATTCGATTAAAATTTGCTGTGGCAAACGCCTTATATCGCGGAGTATTGGAATCGATCCAAAATGAACCGTTTCTATTTCTAGATTGCTGAAAAACCATGAGCCCTTGGGAGCTAAATATATCGTAGCGTAATCCAATATTTATATCCCGAATAATGTTTTGCGTGTGAATAAAGTGAAATGTTTGCCACTTTCGTTCCGAAGTAGTGTAATATAAACGGGTAAACGGGGTTTTTGTGTTGAATGCGTTCACCTTTTGATGGTATTGCAGGTATGGTTCATAAAATTCAACCATCCAATGAACTGTTTGGTTAACCGATATACGGGAATAGAAATCGGGGTTCATCACGGGTTGACCTAAATTCCCTAATCCTATTTTGTAATATTTATCTATTCGACTTGGATCGTGATACACAACATTTTGTTGAGCCGTATCTACCTCTTTTTCCACGGTTAAAAATCCTGGTAAATGAGACCATGAATAAATAGTTGTATCGGGGATAACAGTGTCTCTATTAACCTTTTCGCGTACAACACCCAACCGCTTGTTCGACTTTTGTTCGTTTTGAGGAAAAGCAAACCATGGGTTGAAAAGAATAGCACAAACAAGTAGAAATGTAAAATTTTTGATCGGAACGTTATGTTTATATGATGATATCAAACGCATTTTAAATTTTTATCTATATTTTTTTTGAAATAAAAACTTTTAATGTAAGGAATTAAAGCTATCTAGCCCAGTTTTCTCTGTCAAGAGTTCGATATTGGATTGCTTCGGCTATGTGAGAACTTTTTATTTCAACACTATTATCCAAATCTGCGATGGTACGCGAAACTTTAAGTATTCTGTCATAAGCTCTTGCTGATAAGCCTAATCGCTCTACGGCTGTTTTAAGAAGGTTTTTAGATGCTTCATCGAGATGCACATATTTTTTTATGTGTTTGGAAGACATTTGAGCGTTTGAAAATATTTTATCGTTTTTAAATCGTTCTTGTTGAACTTTTCTAGCTCGTACAACCCTCTCGCGAATTACTGCTGAACTTTCGGCAGCAACATTGCTGGTTAAATCGGAAAAAGGAACCGGAACTATTTCAATATGAATATCTATTCTATCCAATAGAGGTCCGGATATACGATTTAAATATTTTTGCACCATTCCGGGAGCACAAACACAACTCTTTTCCGGATGATTATAGTACCCACAAGGGCATGGATTCATAGATGCTACCAACATACAATTGGATGGATATTCTACCGAAAAACGAGCACGGCTTATGGTAATTTTTCGGTCTTCTAAAGGTTGTCGCATGACTTCAAGTACCGTGCGTTTAAATTCCGGCAACTCATCGAGAAAAAGTACGCCGTTGTGCGCCAGAGATATTTCTCCCGGTTGAGGATAAGTGCCACCACCAACTAGGGCAACATCCGAAATAGTGTGGTGTGGCGATTGGAAAGGGCGCTGAGTTATCAACGAGGTTTCTTTTCCTATTTTTCCTGCAACAGAATGGATCTTAGTTGTTTCTAAGGCTTCTTCTAGGGTAAGCGGTGGTAAAATTCCGGCAATTCGTTTGGCCATCATGGTTTTTCCGGACCCCGGAGGGCCAATCATAAGCACATTATGTCCTCCAGCAGCCGCAACCTCCAACGCACGTTTAACTTTTTCCTGTCCCTTGACATCAGCAAAATCCAACTCACTAAGCTGCAACTGCCGGTTGAATATTTCTTCTAAATCGATGTTTGTTGGCTCAATGGATATTTTATCATTCAAAAAATTAATGACTTGCCGTAGGTTTTCTAAACCATAAACCTTGATTCCCTGCGCTAAAGCCGCCTCCATAGCATTTTGGCGAGGAATAATTATTCCTTCAAAATTCTCTTCTTTGGCATTTAATGCAATGGGGAGAACGCCTTTTATCGGTTGTAAACTACCATCCAAACTTAGTTCCCCCATAATTATGTATCTGGCCAGTTTGGTTTCGGATACTTGTTGGTTTGCCGCAAGTATGCCCACAGCCAACGTTAAATCATAGGAAGCACCCTCCTTTTTTATATCGGCGGGCGCCATGTTTATAACAATTTTTTTCCCAGGCATTTTTAATCCCACCGACATTAAGGCGCTTTCTATACGATGCTGCGATTCCTTAACAGCACTGTCAGGCAACCCCACTAAAAAGAAACCAAACCCCGAAACAATATTCACCTCAACAGTTATCGTTTGGGCATGAATTCCGTGGATAGAAGAGCCATAGCTTTTAACCAGCATAAAATGAAAATATTGCTTTAGGCAAAGCTAATACTTTTTTGGGGTAAAAAAAAGCATCCTTTTGGTTGCTGTCTGATTGACTAAGAGAACGACCCATACTTAATGAGGTCGGTTCTAGGTGGAACTACTAGAATGGGAATTTCCAGCTTTATTTCTTTATCCTTATCAATCCACTTTCGGAAGCGTTTTGCCATCATAACAACAACATCAGCATCAATTAATTCCGCAAAACGGAACACCTCTTTTTTGAATGGCTGCCCCTTTTTGGCTGTTTTTATACCATAAACAATTCCTTGCTTGTCGAGCATTTTTTTGGTAAAGTAAATGTTATTGGCCATGTCTTTTTTGGCAAAACTTTCGTTAATAAAGGGTTTAAAAAGGTTTATGTTACATTTGTAGTAATGAGCCAAGTAAATAATCCAGCCTATAGTTTCCTTATATTTTCTGTCAATTTCAATGGGCACTACTAACTCCTTATAATATTCGTGCTTGGGAGGGGTTTGAACAACAATGAATGGCATAATGCTAGCTTTCAATATATTCATAAAATCAGTGCCCTGAAAACAGAATTTTCCGAATTTTTGTCTAAACGGCATAACTACAAGGTTGGCATTTGCCCGTTTAAGTTCTACCGGGAAAATTTTTCGAATATCCCCTTCAACCAACCTTACTTTAACTTCAAGGCGATTTTCCTCAGCAATTTCAGCTGCCCGCTCTTCGAGCTTTTTAAACAGTTTGCCTTTTTCTTCTTCAGACACTTTCTTCGGTTTGAAAAATAAAGTTTTTTTAAGATGAATGGTGTGCAACAACATTATTCCGTTTCCCATTACTGCAGCTAATTTCAACGCATGTTTTAATGCAATTTCCGTTTCGGGGGAAAAATCCCAGGGCACCACTACATATTTTTTACCTGCGTCCATGATATTGTAAATTTTCTATTCCATTTTTCTAGTTAGTTGGTTTTTAATGGTTTCAAGCTGCTTGTTTTTATTTACATCCCTCAATTCCTTCGCGGTTTTGGTAAAATACTGATGTTTTGAGATAAATTCGAACTGCATCTGATTCCATCGGTCAATATCATCCTCAATGGCCCCGTTTTCAACTAACTCTTTAAAAAGCATGTTAGAAACCGGAATAAAATCAGCTCTTCCCAGGTAATCCAAATCCGCATCGCAAATTATTTCTTCAAGCTTGTTTTTTGGATTGGGTGGCAAACGTGTTGCAAAAATTAAATCGCAAATAGTGTTTATCTGTTCCTCCGAGTAGTGGAATCGAGGTAATGTTTCTTTTACAATTTTTATCCCTAAAAGTTCATGGTCTTTATACCCAACGGTAAATCCTACATCGTGAAACAAGGCCGCTGTTTTTAGAAGCAAAAGCTCTTCGTCGGTAACTTCTTCCTTCCTGCCAATTATCTCAACCTGATTCACTACATCTATAGTATGTTTAACATTGTGATAATATAAGTTTTTAGGCAACTCGCGTTCAAGTTTATCAAGAATTTCTTCTTCAAGATCGTCGAAACGAATAAAAGCAAGCTTAACCTCAAATGCTTTATTGGGAACAAGCCCACGATTTTCAACCGAAAGCAGCGGGCGAAAACCCTCGATGATATACAAATCAATATCTCCCCGATATTTTACCGGTAGTTTACCATAATATTGACACAAGAAATAATCGCGTACTAATTCGTAGGTACTGGCTGATATACTAACCTTTCCTAACTCTCCGGTAGCTTCCACTCGGTTGGCAATGTTGACCGTTTCGCCCCATATTTCGTATTTCTGACTTTTAATATTTTCAAACTGTGCAAAAACAGGTCCGGTATGAATTCCTATCCTCAATCCCCAAATTTTTTGTCGATCCTCTGGATATTTGCTTTTCATCTGGTTCATGTATTGCTGCATTTCAAATGCTGCTAATACAACTTCGATTGGGTTGGTCCTGTTTTTCTTCGGAATTCCTCCTGCGCACAAATATGTGTCGCCAATTGTTTTTATTTTCTTTATGTTAAGCCGTTTTACAGTGTTGTCGAAATAGAAATAAAATTTATCCAAATCATCAATTAAACGTTCAGCATTATCTTGTTCGGTTAATTTTGAAAAACCAACCACGTTGCTGAAAAGCACTGTTACCATTTTGTAACGTATTCCCTTATCCTTTTTCTTATCATCTAAACTCTCGGTTTCAACATCTCGCTGAGATAAAGCCCGTTCATAACTCTCTTGTTGCCGGATAAATTTTTCTGTACTCTCAAACAATTTACTATTTAGGCGTTTCCTTTCATAGGCAAAACGATACGATAGACCTAAATAAATTAACAAAACCGATGAAATCAGAAGCAATCCGTAAGCAGTATAAATTTCTTTGGCTGACAGCGATTTACTGACAGTTATTTCTCCCCTAACTTTATTGGTATTGTTTATGTCTAGTAAAAAATGATATTTCCCTTCATTTGGAAAAAGAACTAGGGTGTTTACACTATCGATTGGGATTGTAGGTACTTGGGTTGGCTGAAAATCTGGTTGCTTTCCGGCCTTATGGCTAAAAAGAACAGAATAGTTTCTTACACTAAGATGTTTATTCAATGTGTCTGGTTCTATATGTATTGAAAAATGTTGCCCTCGGATGGATACTGACATTCCCACCCACATTGCAAGGGTAACATATTTTTTCCAAATCATGTCTCACAAAATTTCGCCTAAATTTAAAGATTAAAAAGTAAATACAAAATTTTATTCATCAACTTTCTGATAAACGCACTTTTGTTGTTGATAAAAGATAGCTACAAACTAGCGAAAATTTAGACGGTTTTTAGCCGATAGCATTCCACAGGCAGCTAAAATATCTTGTCCACGAGACCGCCTTATGGTGGTGAATATGCCTTTAGATGTAAGTTGATCTCGAAACCATACTATTTTTTCATCGGACGAAGGTAAAAGTGTCAATCCTGGTATTTCGTGATAACGTATAAGATTTACTCTACATTTCAGGCCATTAAGCAATTTTGTTAACGCGGCAACATGTTTAGAAGTGTCGTTGAAATCTCTAAACATTATGTATTCGAAAGAAACTCTTCGACTATCCGACCACTTATGTTGTTTGAGTATGGAAATCACCTCCGAAATTGGATTTTTGCGTTGTACGGGCATCAACTCCATACGCTCATTTTCAAATGGTGTGTGTAGCGATATGGCAATATGGCAATTGGTTTCGTTAATAATTTTCTCTAAAGTATCTATAATGCCAACGGTTGAAATAGTAATTCGTCGGGAGCTCCAACCTAATCCCCACGGTTCGGTTATAATTTTGCATGTTTTAATAACTTCATCCATATTATCAAGTGGTTCTCCCATACCCATAAAAACAACATTCGTTATTCGTTGATAATGAGGGGCAGAAAGCAATTGGTTTACAATTTCTCCACTGGTTAAGTTCCCTTGAAACCCTTGCTTACCAGTCATACAAAAAACACAACCATATCTACATCCACTTTGTGAGCTGATGCAAAGGGTTGCCCGATCATCTTCCGGTATAAAAACTGCCTCCACAAACCCCTTCTCAGTATGGTATAGATACTTTTCTGTCCCATCACTTGACACTATTGAGTCAATTGGTAGTGTTTTCCCTATGTAGAAATGCTTTGCCAGTAAACTTCTGTTTTGCAACGAGAGGTTTGTCATTTCTTGAATGTCAGAAATACGCTTTTTATAAATCCAATCAATGATCTGCGACGCAGCATACCTTGGCAAGGAGAAAAAATCTAAGGCCTCGAATATTTCTTCTAACGTCTTTCCTAAAAGAGGAGTTTGCATTATATATTTTAATTTAATAGTTTCTAAAGGTAAAGTTAATAATTTTTTTACTTTTGCAGGTCAGAAAACTTCATTGTCAAATCTTGTTCCATGAAAAAAATAGTCTATGTGGGGATGAGTGCAGATTTAATTCATCCCGGTCATATGAACATTATTAAAGAAGCTAGCAATTTAGGTGAGGTTGTTATAGGGCTTTTAACAGATAAAGCCATTGCAAGTTATAAGCGATTACCTGCATTAAATTATGAACAAAGAAAAGCCGTAGTTGAAAACATTAAAGGCGTATCAAAGGTAATCCCCCAGGAAGAGCTCGATTATACAAAAAACCTCCGCGCTTTGAAACCCGACTATGTTGTTCACGGTGATGATTGGAAAGAGGGGGTTCAAAAGCAGACCCGCGAACGGGTAATCGAGGTTTTAAAAGAATGGGGGGGGCAGTTAGTAGAAATACCATACACTCAGGGGATTTCATCAACACAACTAAATCAATCTTTAAAAGAAATTGGTACCACTCCCCAGATTAGAATGGAGCGTCTGCATCGATTAATTGCAGCAAAACCGATTGTTCGGGTCCTTGAAGCACATAACGGATTAACCGGGCTAATAATTGAAAATACCTCTGTAAATGAAAACGGAATTAAAAAAGAATTTGACGCTATATGGCTAAGCAGCCTTACAGACTCTACGGCTAAAGGCAAGCCTGATATTGAGGCCGTTGACTTAACATCAAGGTTACATGTGGTTAATGATATTCTCGAAGTAACCACAAAACCAATTATTTTTGATGGCGATACCGGTGGTATCCCTGAACATTTTGTTTTTACTGTACGGTCGCTCGAACGTCTTGGTGTTTCCGCAGTTATCATTGAAGACAAAGTAGGTCTAAAGAAAAATTCCCTATTTGGAACAGACGTTCCTCAAACCCAAGCCACAATTGAAGATTTTTGCCACAAAATATCCCTAGGCAAAAAAGCTCAGGTTACAAAACACTTTATGATAATTGCACGAATAGAAAGTCTCATTCTTAAAAAAGGTGTAGACGATGCTATTCAAAGAGCCCAGGCCTACATAGATTCCGGAGCCGATGGAATTATGATCCATAGCAAAGAAAAAGATGGTCTCGAAATATTTGAGTTTTGTAAACGATATCAAAAATTCTCGAAACGAGTACCTCTGGTAGCTGTTCCATCAAGTTATAGCCATGTATACGAAAAAGAGCTTGCCACAGCAGGAGTTAACATTGTAATTTATGCTAATCACCTTTTGCGAGCTGCTTACCCAGCCATGGTAGATGTGGCAAAAACAATCCTTACTCACGAAAGAGCCCTAGAAGTTGAGCCTAAATGTATGGCGATTAACGAAATTTTGAACTTAATTCCAGGAACGAAGTAAAAATATGATTGAACCAAAAGAATTTTTTGAGTGGCTTAACCATCACGATGTAGATTTTTTCACTGGTGTTCCCGACTCATTATTAAAAGATTTCTGTGCCTTTGTCACAGACAATGTGGATAATAACAAACATGTTATTGCCGCCAACGAAGGTAATGCTGTCGCAATAGCAGCCGGATATCATTTAGCCACCGGAAAAATTCCACTAGTCTATTTGCAAAACTCCGGGATGGGAAATACTGTCAACCCCTTGTTATCGCTCGTTGATGAAAAGGTTTACAAAATTCCAATTCTTCTCCTAATTGGCTGGCGAGGAGAACCCAACGTTCACGACGAACCTCAGCACATTTCCCAAGGAGAACTCACCCTCCCACTACTCCAAACGTTACGAATTCCTTTCACCGTTTTGGATGATGATTCCCAAATTGCTCTGCAACAAGTTAATAACGTTTTGATCAATTTAAAAAGTTCAGGAATTTCCCATGCAATTGTTGTAAGAAAGAACACGTTTGAAAAATATCCACTGAAAACAAAAATCGATTTCCCTTATTCAATGACTCGTGAAGAAGCCCTAAGTATAATTGTTGAAAACACCTCTACCAACGATGTTTTTGTTTCTACTACCGGTAAAACTTCACGAGAACTTTTCGAATGCAGAGCTCAGAAAAATCTCCCCCACCATTCCGATTTTTTAACTGTTGGATCAATGGGGCATACATCGCAAATTGCCCTAGGCATTGCTTTGGCAAAACCCGACCGCCGTATTTTTTGTCTCGATGGTGATGGCTCGGTTCTTATGCACATGGGGGGAATGGCTATCATAGGACAGCTAAAGCCTGCAAATCTGATTCATATAGTCATAAATAATGGTTCTCACGAATCGGTTGGGGGTCAGCCTACTGCTGCATTCAGTATCGATCTCCCAGCTGTGGCCTTGGCCACTGGATACAAGTTTGCTTGTTCGATAACCACAAAGGCAGAGTTAGAGAAGATTATAAAAAACATAAAAGCTAATATTTGTCCTGCTTTAATTGAAGTAAGAGTAATGATAGGATCACGGGAAAATTTAGGTAGGCCAACCATTAAACCGGAAAACAATAAGCTCGAATTCATGAAATTTCTTGGGCCAACTATCAAACTATGATGTGAACAAGCAACCATAGAAGAAAGTGCCATAAATGATGAAAGAAATGCATCAACTTCTATTTTTCTCATCCGATATCGATAGACTTAAAAGCACAATCCATAGCCTAGAGGCGAATCGTATACTGTTAGTTCGTGGCAAAAATTCTTTTTTTACCTCCTCCGCTAACTCTTTTATTAAAAACTTACTAGGCAATCTGCCCTATATTGAATTCTACGAGTTTGAAACTAATCCGAAATGGTTGCAAATGAAATTAGGGGTGAATTTAGTTAAAGAATATATTCCGGAATTAATAATTGCCATTGGGGGAGGTAGTGTTATGGATATGGCAAAAATGTTGAGTGTTTATGCCTTCACCCCCCTAGAGGATAGATTGCTAACGTCAAATGAAGGCTTTTCGTTTCGAAAGAAAATTCCAGTTCTAGCAATTCCCACTACCGCCGGCTCAGGCTCTGAAGCAACTCAGTTCTCTGTCATTTATCACCACAATACCAAATATTCGGTCGACCATCCCCTGTTGCTACCCGATTACGTTTATCTTTCAGGAAGCTTTTCCGGCAAAGCCGATTCATACACAATTGCAGTATCTGGTCTGGATGCATTGTTTCAGGCTATTGAATCTATCTGGAGTGTTAATTCAACAAAAGAGTCGGAATTATATGCTTTAGAAGCACTTAAATTATCTTGGAACAACTTACCTTTAGCGATAGAAAAAAAACATCTGGCCCTAGAAAACATGCAATTGGCAGCGCATCTAGCCGGGAAAGCTATTAATCTAACCCGAACAACTGCTCCCCATGCTATAAGCTACGCGTTTACCACCTTTTACGGTATACCTCATGGGCACGCAGTGGCACTAAGTTTCCCGTTTTTTATAAATTACAATTACAATCTTTCTGAGAGGGATTGTAACGATCCACGTGGTGTGGAGTCTGTTAAAAATCGAATAAAAAAGGTGTTTGAAATTATTGAGTGTTCTCCAGATACAGCCAGCCGTTATATTAACGATTATATAATCAGGCTTGGAGTCGACACTAATATCTGGCGTTTAATAGAGGGATTTAACCCACTGTTAATTACCCAAAACGTGAACACTCAACGACTCTCTAACAATCCACGAGTGGTAAATACAGAAGATTTGTTTAACTTTTTAACCAATAAACATGGTATTTAACTATGCTATAATGGGTTACATTGACCCGGCATCGACAGGCACACTTCTCTACATCATTATTGCCTTGGCAGCATCGTTCCTGTTTACTGTTCGTGGTATATTATTCAGCCTTTCAAACTTTCTTTTGGGAAAAGGATTTAAAAAACAAAACGATTTTGAAAATGCCGAAATAGTGTTCTATTCTGAAGGAAAACAATATTGGCAGGTATTCAAACCAGTTATTTTGGCACTCATTCGTAAAGGATATCCAGTAGTTTATCTCACTAGCTCCAAAGAGGACCCCGGATTAACTCTAGAAAACACACTTTACAAGTCTAAATATATTGGAAATCTAGCCATTACATCGGTTTACCTTAAGCGACTTAAAGCTACGTTTGTAGGAATGACCACTCCCCAACTCGATGTTATGATGATCCGGCGTTCAAAACACGTTAAACACTATGCTCATATAGTACATGCCCCCGTTGATATTTTCACCTATCGTAAATTTGCTTTTGATTATTTTGACTCTGTGTTTTGTTCTGGCCCTCATCAAATTGAAAACATACGCAAATTGGAAGAAAAACGTAAAACAAGGAAAAAGATACTTTTAGAAACCGGGTTAACCTATTACGACGAAATGATTCAGGAGGTCATTTCATTACCCCCAATTTCTAAAGAGCGTCCCTGTGTTTTGGTGTCTCCTACATGGAAGGAATATTCTATAATAAACCGATTCGGTGCTAAATTTTTTGAATACTTGCTGGCCGATGATTCCTACGACGTAATTCTGAGACCACACCCACAAACCTACATAAGTTTTCCAAAACTTATTGCTGAAATTGAAGAACGCTTTTCCAATAATCCAAGATTTTCTGTCGACAAAGAACGTTTAGGCACATTAAGTATGGCAAAATCAGATATCATGATTAGCGACCTGTCTGGGATTATTTGGGATTATGCTTTTTTATTCACTAAACCTGTATTATTGTTAAAAACCGATTTCGAATCTATTGAAGGCTTTGAAGGTAGCGAATTAAATCCCCCAATGTGGGAGATGAAGGAACGTAAGCGTATAGGACGCGAGTTTGACGAAAACGAACTTCAAAATCTTCCAAAAATTGTAAAAGAAACGTTAAACAATCCGTGTAACGTTAATATCGAAAATCTAAGAAATGAATCGGTGTTCAACTTTGGTAACGCCGGTGAAATTGCTGCAGCACAGATTATTGAAATCATTAAATCGTTAAAAAATTGATATATGGAGGAGTTTTATGAATGTATTAGATGCCTTACTAGCGCCTTTTTATTTATTAATCAAGAATTTATACATTTCGTTTCTTACTCTAACGAATAGCAACGGGCTCTCTATTTTTCTGCTTAGTGCATCAGTTTCTATTCTTTTACTTCCTCTTTTTATCTTTATTGAAAAAGCTAAGAAGCGAAACGATTCTATCAAACTGAAAATGAAGCCGCTGATAGATGAAATTAAACGCGTGTATTCGGGTCAGGAGCGACACTATTACATTCAAACAATTTATAGACAGCATAATTACAATCCTCTTAGGTCTTTAATTCCTATTTTAAGCCTATTCATTCAAATTCCCTTCTTTATTGCTGCCTACAAGTTTTTAAACACTTTTGAACCACTCAAGGGGGCAAGCTTTCTCATTTTAGATGACCTAAGCCGACCAGATGGGTTAGTCGCCGGAATGAATCTGTTGCCCATCCTAATGACTGTAATTAATATAGTTACTGCCTATTTTTACACAATCAACGGTAACATCTCTGAACGAAAACAAACCTTTTTAGTTGCTGGCATATTTTTGGTGCTCCTTTATAATTTCCCATCAGGGTTGGTTCTTTATTGGACCATGAACAACGTTTTTAGCTTTTTACGACTACTAATTACCAATCCGGAAGTTTTTAGCTCTTTCTCACACCAGACAACCCTATGTTTTCGATATAAACACATTAAGGCTAAAATATTAGAAAATAAGAGGCCTGTTATAGCTCTAATTTTTGCCCTATTTGTAATAGGACTGCTTGGTCAACTGCATTGGGCAATTCATCACACATTTAAAGATTTTCCCTTACGGTTGCTAATGGTGTTTATTTTAACGTTAATAGTAACTTACACGCTAATAGGAATTAATGTCTTAGAAAAGTTATCTCTTAAAGCATTTGCTAATCTACCCCCGATATATTTTTATTCTTTGCTATTTTTTGCTACATACTTTCTCTTGGCAGGGGAATTTTATTTTTCAGGTAAAAACATAACTCTCTTATACCTATCAACTACCTTTTTAGTTCCGGCCCAGATCCTAGGATTTTCCAGAGTGATTTATACCAAAGCATGGGTGCCTAAAATATTAAAAACCGTGACGTTGGTTATGTGTGTTTTATTACTAATAAGCCAAATAGTTGTTACCTTATATATTCTTTTTGGAGAAAAAGTGGTGTTGACAAATTTTATAATAAGTTCTTTGAAATATGAACATTTAGGTGCGTTAGGAATTTTTCTATGCTTTATCTCCCTACCTTATTCTCTGGCAAATCACTCTCCGGTAGGTATTCGATATAATTCGTTACACCATCCAATATACCTTCTATCCATATTGTACTTAACGGGTTATATAACCCTTTGGCAACCACTAATCGTTTTTTCATCAAGTGTAGAAACATTTTCATTTTCAGCAATAGATATTTTGAAAAACAATGGTTTGCCATTTATTATTTCTTTCCTGATATTAGCCATTGTTTATTATCTTCTTCCACAAAAATTCAAGTCTATTGCGGCTTTTATAATGCTGTTTCTAACGTCTTTATTAATATTCAACAGCCAAATTTCACCCCTAAATCTCGGTGCTTTACACGAAAATCGTTTTGCTGAACATCAAAATCTAGCAGCACCGTTGGTTAAATATTTTATCGATAGTTTAATCCTTATTATCCTATCCATAACCCTATGGCGTTTGTTCATAAAAAATCGATGGCTAAAAGCCGTTCTAGTATCCCTGGTTCTTTTAAACCTTTTTATAATAGGAGACAGTTTACACAAAGCAATTAAAACACAGCGATTTTTCCCAGCAAACATAAATCGTGTAAATAACATAGCATTCTCCCAATTTTCTCCAAACATTGTTTTCTTCCTTGCCGACGCATTTCAGGGTAAATATATCGGTCAAATTATGGAAGAAAACCCAGAAATACGGGAAAATTTCACCGGGTTTGTTTGGTTCCCAAACACACTTTCTGTAACAAATTATACCCACTCCTCAATCCCCTCTTTATGGGGTGGTGAAAAATATAATGTTGATTGGATGAATTCAGATTCATCAACCACTATAAGTGAAAAATTAACAATGGTTTCACGCCTATTTCTTACATCTGTGAATCAGAAGGGATATGTACTCTCGGGAAATAAATTCTATGGTTCACAAATCGAAGAAACAGAATATAACTTTATCCCATTATGGCACCCTTTATGGAAAGACCTATACACCGATATTGTGAAAACCGAAGTGTCAAACTTTTGGTTTAATCGGCTAATAGAAAATGCAATTTTTCAGAGCGTTCCCCTAGCTCTAAAACCCAAAATCTATAACAATACCAAGTGGTTTTTTCCAAAAGCAAAAATTCTGGAAAACGATTATGGATGGCACGATCATGCATTTATTAAACTTCTTCCCAAGATTTCGGTAAACACGGCAAAAGAACCACAATTCATCTATATACATAGCGAAGCTTGCCATCATCCTTGGAAAATTTTAAAAGAAGATGGTACTCTTAAAGTTAACGTTTCACCTTTAGAAAGTGCCACGTGGTTAATTAAAGAGCTAAACAATTGGATTACGTGGATGAAAAAAAGTGGGGTATATGATAACACAAAAATTATTCTTGTATCTGATCATGGTCCAAGCTGGTATCATTTCGACAAGGATAGAAATTTCTTGTGGAATGGAATAATACCAGACCCTAATGAACCCAAAAAAATTAATCCTGAGGACCTATGGAACCTTCAACCCTTACTTATGGTTAAAGATTTTAACTCAAAATCACCATTACTAACTAATTGGACATTAATGTCAAACGCAGATGCTTATGGTTTTACTTTTTATGAAAAATACTTGCAGTCGATTGAAGCAAAAAACAGGGAAGTAAAAACATGGTGGACTATTTGGACTGGGCGGATGCTTGAGCAAAAAGTTATGAAAATACGGTTCCGATTTAAGGTTCACGAAAATATTTACGATTTAAAAAATTGGAAACGGGAACAATAGATTTATGAAACAAAATAATTTATTTATCTAAGACTATTACCTTTAATAATACCAAAGATTTATTATCTTTAGGTATTGCCGATTATTCAATCTATGCACTATAGTTATGCAAAACAAAATTTTGCACCCCATTTTCCAATACATTTTGTGGAATTTTTAGTTTAATTTTGTTTATAACTAAAGGCTTACAAAATGCAAGATATCTTTCTTAAAAGAAATTGGCATGGTAAGAATCTCCTCCTGGTTGAGGATGATTTTCCTAGCCTACTTTATCTCAAACAAGCACTAGAGAACACAGGAGCAATAGTTTCCGTTGCACAAAATGTTGAAGAAGCTCTCAGATACATTTATGCCGACAAACCCATTGATTTAGTACTACTTGACCTTAGATTCCCCGATGGTGATGGCTTTGAAATTATTCATAAGATAAAAATCCTCCGTAAAAATCTTCCAATTATTGTTCAATCTGCATATGCCCTCTCCATAAATAAAGAAAAGGCTTTTCAAAATGGTTGCGACGAATTTATTACCAAACCAATTCATAGAAACATCTTGCTGACAACACTTGACAAATATTTAAACGAATAAATCTTTTTCAAACAGCAATTATAGTTAAATATGTTAATCTTAATATTTATTTTTATTGTTTCAACAACTTTATTATAAATATTATACGCATGGTCAATTAGATTAAATTTCCGGGTTTTTCTCACCGGCAAATTATCAAAGCCCCCACCCCATTTAGTAATAATAAAAACCGTGTTTGCAATTCTGCTAAGGCCTCTGCCACGCCTTCTGAAATAAGAACTCTTAATTTTTATTTTTGTAAAGTCAGATTAATAGTAAATTAGATTAATTTTACAGCGGATTGAAAATTTAGATAATTATGAAATGGCTAAGCGGGCTAATTTTTCTAGTGTTTCTATGGATACCTGAAACTTATTCACAAAAATCTATTGATTCACTATTTACTAAAATTCAACAGGCAAGGCATGACAGCATACGTTTCCGCCTATTTATTGATATTGCTCATGAATATAAAGGTAAAAACCTGGATTCCGCACGTATGTACTATGAAAAGGCAGCCAGTCTTTCAACCATTAAAAAGCCCCTAACAGAGGCTAAACTATTCTATCAAATAGGAGAAATATATGCCAAACAAGGAGCCCACGACAAGGCCTTAGAATGGCTTAAAAGAGCAATATTACTAATTGAGAAGAACAATAATAAAGATGATCTGTTGCAGCAAATTTTGAACGAAACTTATTTTTTAACCGCCAGGATATTTTCTGCAAAGACAGAATACGACAAGGCCATTGATTTTTACCGTAATGCTGCTAAAGGATTCTTAATTTCCGGCGATAAAAATTTAGCCTCAAGATGCTACAATAATTTAGGTGTTGTTTTCTACACACAATCGCTTTACGATTCATCTCTCATCCACTATAATACGGCGATAAACCTTCGCAAAGAAATTCACGACACATCAGGAATTTCAAACGGGCTATTAAATATAGCCGTTGTGCACATGGATAAAGGCGAACCTGTGCAAGCATTAAGTGTTCTACAAGAGGCGCTCGAGCTTAAACTCGCAATTAAGGACACGCTCGGAATAGCACACTGCTATAACAACCTGGGAAATCTACATGCGGAATTAAAAAATTATAACTATGCTGTTGAATACTTCTCCAAAGCCCTAGAACTCAGAAGGCTTTCCAACGATTTAGAAGGAATTGCTGGGGCATTAATTAACATTGGTACAACTTATTCAGACAATAAGGAATATCATAAATCTTTAGAATATTTTCAAGAAGCCTTAAGTATAGCCACAAAATTAGAAGACCCGTCTCTTATGGCTCATTGCTACACCAATATAGGTAATGCTTATAAAAACCTTAATGATTATCCTAAGGCTATATCATACTTAGAAAAATCCAGAAAGATTCGACAAAATTCCGCCAATATTATAGAATTAGCCAATATTTTAACAAACTTGTCTGCTTTGTATTACAAAATATCGGTTGAAAAATCGCCTTATAATAGAGAATACATATCGTTAGCAAAATCATATGCACAACAATCTTATGATTTGATAAAAAACAGCGGTTATTTAAACCTAGAGAAAACTACAGCCGATATTTTAATGGAAATTTTTAAACTCGATAATAACTATACTAAAGCCCTTTTGATGGCCGAAAAAACTATTGCCTTGCGCGACTCAATATATTCAAGTGAAAAAATTCAACAATTTGCCGAATTAGATAAAAAGTTTCAAGCTGCCTTAAACAAACAGTTAATAGAAAATCAGAAGCTTACGATAGAAAAACAAACGTTGCTTTTAGAAGCTACTGCTACACGACAAAAAATGCTATTGATTATTGGGCTACTTCTTTCTTTAAGTATCACCACATTAGTAATTCTTGCAATTTCAATCTACAGAAATTATCGAATACAGCAACAATATACCGTAGAATTGAAAGATCTTAACAATCAAATTCTGCTACAAAATGAAGAAATAAATTTTCAAAAATCTAGTCTTAATAAATTTAATGAAAATCTTTTAAATGATATTAATAGAGCAAGAATTGTTAAAAATTCACTTTTAGGTATAGAAAATAAACATATTAACGGAATTAAAGAGTCATTCATCATAAATTTTTCACGCCACTTTGTGGAAAACGATTTCGTTTTTGTCCAAGAGAAACCACATGGAACTCTTATTGTGATATATGACTCAAAAACCGAAGGCCTATCTGGTTTGGTGTTAAGCGTTATAGGATACACAATCCTTCGCGAAATAAACAATATGGACATCGATATAAGAATTAATATCCTCTTAGAAGAGTTCAGAGCCAGAATGAAAAAATTGTTTCCGTCGTCTGAAAAAAATTTATCTTCCTACACCTATGATATTTCGGCATTACTTATTCCAAAAAACAAAGAAAATGTTTTATTCAGTTCATCAAAATCGTCGTTATATATAGTTCGCCATGGTGAAGATGAAAACGAAGCCTTTCTGTTAGAGCATTCTATATCCCCCAATATCAACGAAAATAAACCTTTTGATTATAAAAATATTCCTGTATATGACGGGGATCAGTTATATCTTTTTTCTGAAAGCGTATTATCATCATGCCAATGGAATAATGATTTTGAAAAGTTTAAAGAATTTCTTATCCAAATTAGTACGTTTCCAAACGAAGAGCAACGGGATAAAATTATTGAGCATTTGACCAATTGTAATGAGGCTCAAGAATATTGTGGACTTGGAATTAGATTATAAATTTTACATTTAAAAACGAAGCGTTTAGTATGCAGGTAATATATTTATTAGATGATACATCCATTGAGTGGGACGGTTGTGTTTTAACTATCGGTGTTTTCGATGGTGTTCATATTGGTCATAGATTTGTTCTCGAGTCTCTTAATAGAGAGGCGGCTGAATCAAATTTACCTTCGGTGGTGCTAACATTCGACCATCATCCGCAACTATTTTTTGCCAAAGATCCCTCGTTTAGGTTATTAAACACTCCGGAAGAAAAACTTTCTCTACTATCTACAACATCAATCAATGCTCTCATTATTGCTAGTTTTAAGAAACTGTCATCGCTAACATATCAAGATTTTATTGATAATTATTTAGAGAAAATGTTAAAAGTAAAAACTCTTCTTTTAGGACACAATCAAAAAATCGGGAAAAATGGTTATGGTACTACTGAACAAGTTATAAATTACTGTATACAAAAAGGTATCAACGTTAAGGTTCTAGATAAACTTTCTAACGATGTACATATTAGTAGTTCAGAGATTAGGAAATCATTACTGAATGGTAAAGTTCTATCTGCAAATTCCTTGTTAGGCTACAACTATTCTTTTGAGGCTATTGTTGTTGAAGGGAAAAAATTGGGAAAAAGACTTGGTTTTCCGACGGCCAATTTACAGCCGCTTGACCCATTAAAAATAATGCCTGCTCCCGGGGTATATGCGGTTAAAGTTCATTATAAAAATAATAATTATTTTGGTATGATGAACTATGGGTATAGGCCGACAATTGAGCACTCACAAGAATTATTAGCAGAAATTCACCTTTTTGATTTTAACGGCCATTTATATAACCAAAAAATTAAAGTTGAGCTGATTGACAAAATTCGCAACGAAATAGAATTTCCTTCGTTAGAGGCATTAAAACAGCAGTTAGAATTTGATAAAATTGCAAGTTTATCAATTTTTAAGAACCTTCGGGATTAATTGGGATGTCTATAAATTTAAGTTGCTCTTCAAGATCCTTCTTTAAATCACGGATAATTTTATTATTATGCATTGAAGTTCCTTTGGAAAGCATCGAAAATTTTCTTTCAAAATTGGGAAAAACAGTTTCTTCAAGCATTATGGCTATTAATCTCTTAGCTTTTTTATAATCTGGCTCTTTACCCGTTTGGTTTGCAACATCCAGCATATTTAGGAGCGATCCAAGGCGATAATAAAAAAGCTTAACATTTAGCGGTTTGTATTGTTCAACAAACACAAAAATCGGGTTATCAATATACTTATTTAAAATTGAAATTTTAATCGCTTGCTTATTGGAAATTCTTTGCAGGTTTCGATATTTAAAAAGAATAATGCTTATTGCGCAAAATATAATAAGGAGCATGACAAAGAAGAGAAGATATCCTTGTCTAATAATTCGATTCGTTTGATAAGATTCTTTCACAACATTTTGGCCAATTGAATCTATCATGCTTTTATACTTCTCTTGTATGTCAATCAATCGTTCACTACTATTTATTTTGAGTAGGCTGTCTTTTAATTTTAATATTTGTTTCTGTATTACCACAGCCTTCTTGTAATCATTTAAAGCAAGGTAGACATCGGTAAGTTGTTCAAAAATTTCGAGTTCTAAGTCGGTTTTCCGAATCTTATTAGCAATATTCAATGCTTTATTAAGAATTTTTTCGGCTTGTGCAAAATCTTTTTTCGCAACACTACATTCCGACAACTTAATCAAACAATCTACTTGTGATAAATAATCATTTAATTGTAAGCCTATTTCATAGGCTTTTTTGTAGTAAAACAAAGCCTTATCAATATTTTGGTATTCGTACAGGTATATTTCGCCGATATTAAAAAAGGTTCTAGATAAACCACGTATATCTTTAACTAGCTCATAGATTTTTAGGGCTTCTAAAAAATAGCTTTCAGCCGATTTAATATCGTTCTTAAAATAATTAACTATGGCTAAATTATTGTATAAAACAGATATACCTTTAATGTCCTCATGTTTTTGTTTAATTTTTAAGCTTCGAATGTAATATTCTTCAGCCAAAGCATACTCCTTTTGGTTTTGATATAGCACACCTATATTTAAAAATGTTTTTGATAATTCTAAATCGAGAGAATTATCCTTGACACTATCCACAAACGTAAGAATCGAAAATAAGTAGCCTGCTGCAGAATCAATATTCCCGTACTCTTCATGTAATGCACCAAGATTATTATTTACCGCCATATATCCACGATAATCCTTTAAGCTATGTAAAATTGGCCGCGATTTGTGGTAATAAAACAATGCAGAATCGTAGTTATTAATCCGGTGATAATATATTCCGGTGTATAACAAATATTTAGCACAATCATATAGCTTAAATCCTAATCTACATCTCTCTTTTAGAACGCCTAAATAAGTTACTGAAGAATCGATATCTAAATCCAAATAATAGAGAAAGAGCCTTTCGAGTGAATCTGTGGAGACAGCATTATTATCAATATTTGTTTTTTCTAATGAGGGCAAAGAAAGCTTTTGTGAGTATATTTTGGTTCGAAAAATTAGACTAAGAACCACTAAGATTATGAAACCCCACAAATTAAAAGCAAGCGTTTTTCTAGGATTCATTATCATCGTCTATTTCATAAACATTAGGATATAGGAAATCGTCGTAAGGGTAGCGTTGTTGGTGAATTTGTTTTACTCGTGAATAAAGTAGTTCTTTAAACTCGTTAATATATGTTTTTTGCTTAGCCGATATAAACAAGCAGTCGCAATGTATATTAGCAAGCCACATATTTTGAAGGTCTTGCAAAGTGAGATTTTTTCGTTCAACAGGGGTTAGGTCGTCCTCATCTTTTGGGATAAAAGTATACGCGTCGATTTTATTAAACAATACAATTGTAGGTTTATCTCCAGCACCAATGTCTGTAAGTGTTTGATTTACAATTTTAATTTGTTCTTCATGGTTTGAGTGAGAAATATCCACCACATGTATCAATAAATCAGCTTCTCTAACTTCATCAAGCGTTGATTTGAATGATTCTATAAGATGGGTTGGTAGTTTTCGAATAAAACCAACGGTATCCGACAATAAAAACGGAAGGTTATGGATTACAACCTTTCGAACTGTAGTATCAAGAGTAGCAAAAAGTTTATTTTCAGCAAAAAGGTTTGATTTACTTATGAGGTTCATTATAGTCGACTTTCCTACATTGGTATAGCCGACCAAAGCAACCCGAACCAATTTTCCACGATGTTGCCGTTGCGTTTCCATTTGTCGGTCAATTTTTGCTAACTGTTCTTTACAACGGGCAATTTTTTCGCGGATAATTCGACGGTCAGTTTCAATTTCAGTTTCTCCAGGGCCCCTTAATCCAATACCTCCTCTTTGCCTCTCTAAGTGGGTCCACATTCTGGTTAGCCGTGGTAATAAATAAGTATACTGTGCCAGTTCAACCTGCACCTTAGCATACGAGGTTTTAGCTCGTTGAGCAAAAATATCGAGAATTAAATTTGTTCTGTCAAGAATTCGAATGTTAAGGGTTTTCTCAATATTTCGTAGTTGCGATGGGGAGAGTTCATCATCAAATATTGCTAAATTGATTTTATTGTCTTTGACAAACAGTCGAATTTCTTCAAGCTTTCCTGAACCAACAAACGTACGTGGATTGGGTGTCTCAATTTTTTGGGTAAACCTTTTAATAATCTGAACACCAGCAGTATAGGATAAAAATTCAAGTTCATCCAAATATTCTTTAACTGCTTTTTCATCCTGAAACTCGGAAATAACACCTACAATTACGGCTCTATATTCAGTTTTGCGAATGGATTCTATCATACTTCTCACTAAATATTGAATAAAAAACTCCGAACAGGTGCGGTTCGGAGTTTATAGAAAATTTTTATTGAAAAGTGCTACTGTAACTGGAAATTAATGGGCAAATTATATTGCACATACACTGGTTTACCTCTCTGTTTTCCGGGTTTCCACGGTGGCATATTTTCAACCACTCGTATTGCCTCGGCATCTAAAGCGGGATCGACTCCACGAACAACTTTTATTCGAGTAACTTTACCGTTTGGGTCAACAACGAAACTAACGAAAACTTTCCCTTGAATACCGTTTTCTTTGGCAATTTGGGGATACTTAATATTGTTTCGCAGATATTCCATTAATTTGGTCATTCCACCCGGAAATTCAGGTTGCTCTTCAACAACTAAGAAAATTTCTGGTTCCTCAACAACCTCTTCTTCTTTAACTTGCACAATGTCTCTTTGACTAATACGGGTATCTTCGGTTGCTTCGGTTGAGAAATCGATATTAGTTTCCTGCTGGTTATCCTCCACAATCGTTAATTGCTCTATTACCAATTCTTGTGGTGGTGGAGGTGGTGGCGGTGGTTCTGGTAGTTGCTCGCGCTCTGTTGCAATCATCTCCTCCTCAAGATTTACGGCAACAACAACACCTAGGGAATCAATCTTTTTCTCTGAGGTTGTCCAATTAAAGGCAACCAGCATTAATCCTAAAACAACGGCTAATCCGATCTGTGTGTAGGTAGTTCTATGCCGTTCTAGGTCTGCTTGTGGATTTTTCTTAATTTCCATCGTATTGAATTTTCGCGTAAAGTTAAACAGTCCGGATTAAATATCAAAATGTAAACCTCAATTTTGTACATTATGTATACGATTTCGACAAAATTTTGTTTACGATTCGGGTATAAATAAGTTTACGAATTGGAATTTTTCAACATCAAAGAGCCCCTTGTCGGATATTTTAATTTTTGGAATAACTAAGAGACTCATGAACGATAGCGTCATTATAGGTGACGATAGGGTACAGCCCTTGTCAGAAATCAATTTTTGAAGAGTTTCATATTTCTGTCCAATTGATTTTGCGTCTTCAAAACTCATAAGTCCAGCTATTGGTAAGGGAATGTGTACTGATGTTTCCTGGTCGGTGAAACATATACCACCTTTTGATTCAATAACTTTATTAATAGCGGTTACAATGTCGGTGTCCGTGACCCCAACGGCAACAATGTTATGGCTATCGTGAGATATGGTTGTTGCGATAGCCCCGGATTTAATGCCAAACCCTTTGATAAAACCAACCGCAGGTTTAGGATTATTTTTATATCGATTTAAAACTACAATTTTTAATAAGTCTGTGTTAATGTCTGATAGGCAAAAGCCATCCTGAATGCGTGGTTTATCTATGATTTTATCTGTATAAATTTGTTTATCAATGCATTGAATTGCGTTAATTAAACTCGACTCGGCCCTTACAGCAACATCGTTGATAGTTATGGGTGAGGCATTAAAATAATTAATCGGAAAAACATTGCTATCGTATTCATGACAGAAAGAATTAATTCCATCGAACGCGAGATTTCCGTCAACCCATGTTTGAATGACATTCATAGAATATAAGTTGTCAACTACTATAAAGTCGGCCGGATCTCCTTTGCGGAGTAAACCAACATTTAATTTGTAATGTGCCACAGGATTTATGGTTAATGCCTGAAGAATATTCCAAAAATCAAGACCTTTATCACGACCAATAGGAATAAACCGGTTGAGATATTGCGAAGTTAGGCTTTCAGGATGACAATCATCGGTACAAATCATTACATGGTCTGGGTGTAAATCTATTAAGGGAAACAAGGCGTTAAAATTTTGTGAAGCAGAGCCTTCTCGAATTAATATTTTCATTCCAAGATTTAATTTTTCTTCCGCTTCTAATAGTGTAGTACACTCGTGGTCGGTTTCTATTCCCGAACGGACATATTCCTCAAGTGCAGCTCCAGTCAACATTGGTGCGTGGCCGTCAATTGGCAACCCACGTTCCGTTGCAGCATGTATTTTTTTCATAACGAAAGAATCTTTTTGAACTACACCTGGGAAATTCATAACTTCAGCAAGGAACTTCAGGTTCAGGTTATCGAATAAATACTCTATATCATGCCCATCTAAAGAGGCTCCTGAGGAATCAAAAGGAGTTGCCGGAACACAAGATGGAGCGCCAAAATAAAACTTAAAGGGAATGTTTTTGGCATCATCAACCATAAACCTTACTCCATCAATACCGCAGACGTTAGCAATTTCATGGGGATCAGCCACGGCAGCCACAACTCCAAAACGAACTGCCTCCTGAGCAAACCGAGCCGGTGAAACCATTGAACTTTCAACGTGAACGTGGGAATCGATTAGCCCCGGAAGAATATACACCCCGCTCACATCTTCAGAAGGCTGTATATCAACAATTTTACCATTGTTTATATAAAGTCTTCCTTTATATATTGTTCGGCGCAACACATCGACAATATTACCACTTATTACCATAATGTAAAAATTTTTGCTCCACGTGGAGCGTTAAAAAAAATAATCAAAATTTCGTGCTCCACGTGGAGCACGGTTTAACTAACGACCTAAAACCATAAGAATAACAGCGATATCGCTTGGATTGACCCCACTAATGCTGATAGCCTCGCCAATGGTTTTTGGCCTAAACCTGCTTAACTTTTGTCTAGCCTCAGTACTAAGATTATGTAATTCGTAGTAGTTTATAGTTTCAGGTATTACTAAGTTGTTTAAACGAATTATCTTTTCTGCCTCAAGTTTTTCCTTTTCTATATATCCTGCATACTTAACCCTCACATCGACTGCCTCATAAAACTCTTGCCTACGAAATTCTTCCGGTAAGGCAAAAGAAATGTCTCTTGTGGAAACCTCCGGCCGTAAAAGTATTTTAAGTAACTTCGTTTTTTGCGTAATTTCTGATGATTGTTTTAATCGTAAAAAATTATTTATTTCCTCAGGACTAATGGAAAAATCAGAAATATACTCAATTATTTTTCCGATAGTATTATATTTCTCCTGAAAGGATTTATACCGAAGATTATCAACTAGCCCTATTCTATGACCAATCGGTGTTAAACGTTCGTCAGCATTATCCTGGCGTAATAAAATCCGAAATTCTGCCCGACTTGTAAACATTCTATATGGTTCAAGTACGCCTTTAGTAACAAGGTCATCAATTAGAACTCCAATATAAGCCTCGTTACGTTGTAAAACAAGAGGTTCCTTTCCTAAAACCTTCATCGCTGCATTTATTCCAGCCATTAAACCTTGTGCAGCCGCTTCTTCGTAGCCGGTTGTACCATTAATCTGTCCAGCAAAAAATAGTCCTGAAATGATTTTGGTTTCTAATGTGTGGAATAATTGTCGAGGATCAAAAAAATCATATTCAATAGCGTATCCAGGCCTAAAAATATGAACATTTTTAAATCCTGGTATGTGTTTTAAGGCTTTTAATTGTGTCTCCCAAGGTAAGCTACTGCTAAAACCATTTAAATAGTATTCAGTGGTATTCCAACCTTCAGGTTCAAGAAATAACAGATGTTTTTCTTTTTCAGGAAAGGTTTTTATTTTATCTTCAATGGAAGGACAATATCTTGGTCCAATGCCTTGGATTGTTCCGTTAAATAAGGGTGACTTAACAAATCCCTCTTTTAAAATATTATGTACTATTTCGTTTGTATAAACAATCCAGCAACTTAGCTGCCTATCGGGTGGTGAAAAATGATTAAGGTAGCTAAATTGCTGCGGTGGGGTGTCACCTTTTTGCTCAATAAATTTTGAGAAGTCTAATGAGCGAGAATCGATCCTAACAGGGGTTCCAGTTTTTAGTTTTCCAACGGTAAATCCGTACGATTTTAGCTGAGTAGAAAGTGTTGAATTATTTCTATCACACATCCTACCGCCTATTAATTGTGTTTCGCCTATATGGATTTTACCGTTAAGAAATGTACCGGCAGTTAAAATCACAGCTTTTGCTTTAAAAATAAATCCTATTTGGGTCTTAACTCCTGAAATAGAATTGTTATCTATAATTAACTCAACAACATCATCTTGAAACATATACAAATTTTGTGAGCTTTCTAAGGTAGTTCGCCAATATTTAGAATACAAGCTACGATCAGATTGAACTCTGGGAGACCAAACAGCTGGTCCCTTACTTTTGTTGAGCATTCGAAACTGTACTGCGCTCCTGTCGGCAATAATCCCCATCATGCCACCCATAGCATCAATCTCACGTACAATTTGTCCTTTTGCAACACCTCCTATGGCAGGATTGCAACTCATAGCTGCAATTTTTTCCAAATCATGCGTTATTAATAGGGTTTTCATTCCTAATTTAGCCAAAGCGTGTGAAGCTTCACAACCTGCATGTCCTGCACCTACAACAATAACATCAAATTGAAAATCCATTTTTTCTATAATTATTTCTACAGAGAGAGGTAATAATTTTCCTTATCAGCCATATTTTTACGTTGGATTCTAGTAGAATCATCTAGACCTACTAAGTGAAGGCACCCGTGAATTATTACTCTCTTTAATTCCTCAAAAATTGTACAATTATAAATTTTTGAATTTTCAATTATGCGATCAACACTAATGTACAGATCTCCTGATATTTTAAACGATGAATTGTAATTAAAGGTAATAATATCAGTATAATAATCATGTTTAAGAAATGTTTGGTTAACATTTAATAGCTGTTCATCCGAGACTATTATAATGTTTATCTGCCCCGTTTTAAATCCATGATCTATAGCTATTAAGTTTATAATTTTTCGGCAGGAATTTTTAAATCCTCTTGGCAGTTTAAACCTTTCTATCTCAAGAAAAAAATAGACCATTATACAAACTCGCGATATTTTTCAGGGTAAAAACTTAATATGAAAGAACGATTTTCGTAATTATATTCAAATCTATCAGTAAGTTTTTTCATTAAAAAAATTCCGCGTCCGTGAGGATTTTCAATATTTTCAGATTTAGTTGGATCAGGAATTGAAGAAATATCAAAACCTTCTCCTTCATCTCTAATGATAAATTTAATTATTTCACGACTTGCCTCTATTTCAATTATTACAATCTTGTTGATGTCTCTCTTATTTCCGTGAATTATGCAATTGGTAACAGCTTCCAAAACTGAAATTAATATATTTCCATGCAATTCTTTACCACCGAATATATGATCGCAGATTTCTTCAACCAGTTTCTCAACAATAGCTATATTTTTGATTTCGCTATTTATATGAATACGTCTATACATGTTATTTGTGACCCGAATTTATATAATATTGATACAAATCTAAATAATATTTTGACAAATTTAGCATTCGCAAATTTAGATTATCATCAAAACTACGTGTCTTTGAAGAATCAAGATTACGAAAATCAATACTCCTAACAAATTCCTTTTTATTCTCTTTTGATTCGCGTTTTTCCTCAAATTTGCGTTCTTTCTCGGCTTTTTCAGATTCTAATAACCTAGTTATTATTCTTTCATGACGCAAAATAGTTTCATTGGATATGCGTTTATTTAATATATCTTGTATATTTTCTTCAATTAATCGCTGTGCTTCTTTAATCATTTCACTAGCTTGACTTCCCACATTTCCGGAATTTAAAATTTGCTGAAGAAGAGAATTAAGCATCTCTTGACGAGATAAAAATTGTCCCATCTGTTCACTCAACATAGATCCATCTTTAGCATTTTTTAATTGATTTAACATGTTCTTAAGAGACTGTTTTAAATTTCCTTGTTCCTTAGCTATATCAGACGTAGATGGTTTAGATTTTCCAGGCCTGGGACAACCACCTCCATTGCCGGATGAGTTAAGTTCTTGTTCAGATCGTTGAATTGCTTCATCAATATATAGTAAGAGATTGTTAAAATGGGATAGTAATTTTTGGTCTATTACAACAGTTGATAAAGGATTTTCGAGATTCCAATTGGTACTTATTTCCTTTTTATATGATTCTATATACTTTAAATCATCCTCTATAATTTTTCCTAAAAAGACATTTCGTGATGATAGAGAAATCAAACTATCATAGATTATATTCCATTGCTCAAAAACTAATCGTTGATTAATTAGTAAATTTTTATTGTTTTTAGTAACGTTGTATTTAACTCCATATGTAATATTATCTTCTTGAGCAAAACTTAATTTTAGCAAATTTGACCTTAGTTGGCGCAGATTTTCCAAGTCCTCAGCCTGCATGCTATTTTGGTTCATTTGAAAGTCAGTATCAATCATTTTCGATAGTTCTTTCACCCTTTTGGAGTTCTCATAATTATCTTTCGTGTTGTTTTTATCATTGTTGTTTTTATTTAATTCTCGTAAAATATCTCTTTTATTTTCATCAAAGCTGTTAATTTTAAATGGTTTTTTTAATTCCTTATTTTTTTCAAGAATTTCATTATGTTTTTCAATTGTATTTATTATTTTTTCTTCTATTTTTTCTCGTTCTTCTTCCTTTTTTGCATCAGCAAGATCGGTGGCAAATTGATCTAAATTTTGGGTTATTCGTTGAATACTATTCTCAATTTCAAACCTTTTTAGTAATTCTAAATTTCTATCCAATAACTTTTGTAATTGTTCAGCTGAAATTATCTTCTCATTTTTTTCAGGAACCTTATGTAATATATCACGCTTTAATTCAGCAATATTTTTTATCAGTTCACTAAGTTCATTGTCCATTAGTTTTTCAAAAAGATTTAAAATTTCTTCATTTTTCTTCCGTATATCATCAGAAACTAAATCTGTAAACTTATTTAAATTTTTCAATTGCTGGCTTAAACTTAAAATTTGTTGCATAACCATCTGAAATTCCTTGTAGTTTTGAACTAAAGATTCGTTAAGTTGCTTTTTTTCCCATTCAGTTAAAATTTGCGTTTTACTTCGATTTTCAAGATTTTTTCGCTCTACATTTAATTGATTTATAAGATCAATACTAAGTTTAAGTTTATCTTTTAATTCATTTGTAACGTACGTTGTTTGATTATCAATAAAATCCTTTGTAGGTAAACTAAATTCAAACATTTCACTCCTAGTTGATTTATACCCATTAAATGAATCATTGTCGCGTACTTCGAAATAAATTTTTATTTTCTCTGTAGAATTGTTTTTTAAAAAATCGAAAATATCAAATTGGTAAAAGAAATTTTGAATAACAGTATTCTTAGCTATCGGCAAATTATAGACATTTTGATTTCCATTAATATCAACGATTAAAGAAAGAGACGTGAAACCGTAATCATCAGAGATTTTACCCGTGAACAGAATTGGTTTTGTAAGGTTGATCTCTGCATTATCAGAAGTTACAAAAATTTCAGGATACAAATCTTTCTTAACTGTAGCTAAATAAGAATATAAATCACGGTTAGAAATTGAGTCAGAAATCAAAGAAATTTGATATTGAATACTTTCGTTAGAATTAAAGGCAAGGGTTGAAATGTTATTTTCAATAGGTAAAAATACGGTATCGTTTGGTAATACAAAGTAGCATTTTTTTGAATTTATTGTCTTAATAAAAAATTCAATCTTACTATTTTCAGGAAAAATAAAGTTGCCATTTCCAACAACGGTGAAAGGTTCTAAATCTGTATATTTTGGAGGATATACATTAACATGCAATTCGATAAGTTTAGGAATTCGTTGAACAATAATAGATTTATAAGCTCCTTCATTTAAAAAATCGTGAACATAAAATTTAAGGTTATTACGTACGTTTTCAAAAGTGTAAGTCCAAAGTGTGTCGTTAACTTTTTGAGCACGATAGTCAGCATTACCGTATCTTACAAATACTTGTGATGGAGTATAAACGCCTTTAACTGAAATTTGCAGGTTAAAATTTTCTCCTTCTAAAACTGTGTAGAATGGGTTTAGGTAATAAAAATTCAATACATTATACGAAATTTTCCTAAGTGGAAATAATATTCTTTGTTGAGCAATTCGAAGTTTTTGATTGAAGGTAAGAGGAATAAATATTACAACAAATATTAAAACAATATAAAACTTAAGTTTATTAAACCGAAAGTATTTTGGTATAATTGATTTTACCGGAATACCATTGAAAGTGGCAACATAATTATTTAATGCATTAAGAACTATTTCGGGCTTAAGATCAAAATTTTGAAGTTCTAGGTAGTTGAGAGCTTTATCTTCAATCTCTTCCTTAGAAATCAATTTTTTTGCAATTTCATAATCTGAATAACCCTTTACTAATTGAAAATACCGTAAAATATTAATAATAAAATATTTATATACATAATATAAAGCGATAGATATTAACAATATAAAATTACAAACACGTAACAATAAAGAAAACTCAAATATTATATCGACTAAGGATATAAGAAAAAATGGAATAACCACGTAAAGTGACAGGAAGAAAAAGCCCAATAACAATTGGTTATAAAACGTAAAAAACCTGTATTTTGATATGATTATTTCTACATTATTCCTCATTTCTATCGCTTTATTGTAAGCCAATCTTCAGGATTCAATTTTTCGTTTTCTTTCCAAATTTGAAATTTTACAATAGAAAAATCTCTATTGCCATCGCTATTAACTTTACCAATTATTTCTTTTGTCTTAACTTTTTGACCTCTCTGCACATAAACCTCTTCTAGATTTGAATAAACGGTAAGATATCGGCCATGACGTACTAAAACAACCTTATTTAGACCCGGAATAATCAAAACATTTGTTACAATTCCTTCAAATACAGTCCTAACCGATGAATTATTTTCAGTGGCAATATCAACACCGTCGTTTCTTGTAACCACTCCCTTAAAAACAGGGTGTTCGTGTGTACCAAACCTTTCAGTAATAAAACCTCTTTCAATAGGCCAAGGGAGTTTTGATTTATTTTTTTCAAAACTATCGCTCACAACAATTTCTTCAGGAGTGAGATCAAACGACAACTTTCCTTTTTTATTTTTAGCAATTTCATTTTCAATAATCTGTTTAATTTTTCTATTAAGCTCTTCAGCAAGTTTTTGACTTTCGCGAATTTTTCTTTTTATACGTTCTTCCTCTTGTTTAAGTTTACCAATTTGCTCATCGAGCAACTTAAGATCACGATTTAAAACAACTAATTCATTATCCAGACTTTTTATAAGTTCCCTTTTTTCATTTCTCAACACAACAACATTTGTAAGCTGTTTATTAAGATCATTTTGTACTTCTTGGATCTGTTGAACTTTTTCTCTTCTTGATTTTGAAATAATTGATAAATATTTAAATCTTTGAAATGCTTGATCTAAATTATAACTCCCAAAAATATACATTAATTGAATTTTTGAACTTTTTAATTTATAGGCCAATAAAATATCATTAGCGTAATTTATTTTAATCCTATTTATAGTTGCTTCATTATTGGTTATGCTTGAATTTAAAATTGCAATTTCCCGCTCTAATATATTTAATTCAGATTTCAAGGTAGTTATGTTAGATTGTCGTAAAGTAATTCTTTTTCGTAGTAATACTATTGATTCAACGCTTCTATCCTTTTGTAAACCTACAGATTTTAATAATTCGTTAGCTTCATTGATTTCTTTTTGCAATTGATTTCTTTGTTGCTCAAGTTCTTTACGATCTTGGCCTATAAGATAATTCAGACTAACACATAGGAAAAGAATATAAGCTAAAAATATTTTGACCATTTTAAAGCTTTTTGATTTCATATCTACCTGGAATTTTAAACGGTATATTAATTTCCCGGTACGACTCAATTTTTCTATAATTAATTTCAATCTTGGTGTTTTTATTTCCATTTTTTATAGAAATAATTTCCATTGATTGTGGCAGTTGAATTTTATCTATGGTTATAAAGTTTTTAAACCTAATCTCTAAATTTATAGGATCGATACTACGATAAATTTTAATATTTTTTGGCTTCAATGTTTTTGAGTCAATAACGACATCGGTATAATAGTTTATATTCCGAGAAAACATTAATATATCATCGCTTGGGCCAGATTCAATTCTGGCTTCAGTAAAATCAAAAACGTTTTCAACAGCCAATAAACTACCAGTAAGGGCATATTGAAGGCTATTAAAATTTAATGGTGAACCTAAAAACTTTTCTGCAAGAGAATAACTACCTTCATAAACAGTCTTTTGGGTAGGTATCATAATTTTAAAATCGTTAGTGGTAAATAATGCTCTACCTATCTCTATCCCGACTTTTGCATTAGCATTAATCCAAATTGCGCTATCTTTTATAATACGTATCTGTCCTGTTATAGATTGTTCTACATGATTATACGAAACAATAGCGCTATAGAAAATAATAATGTTGGATATTTGTTTATTTTCATATATTATGCTTTCAATAAGATTACTTTTGTCGAAGTCCTTAAAACGCAATTCGTATTTTTTTGTTATAGAACAAGATGTGTCTAATAAAAGTATTAATCCACTGCAGAAAATAAAAATTTTATTTCTATTCGACATATTCCTTTCGTTCAATTTTTATTGGTAAATACTTTGACCCTCCACCTCTTTCAAAGGCCTCCTTCCAAGCCATAAGAGCATCTTCTATTTGATTATTGAAAAATAGAATGTCTCCATAGTGCTCTAAAATCGTACCGTTTTGCCCACCTCCATATAAAATAGCCAGTTCGATGTATTTTAGGGCTTCTTCAAAGCGTCCTAAAACAAAAAGAATGTATGCGTATGTATCTAAATAGGTAGGATTTTTAGGTTCAACTTTAATAGTTTTTAAACTCATTTCTAACGCTTTGTCTAAATCCTTTTTCTCTAAAGAAAGGAAATATGCATAGTTATTAAGAGCAACAATATCGTTGGGTGATTCTTTCAAAATCTCTTCATAGTAGGAGTAAGTTTCAATATTTCTTTTCAAACGATGTGTAACTTCAGCCAAGGCATGAAGTATATCTATCTTGGTTTTATCAAGAGAACCGGTTAATTTTAAAGCCGATAAAAAATCATCATAACTTCTCAGTAGGGAATCTAAATTAAGAAATGCATATCCTCTAAGCATATAAAGGTCTCGAATATTAGGATAATATTTTAAAGCGCTAGTAGCAAGTTTAATTAACCGTTCGTAATCTTTAACTTGATAACAGAGGTAAATTGTTAAATTCCATAACTCAAGATTATCGGGTTTAAAATTTAAAGAAACTTCAAAAGAATTTATTGCAGAATTAAATTCTTTTTTCCGATACATTAACTCTCCATATAAGTAACTAATACCCGGGTTATCAGAATAAAGAGTATTGAGGGTTGTAATAAAATTTTCAATTTTAACCTTTAATTCATTGTTAAACTTTTCACTGTAAGAAAATAAATCTAGAAGAATCGAGATTTTGTCATTTACATCAATAGTTGAATTAATAATGTTATTTTCAAAAATGTTAAAAGCGAAATTGTATTGCCCGTCTTTTAAAAATAACTTAATTATTTCTTTATTTGCATGAAGATTATTTGGTTCAAGATTTAAAACATAATAATAATTTTTTATTGATTGTTTAGTATCTCCTAAAGATGAATAAATATCTCCTAAAAGAAGATAAACAATAACACGGTTGGAATCAACCTCTTTAACTCGATTTAAATATTTTAAAACCTCTTTAATTTTTCCTTTTTTTAGGTAAATTTGACATTTACTAACTATTATTTCGTCACTATATCCAAACCTTTTTTCAAAAATATCTATAACCTTGAGCATCTCTCTATATAAACCGTATTCTGAAAATAAATCGATTACATCAAAATATATTTCTATATTTTTTGAATCCAATTCAATTAATTTAAATATAAGCGGAATTGCAACATTAATTTTATTATTTTTCAATAAGGAATTTATGTATAAAGAAGAATAAAACTGGTTATTTTTTTTTAATTGGTAAGCTTTTCCGGAATAATATTCGGCATTAGAAAAATCCCCTTTGGCATAATAAATTTTTCCTAATTCATAATTCGCAGAGTGATAAAACGAATCCTGATGAAGAATTTCAAGCAATTTTGTTTCAGCAGTTTCAGAACTTCCGTATAATAAGTCGCGTTTTGCATCAATGAGTAAACTAGTATGCTCTTTTTTTGGTATATAGCTGATATTTTCAACATTTTTAACAACTTTCTTTGTGCAACCGGTCCAAATAACAACAGTAACCAAAAAAATTGTAAGGTGATAACTTTTAAGGGATTCCATAATAAACATTTTATTAAATACCTGTATGTCCAAAACCACCGTGTGAACGCGTAGTTTCGTTCAAATTATCATTAATATTCCAACTAATTTTCTCATAACGAGTAATAACTAATTGGGCAATTCTATCGTGATTTCGAATTCTAAAAATATCTTTCCCTAGATTTATTAATATAACTTTTATTTCTCCTCTATAATCAGAATCTATAGTTCCAGGGGTATTTAAAACAGTAATACCGTTTTTAAAAGCCAATCCACTTCTTGGCCTAACTTGAGCTTCATATCCATCAGGTAGCTCTATATATATTCCAGTATTAATTAATTTTATCTCACCCGGTGAAATAATTTCTTCTGTATTATCTGGTATAAATGCGTATAAATCAAGTCCAGAACTACCCTCCGTTTTATACTCAGGCAGTTTTGCACCACATTCATGTTTAATATTTACAGATATCATAATTTAACCTTTATTTTAATTTTGTAGAAAACTAACACAATAAATGATGCTAAAAGTAATAATTTGATAGAAAATTTCAGAAATATATTTTCAATATCTAAAAAATGATTTAATGCTAAAATCAACATAAAAACGAAAAATCCTAAAAACATATTTTTAAAATCGTAAGGGATGGGATATATTCGTTGATTGTAGTATGTAGTTAAAATAAACATGAGAAAATAGCATATTAGTGTAGCAAAAGCAGCTCCCATATACCCTTTACTAGGAATTAAAATTATATTTGATATAACAGTTACAATAGCACCTATTAAGGAAAATCGAACGGCATATATTGTTTTATCCAAAATTTTATACCAAACACTCATTGTATAATAAAGACCAAAAAAAACATTAGCAATTAATATTATGGGTACTATTTTTAAACCAATATGATAATTACTGCCAATAAAATATTTGAAAATATCCAAGAACAACAAAATAATAAGTGATACGATTAATGCAATGTATAAATAATAAAGTGTAACACGAGAATATTTTTCCTTATTATCAATTTCTTTAGATATTTTAAATATAAATGGCTCAAAGGCATACCTGAACATGGAATTGAAAATCGTTATTAAAGCAGCAATCTTATAATTGGCAGTATAAATACCAATCTCCTTAAAAGAATCAACATTTTTAGGTAGGAAAAATTTTAGAAAAATTTTGTCAGCAACTTCATTAATCATTCCTAATAATCCACTAACCATAATAGGTGAAGAGTAGGGTATCATCTTTATAAACAAATTAAAGCTAAAAGCACCCCAGTTATTCTTGATATCTTTAATTAGAAAAATTAGAGTAAAAAGATTAGCAAATAAATTAGAGTAAAAAGTATATTTAAGTAGATTACTTTTATCGTAAAATTTTAAAACATTTAACTCAAAACAATTTAATTTTGGTAGTATGTACAAGAATAAAATGTTGAATCCGATATTAACTATTATATTAAAAATTTTTAAAAATGCAAAAGTGCTAGCTCTGTTATGAATACGAAGATTTGCGAACGGAATTGTACTTATTACATCAGTTACAATTATTCCAGTAAAAATTAAAACATAATCAGGTTTAGTATCAAGATAATATGAAATATTATTTCTAAACAAAAAAATAAAACAAGAAAAAAGAAATGAATTAATAAAAAGAAAGATAAACGAGGTAGTAAAGGTATTTTTAAAATCACTATCCTGAGAGGCAAACCTAAAATAAGTAGTCTCCATTCCATATGTTAGAAGGATAATCACAAAAGCACTGAAAGCATAAAGATACGAGTGAGTACCATAATCACCTTGGGAAGTAAAAATACGAGTGTAAAAAGGTGTTAAAACGATATAGTTCAGAATTCTTGGTATAACCGAGCCTAAACCATAAATAAAAGTTTGATTAGCAAGCGATTTTAAATTACTCATCTAGCGCTAATGTCAAGCATACGTAAAATAGGAGCTTCAGCTCTGATTCTTAAATTTTCATCGATAAATATTTCTGGACCTTCAGACACTAAACTATTGTAAATCTTTTTAAGATCAATAAGCTTCATAAATTCACAATCGTTACACCCACAATTAGAATCTTCTGGGGGGGCAGGAATAAATGTTTTTTTTGGATTTAATATTTTCATTTGATGTATTATTCCAGTTTCAGTTACAACAATAAAGGTGTCGTTTTCTGAAAGTTTAGTGTATTCAAGTAAATTTGATGTACTTCCAATAAAGTCGGAAACAATTAGAATTTCATTAGAACATTCAGGATGAGAAATTATTTGAGCCTTGGGAAATTTTCTTTTCAGCACCAGAATTTTTTCCAAACTAAATTTTTTGTGTACATGGCAACCACCTTTCCAAAGAACCATAGGCCGTTTTAATTCAAGCGACAGGTAGTTTCCTAAATTGTAATCCGGTGCGAAAATTAATTTTTGATTTGGATAAAAACTTTCAATAATTTTTTTGGCGTTACTCGATGTACATATAACATCTGATAGAGCTTTTACTTCAATGGAACTATTGATATAGGTTACAACTTTATGATTGGGGTATTGATCTATAAATTTTTTAAATTCATTTTCAGGACAACTATCGGCTAAAGAACACCCGGCATTCAGATCTGGTAAAATAACTTTTTTTTCTGGGTTTATAATTTTAGCCGTTTCAGCCATAAATTTTACGCCGGCAAACACAATGATGTCTGCAGTAGTTTTTTGAACGGCCTGCGCTAAATATAAACTATCGCCAAGAAAATCACTAATATCTTGAACTTCTGGCCTTTGATAGAAATGTCCAAGAATTATGGCATTTTTTTCTTTCTTTAAACGAAGAATTTCTTGCTTCAAATCGTTGATATCTGCCATTGCATTATAGCTTTATTGTTTTACCATAATATTTATTTAAAATTTAAGGTTTGAAAATACTTTAAGATGATTATGATGTATGGTTAGTTTGGTTAAAAAATTTTTCAAAAAATTCTTGCAAATTTCGTTCTAAAATGTTTTTAAAACGTTATCAACAGCAAGAAATTTCGGATGTGATATTAAATAAATTAGTTAGAGGCAAAATTAACAATTGTTGATAAATTTACGTTAAATTAAAATAGCAAGGTGTTAGGTTTAAGTTATGTTAAAATATTTGTTAAAAAAACGATAAAAATTCTTAGGTCGAATATTTTGATATTTTATGAAAATCTATAAATAAGCAATAGAGGTAAAACTCCAAAAGAAAAACAAAAAATTTTTCAACAGGGATTTTCACAATCTATTAACAAAGGATTTACCTAAGCACTTTACGGGCAAATGCAACAGTGAAATAAGACATCATAAACATTCCTATAAATCCTTCTATACCAGATAAAACTCGTAAAACTCCATCTGGATAGTAATCGCCATAGCCTATTGTAAAGAACGTAATTATACTATGATAAAATGAACGGCTAACAATGCTAAGATATCGAGTGTCTAAGGGATTAAAAAGTGATGAGTAGATATGGGAATCTGTATGTAAATCAATAATTAAATAAAGTATAGAAAAAAATAAATAAACATAAATCATGCTCAGCAATACACGCAAGGGATTTGTTGCGTAATGTCCCATGCGGTCAAAAATTAATTTTTCAGTAAAATATGATAAGTAAAAAATAGGTTTAAAATATTTAGGCTTAGAACGGATTTTTTTATTCAAGGATGTTTTGGCGTAATGTCGTTTAAATTCAACGTATGCTAGGTCTTCTTGATCGTAATTTCCTATGGCGTTAAAATTTTCTTTTAAAAGCCTAAATTGTTCCGCTTTTATAAAATCGTCGGTTTTTTGGTTTTTTATTAACTTTTTTAAATTCAGTGTATTCCAGTCGATGTAAATTTTGCCTAATAATCGAATACCGGCCAAATTAAGATTTTGAACCTTTAAAGTATACTCCGTGGGATTAATGTCTACAATGTCTTTTATGATAGTGTCGCTTAAATCTAAGTTGGAACAGGCAATTAATCTTAAATCGGTATAGGTATCCAGTTCACAGTCTGAAAATTTTAAACAGTGGAGTTGGGAACGTTTGAAAGAAATCATACCTTGACCAAAATCAACATTTTCGAAGGAGATGCAAGCATTTTCCGATTCAAGATTTGAAAAGTTGAGAATTCCTTTGCCAAAACGGCAATTTTTAAACATTACATTGGATGCTCCTAACTTAGCAGCTTCAAAGATTTGATCTCCATCGGCAAATATATTTCTGTAAAAATTAATAGTTCCTGAATTGAACTCTATGGCTCTTAAATCGAATACACACGAACCAAATTCAGCTCGATCGAACATTAGTTCACCTTTGTCAAATGTTGAAAAATGAAAATCAATCAGATTTCCGTTGAAGAGGACATTCTTAAAAGAAACTTTTCCGGAATTAAAATTTGAGCCGGTAAATATTTTTTTTTCGTTACTAAATATCGTATTGCTGAAATCTTTATTGCCATTTCCAAAATCTATACGAGACATGGAAAAATTACCTAGTTTATGGGTTACGTTTCTAAAAATAAATTCTCCGTTACCAACTTCAGATTTATCAAAATTGAAATCGCCGGATTCAATAACACAACGATTAAAGTTTTTACGTCCCTCCTTTATGTGAATTATTTCGAATTGAATAGTAGTGCATTTAAAGAAGTTTTCCGAGAAATCTACATCACCACTACCAAAATCCAGATTTTTAAATTGCACCAGTTTCCCAGAAAAATTGTTTTGATTGAAGTATTTATTACCGTTGGTAAATAGAGAATTTTTAAGTATTAGATCGGTATTAATAAACTGGTTGCATTTGAAATAGATTGTAGAACAAACGAAATTGGAGTTTTCAATAGTAATGCTTTGACAATTCAACTGATTATAAATAAAATAGAACTCTAGTGAAATAATTATAGTATCTTTAATCTTACCAGCTGTTTCTAAAATCGATAGTTTGCTTAAATTTACCTGGGTTGAACTGAAAAGTATGGAATCAGAAATTGAAAATTTAGCAAGCTCAATGAAGTGAGAATCTTCTAGGTTTATTCTCTTTCTAATAAGATCGATATCAAAATTTTCAATAAAGCAGTTTTCGAAATCTACCCTATTTTTTTCTAAAACCAAATTTATCCAAGTTTCAGTGGAAACATAACCCAACAATCGTTTTTGAATAACGGAGTTGTCTTTGTCAAGAAGTAGAAATTCTACGGATTTATCCAAATTCAGTGATGGGGTAAAAAATGGAACATGAACCACTCTATAATTGAAATTTAGTCTCATATTCTACGTTTTTCCAAGATGGTCTTTTATCAACCTAAAATTAGATCAGAATGAGAATTGTTTTCTTTAAGCTGTCGTGTAAAACTCAATTATAGGTAAATTTACAACAATTTTGGTATGAAAAAAGTAGTTACAATCATTTTGTTGTTTGGGCTGGTTGCTCAACTTAATTCTCAATCTCATTTTGAGGGTGGAATTTCTATTGGTGCAGTTAGCACTCAAGTTGACGGCGATAGCTATTCAGGATATAATAAATCGGGTATCAAGGCTGGCTTTTGGGTGGCTAAACCGCTAAATCCCAAAGTTTATCTAAGCTTTGAAATGAATTATTTTCCGAAAGGTTCCAAAAGTTCCATTGTTTTAACACCTGAGGATACGGATTTCTATCTCTTGGTGTTGCATTACATTGAGATGCCAGTTTCTATGCTGTATAATTACGATAAATATTTTTTCGAAGTAGGTGTTGCTGTAAATTACTTGTTTTCAGACAAACAGGAGGGAATATATCTTCAAAACCAACACTATTCAAATAAAACAGGTTTTAATATGTTTGATTACACTTCGTTTGCAGGAATTGGAAAAATTCTTAATGAGCGCTGGCGTATCTCAGCAAGGATCTGCTATTCGATGTGGGATGCTGCAAAAGAGTATGTGCCACCAAGTGAAAGATTATATAAAAGACAATATAACAACACGTTATCTGTATCCTTATTTTGGCGGTTAACCTTTTTATGAGTAAAATAACAGCATTTTAACAAATGCGCTGAACCAACTTTATAAAAATATTGTAATTTCGTAAGCAGGTAATTAAGTTATTTTGTAAAATATCTAATTAGTAAAACTATGAAAAGAGTAGCGTTTACGTTTGTAATTATTGCCCTTATTAGCAGTGTTCACGGTCAATTGCTAAAATTTGGCATACGGGGAGGAGTAAGTTCTACCCAAGTTAAATTGTCGGATGCGGTTAACATTGTTTCAACTGCCAACGACACCATTATGCTTAGATTTGCATCAAATACGCCCATGGGGTTCCACTTTGGTGGTTTTATGCAAATTGGTATAGCCGGAATTTTCATTCAACCGGAGGTTTTGTTTGCCACAACCGGTGGTGAAGTTACTATCCGGGATGCTGTGACTCAGATTGAGAGATCTGCAAAACAAAGGGATTTACGTATCGATGTGCCTGTTTTAGTTGGAATGAAATTAGGTCCTGCTAGATTAGGTACTGGGCCGGTTGCCTCTTTTAATCTTTTAACTAAAGATGAAGTAGCCGATATGGTTAGTGAACTTTCGGGTACCGGAACTTCTACAACAGCGGAAACAATTTTTAAGAAAGCTGTTTGGGGATGGCAAATTGGTGCCGGAGTAAATATTTTTGGTAAGATAGCTTTAGATGCAAAATATGAGTTTGGATTAAGCAAACTCGGCGATGGATTAAATATCGGTGGCCAGCGTTATAATTTCAGTAAAAGAGCTAATCAGGCAATATTTTCTGTTGGATATATGTTTTAAAAATGCACTGTTTTTTAAAAATCCCGCAATAATTGCGGGATTTTTTTTTGCGAATAATTTATAGTCCAACAGGGGTAAACGTATAAGAATGTTTCCATGAGCTTACTTAAATAAAAATCAGTAACTTTGCATATTCAACACTGCCGTCATGCCGGAACCCTTTAACATACGAAACCCAAGGCAAACATCACAGGATATTGAAATCGACCAAAAGCTAAGGCCGTTATTGTTCGAGGATTTTAAAGGCCAAACCCACGTTTTGGAGAACCTGAAGGTGTTTGTTTCGGCTGCTCGGATGCGCGGCGAAGCGTTAGATCATGTGTTGTTGCACGGTCCCCCCGGCCTTGGTAAAACAACTTTATCGAATATCATTGCCAACGAACTGGGAGTTTCTCTAAAGATTACCTCGGGTCCTGTACTCGAAAAACCCGGTGACTTGGCGGGAATTTTAACTTCATTACAGGCTAACGATATACTTTTTATAGACGAAATTCACCGCCTAAACGCTGTGGTAGAGGAATATCTCTACTCTGCCATGGAGGATTTCAGAATTGATATAGTTATTGACAAAGGTCCTGCAGCCCGTACCGTCCAACTTGGTTTAAATCCGTTTACACTTATAGGAGCCACTACGCGTAGTGGGCTTCTTACAGCCCCGTTACGTGCTCGTTTTGGGATAAACTGTCATTTAGAATATTATGACAACGATGTTATTGCCGGAATAATTAAACGCTCGGCTAAAATATTGAACGTTCCCATTGAGGATAATGCTGCAGAGGAAATAGCCCTGCGAAGTAGGGGAACCCCGAGAATTGCTAATGCCCTACTGCGTAGGGTTCGCGATTTTGCCCAGGTTAAAGGAAGCGGTGTTATCGATAAAGAAATTGCAACTTACGCATTGGAAGCCTTGAATATTGACCGATTCGGGTTAGATGAAATGGACAATAAAATTTTGACCACAATTATTGATAAATTTAACGGGGGTCCAGTTGGGCTAACAACTATTGCAACTGCTTTAAGCGAAGATCCCGGAACTCTTGAAGAGGTTTACGAACCCTTTCTTATTAAAGAGGGTTTTCTGAAACGAACACCACGAGGCAGAGAAGCTACTCCCTTGGCATACAAACATTTGGGTAGAAATTTTGGTTATCGGCAAAATTCTTTGTTTGATTGATAACTGACAATAACATTTTTACACAGGTAATTAAAGCCAAAGCCTTAGAGTTAGGTTTTGATGATTGCGGTGTTGCTTGTGTAGAGTATTATCCGGAATTGGAAAACCATTTTCGGTGGTGGCTGGAACAAGGCTATGCCGGCCAGATGGAATATATGTCGCAGACAGCAAACTTTCGAGCCAATGTAAAAAGTTATTTTCCCGAAGCAAGGTCGGTAATAGTTTTGGTAGCTTCATATCTTGTGGAAGATACTCCGGTAGAGTCGAGGTACAAGGTGGCTAAATTTGCTAAGGTATCCGATTACCATTATGTTTTAAAGAGTAAACTTCAAGAACTTATTGGCTTTCTGGAGATTAAGTCTCCCGGCAGCAAAAACATCTACAGTGTTGATGCTCAGCCTGTTGCTGAACGTTTTTGGGCAGTAAAGGCTGGATTAGGTTTTCTGGGTCTGAACAGCATGTTTATTCACCCAAAATTTGGCTCGCATGTGTTTTTGTGCACTGTAATTACTAGCATTGAACTCACACACGACGAGCTAAACACGGAAAGTTGTTACAGCTGTGGCAAGTGTATTGAATCGTGTCCAAACAATGCAATAGTAAAACCATTTTTTGTTGATGCTCGTAAGTGTATTTCCTACTTAACAATTGAGTATCGTGGTGATTTTGATGAGACCAATCCGGTGGTTTTGAATTCATACCTATTTGGTTGCGATATTTGTAATGATGTTTGCCCGCATAATGCAGATGTAAGAAAATCTAACAATAAGTTGTTTCATTTGAAGAAACACGTTACCTATAGCGAAGAAGAGTGGGAACAAATGGGTTCGGCACAATTTAAACGAGAATTATCGAGCACACCATTACGAAGAGCCGGACTTCGTCTATTAAGGAGAAACATTCGTAAAATTAAACGAGAAAAATAAAATTGTTATAGTCTCTCCAATTTTTGGCAATGGTTATCGATAAGGTGGTCGTTGTCAAGGGGTATATTTCCCCAGTTTTTTTGTATGGTCTGAAATATTTCTTCTATTTCTTCAACCGATAATGTAGTCACCAATTTTAGCCGTGTTTCTTTGAAATTAGGCAGGCCTTTAAAATAGTTTCCAAAGTGTTGGCGCATTTCAAGTATTCCGTATTTTTCGCCTTTAAATTCGATGCTTTTATTTAAATGCATGCGGGCAATTTCAACTCTTTCGGTAACTGTAAGCGGAGGAAAAAGGGTACCGGTGTTCAGGAAATGGCGAATTTCTTTGAAAATCCATGGTTTACCAATAGTTGCCCGACCAATCATAACTCCATCAACTCGATAGTGGTCAAAGGCACGAGCGGCGTCGTGAGGGGTTTTAATGTCGCCGTTTCCAACAATGGGAATGGTAATTTTTGGGTTGGCTTTTAATGCGCCAATAGGTTCCCAGTTGGCTACACCCCGGTAAAATTGCGAACGAGTACGGCCGTGAACGGTTAGCATAGAAATCCCAACATCCTGGAGGCGCAGAGCAAGGTCATGGATAATAATCGAGCTATCGTCCCAACCGAGGCGGGTTTTCACGGTTACTGGTAGGGAAACATTTTTCGCCACTGCTTCTGAGATGGCAACCAGTAGCTCTGGGTTTTGAAGCATTCCTGCCCCAGCTCCTTTGGTGGCTATTTTTTTTACTGGGCAACCGAAATTCAGGTCGATAAAATCGGGTTCAAAGGTTTCTACAATTTTAGCGGCTTCTACCATGGTATGGAGATTGTTGCCAAAAATTTGAATGGCAACCGGCCGTTCATAGTCGAAAATTCGCGTCTTCCGCAGAGTTTTCTCACTTTCGCGGATTATTGCTTCGGAGGAAACAAATTCGGTGTACATTACATCAGCCCCGAAATGCTTACACATGTACCGGAAGGTTAAGTCGGTAACATCCTCCATGGGCGCCAGAAACAGAGGTTTATCCGGTAGTTGAATACGGTTAAGGGCTATCATGGTAAAAAATTTGTGCAAAGGTAGTAAATTCCAACTAGCTTCAATTATCGATATTTTTGGGAAAAAAGGTATTTTTGTCCAAAATAGCGAATATGTGCCATAGAGATCAAGAGATCCATTCTTCGCTGGCGTTGATGGGTTGGTTGTTAGTTTTGTTTTTTTTGGCGGCAATTGTGGCCTCGGGAGTTGCAATGCTTATCTCGTGGATAGGAGTGCCGAATCCATGGGATAATTACCTAAGATTGGCATCTCAAACAGTTTTGATTTTTGGGATACCCTCGTTGGTTTTAGGAACTATCTATGGTTATAACGAAATCATTAGGGCACCCAAAATTGATACTACATTTTGGAAAATGCTTCTGTGGATTTTAGTTGCATGGTTGTTAAGCCTATTTCCTGTTCAAACGTTGTGGGAAATTAACCGAAGCGTTTCTTTTCCGGACAGTTTAGCTGGTATTGAAAGCACTTTACGAAGAGTACAGGAGGAAAACGAGCAATTTGTGCTGAATTTGATTTGTAACAGCCACTTAGGCCATTTATGGATACTAATTATTGTGGTTGCCCTGTTGCCGGCTGTGTTTGAAGAGTGGTTTTTTAGGGGCTGTCTACAGGTATTCCTAACTAAGAAATTTGAAAAAAAGTGGACAGCCATTGTTATTACGGCGGGGGTATTTTCGGTTTTTCATGGTGAGTTTTTTTCGCTAATGCCCAGAATTTTTTTGGGTTTGGTTTTAGGATATCTATATTTTTATACCCAAAACCTCTTGTATCCTATAATAATGCATTTTGTGAATAACCTGGCAAGTATTGTAATACTTAAAGCCACAAAGCCGGAAAATATTGAAGAACTTTTTAAAGTTTCAGATATAGGTTTTTGGATGATTTTATCGATAGTTGGATTAGGAATTATGTTGGCTGTTTTTAAAAGAATAAAGGCTTTATGTTCTGAATAACTGCTATTCGGCTTCTTTGGTGGCGAGCTTTTCTTTTTCTTCTTTACGATAAACATATACAACTCCATACGTTGCGGCATTCTCGCGCATCTGCTCGGGCGAAAGGTTGGAGAAATAGGATTCTATCTGATTCCAAAGCTCGATAATAAGAGCATCTGCCTCTTTACGCATTTCGGCAACTTTTTCTGTAGCTCTTTTTGAAATTTCTTGTAAATTTTTTTGATTTCTGTAGACTCGTATATAATCTTCGTATTTTACTTTCACCAAGGCAGCCGTAGGATTTGTTATAGGACTGGCCCCGGTAGCTAATCGTTCTGCTTCGCCTTTAATAATTCGTTCGCCCCATGCGAGAATGTCGTTTTCGGAATTTAAAGCCGGCACGGTTTTATTGTTTACCCCTAGGCCATAGAATTTTCGAATTTCAGGTTTTAACTCCCCGCGGGCGATGGCAAGATTCATTACCTGAATAAAATGAGATATGTAGAGTTTGGCTTTTCTTAAACTTTCGGCATAGGCCTTACTGTTTTGGTTTTGGCGTCGAAAAGTTTCTCTCTGGTGGTCAACGGTTTGTTTAAACAAGGGTAGAAAAGCTCGAACTTTGAGCAGCATGCTTTGGCTAACGGCCAGTTTATTGACCGGAAAGTGATTCGACTGTTTCAAAACTTCGTTTAGTGCACGAATACGGGCCATGTCTGTATTGGGCAACCTACGATAGGGCATAGTAAATAAATTTTGCTGCGAATATACACATTTTTTCAAACAATACAACACCTTCGCAAACTTATTTTGTTAAAATTAAGTGGTTTAGAGTTAAAAGATGGGTGCTAGGTCTGTAAACACCGAGGGATAAAGATGTTTGAAAATAAACACAAATAAAAGAATGATACTTAGGGGAAAAAAGGTTTTAAGGGGAATGTATTCCGATGGCCAAACAGAAAATTTTCTGTAAACGTAGGTTACTAACAGAATTTTTTCTATAAGAAACGAAATAAATGTTCCCATGGCTATTCCGGCGATTCCCCATATAGTTCCCAGCCAGAGGCTTAACAGAATGTTACTCACAATTTCGCATATGGCAATCGGTATCAAAATGTTGTTATGCCTAAGGCCCAGAATTATAGTTTGGGGAAAAAGCAAGCGAGGAAGAACCAATAAAAGATAAATGTCGAAAACTATGGCTGAACTGACAAATTCGGGGTTAAAAACATGAAAAAATAACCATTGGCTAGTTACCATCAATAGAATTGAAAGCGGAATCAAAGAAATTAGCAACCGTTGAGATTTAAAACGGATTTGCCGGATGCTCTCCGTTGAGGATGGATTGGCTGCCAAGAGGGGAACCATAGCGTTTCCCAATCCGGTGGCAAGAATGCTTGTTATGGGTAGCTCACGAGCTCCGTAGCGAAAAATAGCAAATGTCTGTTCATCAAACATAGCAGTTACAATGATTCCGTCGATATACGTTCCGGATTCAGCAATTAATCCTGAGACGATAAGCGGAAGCGAGAATTTCGCATATTTTTTTATCCAGATCCAATCGGGATATGATATTTCCGGGTGCCACAAAATATACAATGTGGCGCAGAAACGCAGGAATGAATAGAAAACCATTCCCAGAACCGCGCCTTCAATGGAGTGAAGCATAAGCAGGCCTAAAACTACGGAAAGGACTAAAAACAATGGGGTTAAAAAGCCGCTGTATATTAAGGGAATCTGTCGCTTTTGCAAAACAAACAGATATTCCAATACCATAGAAGGTGTCCAGAATAATACGTAAATAGTAGAGCTGAGAATAATAAACAATCCGGAACCATTGTAAAAAAGATTGCAAAAATAGAGAATCATTGCTACAATGCCGACAATCAATGATAGGCCAATGAAAAGGTAGAATATTTGTGACATTTGTTTCTTAATGGAATTTGGATTGGAAGTATCGGCATAGCTGAGTATGGCTTTGATAAAGGCATTTACCCAGAAAAAACTAAGCAACCCGGATAAAAATACGAAAAGCTCAAATTGTCCGATATCTGCCATGGGAAGGGTGGTTGAAAACCACCAATGCGATTTTGCAAGAAGAATAGACACCAATAACATTCCACCAAAACGACCTAATAAAAACACCTGTAAACCAAGCGTTTGGTTCTTTTCTAGGTTAGCGATAAGGCGTTTTAGAGAAGGAAGCATTAGTTGAATAGTATTTTCCCCGTGATAATTTGGCAAAATATAAAACAAAAGTAGTGTAAATATTTCAGAAATAAAGATTAGCACAATCGTAAATACGTTGGGAAATGTCTTTCAGATGAAAATTCTGATAATCGCTGCTGGTAAAATGATACAAAATTTGGATCGGGGTTGTCTAAAATTAAAGATAAATATTGCAAAGATCAAATCTTTATATTATCTTTGCATCGTTAAAATGGTGGATGTAGCTCAGTTGGTTAGAGTAGCGGATTGTGGTTCCGTTGGTCGTGGGTTCGAGTCCCATCTTCCACCCAAAAAAGCACACCGAATGCGGTGTGCTTTTTGTTTTTGTGTGCATGATGATTTGTTTTAGGGTGGATCTGGAAAAGAGGTGTAATTTTTAAGAATTCTTGGGGTGCAATATTAAATGATTGGATGCTGATAAGAAAAGCGTTTAGTATTCTTATGTATTAATTTAATAATTTTTGGGGTATAAAAAACAATTTAAACTTTGAACGGTTTTTAATATAGCTAACTACCTAAAAATAACCAACTATGAAAACAATAGTGTTATATGTTTTGGGATTTATTAGTGTAAATGTTTCAGGGCAAAATTATTGTTTGCGTTTTTTTGGTAATGGAACCAACGACATTGATCGAGTGAAAATTCCTTTGGATAATCCCCACAGAGAAATAGACATAGGTTTAAGTTTTACGATTGAATTTCAGATTAAAGCCAATTTGGAAGATAATCCTTTGGGTGGTTCTGCTATCGAGGGTTATAATGACGATTGGACTTTAGGTCATATTATTATCGACCGTGACATTTATGGCGCAGGAGATTATGGCGATTACGGGATTTCTCTGGTGAGTGGTCGAATAGCCTTTGGTATTAACAATGGTTCGGATTCGTACACGATGATTAGTAATGCAATAGTTGCTGATGGAGATTGGCACTTTGTCGCTTTTACGCGCGATCATATTTCTGGGGAAATGAGAGTTTTTATTGATGGCAATTTAGATAAAGCCGTAATGAGTGGGATATTTGGCGATATTAGTTATCGAGATGGCAGGAATACGGAGTGGCCTAATGATTCTTATTTAGTAATTGGTGCTGAAAAACACGATTATGACAATACAACCTATCCGTCGTTTAATGGATTTTTTGATGAGCTAAGATTTTCTGACATAGTTCGATATTCATCCAATTATACGCCTGTTATTCGCTTTAGTGGTGATCAAAACACCATTGCTCTTTATCATTTCGACGAAGGTGAAGGGATTATCGTTCATGAGAGCAGCAATTCTCAAACGAGTTTGTTAAATGGAATTATCCATTTTGGAGGAAATCCGGCCGGGCCTTTATGGGTTTTGAATGATTTTCAATCCATTGTTGAAAAACCAAATAGCCTCAGGTGGTTTTATCCTAACCCAGTACAAAATTTTTTATTCGTAGAGCGATATGATGGTGACTATTCAGAGATTTTTGATATTCTCGGAAATGTAGTTATCCGTTTTGATGGAAAATCGACAGATGTAAGCGGCTTAAAAGCCGGTATTTATTTTTTAAGGGTTGGGGACTTGAATTCAAGATTTGTTAAAATTCCATAATCATAAAGGGATCTCACCAATTTAGGGGTATTTCAGACTTGGCGTTATGCTCCAGACCGATGGTTATACATGTGTTTGAATTTAAATATTGTTTATAGGCGAATCGTTAATAAGTGAATTTACTTTGAGTTTTCTGAACATAAGCTAATTGGGGTTGCCAAAGAGTAATAGCCGAGTTAATGCTGATTTTAAGTATGTATTGAATAAAACGATATTTTATGCATAATTGGGGTCGCACGACAAAGATTGTTTGTGATTAACCCGTTTGTTTGGGTTTTATAACATTCGGATGATTCGTGGAATGGTATGCAACAAGTTGTATTTTAGAATACAATTGTTGGATGTACATTTGATTTAGGCTGGGATTTTTGGGGTTAATGAGCCAACTATTGCTAATTTTAAGTTCATTGAAGGGGGTTAATAGATTGGTCAAAAGGATTGATGTTATAAAAATGGAAGGGATTGATTAGAAGACTTGCCGAATAATGTTTTCGACGCTGTTGGGCTGGCTCATGGTGAAGAAGTGGATTACGGGCACTCCGTGTTGTTTCAGTTCTTTACATTGCATTACAGACCACTCTACGCCTACTTGCTGAACCTCTAGGTTGGTTTTGCATTTTTTAACTTCAGCTACAAGTTCGTCGGGCAGTTGGATATGAAACAGCCGGGGGAGTATTTCAAGGTGGTTGAAGTTATTCAGGGGGTTGATTCCCGGTATAATTGGGACGTTTATTCCTATGTTGTGGCAGGCCTCTACAAATCGGAAAAACTTTTGGTTGTCGTAGAACATTTGGGTAACAATGTAGTGGGCGCCGGCGTCTATTTTTTCCTTGAGGTGTTGAAGGTCGGTTTCAAAATCGGGGGCCTCGCCGTGTTTTTCAGGATATCCTGCAACGCCTATGCAGAAGTTGGTTTTTCTCAGCGCTATGTCGGGTTGTTCCAAATATATGCCGTTGTTCATGTCAACAATTTGTTTAACCAATCCAACGGCATTAGCATGCCCTAACGCATGGGGGGTAAATTTTTCTTCTCCTTTGAGTGGATCGCCACGGAGGGCAAACACGTTTTCAAATTCCAGAAATGAGTAGTCGATAAGCATTTGCTCAATTTCATGTTTTGAAAATCCGCCGCATATAATGTGAGGAACAACTTCGGCGTTGTATTTGTATTTGAGTGCTACGGCAATTCCGACCGAGCCGGGTCGGCGGTTAATTTTTCGTCGTTCAATGGTTCCATCGGGTCGGTAGGTGTATTTTATTTCTTCGCGATGATAGGTGACGTTAATAAAGCTGGGATTAAATTCAACCAATGGTTGAAGTGTTTTATGGATATTTTCGAGCGAGTGTCCGCGCAGTGGTGGAACAATCTCCAGCGAGATAAGTGTTTTCCTGGTGTTTTTAATGAAATCAACAATGTTCATTACCTGCGGTGTGTTTACAAAATTTATTGTATGAAGGTTTTGAGTTTATCTGCCGGAATGTTTTTTACCTGGGAAAGTTTTTCGAGTTGTTCCTGGCCAATATTGTCGAGGTGGAAATATTGCGCCTGTGGGTGGGCAAAATACCATCCGCAAATCGATGCTGCCGGTACCATGGCATAGGTTTCGGTTAAAAATATTTGGCAGTTGTTTTCCACCTGCATGAGGTCGAAAAGCGTGCGTTTTTCCGTGTGGTCGGGACATGCCGGGTATCCTGCGGCGGGTCGGATTCCGCGGTATTTTTCTTTGAGAATGTTTTTTATGTCAAGCGACTCGTCGGGTGCGTAGCCCCAAAGTTCGGTGCGAACTTTGTAGTGTAGCCATTCGGCTCCGGCTTCTGCCAACCTGTCGGCGAGAATTTTCGACAAAATGGCCAGGTAATCGTTGTTTTGCTTTTTGTATTGCTCAACAAGGGTTTCAAGCCCAATGCCGGCCGTTATGGCAAATGTTCCAAGGTAATCGGTAGTTTGGGTTTCTTTTGGAGCAATAAAGTCGGCCAGGCATAAATTGTATTCTCCGGAGGGCTTTTTCTGGAGGTTTCGCAAAAAGTGAAAACGGCAAAGCAGACTATTATCGGCTGGGGAAAACACCTCAACGTTGTTCCCTTCGGAATTGGCCGGAAACAATGCCACAACGGCTTTGGCTGAAAGCGTTTTGGTTTCAGCCCATTGGTTTAACAGGTTTTGAGCGTCGTTGTAAAGTTTGGTGGCTTCGGGGCCGTTTACGGGATCTGTTAATATTTCGGGATATTTTCCGCGCATATCCCAGGCGAGGAAAAAGAATGTCCAGTCGATAAAGTGAATTATCTCCGACAGAGGAATGTTTTCAAACCGGGTTATCCCGAGTTTGTGTGGAGCAATAATTTCTGCCTGATTGAGAAGGAACGGGAACCGGTTTTGGTTTGCTTGCTCCAGGGTTACGTATTCTTTTTTCAGCTGTTCGTTAAGCCAGCGCTGAGAAATGGTTTCGTAGTGTTGTTTCAGTTGGTTGGCAAACGCCTCTTTTGTGGATGGGTTGAGAAGTTGCGAGACTACCTGTATGGATTTGCTGGCGTCTTTTACATGAACTACCGGCTGAGTGTAGTTGGGGGCAATTTTAAGTGCGGTGTGAAGCTCGCTGGTGGTTGCTCCGCCGATAAGCAGCGGGATGGTGAGTTTTTTCTCGTTCATGGCTCTGGCCACATTGGCCATTTCTATGAGCGAGGGGGTAATAAGTCCGCTTAGGCCTACCAAATCGGGCTTGTGCTTTTCGATGTTTTCCAGAATTATTTCGGTGGGGACCATAACCCCTAGGTCGATAATTTCGTAATTGTTGCAACTAAGCACAACGCCTACAATGTTTTTCCCGATATCGTGAACATCGCCCTTTACGGTTGCCAGCAGGATTTTTCCTTTGGATTGGTGTTGAGCGTTGGCGTTTTTCTCGCGAATAATGGGTTCGAGATATTCCACGGCATATTTCATTACCCGCGCACTTTTAACCACCTGGGGCAAAAACATACGTCCTGAGCCAAAAAGGTCGCCGATTTCGTTCATGGCATACATAAGCGGCCCTTCTATAATGCCAAGGGGATTTTTGTATTGTGGAATAAGTTCGTCAAGGTCGGGATGAATATAGTCGGTAATGCCTTTAATAAGGGCGTACTTTAATCGTTGTTCGACGGGGAGATTCCGCCATTCCTGTGCCTTTTCCGGAGTTTTTGATTTTTCTTTCAGGCTTTCGGCATACACGAGAAGGCGTTCGGTGGCATCGGCACGGCGGTTGAGCACCAGATCTTCGGCCAGGGTAAGAAGGTTTTTGTCGATATCTTCGTAAACTTGCAACATGGAGGGGTTTACAATTCCCATGTCCAGACCGTTTTGTATGGCGTGATAAAGAAACACGGAATGGAGGGCTTCCCGAACTGTATTGTTTCCCCGAAACGAGAACGAAAGGTTGCTGATTCCTCCGCTGGTTTTCGCATTCGGAAGGTTTTGCTTTATCCAGGCACAGGCTTTAATAAAATCAACGGCATAGCTGTTGTGTTCTTTTATTCCGGTGCCTATGGCCAATACATTGGGGTCGAAAATAATGTCTTGGGGTGGGAAGTTTAAACGGTTAACCAGCAGGTTGTAAGATCGTTGGGCTATTTCAATTTTGCGTTCGAAGGTGTCGGCCTGTCCTTTTTCGTCGAAGAGCATTACTACCACCGCGGCACCAAGGTTTCGGATTTCCTGTGCGTGCTGTAAAAAGACTTCTTCGCCTTCTTTCAGGCTAATGGAGTTTACAATGCCTTTTCCCTGAATACATTTTAAACCCGCATGGATAATTTCCCAATTAGAGCTGTCGATCATAATGGGAACTTTACAGATTTCGGGTTCGGTGGAAACCAGATTCAGGAATGTGGTCATGGCTTTAACTCCGTCAATTAAGGCGTCGTCCATGCAGACATCAATAATCTGGGCGCCATTCTCAACCTGCTCTGCAGCAATGGATAAGGCTTCAGAATATTTTTCTTCCCGAATGAGCTTGGCAAACTTGGCCGATCCGGCAACATTGGTGCGTTCGCCAACGTTTAAAAAGTTGGTATTGTGCCGAATTTCTACCATCTCCAGCCCTGAAAATCGTGTTTTGGGCTCAATGGAGGGGATTTTTCGGGGAGGATATTGGGCTGCTACCTTAGCAATTGCCTCAATATGAAGCGGATTAGTTCCGCAGCAGCCTCCAATAATGTTAACCAGGCCATTTTTGCAGTACGTTTCCACAATTTGTGCCATTTCTCGGGCCGACTGATCGTATTCTCCCAGAGCGTTGGGGAGGCCGGCATTGGGATGTGCACTAACATGGCAGGTGGCAATGTTTGAAAGGCGCTCGATATAAGGTTTAAGCTGTTCAGCACCCAGGGCGCAGTTGAGTCCTATGCTAAGGGGGGTGGAATGTTCCAGCGAGGTGTAAAAGGCTTCCAGGGTTTGACCGGACAGGGTTCTTCCCGCTGCATCGGTAATGGTGCCGGAAAGCATTATAGGAATATCAATTCCGGTGTCTTTTTGGAATTGTTTAGCCGCGTAAATGGCGGCTTTAGCGTTGAGGGTATCGAAAATGGTTTCTATCAGCAACAAATCTGCTCCGCCATCTGCTAGTCCTTTAATTTGTTCATAATAGGCCTGAAAGAGCTTGTCGAAGGTTAGCTTTCTGAAACTCGGGTTGTTTACATCGGCCGAGAGGCTGGTGGTTTGATTGGTTGGGCCTATGCTACCGGCAACAAATCGTGGTTTTTCAGGTGTTGAAAATTTATTGGCTGCGTTGCGGGCAAGTTGGGCTGCTTCGTAGTTGATTTGATACACATAATTTTCCAAACCATAGTCGGCTTGCGAAATGGCGTTGGCATTAAAGGTGTTGGTTTCAATTATATCTGCGCCGGCCTCCAAATATTTTTCATGAATCTGCGAAATTATCTGCGGTTGAGTGATAACCAAAAGGTCGTTGTTGCCGACAAGCGGCATTGGATGGTTGAGAAACTTTGTCCCGCGAAAATCAGCTTCCGTAAGTCGATGACGCTGGATCATGGTTCCCATAGCGCCATCGAGAACCAGAATTTTTTCGCTGAGGAGTTTTGTTAGGGTGTTTATGGTTGGGTTCATAATCAATTATTCTTTATCGGTGTTTTGAACCTCAAATTTTTTAATCCAGCGATGTTGATTCAGGGATAGTATGGCTATAACGATTCCCAAAACAAGCAACAATCCGGAGCTTGCGTAGGATATAATGTTTCCGGTGAAAAAGGATTTTGGCCTGAATTCAAACTCTATAATGCCTTCGCCGGCTGGCAAAATTAGTCCGCGTAACAGATAGTTTACCCTCAGAATTTCGGCTTTCTGTCCGTTTATGTAGGCTTCCCAACCTTTGGGATAAAAGATTTCGGAAAACACAGCCAAAACCTGTTCTTTGGAGGTGTATTGATATTTTAACCTATTGGGGTGATAGTTGATTAACGTTATGGATGAATTAGACGACGACCCAAATGAAAGATTCGGGAATTCTTCGCCCAGAACAGCGGTGGTCTTAAGATTTACGTTGTTTAATGCTAACATTTCGTTTTTAGCACCTTGGGTTTGATACACCGAATCCACAATCCAGGCAGGACCGAAAGCATATGTGTTAATCAGTGGCGGATTGTCGGGAGAAACAATCAAATAGCGAGTGTTTAACATATTCAGAACCTGAGATTGATGTAGCAAACTATCGATTCCACCGACGGTTGGTTTTACTGATAGATAGTTTATGAGTTGCTGCATCTCCGGAATTATTTGCCAATCGATAAGTTCTTGATAACGTTGCATCTTTGCTCCATGATAACCACCAATGCTGTGGTGAAAATAGGATGTAGCGGCATCGTTGAAGGTGTTTCCGGCAAGGTTCAATACACGGTAGTGGTCTTTATCACGGAGAATGTATTTGTTGGCTTCGGTGGGTTTGTAAGGTTGCGCCTGAAGTTCGCCTCTAGAAACCCAGTTTTCATTTTGGGCATATCGTAGCGAAACGGGAATTAGATCCAGGGCAAACAATAATGCCAGCAGTGCAACTGCCAAAGATTTTTTGATTTTGTTTTTCAAAACGGCAAAAACTAATCCGCTGGTAACCAATATAAAAAGAAGCGATCGATAGATGTCGTTTTTGAATATGATGAGGCGGTCGGCCTTGAGGGATTTTTGAATTATCTCGGGCAACTGGGAGTCAGATCTCCCAACCATATCCATTGTCAGGGGAATAGCTATCCAAATCAGAATAAGCAGGGCAGATAGGCTGGCTGTCGTGTAAAGAAGAGGTTTTTTAACTTGATTGAAATAGATGTTTTGATTCAAAATCCTGTCGAAAGCGAGAATTGCCAGAAGAGGAACCGTAAATTGCACTATAACCAGGGTCATACTTACGGTTCTAAACTTGTTGTATGCCGGAATGTAGTGGATAAAGAGCTCGTTAAACCACATAAAGTGCTTACCCCAGGCCAGGAATATGGCCAGAATGGTTACACCCAAAATCCACCATTTGAATCTTCCTCTAACAATAAAAAAAGCGAGAAGGAATAGAAAAATTACCGATGCGCCTAAATATACCGGACCGGATGTAAAGGGTTGTTCGCCCCAATAGGTATCGAGATATGAGGCGTATTGGTCGGCGGTTCGTTTTCCGTAGTTTTGTTCAATGGTTTTGTAGGTTTCGCTGTTTTTCCCCAGGTTCATATGGCTTGAGCCGCCTTTTAGATTAGGGACAAGCAGGTTAAGTGTTTCAACTTTTCCGTAGCTCCATGCTGTAATGTAATCGATGGGTAGCCCAGTTGTGGATTGATTTTTAGACTCTACAATGTTGGGTTTTCCCCTCATGGAAAATTTTCCGTATTCGTAAACTGTCCAGAGGGTGGTGAGATTAGAGGCTGCGGCCAGTAATGCTCCAACAAATAACCAGAGCATTTTGGTTGCAAACGAGGCTATGAGTTTTTGCCGTAAAGCGCGGGTAAACTCATATAATCCCAGAAAAACAAGTATAATAGCGGTGTAATAGGTTATTTGTAAGTGATTTACATAGAGCTGCATCGATAATGCCAAAGCAAAAAGTATGGTTCCCTGAAGAATATTTTTTCTCAACGTAAACCAAAAAGCCCCAACAACCAAAGGAAGGTATCCTATCGCCATTACTTTGGTGATATGCCCGGCATCGATAATAATTATTGAATAGGTTGAAAACGCATACGCGATAGCTCCGGCAATGCTAATTCTGGGTGATACGCCAAAAAGCAGCAATGCCAGATAAAAGCCAATCATGTAGAGGAAAAGATGATTAGCCGGTCGCGGATGATAAAGATTTAGAAGGTTGTGAATATGTCGAGTTAGGTTGGCAAATCCGGGGTTATTCATGAGAAAGGTGGGCATTCCGCCAAACATTCGGTCGGTCCAAAGGGCATATTCACCGGTGTTTTTTTCCAGTTCTTTGAGTTCCTGAACCATTCCGGCATAGGCCATCATATCTCCTTGTCGGAGCATTTTTCCCTCCAGTACCGGATTAAAATAAGCAAAACTTAAGATGATGAATATCCCTAGTGCAACGAGGTGCGGCCGAATTTGCTGGAAGTCGATAAATTTTTTCATAACAGGTATATTTTGTATAGGGTTATCTGAAAAGACGAACAATGTCGTTGCCGTTGGCGTAAACAACTAATGATAAAAGTATTATCATTCCAACAATCTGGGCATACTCTAGAAATTTTTCGGAAGGTTTATGCCCGGTTATCATTTCGTAGAGCAGAAACATAACGTGTCCGCCATCAAGGGCCGGGATTGGTAATAGATTAAGGATAGCTAGCATTATGGATAGGAACGCAGTTAAGTTCCAAAAGTTTTGCCAGTTCCATGTTCCAGGGAATATTTTGCCAATGGTGATAAAACCGCCAAGCGATTCGTAGGCTTTGGTTTTTGGGGAAAAAATCAGCTTAAGTTGTTTCAAGTAGTCGTTGGCAGTTTTAAAGCCTCGGTTGATTCCGGCTGGAATGGATGCAAAAAGGCCATATTCGGAGGTTTCTATGGGTATTGAAATAGAGGTTTCCGGGTAAACGCCGATTTTTCCATTGCTCGAAACGGCTACTGGATATGTTAATGTGTCTTGGTTTCGGATAACGGTAACCGCAACGGTTTGATTTTTTCTAGTATCGAGAATCCCAATAAGTTGGTCGAGATAGCGGGTTTCTACGGAATCGACCTGAAGAATTTCATCTCCTGGAAGAAGTCCGGCTTTTTGTGCCGGGCTGTTTTCGGAAAAGCCGCCGATTACCATCAAAATTCTTGGTGAAAATAAAATGTCGTTGTTTTTGATAGCGCGCTGTAAAACCCACGAGGGTATGGCTATATCGAGCTGCTCTGTGTTTCGTTCTACCTGGACTGTTTGGGCATTGTTGAGTATAATGGTAGATGTAATTTCATTAAATTTTTCCACCGTTTTGAGATCAATGGTGCGAATACGGTCTCCCGGTTTGAATCCTATGAGTGCTGCGGTACTGTCGGGGACTATTCCGTGCTCCATTTTCGAGAGGGGAATATATTGTTCTCCCCACACAAAAAGAACCATGATGTAGATAACTATGGCTAGAATAAAGTTTACCAGAACGCCGCCAATCATAATTAACAGGCGCTGCCATGCGGGTTTAGCCCTGAACTCGTAGGGTTGTGGGTTTTGTTGAAGCTGCTCTTTATCAAGGGATTCATCAATCATCCCTGATATTTTAACATACCCTCCTAGTGGCAACCAACCAATGCCAAAGGTGGTTTCTCCGATTTTTTTCGCAAAAAGGGAAAACCAGGGGTTAAAAAATAGATAAAATTTTTCTACACGGGTTTTAAACATTTTGGCAAAAATAAAATGACCAAACTCGTGTAGAATTATTAACAGCGACAGGCTTAAGAGAAATTGTCCGATTTTTACAAGTATTTCCATAGTGTTACGTTTTTTCAATTAATGAAGTGGCTACCACCCTCGATTCCACATCGGTTTCAATGTAGTCTTGAAGCGTTGGGTGGTCTATTTTTGCGATTTTTTCTACGGTTTGAAGAATGATTTCGGGAATTTGAGTAAATCCTATTTTTTTTTGCAAAAACGCAGCCACGGCAATTTCATTAGCTGCATTTACAATACAGGCATGATTTCCCTTTTTTATGAGAGCCTCATAGGCAATTTTCAGGCAAGGGAATTTTTGTGTATCAGGCTTTTCGAAAGTTAAGGAGTGGATTGGGTCGAATTTGTAGCGTTCAAACGTATTTGGTAGCCTGTTGGGGTAGGCCATGGCATACTGGATAGGGAGGCGCATGTCGGGAAGTCCCATCTGCGCTTTAATACTTCCGTCGGAAAATTGAACCAAGCTGTGAATTATCGATTGTGGGTGAATAACCACGTCGATTTGGTCAGGCCTGAGGTCGAAAAGCCAACGGGCTTCAATTACCTCAAGCCCTTTATTCATCATGGTTGCAGAGTCGATGGTGATTTTTGCCCCCATACTCCAGTTCGGATGCTTTAGGGCGTTTTCCGGGGTAACGTGTTTCAGTTGTTCTAAGGAATAATTTCGGAACGGCCCTCCGGAAGCTGTTAGTACAATTTTTTCCACCGATGTGGGATTTTCTCCCTGCAGGCATTGAAAAATGGCGGAATGTTCGGAATCTACCGGAATAATTTGCACTGAATGTTTCCTGGCAGCTTCAGTTACTAAATCGCCCGCCACCACAAGTGTTTCCTTGTTTGCCAAAGCAATGTTTTTCCGCGATTCTATGGCTTTTAACGTTGGAATTAATCCGGCAAACCCTACCATAGCGGTAACTACTAGGTCGGCATCGATGGATGCGACTAAATCGTTGATAGCCGTTGAACCGCTGAGAACGGTTATGCCTGTGCCAAAAAGCCCCGCACGTACATATTCGTAGTAGGATTTATTAGCAATAACAACGTATTTTGAGTTTACCGCTTTGGCTTGTTCAATGAGCAGATCGGCCGAACTATTGGCCGTTAGCATCTCAACCTTAAATTTGTCCGGATGTGTTTTTACAACTTCTATGGTTTGTGTTCCAATGGATCCGGTGCTACCAAGAATAATTATTTTTTTCAAGGCCTGTAAAAAGATAAGGTTAGTTAAACGAAACGTATAAGGCTGGGTTTAAGGGGCTTCCTTTGTACCAAATTTCGAAATGCAAATGGGGCCCGGTACTGTATTCTCCAGTATTACCAACAACAGCAATTGGCTCTCCAGCATAAACAAGGTCTCCTTGTTTTTTTAATATTTTAGAGTTGTGTTTATAAACGCTTATTATCTCGTTGTCGTGCTGAATTTGAATTGTATTACCTCCTTCTAGAGTCCAGCCTGCGTAAATAATTGTTCCCGACAAGGTGGCGCAAATAAAGCTTTCTGGTTTTGTTACTATGTCGATGCCGTAGTGTTGCTCTGTTAGGTTAAAAGCATTGCTCACCACACCTAGCACCGGAGGGAAGAATTGAATTTGACCCAGGCTGACTTCTTCTTTGGTTTTCCTGATGGGCGAAATATTGGTTACGCGGGCGTATTCAACCTGAGCACGGATAATGGAATCGTATTGCCGGGAAATAGTTGTGTCGGTTATCATTGTCCTAAGTGTTGATGACACCATTTTCCCTTCGGCCATGGGATTGCCCGTCAAAATCTTTTTAACGTTATTAATGTATAGCTCCTGTCGTTGAATTGCCAGGGCTAAGCTATCGGTTTTTAAGGAGTTGTCAATCAATGCCTGGCGCATTTCGGCGGTTGGATATTCCGGTATCCATTGCTTTAGTGGGGTGTAGATTACCAGTAAAACCCCAATTACAATTAGCAGTATTGATATAATGCCGAATCCATAAATAAGGTTTCCCAACGACAACCTGAACGACCACTCTTCTTCGAAGGTATTTTCGTTCATAAGTACAATTTTGTACCGTTGTTTGAGCGGGTTGGGCTTCTTTTTCTGCTTTTCTTTAGCCATGGTTGATTTTAAAACGGTAAAAATAGTGGTTTGTTTTAATTTTGTCAAGTAAATGTTTTGCGATAATCGGGTTTGGTATAAACAAAAATCTCTCTACGTTTTCGGCGCAGAGAGATGTTGCAAGAAAAATGGGGATCTATTTTTTCTTTTTTCGGGCTTCTGTTAAAAACTGATCTAGGGCCATTATCATGGAAGGGGCCTCTGGCCTGGGTGCCATAATGTCGAGCCTAAGGCCTGCCGCGAGAATCGCGGCATGAGTTGTGGGGCCAAAACCTCCAATAGCAGTTTCTCCCTGAACAAAATTTGGAAAATTTTCAAACAAAGAGGTTATTCCGCCTGGCGAAAAGAATACTAGGGCCTGGTAGTTATTGATATCTACGTCGATTAGATTGCTCGAAACGGTTCGGTATAAAATTACCGATCGGAAGTTGACGTTTTCTTTAGAGAGTTTATTGGGAATTTCTTGGGTGTGTATGTCGGAGAGGGGGACCAGAAAATTTTCGGTTTTGTATTTATGAATAAGTTTGATCAAATCGTCAAATTTACCGTTACCGAAAGATATTTTTCGCTTTCGGTATGTTACGTATTTTTGTAAATAGAGAGCTACCAATTCCGACACGCATAAATAGCGCATGGTTTCAGGGACTGTTACTCGCATTTCCTCACATAAACGGAAATAGTGGTCGATAGCGGTTTTAGAGGTGAAAATAACAGCAGAATAATCCAGAAAATTGATTCGTTCTTTTCTTAGCTCCTTGGCATCAACTCCCTGAACACGAATAAATTGCCGGAATTCGAAATTAACATTATGTTTTTCTGCTAGTTCTTGATAAGGGTTTTTTTCTGTTTCGGGAGAGGGTTGTGAAATAAGAATGTTCTTAATTTTCAAGGCTGTGCAGTTTTAATGGTTTATCCCCTTTTACTAAAACTGCCGAAACTGGGACAGAACTAACACAATCGGACCAATTTCGACGCTGCAAAGGTACAAAAACAAATGGAAATTTGAAAATCTTTTTATGGATGTAATTTGTGCTAAGCGAATGAGTCGTAAAAGGTATAAAATTGCTCCAACGAAGATAAGAAGGGTGAATACCGGTTCAATAAGGCTGGGCGGCACGTACGGTAAAAGCACTGCAATTGGGAGATAGAGCAGGGCTGTGAGTTTTGTATACAGGTTGCTGTGAAATAGAATTTCGTTAACAATGTCGGAGATGTTCAGTATATACGCCATTAACCGGTTCAGTGTAGCCTTAAGGACTGATAGTATTAGAATAACGCCCGAAAAAATAAAGAAATGTACCCAATAGGGTAGTTCCAAGATAGTTAACCCATAATAATCGGCAGCCAAAGTTAGTAGTAGCCCCAGAGTGGCAACAAATAAAAAGTCGATTATCCCAAAAAGACGGCTTATTAAAACACTTTTTTCGAAATAAATCCGGCTGGCTTGGTTTAAAATAAAAGCTGCACGTAGTACCGGAGTTAGTAGTTTGCCCAACGAGATTCGTGTGTATCCAACTAAAAGAAGTATGCCTATAATTGTAACTGTTGCCCAGTTTGTGGAGGTAATATAGTGTTCGGGTTTCCAAACCTGATATACTACACCGCTGATCACCTCTTGATAAGGAACATAGTCCTTACTGCGTTCTACCACTGGAATTGGTGCGGCCTTATTTTCAGGTATGGGAAAAAGCTCTTTATTGCTGATTGGGTCGTAGGTGGTGGGGTTTTTATAATGGGTTGTTGAGATGTTGTTTACGGGGGTTACTGGGTTCAAAACTGGTGTTGTGGGCTGAAGTCGAAAATATTCGACTCCAAAGATTTCAGCGGTTTTTGAAGGTATGTGCTTATTTTGAAGAACGTCGAACAGTGGCAGGAAAGAAAAAAAGGTTTCTTGAGGCAACGTTGGTTCGTTACCTGAAGGTATTTCCTGTGGGATAAACGATTCAAAAGGGTTCACTTGGTGCTTATTTGGGTTAGAAACCCGGCCACTTTACCGGTTTGGTTTTTCACGGAAAATTGTTCAATGTTCCGGGTATCAGTAGTGTTGTTGCCCGTGAGATAGGCCTGATAGCAGTTCTCGAGGAAGTTGCGTATTCCCGCATAGTCATTGTATCCGAAGCTCTTTCCGGCATTGGTTGACTCTAAAATTTTGCTAACGTCCGAATCGGATGGCCCAAGGCAAAGAATTGGCCTTCCTGAGCGGAGATATTCGAAAAGTTTTCCGGGTATTCGTCCACGGGCGTTCTCGGCTTTGTTGAGTGGGAGTAGAAGAATCTGGCTGGTAATTGTGCGCTCAATGGCTTCTATGCGATTTATAGCACCTGGCATCCAGGTGTTTTCTGATAAATAATTTTGTTTCAACGATTCAACCACGCTGATATCTACCATCCCCGGAAGTTGAATCCAAAGGGACTTGGCAAAGCCGGGAATCTCTTTTTTCATGTCGGCAAGCACTTTAAATAGAACATCCGGCAATCGGTCAAATCCAAGGAGTCCTGCATGAGTTATTGTGAATTTTGTGTCGGGTTGCAGATTTAGATTTGAGAATTCCTCTTCATCGTAACCCCAGTAAATCACATCTACGTTGCGGGCTCCAATAGCTTCCAGGTCTTCTTTCCACGATGGACTTGCAATGGTTATTTTTTTTGCTGTACGAAACACCTCCTGTTCCATCTTCACATGGCGTTTGTGTGCCCATCGGGTGATTTTCAGTAGTTTATAATAATCCACCTGAGTCCATGGGTCTTGAAAATCGGCAAGCCATGGAATACCAAATTTTTTCGATAGCCGGCACGCAATAACCGTATTGGTATGAGGTGGACCGTTGCTAAGTATGGCATCAACCTTATTGGTTGCCAACCATTTGGAAAGGTATTTTACGGAAGGTTTTATCCAAAACATCCGGGCGTCTGGAATAAAAAAGTTGCCACGAATCCATATTGCAAGATTGTCAATCCAGGTGCGTTTATCGCGTACGTGTACCGGATTGTTCATTGGCGACGACCGCTTTCGGCCGGAAGCTAATTTAAACAAGTCGTAGGGTTCCCAGATAGGGTGTTTTAGAATGGTTAGGTTTACGGGTATGTGTGCAAAATTTGTTTTGTCAATATAGGGATAATGTGCGTTTTCGGCTGTGTAGACAATTGGCTCCCATCCGAAATCTCTAAGATATTTCGCAAATTTGAGGCATCGATGAACGCCTATTCCGCCTGAGGGAGGCCAATAGTAGGTTATGATAAGTACTTTTTTTCGTTCCTGATTCATGAATAGTAACTGTTCGATTTTAGGCCAAAATTAGCAATATTGTAAATAAGTTGGAGTTTCTTTTCTGTCATTGCGACGCTTTTTCGATTGTTTGTTTGGCGACCAATGACTTGTCTTTTCCTGTTTTCTGTGGTTTAACCAGGTTCAAAACAATCCGTTTCGGTTTTCAATTCATGGTTTTTGGGGCTCCATTTTCAAAATGAATCTCTTAAAAAATTTCTTGATATGGCAAGGAATGCTACTCTCCTGAAATTGATAAAATTACTATCTTTGCCGTTCAAAATTTTAGAAAATTTCAAAACGTATTTCGCCATGGCAGAACTTGCATCGAGGTATAATCCCACAGAAATCGAACAGAAATGGTACCAGTATTGGATGGATAACGGGTATTTTAACTCCGACCCGGATAACCGAGAACCTTTTACGGTAGTTATCCCGCCACCGAATGTCACTGGAGTGCTGCACATGGGGCATATGCTTAACAATACCATTCAGGATATTTTGGTACGTCGTGCCCGGATGCAGGGAAAAAATGCCTGTTGGGTTCCGGGAACCGACCACGCCAGTATAGCAACCGAGGCTAAAGTGGTTGCTAAGTTAAAATCGGAAGGGATCGAGAAAACATCGTTAACTCGCGAAGAGTTTCTAAAACATGCCTGGGAGTGGAAAGAAAAACATGGCGGAATAATACTCGAGCAGTTGAAAAAACTAGGAGCGTCGTGCGACTGGCGACGCACAAAGTTTACCATGGACCCACCCATGACCGAAAGCGTGCTCCGCGTCTTTGTCGACCTTTACAATAAAGGCTTGATTTATAGGGGAGTGAGAATGGTGAATTGGGATCCTCAAGCCCAAACTGCCGTGAGCGATGAAGAGGTAATTTACCGTGAAGTTGAATCCAAATTGTATTACCTCAAATATTACCTTGAAGAAGATACCACAACCTTTATAACGATTGCAACCACGCGTCCCGAAACTATTTTGGGCGATACAGCAGTGTGTGTAAATCCAAACGATGAACGTTATAAGGCTTTTGTTGGTAAAAAAGTTTTGGTACCACTCATCAATCGCCCGATACCTGTTATTCAAGATGGCTATGTTGAGATGGATTTTGGAACTGGAGCTTTGAAAATTACTCCGGCACACGACATCAACGATTATGAAATTGGAATTCGTCACAATCTCGATTCTATTGACATTTTTAACCCTGACGGAACACTTAATGTTAAAGCACAGCTCTACATCGGTAAAGACCGGTTTGTGGTTCGGGAGGAGATTGTTAACGACCTTCAAAAAGCCGGGCACATTGTAAAAATCGAAAACTACACCAACAAAATAGGTTTTAGTGAGCGCACCAACGCCGTTATTGAGCCCAAGCTCTCTACACAGTGGTTCCTGCGAATGAAAGAGTTGGCCAAACCTGCCCTGGATGTGGTAATGAACGACACGGTACGCTTCCATCCAGCAAAAATGAAAAACACCTACAAACATTGGATGGAAAACATTCAGGATTGGTGTATCAGTCGCCAGCTATGGTGGGGACAACGTATTCCAGCATATTATCTGCCAGAAGGGAACGATTTTGTAGTAGCCCTTACAGCCGAAGAGGCCTTGGAGCTTGCTAAAAAGAAAACCGGAAATCAAAACCTTACTATTGACCAACTTCGTCAGGATGAAGATTGCCTCGACACATGGTTTTCCTCGTGGTTGTGGCCAATTTCTGTGTTCGACGGAATAAATAACCCCGGTAATCCGGAAATAAAATATTACTATCCTACTAACGACCTGGTTACAGCACCCGAAATTATGTTTTTCTGGGTTGCACGCATGATTATGGCCGGATTGGAATATTGCAAGGACGTTCCCTTCAGAAATGTTTACTACACAGGAATCGTCCGCGACCATCTACGACGCAAAATGTCGAAATCGCTTGGGAACTCACCCGACCCGATCGAACTTATGAATGTTTACGGGGCCGATGGTGTTCGTGCTGGAATGCTATTGTGCTCCCCTGCCGGAAACGATTTGCTTTACGACGATTCGTTACCCGAACAGGGCCGAAATTTCGGAAACAAAATCTGGAACGCTTTCCGACTGGTTAAAACATGGAAGGTGGATAATTCAGCGCAACCCACTCCGGCAGCCAGCGAAGCAATATTGTGGTTCGAAAACAAACTTAATCAAACCATTCAACAGGTTGACCAACATTTTGAAAACTATCGGATTAGCGACGCCCTTATGACGCTTTATAAGCTTTTCTGGGACGATTTTGCCAGCTGGTACCTTGAAATTATTAAACCCGCCTTTGGACAACCTATCGATGGTTACACCTACCAAAAAACCATTGAGTTTTTCGACAAAAAACTTCGCCTGCTTCACCCATTCATGCCTTTTTTAACCGAAGAGATATGGCAAAATCTGGAAACCCGGAAAAAAGGCGAATCCATTATGGTAAGCCCGATGCCGAAGGCCGGTAGGTTCGACCAAAACATTATTGATCAATTCGATTTCCACATTGAATTAGTAAAAGCCATTCGTGCCGTCAGGGCCGACAAAAACATTCCAAATAAGCAGGACCTGGAGGCTTATGTTCGTTTTAACGGCAATTCAAAAGCTCTTAATTTTAGCCACACAGTGGTTAAATTAACCAATCTGAAAACATTGAACGTCACCGAAAAACCACTATCCAACGCTGCGGTTGTTCTTGTTTTCACCCACGAGCTTTACATACCTCTAACAGGCTTGGTTGATGCTGCCGAAGAAATCAAAAAAATAGAAGCCGAATTGGAATACGCCCGAGGCTTTTTGAACTCAGTGATGAACAAACTTAACAACGAAAAATTTGTGAACTCAGCCCCCGAAAAGGTTGTAGAGGCAGAACGAAAAAAACGCGCCGATGCCGAAACCAAAATTGCCGCCCTGGAAGCTCAGCTGGCAGCCCTAAAAAAATAATGTTTGTTAAAAATTATTTCGTTAGTACCACGGCCCCCATTTAGCGGGGGCCTTTTTGTTTTTGGTTTTTAAGGGCTTAATAATGAATGTTCACACGGTAAGATATAATAAATCGCACAAGCTTGCCTCGCAGGGTGAGGTGTAAAAAATTGGCACTAGCCGCTCTAAAAAATGACTGTTGATTTTTTTTTGCGCTGATAAAAAGCATTCATTTAACCTGATGGATGTTAGTAAGTAATACCATATCAGTGTTTAAAAAAAAACAGAGGCTGATTTATGAGAAAATCGTTTGAGAAGTTTAAAGAACGAGAAGCGTTGTGCAAAAACAATATAGCAAAGACTAATTTGAAAAACAACACACCAAAAGAAAACTAACAGCCAGAGAGCGCATTTTACTCTTGTTTGATTATGGCTCTTTCGAAGAATTCGATGCCTACTCGCCCTCGGCCGAAACCTCGTTGGGGAAAGCAACCAAGGCCATAAGAGATGGCCTAATTACCGGCTTTGAAACAATCAACGGCCGTCAGGTTTATGCCTACTCCCAAGATTTTAATATCCTTGGAGGCTCGTTGGGCTTGGTTCATGCCGCCAAAATTGTAAAAATACAGGATATGGCGCTAAAAACCGGATCTCCTGTGATGGACTAATCGATTCCGGCGGAGCCAGGATTCAGGAAGGGGTATGAGCCTTAACGGCTAGGCCAATATTTTTCGGCGCAATGTGCTAGCCTCCGGCGTAATTCCTCAAATTTCAGCCATCATGTTGCCTATAACGACGACAACACCTTTATCGGAATTAAAAAGCTGCGCTCTTACCTGCCATCCAACCATGTTGAAAATCCTCCATTCCTTATTATCTCCGCGATGTGATTAATTTAGTGGTTGATAAGGGAACGTTTTTCGAGATTGCCGAAATGCACGACCCAACCATTGTAATCGGATTTGCAGCCTCGGTAGAAATGTAATAGGAATAATTGCCAACCAACCGAAAGTAATGGCCGGAACGCTTGACATATACTTCTTGGTCAAGGCAGCACGGTTTATTAATTTTTGCGACTGTTTCAAAATTCCTCTTATTACCTTTGAAGATGTTCCTGGATCTTTACCCGGAGTAGATCAAGACCATAAAGGCATTATTAAGCACGGAGCTAAACTTCTTTATTCCTATATTCAAGCAACTGTTCCCAAAACAACCGTGGTTTTGAGAAAGGCCTATGGAGGGACCTATGTAGTTTAGTTATGAACAGAAAAGGTATAGGCGGAGATTACAACATGACGTGGCCCTCAGTGGAAATTTCCGTTATAAGTTCCGGAGGGTGCCATAGCCATTTTGTACCGAAAAGAACTTGCCAAAGCCAAAGATTCGATTGCTTTGATGAAAGAACTAACTAAAAAATATCGTGACGAAATAGCCACACCGTATATCGCCGATGAAAAAGGGTTTATCGACGAAGTGATCGACTCGGCATACACTCGCGTAAAACTTATCAAACTTCTTCGTAGCCTTGAGAAAAAGTATACAGCGCTTCCAAGAAGAAAACACGGAAATATACCACTCTAACAAAACTTGAATATAATGATTAAATCTGTTTTAATAGCCAACCGTGGAGAAATTGCCATTCGTATTGCCCGGATAGCAAGGCGAATGGGAAAAATAACTTATAGTTGACGAACCCAAAAAGAACCGGATGCTGTTTATTTTTGCTATGATGATTCTATAATTGACGTTACCGATTACGATGGCAAAACCCTTGAGTTTCTCAATATCGAACTTTTAATTCAACTGGCAAAGAAGCATAATAATGTTGAAGCAATTCACTCCGGATATGGATTTCTATCAGGAAACGCACAGTTTGCTCAGCGATGTCTCGATGAAAATCGGATTTTTATCGGCCCAAGTCCGAAGGTTATAAAAGATATGGGCGACAAAACAATAGCCAAAGAAATTACCGAAAAAAGCGGAGTTCCGGTTTTAAAAGGTAGTAAGGGGAGCTGTAACTTCGTTGGACGAGGCAATTTCTTTAGCCAATAAAATAGGTTTTCTGGTTATTATAAAGGCAGCTTCCGGTGGAGGAGGACGTGGTATACGAATTGTCCGTAAAGCCGGAGAATTGGCTGCAATGTTTAAAATAGCCCCATCCGAGGCACAAAATGCCTTCAACGACCCGTCAGTGTTTATCGAAAAATATGTTGAAAACCCGAAACATATCGAGGTGCAAATTGTAGCCGACAACTACGGCAATGTAATTCATCTGGTAGAGCGTGAGTGTTCCATACAACGCAAGCATCAGAAACTCATTTTGAAGAAGCCCCATCGCCGGCAATTAATCCCGAGCTGCGCTCTAAAATTACAAGGGCGGCCGTAAAACTGGCCAAGAGTGTTGGATATGCTACCCTCGGTACCGTTGAGTCTCTTCTCGACAGTAACCGGAAATTTTACTTTATGGAGATGAATACGAGGATTCAGGTTGAACATCCCCTTACCGAAACGATTACCGGGTTCAACCTTGTTGACCTCCAATTTAGAATTGCCTCGGGCGAACGACTCAACATTGCCCAGAAAGATGTTGTGTTGAATGGGTGGGCTATTGAGTTCAGAATCAATGCCGAGGATGTACAGTCAAACTTCGCATCATCCCTAGGTTACGTTAAAAGCATTCGTTTTCCGCAAGGGAATAAAATACGGATCGATACCGTTATTATCCCGGAAACTGAAATCAAGTCCTGGCTCGATTCTATGCTGGCCAAACTAATTGTTTATGGCCAAATTCGCGATGAGGCTATAAAACGCGCCTGCAGAGCCTTAAAACATTTTCAGGTAAAAGGAATAAAAACCAAACTGCCATTCTGCAAAGCTATTCTTGAAAATGAAAAATTTGTAAATGGCGATTACGACACATCGTTTATTGATAGTCAACCTCCTAAAAACTTGGTTTTTAAAGAAAAAGAGGAAAATTTTATGGAAGCATTGTTAGCCGTTTATCTTATACTCAAAGGAGTCGAATCCGTCAGTTACCCCCGAAACCAACATCGACCCGTGGGTTCTAAACAAACGGATGCGTCATTTGTAGCCCAATTTATTACGAGGGATTTTATAAAACGTAAGATTTCGCCAATTATGGAAACTAAAAAAAGTAATAAACTTGTTGCCCTCGATGCAGATGGAAACACGTTTGAGTTTGAGATAAAGAAGAGTTTTGAATTTTATCACCAAAAACAAAAGGTTAATTTTGAGCTTGTTGATGAGGTTGGCGGCAATACCCTTTTATGCTTCAACGGCCTGCGTTACCCCGTGGAAGTTGCATCTCAGAAGCTGAATAAATACGAAATCCAGATAAATGGAGTAAGCTATTTTTTTCGGTTGAAACCAACTTTTCGTTGAAAAGGGCAAAAATTTTATCACAGAAGCTTAGCGCCGAAAAGTAATTCAGCTAAATGCTCCAATGCCCGGTAAGTTATTGTATATTCTTGTTTCCGAAGGGGAAAAAGTTCAGTAGGGCGATACGCTTCTTATTTATGAAGCCATGAAAATGCAGAATATTGTAACCGCCCCTGTAGATGCTGTTGTTAAAAAGATTCGTGTCTCGGAGGGGAACGCAATCATTAAAGACAACTTGCTGATTGAATTGGAATGAATTTAATTGGCCTTAGTTACAAAAAAAACGTGGGGGGTTGCCGAAAAGGAGTCCCAACGTTTTAATATTTCTACCCTATTAGAATTGAGACTGAAATTGCTCTAAGAACCGAAGGTCGTTTTCGAAAAAGTGTCGAAGGTCTTTAATTTGGTATTTAAGCATCACAATTCGCTCGATTCCCATTCCAAAAGCAAAGCCGGAATAAATTACGGGGTCAATTCCCACCGATTTAAACACATTGGGGTCGACCATTCCACATCCTAAGATTTCTAACCAGCCGGTATATTTACACACGTTGCAACCTTTCCCTCCGCAAATCGAGCAGCTAACATCCATTTCGGCCGAAGGTTCTGTAAATGGAAAGTAAGAAGGGCGTAACCTGATTTGGGTTTTTTCTCCAAACAATTCGCGGGCAAAAACCAGCAGGTTTTGTTTTAAATCGGCAAACGAAACATTTTTATCGATATACAAACCTTCGATTTGATGAAAAATACAGTGTGCTCGAGCCGAAATAGCCTCATTGCGAAAAACTCTTCCCGGACAAATTACACGTATTGGCGGCTTCATGGTTTCCATTACCCGCACCTGAATGGAGCTGGTGTGTGTTCTAAGAATAATATCAGGTCTGTGATTAATAAAAAAGGTGTCTTGCATATCGCGGGCGGGATGTTCTTCGGGGAAATTCAGCGCCGAAAAAACATGCCAGTCGTCTTCAATTTCTGGTCCGTCGGCAACCACATATCCCAATCGACTAAAAATGTCGATAATTTCTTTGCGCACAACGTTAATGGGATGCCTTCCGCCCCAGTTAAACGGGGATGCCGGACGCGTAAGGTCGGTTTTGTTGGAGAGCTCCTGCTCCTGTGAAAATTGCAGTTTCAGTGCTTCGAATTTTTCATGAAGCAATGTTTTAAGTTCATTTAGGGCTATACCCACCGATTTTTTTTCTTCGGCCGGCACTGCTTTAAAATCCTCAAAAAGCTGGTTTAAAATTCCTTTTTTGCTGAGATATTCGTTACGGAATTGTTCCAATTCAGCAGGCGATAAAACGGTTCTGTTTATAACTGCTTCTTTAACAGATTCAATTTTTTGGAGCATGTTTTCTAAAATTGTTCTGCGAAAATAACCCATTTTTATCTCTTGGGCAATATAAAAAAGAGACTTTTTATTCTCCCCAAAGTCACCGCAGTGTTCATGGCAAAAATGGGGCTATTGGTGAAAAATATTTAATTTTGTAAAAAAAAACGATGAATTTTTTCTATCTGGCTGGGCAATATTTTGTATTTCTTCGTAGGGTTTTTGCCAAACCGGAGAAACAAAAACTTTACCTGCGAAATATTTTAACAGAGCTTTGGAATTTAGGTGTGGGTTCGTTGGGTATTGTTGTGATTATCAGCGCATTCATCGGAGCTGTAATTACTTTGCAAACAGCCTACAATGTAACCAGCCCGCTCTTTCCTCTATTTCTTATTGGCCTTGGAACCCGCGACAGTATGATTTTGGAATTCAGTTCCACCATTGTTAGCTTAATATTAGCCGGAAAAGTTGGATCTAGCATTGCGGGCGAAATTGGAACCATGAGGGTGACCGAGCAAATAGATGCGTTAGAAATAATGGGTGTTAATTCCGCCTCGTTCCTTATTATGCCTAAAATTGTGGCAATGGTGCTAATTGCACCGGTATTGAATATTCTTAGTGTGTTCATTGGAATCTTTGGCGGATTTCTTACTATTGAAGCCACAGCAGTGATTCCAACAGAAGATTTCCTCTATGGTTTAACGGTTGAGTTTATTCCGTTTTATGTAACCTACTCGCTTATCAAAAGTGTGGTTTTTTCCTTTATAATCACATCGGTTTCATCGTTTCAGGGATACTATGTAAAAGGCGGATCGTTGGAGGTTGGTAGAGCGGGAACTCGTGCTGTGGTTTACAGTAGTATTTTGATCCTTATTTTTAATCTCATTCTTACCCAACTCTTGCTGGCATGATAGAAGTCCGTAATATCAACAAGTCGTTTAATAATGTTCCTGCACTAAAGGATATTTCGTGTGTGTTTCATCCGGGAGAAGTAAATCTTGTGATTGGCCGAAGTGGGTCGGGTAAAACGGTTTTGCTTAAAACCATTGTGGGACTTCATCACCCCGATTCGGGCGATATTCTGTTTAACGGCCGTAATTTTGTAACTATGACCAATTATGAGCGGCAACACATACGTCGTGAAATAGGTATGCTGTTTCAAGGTGGAGCATTGTTCGACTGGGCTACGGTGGAAGAAAATGTCCGTTTTCCATTGGATTTTTTTACCAATTGGACAAAGTTGGAAAAGAACCAGCGGGTTGAGTTTTGCCTCGAAAGGGTAAATCTAAGTCATGCCGCAAAACTTAAACCATCCGAAATCAGCGGCGGAATGCAAAAGAGGGTTGCCATTGCCCGAGCCATTGCGCTTAATCCGAAGTATCTTTTTTGTGATGAACCTAACTCTGGGCTTGACCCCCAAACCGCAACGGTTATCGACGATTTGATTTTGGAAATTACCAAGGAATACAACATCACCACGGTTGTAAACACGCACGACCTGAATTCGGTTTTGGCAGTCGGAGAACGAATTGTTTTTATTTATCAGGGAGAAAAGTGGTGGGAAGGCAACCGCGAGTCGATTCTTCAGGCCCATAATGCTGAGCTGAGGGAATATCTATATGCCTCGGAAGTTTTAAAAAAATCGGGGCTTTTAAAATAAAAAGGGCTGACAAAAGGTGCCAGCCCTAAGATGAAAAAGAGAGATGTTCTTTAGTATATAAACATTGCGTCGCCGTAGGTGCCAAAACGATATTTTTCTTTCACAGCTTCGTTGTAAGCGTCCATAATGAGTTCGTATCCGCCAAAGGCTGCAACGGTCATTAACAGGGTTGATTTTGGAAGGTGGAAGTTCGAAACCATACGATTGGCAACAGTGAAATCGTAGGGAGGAAAAATAAATTTGTTGGTCCATCCATCATAGGCTTTAATGTGTCCGTTGGTAATAGCAACGGTTTCAAGGGTTTTGACAACGGTTGTTCCTACTGCGCAAATCTTGCGTTTTTCTTTCTTGGCATTGTTTATTATTTGAACGGCTTCGGGTGTTACTTTTATTTGCTCGGAATCCATTTTATGTTTTGTAAGGTCTTCCACATCCACATTTCTAAAGTTACCCAAACCGGCGTGGAGGGTTATGAAGGCTTTTTGAACGCCAAGAATATCGAAACGTTTCAGCAATTCGCGGCTAAAGTGAAGCCCTGCCGTGGGTGCGGCAACAGCCCCCTCTTCGGAGGCGAAAATGGTTTGGTATCGCTCAGCATCATCGGGTTCAACCGGGCGATTTATAAATTTGGGAAGGGGAGTTTCACCTAAGGAATAGAGTAGCTTTTTAAATTCATCCGACGGTCCATCGTACAAAAAGCGAAGGGTTCTTCCGCGGGAGGTTGTATTGTCAATAACTTCGGCTACTAGGGAATCGTCTTCTCCAAAATAGAGTTTGTTCCCGATTCGGATTTTTCTTGCAGGATCTACCAACACGTCCCACAGATGGTTTTCGGCTTTAAGCTCACGTAATAAAAACACTTCGATTTTCGCTCCTGTTTTTTCCTTATTTCCATAAAGGCGGGCCGGGAAAACACGGGTGTTGTTAAATACAATAACGTCGTTGGGTTGAAAATAGTCGATTATTTCTTTAAATATTTTGTGTTCAATTTTGCCCGTTTTGCGATTAACAACCATCAGTCGTGATTCGTCGCGAACTTTTGCCGGCCGCAGGGCAATAAGTTTTTCGGGCAAGTCGTAATTAAACTGCGATAACTTCATAGGTTATGTGTTTTTTGTTAATTTACTTCAGTCCGAGTCAATAAAGCGTTACAAAATTCGTTCGGATTGTGGGCGTTTTGGGCGTTGTAATCACCAATTTTTGTCCGAACAAGTTTTTTTAAATACGCCCCACTATGGAGTGCAATTCCGATATCGTTAGCAATGGAACGAATATAAGTCCCTTTGGAACATGCAATGCGAAGTTTAAGTTCGTTTTGGCCAAAATGCAACAGTTCATTTTCATAAATATGAATTTCTACTGCATCTAGAGTTTTGTTTTTGCCTGCACGGGCAATGTCATAGGCCCTTTTGCCATTAATGCGTTTGGCTGAAAATAGAGGAGGTGTTTGGAAAACAACTCCACGGAGTTTTTCTAACACCAGTTCCACTTGTTCCCGGGTAATATGTTCGGTTGGGAAAACATTATCGAATTTAGTTTCCAAATCGTAGGATGGGGTTGTCATTCCTAGTCCAATGGTGGCAATATATTCTTTTGGTTGGTTTTGAATGGATTCAATCGCTTTTGTTAGTTTTCCTGTGCAGATAATTAATAATCCTTCAGCTAGAGGGTCTAACGTTCCGGCATGGCCAATTTTGAGGTTCGAAATCTTAAAATTTCTTTTCACAAACCACTTTAGCTTGTTTACCACGTCGAACGATGTCCAACCTAGAGGTTTATAAAAAGGGATGATCTCTCCTTTAAGGAGCGATTCTATGGAATAAGATTCTGTGAGGTTGGGTATTACCGCGCGGTTATCCATTGTTTGATTTTCAGGAAATTGCAGCAACAAGTATGCCGATTGAAATGCAATAGATTGCAAAATAGATTAGTTTTCCTTGAGTCACTATTTGTATCATGAATCGGCAAGCAAACAAGCCCGATAGGAATGCGGCAGCAAATCCGGCTAAAAGTGCTGCGGGTGAAATTCCCTGCAAGACAAAGCCTCCTTTTAACAAATCGAAAGACATTTCTCCCAGAATAGGGACAATAACCATAAGGAACGAAAACCGAGCTGCTTTGGCTCGGTCAATTCCAAGTAGTAGGGCGGTTCCAATGGTAGCTCCACTACGGCTTATACCGGGAAGTATTGCAATGGCTTGGGCTATGCCAATCCAAAACGAATGGAAATATCCCACATCTTTAATACCTCCCTTAGTCTTCCACGCAAAGAACAGTATTAATCCGGTAGCAATTAACAACAACCCAACGGTTGCAATAGACAGTGAATCGAACATGGCTTCAATGGTGTCTTTAAAGAACAGTCCGATAAATGCAACCGGAATCATGGAAATAGCAATTTTGAATACAAAATGGGTGTTTTCGTTTATCGTTTTGGAGAAAAAACCGGAAAGAATCTGTAAAATTTCTTTCCGAAAAACAACCAGAGTGCTTAAAACAGTTGCTCCATGTACTGCTACGGTGAACATTAAGCTCTCTTCGGTTTGAATTTCTAGGATTGATTCGCCAATTTTTAGATGTCCGCTGCTTGAGATTGGGATAAACTCAGTTAATCCCTGAATAATTCCAAGGATAATGGCTTCCAGTATCGACATGTGGTTTTTATTTGATGGCTATTTATTTGGGTTATAATTTTCAATTGGGCATTAATTTTTTTGTTCGCGCATTAAAACCCAAATGTTAAAGGCGAACCCAAAAATTACAACGATTGGTGCCAGCGTAATTCTCCGGAATGAAAACATAGCCGGAATCTGATTTGGGTCGTTGTTCGGAAACCAGACGCTGTTCGATTCGGGGGCGCCGCCCATCATTAGAATAAAACCTAAAATAACGATTGCGAAGCCTACCAATAAAAGGCGTGCATTCGATTTTGAGATGGCAAAGTCCTTTTCATTCATTTTTTTATGGTTTAAAGGTATAGTTGGTTAGTCTTCATGTTCAGATACTTGTTTACCGAAAAAAAGGTTGAAATGGTTGTAATAGCTATCCCCACAATGGTTATGGCTGTACTTAGTAGTATATAAAACGGCATGTTATCCAAAACTTTAAGCTCGGGTAGCTCGTTGTTAAGAATGTAGAGCGAGAAATACAAAAGGGCGGAGGCTACAAACCCACTGGCTAGGCCTTGCCAGGCGCCAGATCGTACAAAAGGGATTCGAATAAATGCGTTGGTGGCACCAACAAGCTTCATGGTGTTAATTATAAACCGTTTGGAATAAACGGCCAGCCGAATGGTATTGTTAAGCAGTACAACCGATATAATCAATAACAGGAGTGCAAATCCCAAAATTACAAGACTAATACGGCGAATGTTTTCATTGATGTAATGAATCAGGTTTTTCTGATACCAAACTTCTTTAATTTCCGGATGTCGCTTAAAGGAACGCTCGATCCAAAAAATGGAGTCGCTATTGACATAATCTGAGTGCAATTTTATCTCGATAGACAACGGCAGGGGATTGAATCCGAGAAACTCAATAAAATCCTCTCCGAGTTCCTCTTTCAATTCCTGAGCTGCAGCCTCTTTGGTAACAATTCGTGTTGATTTGGTGTATGGCTGAGCGTCGAATATTTTTTGCAGCTTAAAAACATCGGCTTCGGGTACATTATCATGGATGATAACCGAAAAACCAATATTTTCTTTCACATAATTGGCCACCTGGTGTGCGTTGATCATAAGAAATCCAAGGGTTCCCAACAGCCATAACACCAGTGATGTGGATATCACAGTGGTAACTATGGAAGTTTGTAACTTTCTTTTCGATTGTTTATCTTCTCTTGCGTAACTCATTCAGAAAATGACCTTTTACAGAATCGCAAAAATAATATCAAATTAAGCCAAAAGCAATAGTTATAGGCATTTGAAGGCAAAAAATTGAAAAAAAAAACGCTTAACAGGTATTTTTACTCTTGGTAAAATCGTCGAAAATTTAAAAAAGCTTCATGATTTCGCCATGGTAAATAGGCTGAATTGGGTTCTGAAAAGGTTAAATATTAGGCAATTGGATTGGGCGGTTTGTGAAACAAAATCGGTTATCAAAACGTTATACTTCCAAAATCGGCTGGGCGTAATTAAAAAATAGCTAATTTTACGTTTTGAAACAAAAAATGAGATTTTTGAGAGACGAATGTTAGATCAAAGGCTACAACAAAAACTACAACAGAAGTTATCACCTCAACAGATCCAGCTTATTAAACTGCTCGAAATTCCCGTGATGGCACTTGAGCAGCGAATAAAAAAGGAGATTGAGGAAAATCCTGCCTTGGAAGAAGTTTCCGAAGAATACGATATCCGAGAGGATGAACCAACTTTTGAAGGGGATTTTGAGACCGAAGAGAATAGTGATGCTAACGACGAGTACTCCGACGAATTTAGCCTGGAAGATTTATTACCTAACGACGATGACATTCCAATCTATCGGCTTGCCTCCAGCAATTATTCTCCAGACGATGAGCAGCGCGAGATTACCTATACAGGAGGAACAACTTTTCACGAATATTTAATTGATCAACTTGGGTTAAGAAGCAATTTATCTGAACAGAAGCGTAATCTTGCCGAATACATAATTGGAAATATTGATGAAGACGGGTATTTACGCAGAAAACTTTCGGCCATAGCCGACGATCTTGTTTTTACCCAAAACCTTCGCACTACCGAGCAAGAGCTTGAAGAGGCACTGCATATCGTGCAGGAGTTGGATCCGCCGGGTGTGGGAGCGCGTGATTTACAAGAATGCCTTTTGCTCCAGCTTAAACGGCTCGACCACTCCAAAAAAGAAGTGCAAATTGCCCTAAAAATAGTTACTCACTATTTCAATGAATTTACACGTAAACATTACGACAAAATAATTCACCGCATAGGTATTTCCGAAGAAGAGCTTAAAGAGGCTCTCGACGAAATATTGCATCTTAATCCCAAGCCCGGAAGTGCTTTCAACGATCCTTCACAGAAAGATTTTCACACAATTATCCCCGACTTTTCCGTTGAAAATACAGATGGCGAACTCGTAGTTTCACTTAACTCTAAAAATGTCCCGGAACTACGATTGAATCGTGCCTATACCGAAATGCTCGAAGAGTATGCGGCTAAAGGTAAAAACAAAACCAGCAGAGACAAAGACACGTTGATATTTGTAAAACAGAAAATAGATTCTGCCAAGTGGTTTATCGATGCCATTAAACAACGCCAGGACACTCTGCTCCGAACTATGCAGGCAATAGTCGATTATCAAAAAGATTATTTTCTTACCGGCGACGAGCGCAAAATAAGGCCCATGATTCTGAAAGATATAGCCGATATAACTGGGTTGGACATCTCTACCATATCTCGGGTTGCCAATTCAAAATATGTTCAAACCGAATTTGGAATTTTATTGTTAAAGTCGTTTTTTTCTGAGTCGATGACAACCGAAAGTGGCGAAGAGGTTTCAACGCGGGAAATCAAGAAAATATTGCAGGAATGTATTGAGGGGGAAGACAAAAGACGCCCGCTTACCGACGAAAGACTTACCCAGATACTTTGTGACAAAGGTTACAACATAGCTCGCAGAACCGTGGCTAAGTATCGGGAGCAACTCAACATACCCGTTGCCCGGCTAAGAAAACAAATCTAACGAAACACCCTTTTACCAACCGAATGAGAAATTTAGCGCAAGCCCTATCCATTTTGTTTCACCCTATTTGGATGCCTATGGTGGGCACATATGTTCTTTTAAATTTTACACAATACCTCGACCTTTATTCCGACGATGTTCATCGCATAATCTACATCATTGTTTTTACAAGCACCATAGGATTGCCGCTGTTAATGTTTCCGCTATATATCTACCGAAAAAAAATAAAAGGTCTGGAATTAAACGAGAGAGCTGAGCGCTTTATACCATTGCTGGTTATGGCAATATTCTATTTCTTTTCTTTCTACACGCTACAAAACCTAAATACGCCGGTAATGCTCAATGCCTTTGTTCTTGGTATTTTTATTGCTACGGTTTTAACGCTTGCGGCTAATTTTATTCTTAAAATTTCTTTACATGCTGTAGGATTAGGCGGAATAACAGCCTTGCTTTTGTATATTCCTACTTTCGACAAAGGAAATACGGAACTTATTCTTATGCAGGCGCTATTTTTTTCCGGCGTGGTATTTTCAGCACGAATTTATTTAGAGCAGCACACCCTGCGTCAGATTTCTGTTGGATATGCCGTAGGCCTTATTTCCATGTTTTTTACACTAATTCTTTTTATCTAACGAATGTCAAAATCCAGCAAAAACAAAAAAAAATCGCTCAACTCCGGCGATCTATACCAAAACGTGTTATCTTTTTTGACTGATAACAGCGGGAAAGCTTTTAACCCAAAACAAATAGCCCGCTCGATAGGAGTTGTGGATAAAGTTTACTATTCGCTACTTGAAGAAATCCTGGAGAACATGGTAAAATCGGGATTGGTAGTTAAGGAAGATTGGGGAAAATACGTGGTCAAAATTAAAGAACGACAAATTGAAGGGATAATTCAGATAAACCGTCGTGGACCTGCCACATTAGTTACCGATGAAGGTGAGGAGTTCTCGGTACCCTATACCAACCTTAACAAAGCCTTACCCAACGACCGTGTTCGTGCGTATGTTTATGCCGGCTATAAGCATCGGACTCCGGAGGTTGAAATTATGGAGATCCTTAAGCGGGCCCGCGAAGAGTTTGTGGGTATACTTGAAGTTTCACAACACTTTGCCTTTCTTGTTTCAGATAACAATACGCTGCCGGTAGATATTTTCATTCCAAAGGAGGAGGTTGTACGAACTAAAGCTAAAAATGGGCAGAAAGTGGTTGTAAAAATTAAAGAATGGCCAGACAATGCCCACAACCCTATTGGAACAATCGTAAAGGTTTTGGGAAATCCGGGAGAACACAATGTGGAGATGCACGCCATTTTACATGAGTTTAATCTCCCCTACGAGTTCCCCCAAAAAGTAGAACAAGAGGCCAATGCTATTCCCGCAGAAATAACAAACGAGGAGATAGCCCGACGTCGAGATTTTCGCCAAACACTTACCTTTACTATTGACCCGGAAGATGCCAAAGACTTCGACGATGCTATTTCCATTGAGAAAAAAGACGATGGCTTGTGGGAAATTGGCGTTCACATTGCCGATGTAACCCACTATGTTAAGCCAGGCTCGCAATTGGATAAAGAGGCCTTTGCCCGTGCCACAAGTGTTTATCTGGTCGACAGAGTAGTCCCGATGTTACCTGAACGCTTATCCAACGGCATTTGCTCACTGCAACCCAAGCAAGATAAGTTAACCTACTCGGTAGTGTTTTTGATGAACGAAAATGGACAAGTTATAAACCATTGGATAGGCCGCACTATCATAAATTCCAAACGTAGGTTTACCTACGAAGAAGCACAGGAGCGACTTGAATCCAGTCGAGGAGATTTAGCCCAGGAACTTGGCATATGCCATCAAATAGCTCAGAAACTGCGCAAACAACGATATGCCAAAGGTGCAATCAGCTTCGACCGCAGCGAGGTTAAATTCCGACTCGACGAAAATGGATATCCCTTGGGAGTTTATCTTAAGGAGAACAAGGAAGCCAATCAACTTATCGAAGAGTTTATGCTTCTTGCTAACAGATATGTTGCCGAAGAAATATACCGCCTTTCCAAAGGTGGAAAACCAAAAACTTTTGTTTACCGAGTTCACGATAAACCAAATCAGGACAAAATAGAACGGTTTGCCCGTTTTATTCAACGGTTTGGGCAGGAAATAGACACTAGCGATAACATATCGCTTTCACGTTCCATTAACGCGCTACTCGACAACAGCAAAGGAATGGCGTGGCAAAATGTTATTGAAACCTTGGCTGTTCGAGCTATGGCAAGAGCGGAGTATTCGGCAAAAAACATCGGCCACTATGGATTGGCTTTCAGCCACTACACTCATTTTACAAGCCCCATACGTCGATATCCCGACATGATGGTTCATCGACTTCTTACCCGTTACATGAATGGAGAAAACTCCTTACCGTTCAAAGATATAGACGACCAATGCAAACATTGTTCAGAACGAGAAGTGTTGGCAACGTCGGCCGAACGGGCAAGTATAAAATACAAGCAGGTGGAATATCTTAAAGATAGGATTGGAGAGGAATTCGACGGGATTATTTCCGGAGTTACCAATTGGGGCATGTATGTTGAACTCGAAGGAAATGCCTGTGAAGGAATGGTTCCTTTGCAATCACTGCACGACGATTTTTACATTTTCGACGAAGACGAATATTGCCTTATTGGACAACGAAACCGAAAAGTGTACCGTTTAGGCGACAATGTTCGGATAAAGGTGGTAAATGCTAACCTGTTGAAAAAACAGCTTGACTTTGAAATGGTGGAAAATTTTAGCCAACATAACAAATCAGACTTTGACCATATTAACACCAACGTTGCAGGGCATGGCTTTAACCAACAAGCCAAGCGCGGAAAATCGAAAATTTTAAAACTCAAAGAAAGGTCAAACAAAAAAAGCAAAAAGCCTAAAAAGAGAAAATAGTGGAACTTTTCAGAAAAAAAGAGAATCTCACTCAACACATCCAAACCCTGAAATCGAAAGGGTTAATCATAGGATTTGTGCCAACTATGGGGGCATTACATGATGGACATCTAACCTTAGTCCGACAAGCACAAGCCGAGTGCGATGTTGTGGTGGTAAGCATATTTGTCAATCCAACCCAATTTAACAACAAAGACGATCTCCGGTTTTATCCGCGAAAAGAAGCAGAGGATCTAGCAATGCTTGAAAAGATAGGCTGCAACATTGTGTTCGCTCCCGATGAAAAAGAGATGTATCCGGAGCCCGATACCCGTCAATTTAACTTGGGTCCGCTAGCTTCAACCATGGAAGGAGAGTTTCGGCCAGGGCATTTTAACGGTGTAGCACAGGTGGTTACCAAACTTTTCGAAATTGTTCAACCCCACAAAGCCTATTTTGGACAGAAAGACTTTCAGCAATTGGCCATAATAACCGCCATTACCAAAGAATTAAAGTATCCGATTGAAATTGTTCCTGTTCCCACGGTTCGTGAGCAAGACGGGCTAGCTATGAGTTCGCGAAATGAGCGACTTACCCAAGAACAGCGTGCAATGGCGCCCGTAATCTATAAAACACTTAAATCGGCGGTTGAACTTCAACACTCTATGACCGTGGAGGAGGTGGAACAATGGGTAATTCACCAGATTCACACATCCAGCACCATGAAAGTAGAGTATTTTAAAATTGTAAATGCTGAAACTTTAAGGCCGATTCGCAACTGGCACGAAAAATGTAAAATAATCGGGTGCATAGCCGTTTATTGTGGAGATGTGCGGCTTATTGACAACATATTTTTCAATTAGCTATTTTTGTAGCCCAAATTCCTGGATTATGTACATTGAAGTAGTAAAGTCAAAAATACATCATGTAACCGTAACTGAGGCAAACCTCCATTACGTTGGAAGCATCACCATAGATGAAGCCCTTATGGAAGCTGCCAACATTATTGAAAACGAGAAAGTTCAAGTTGTTAACCTTAACAATGGAGAGCGGTTAGACACCTATGTAATTAAAGGCGAACGCAATTCCGGAGTAATTTGCCTAAATGGACCGGCAGCCCGTAAAGCCCAGGTTGGCGATACAATAATAGTTATCTCCTACGCAATGATGGACTTTGAGGAAGCCAAAAAATTCATCCCAACGGTTATTTTCCCCGATGCATTAACCAATCAATTACTATAAATTGAAAAAAACGCTACTGCAAAGCGCTAGGCTCCTTTTTTTTGTTGGTTTGGGAGTTTTTTTATTCTGGAAGGTTTATAAAGACCAACCCCGGGGTGAGCTTTTGGAAGCAGCACGAAAAATTGATTATGGATGGCTGTTTCTTGCTGCCACAATAAGTTTACTGAGCCATATAGTCCGGGCAATCCGTTGGAGAATTGTGTTTCAATCGATAAACCGACCAGTAAGCAACTCACTTCTTTATCACTCAGTAATGATAGGATATTTGGCCAACTATGCCTTGCCACGCATGGGAGAGGTTAGCCGTGCTGCTGTATTGAAAAAATATAAGGATATTCCGTTTACCGTTGGCTTTGGTACAATTATCACCGAACGCATTGTGGATATGGTTATTATGTTAATAATTACGCTTTTAGGCGTGTATCTACAAGGTGATTTTTTCGTGCGCTTTATACACGATAATCCTGCAATTTCCGATCGTGTAGGGGCAATACTTTCGTTAAGAAATATTTTGATAATGGCATTTTTGACAATTTTGGGAGTTGCTACGCTACTATTGCTTACTCGAAATTCGAAAACCTATAAAGGCGTTGTTGAAAAGGTAGTAACCAAAATAAAGACTTTTAAAGAGGGGCTTTTTTCTCTGTTTACCTTAAATCAACCGTTTCGCTACATTGGATATTCAATTTTGATTTGGGCGCTGTATTTTCTAGGAATGGTTGCAACGCTTCCGTCCTTTTATCCACTAGGGATGGACTCGGTAAGCATAACTCAATTGTTACTTGTTTTTATTATGGGGAGCTATGCTATGCTGGCCCCTGTTCAGGGCGGGATAGGTGCATATCATTTTATGGTAATTGCTTCTTTAGTGATTTTCGGAGTTGACGACTCTACGGCGCGACTTTTTGCTCTGGTTATCCATGGCATTAGTACTGTGGTTGTGGTATTGGGTGGAATTATTAGCATTGCTGTATTAGGGTATCTAAAAAGGTGAATCCTGAATAACAAACAAGCAACAAAAAAACATTCAGTTTTATGAGTCAGTTTGAGACAATTCAATCAAAAATTCACACCATTGAGTCAATCAAGCCATTGTTAGCAATATGGCGTTTTAAGGGAGAACCGATTGTTTTCAGCAACGGCTGCTTCGACATTTTGCATCTAGGCCATGTAGAGTATTTGGCCAAGGCAGCCGATTTAGGTAAGCACCTGATAATTGGGTTAAACACCGATGCGTCGGTTCGAAGATTAAAAGGCCCGTCGCGACCGGTTCAGGGGGAGACTGCACGTGCCGTGGTGCTTGCTTCGTTGCGCTTTGTTGACGCCGTAATCTTGTTCGACGAGGATACTCCCTACAATCTTATCAAAGCCATTGTTCCTGATGTTCTGGTGAAGGGAAGCGACTACAAACCCGAAGAAATTGTAGGATATGACATTGTAACGCAGCATGGCGGAAGAGTTGAGACTATTGAATTAGTTGAAGGCTATTCAACCACTGGGATACTCAATCGGATAGGTAAGTAGAATTTGGTACTCCGCCAGAGAGCCAGAATTCAGAACCTTACCTGAGCTTGCAAGGGTGAGGTGTAGTTTTTTTGTTTAATGAAGCAGAGTACATTTTCCTCTTAAAAATCCCAGTAATGGTTGAAGATTGAAGTTCTCAGTCCGAAAAGAATAAGGTTTTGTTGGTTTTTTATTTCGGTTTCGGTTACCGAACGCAATAAATAAGCTGCGTAAATGTTTAAATTGTAGCTGGGATTAATAAGCCACGATAATGTTATTTGCGTATTTTGGAGTTTTACTTCCTTGGCCTGGAAAAAGCGATTGTTGTATTCTATAGCGAAGGTGCTGTAGGGGAGGAAAAGGTCGTTGCCGTAATTCAGGTTAGCAGTATCGGCGCCATGGCGGGCGTAAGTGTTTTTTAATTCAAAGAAAAAGCGATTATAGTTATACCTGACAATGGTTACCAGCTCGGCGAAATTGGATCCCAACGGGTGTGCCAGTGGTTGATTAAAATGCGCATAGTTGGTAACCGGATTGGTGTGTGCATACATAAACGGGCGTGCCAGATTGATTTCTGCCTGAAAATCGAGATTTTTAAGGGTAAAGAGATCGTAGGATTTTAAGCCTGCCTGAATAGCCCATTTGTTGGCGAACCATCCGTTTTGGTTGCGCAGTTCGTCGAGCTTAAATTCGTCTAATACAAGTTGTCCGTAGAGTGAAGTGTTTTTTAGCGGGGTAATTTTAGCGGCAGCGCCAACCAGCATGTTGTCGGGAGAACCTACCGACCACTCCACAGGCCGAAGGTAAATTACTGGGTTGGCATAGTGAAAATCAAATCCACGGTGTCCGATAGTATCGCGGTTGGGCCATATTACTGCCTCAAAGAGTGAAAGGTTAAGCCAGGAGGTAACATTATAGCTGAGAAGCTGAAAAGAGCCCCACTTCTTGGTGTTAGCGGCTATGTCGGGAAGCCTGTCCCGTAGATGCTGAAATTGTGCCCAAAGATTAACGTATTTTATACGCCAAACATCGGTTGTGATTTTAAAGTAAGGGTAGCTGAAAGCATTGTCGCTAAGGAGGAGGGAGCGATATCCGTCGCCCCAAAAATTTTTGCCCGTACCAAGCTGAAAGTTAAAATGTTTTGATGGGGAGTAAGATACGTAGGCTTCAGAAAAATAGTAGTCGTATCCGTTGGGATAGTTTTTAAACTGTTTGGCCATTCCTTGTCCTGGTACAACCATTTGTGTAAGTTGGCGAATTTTATCAGAGCGGAAATCGTTAAATACCGATTGGTTTTCTACAAATATTGTTTCAACCGCCAGATTTTTTCGGTCGGCTTTTATCTGAACGCCCCTTGTGTTTATCCATGAGATATCGTCGTGTTGGGAGTTTTTCCCAATTTGTCCGTGAACAACAGGGTCTATGGTGAAATGGATTTCTTGTGTTTCAACGGTGATGAAATGTTTATTAAATGCCCAATAGAGGAACTTGTTGGAAAAAATTTTAGTATAGAGGGTGTCTTGTGAAACAATGGTGTCGGATTGGCTTGCTAAATAGGGCTTAATTGAAGTGTGATAGTTTGTTCTGCGTTGGTAAAGGTGTCGGTCTATGTTTTGATAAGGGTTGTTTATTAGTGTGTTGTAAGGAGCTTGTCCAAAAGCGACAAATGAATAAAAGAGTACTATCCCAGTGGAGATGGATAACAAGCGAGTGCGGGTCATTGCAGCAAGGTGTTTTGTTTCAAACCCCTAAGAAAATGGCTGATAACGTTTGGAATGGCTACAATAAAAAGGGCTATAATAAATATGGCGGCAGCAAACACTTTAGCTCTGGCATGTTGTAGCACCAATGAGAGTAACATAATAATTATTTGTGCCAGAGTAAGCAGTAGCGTTGCTTGGGTATGCGACAACCCTAGATCCACCATAATGTGATGCACGTGGCGTTTGTCAGCTTTAAAGGGGTTTTGTTTACGATAGATGCGAATAAGAAAAACTTTGAACATATCGGCCAACGGAATGGCAACAAAGCCTACCGCCACTACCGGAGAAAGAATTAATTTCACGGGTTCTTGGTATTCTGTTCCGTGTTCAATAAAAAGAACGGCGCAAAATGCCACAATAAAACCCAGCATAAGCGAACCGGTATCGCCCATAAAAATTTTCGCCGGAGTGTAGTTGTACCGCAGAAATGCACTAACACTTCCAATAACTGCGGCAATAAGTATTAAAAGCTGAAACGATGAAGTGGAGCTATCAAACCAAAACCAGATTCCAAAGGCTAATAGCGAGGTTATGGTAAGAGTTCCGCACAATCCGTTAATTCCGTCAATAAGGTTAAAGGCATTAATGATTACCAGGAATACGAAAATGGAGAACAGAATGCTAACTAATGGTTCTAAGTGGGTAATTCCAAAGATTCCATGAAACGAAGTAATTTTTACATTTCCCAAAATCACAGGAATAGCGACAGCAAGTGTTAGTCCTAAAAACTTAGTTCCGGCGGCAATGGCCGAAACATCATCTTTCATCCCGATGAAGAATATCAAAATGATGGCAAAAAGGAAGTATTGTAGGCTGGGGAATTGGGAAACATTGGAATAGAGCATAAACGATAGAATGATGCCCATAAAAATGCCTAACCCTCCGAGATTGGGAATTGTTCCTCGGTGTGAAGACCTTTCGTTGGGTTTAGCTACCAGTCCTTTGTTACAAGCAAGTTGTATAATTACCGGAATAACTAAATGGGTTAAAATAAAAGCCGTACTAAAGGCGGAGAAAAGTAGGGCAAAGGCGTACATCGAACGATCCAATTAAGGGTAAACAATTAAAGTTGCGGCCGTGTGAGATTGCTTTTGCGCAAATTTAAGCACATTGAGCCAATATGTCAAATCATTGGTGGGGAGTAAAAGGGGTTTTGTCAAAATTACTCCAAAGGCTTAATCTGAAAATGAGGGGCATTACTAAACCAACGTTCCGGTATTTTTGATTTTGGGAAAAACACAACCAAGGCCGTGGATATAATGATTTTCAAATCCATCCACAGCGACATGTGTTGTTGGTACCATAGCTCCAATTCACCTTTATACGGAGCAAAAAGTTTTTCGTAGGCTTCCACTTCACGTCCCGGGTAATTTCCCAGCAATTCTTCTTCGTCGCGAAAAACTACCGACCCAACACCGGTAAGGCCCGGAGTAACATCATAAATTTTTTGCTGAACATGTTTCGGGTATCGATAAAAATCTTCTTCCATCAGTGGACGTGGGCCAACAAACGACATATCGCCACGCAATATATTCCACAATTGCGGAATTTCGTTGATTTTGGTTTTTCGTAAAAATTTGCCAAAGGGTAACACGCGCGGGTCGTTTTTAACGGTGATACTTCCTGTTCCCATTTTAGGGCTGTTTTTAAGCATGGTGGCAAATTTTATTATGTTGAACTGCCGGTTTTTGTATCCAATTCGAGGTTGAAGATAAAACACGTAGTGTTCGCCCGTAAGTAGCAAAATTATCATTACCGGCAGCAGCAAAGGGCTTAGAATTAGCAGGGCTGTAAAAGAAACCACAATGTCGAACAATCGTTTTATAAATCGGTACATACAGCTACATTTTAGAATCGAGACCTTTTCCTGTTTCGATATGGGAGAAATGGGGCAGATAAATTTTTAAAGTTTCCACAATTTCTTCCTTAGTAACGGTGGCCCGTTGAAAAAGGTTTCTAAGTTCGGTAATGATTTTTTCAATTTGGTTGAGCGATTTGGGGGTGAAGTTCTGAATAACTCCCAAGGCGTGAAACCTTGAATAATCGATATTCTCATTTTCGGTAAAGAATTCTTCGTAGGGTTTTTCACCGGAGGTGTCGGAGTCGAAAAGGTAGATGGGATAGGTTGGTGAGTTGGGTTCAAGTTGCTGAGCTTTCAGTTTTGCATCAATCTCCGAATGGCAAACATCGGGTTGGAGTCCCATGTAGTAAAGCAGGTCGAACGCGATTTTGTTGAACGGTATCATATCGCGAATAGGGTCGAGTTTTGGGAAAAAAATGTCGCCGGGTTTTCCAAGAATGGAGGCAATGAGGCAAAGTTGCCCCGATTCTTTGGGCGACACAAAAAAGCGCTTAACATTTCGCGGCGATGACCATGGCTGACGTTTGGATAAACGTTCGAGCCAACCGGCCGGAAGGCTGCCGTTGGAGAATGCCACGTTGGCAAAACGGGCAGTGGTTATTGGTAATTGTGTCGAATAGGCCATCAGCAGTTCTTCCATAAGTTTTTTGCTTGCCCCCATAATGTTTACCGGATTGGCGGCTTTGTCGGTCGACACGCAAAAGAAATGCTCCACAGATGTTTGAGCTATTTGCTGTATCAGTTTGTGGGTACGAAACACATTGTTTTCTATCATTGCCTCGATGGAAAAAACGTCTTTTTCGCTGCGCACGTGTTTGTGGGCGGCAAAATTGGCAACTATATGGAAAGGTCCGTGATGTTGAAGGATTTTTTCAAATACAGCGTCAGAAAAATTAACCGGATAGGTTATGAATTCTTCTGGGATGTTGTAATCGAGAGAACTACGCAGATCCCGTACCAGTTCGGTCAACCCGTTTTCGTTGATATCAACCACAACCAACTTGCCGACCTTATATTTCAACAGAGCCTTGATATACCACGAACCAATGGTGCCTGCTCCCCCAATAACCAAAACGTTTTTTCCTGTTACGGCTTGTGTAAGTGGTTCGTGATATTGTATCAGGTCTTCCGTTAAAAGACTTTGGGGGCGTTTGGTTATGTAAATGTTTATGAATTGTTCAATTTCGTATTGGGTGAGCATGGCGATGGATTTTTACAAAGGTAATCAAAAATTGCGCGGCGGTGAAACGGGTGTTTTTAAATTCGGCTATGGGTTCTGTAGTTTATAAACATACCACTGGGCTACAATAGAGTTATAGTTGTGTCCGGAATAGTCGACCGATTTCATCTCCCGAATCATATCGCGGGTAAAAAGCTGGTAGTTCATAATATCGTTTTTGTTGATGAATCGTTTTCGTATAAGGTAAGGTAGGTGGTTTTTCAGTTTTTCTTTCCAAATTTGAATGTGTACTTCTGTGGGCGTTGGTTGCAGTTCCTGTTCGAAATATATTCCCATGGGGATAAAATAGTTTTCTTTCAAAACATGGTTGTAGAGTTTTTTAAAGAGTCGATATTCAAACGGTAGTTGAACGCAAAAGTCCATTAAATCATGGTCGAACAGCGGAAAAAGGGTTTGATGTCCAAAGTAACAAAATATGTTGGCCGAGTTAATTACCAGTTTCACAACCTTTTCTTTCAGCAAAATATCTTCAGCTACGGTGTAATTAGTAAACGGCCTTTGTGCAAGCATCTGCTTAAGGCGGGATATTTCTTGCTCTTTCAACGTTTGGGGCAAACGTTTCAGGGAGTACATCTTTCCGTAGAGGTATTGACTAAAATAATCCATATCGGCCTTTTGCATTGCCGGGAAGAGTTGACTTCCTCCGAGCAAATCGCCCGAATAGCCAGTAAGAAAAACGGCATTATCGTCAATCAGGTGATTTTGTTTCAAATATCGCAAGGCAAAGAAATACATCAGAAAAAACGAGGCTGTGTGGTTGGCTGAAAAGTGGTAGTAATCCTGAAAGAGTTTCTCCTGAAGATAGTTTTGGCAGATTTGGGGAGTGTGTTCTATAAAATGCCATGGATAACCGAGGGTTTTGGCTACTTTTTCTGAGATCTTCTGTTCTGGGTTTGGGTTTCGTCCAAAGCTGAAACATACAACGTTTGTGTATCCATTTTGTTTAAGTCCGGCTAATAGATACCTGGAATCGAATCCTCCGCTTAGCGAAAGGACCACCTGGCGAATATCGAGTTGTTTTATTAACCGTTGAATGGTTTTTTCAAACTGAAACGATAGTTGCTCTTTGGCCTCCTGATATGAAATTGCGGGAAACTTTTCCGCGGTGTAGGTGTGGTAGAAAAATGAATCAACAGACGATCCGTTAATAGTTACAATTTCGCCGGCTTGAACCTGATACACCTTTTCCAGAAGGGTGTGGTTTTGTGGTGTAAATCCGGTAGCCAGAAAAATGGGAATAATTTGGGGGTTGATGGTGCTGGAGATATTTGAAGCCCGGTCGGAAATAGCATGGGTTGAATAGAATAGAGGAAAGAAGCGAATTCTGTCGCAGGCCAAAGTGTATTCATTATCTCCGGTTTTTACGATTACAGAGAAAATGCCATTGGCTGTTTTTACTCTTTGAGCTAAAAGGGTTTTATCGATTACGTTAAAATATTCTGTTAGTTTTTGCCCTTGAATTAGGTGGCCTTCAGGGTCGAAAAAAAGACCCTTAGCCATTACACGATTGTCTGGGCTTATAAACCAGGGAGATCCCTGATGATGCTGGAGAGTTATCTTCATGGTGTTTTTAGGGAATTGTAGCCCTCGTGATGTAAAGTTACACGATAATTTATTTCCGGGCAACAGCTAAATGTTATGGGGTGGTTTTCACTCCTATTCAGGATATTAAAAAACAGAACAATCTAAAATTTCTTTTATTGCACATCTTAAAATTAATTTACCACGTTAATTGGTACGCTAAACAACTAGTTGCAGTAAAATTTGCAGTTCCTGTCGATTGCTCAAAACCGTTTTGCTCTTTAACACAGTTGGAGTATACTTTATTTTTAACACCATCTAAATTTTTTAATTCAGTCAACAGAACCATCTTGACTTTAATTTGACGCATCCGTCCAATAAACAGACGTGGCCGTAGAATCTACTACTGTATAATCGTTATCAATGAAACAGCAGCGTATGCCAATAATGAATCGGCCGTTGCATTATTATACCCAAATAGTACACGACATTCATAGGTACAACTTCCATCATCTTATTCGGTATCTACATTAACACTAACAGGGTCTATATACCCTTTTTGTTTTGTACAACTTGAGGTTAATATGGTTGTTAAACCAATAATCCTAGCTAGAAATAAACGTTAATTTTTGTCATTTTTTGGAAATTAACGATTTGCTACCCGTATGACTTTTGGGTTATGCCTCGTTTTTTAAAGAGAGTTCTTGTCTATAGGGTTAGTTTTTTGTCACCCTGGGGGTGTTCAGCGATTCTTTAGTTAGTTATCTTTTTAAAATTTGCCTTAATGTTTTGCCACTTAGGCGGCATTTTTTTACGGTGGCAACAAGGGTGCAAAAATTGTTTTTTATTTATTAAAAGGCTATCAGGCGCTATACGGAAGCGGTTTAGATGCGGCGGTTTTGTTTGCGTTGTGAAAGATGTGAGTTGGTAAAACGTTTTTCCTGACTCTGTTGTTTGATAATGTAGCTCTGTTATAAAAATTGGCTGCTCCATTAAAAAGGTTAAAAAAGTAAAATCAGCTGAATTGTAAATTGCGAGTGACGGGGTACAAGCGATGGAGGGTGGCCACAGTTGTGTGTTTAGCAGAGCAAAGATTTCTTCCTTCAGCAACCCGGTAAGCAGGGTGCCAACTACTCAGGTCATTTCAACGCCATGCCTTAAACAAGGCCTGTTCGATCTCTCTTCTCATTCTTCCAATTCACTAAATTTATGGTTGGAAATATCAAAAAACCGTTCAAAGAAGTGCTTTAATTTATTCAGAACGTTTTCGCGTTTTTGAGAGCGTTCTCCTGTTGGGGAAAAACGCGATATGGGGGGCAATATATCTGCTAAAGCAGTACCGGTTTCATCCATAGCTCCTTTGGAAAACGAATCTTTTATAAACTTATACGTTTTTTCTGGATTCAAATTTTCTTCTTCAATAATCTTATCAAGCTCCTCAATCTTTTTTTGGTTCACATATTTTTGCCACTCTTCTTCGATGTTTGAATTGGCATCCAGTGATTGAATAAAGGATTCGATAAGTTCTTTTTTATTTCTCAGCTTAATAGTTGCATTGATAGCTTTTTCAATTTGGGTAAGAATCTCACGATTTTTATCGGGCGATTTGTGGTATTCTTTGACAAGCTTTAAAATATAATCAATATTGATTTCTACCTGTTTGATAAGTTCCATTTCAAAAATGAGGTCATCGTTTATTATTTTCTTCTCTGGTTCCTCTGTTTTTCGGAACTCTTGATATAAATCAATGTAGATACTATGATAGTCCTGAATTTCCCTTTCACTTAGTATTTCATTGCCCTTAAATTCATCAAATGTTGAAAGAATGTTTTGAGCTCGAAGTATTTGACCATAGAGTTTGATAAATTCTTTCTTTGCCTCTTCACTTTTTATGGGTTGATTCACCGGAAACTTTTCTTTTAATTCTTCTATAAGTGTTTTATATCCCTTTATATCTTTCTGGCTATCGTGATAACCATTATAATAATCCTGATACGGTCGCAATAGGACAATTCCAGTTGCCTCTTTATTACCAAAGAGGGCAATTGCATCGTTGGTGGCTTTTTCCAGATTGCGAAAGCATATAATATTGCCGTGTGTTTTTACACTGTTTAATATTCGGTTGGTACGGGAATAGGCTTGCAAAAGTCCGTGATAACGCAGGTTTTTATCTACCCATAACGTGTTA
>CALJOM010000005.1 GCA_937981765.1 uncultured Bacteroidales bacterium
AATGCATAGAAAAAATATTGAACAACAGACCAAGAAAAAGATTAAATTTTATGACACCAATTGAATATTTTAATTTATATTTAATAAATAATAAAGTTGCATTTGCAGCTTGAATTCATCTAATTCAAAATCGGTTATTATGAAAAAGCGAATTTTTGTAATGGCATTTGGGATACTTCTCTCGTTTGGTAATGCCCAAGAATCAGAGGTTAATAAAGAGTCAGACCCCGTAAGTTTTGGTGTTGATCTTTATAGCCGATACATTTGGAGGGGACTAGAGTTTAGCGACGCTCCTAATATTCAACCGTGGATCTCTTGGGGATGGAAAGGTTTAAATCTCATGGTATGGGGCAGTTATGCTGCATCCAAAGATTATTCGGAGGTAGATGTATTTTTTTCCTACACCTGGAAAAACCTTTCCTTAGGAATAAACGATTATTTCAATCCGGCCATAGACACAATCCGGAACGATTACTCTATCTGGAAGAAAACCACAACTTCGCACTTAGTGGAAGCCTACGTAACGTATCAGCTACCATTTGAAAAGGCCCCGTTTAAATTTACCGCCAGTACGTTTTTCTATGGCGCCGACCGGGACGACGAACTCAAAAATCGTTACTCTACCTACCTTGAGGTTGCCTATCCATTTAAGTCTGGAGATATCGATATACAACTGTTTGCCGGAGCTACCATCGATAAAGGTTACTATGCCGAAAATCCGGGGTTTGTTAATGTGGGAACAAAAGTAGTAAGGAATATCAAGGTTACAGAAACCTTCGAAATTCCGTTGAATGCATCGCTGGTTTTTCATCCGGAAAATAGAAACGTATTTTTAGTTGTAGGAGTATCTTTTTAATTTAATAAATAAAACCACATAATATGAAACCAATCGCTTTTGTTCCACTATCGAGAAAAATGGCCATTATTGTAGGAATAGGCATGTTTTTGCTGGCCTCTCTCATTATTCTTTTTAGCACACAGCAAATCCGGAAAGAGGCCTTGTTGTCGTCCGAAACCGAAGTTAATGCTCTTGCCGGAGAAATGGCCTTAAAGGTACAATCAGAAATGGAAAAAGCCATGCTCGCATCTCGTGCCATGGCTGAAGCCCTTTCAGCTGTTGGGAATAGTGTTTCCCCACTGCGAATAACTCGTGAGGCAGCTCAGTTGATGGGAGAAAAAATTTTGTTTTCGAGCTCCGATTTTCTGGGATTTACATTGGCATTTGAACCAAACGCTTTCGATGGAGAAGATGCCAAATATGTGAATACCCCTGCTCATGATGCTACCGGAAGGTTTTTAACTTATTTAACCAAAATGAGTAATGGGAGAGCTGCGCGAGAGGTTCTGATCGATTACGAAAATCCCGAAAGAGCTCCTTGGTATTGGGAACCCAAGAAACGAATGAACGAATATGTAACCGAACCTATTATTTATCCTGTTCAAGGGAAAGATGTATTAATGGTATCGTTTATGACTCCCATTATTAATGAAGGTAAATTTTTGGGTGTTACTGGGATCGATTATCCTATCGATTTTATGCAAAAAATGGTCACCGAGGCTAATTTTTTTAAGGGTCAATATCGTTTGTCCATTCTCTCCAACAATGGAATATTTGTTGCTTATAATCAAAGACCTGACTTGATTAACAAATCCGTATCCGAAGAAGATAGTCGCATGGGGTCAAACATCATACAGCGGATAAAAAATGGGCAGCATTTTATTGAACAAACAGAGCGGGATTTGATTGTTTATGTGCCGTTTAAAGTTGGAAAATCAGCTGATTTCTGGCAAATTAGAATGGCAATTCCTTTAACGATTATTCATGACTATGCTAATCGGCTAATGTACAATCAGATAGCAATAGGTCTGGTATTAATTGTTGTGTCGATATTACTGCTTATAAGATATGTTTCGCGCTTTATAAAGCCATTGTCGGATTTAGCCATACTAGCTGAAAAAATTTCACAAGGAGATCTTTATATCAACTCGGAATGTGCGCCCACCAATGATGAAATAGGAAAGGTGCAGATTTCTTTTGTGGAGATGCAACACAAACTACGGGAAATTATTTCGGAAATACAAGCCACAGCCGAAAGCATATCCACCGCGAGTAATTATCTTAGTTCGTCTAGTCAAAATATATCACAGGGAGCGTCAGAGCAGGCCTCGAACGCTGAGGAGGTTTCGGCAACCATGGAACAGATCACCTCCAACATACAGCACAACACCCTCAATGCTCGCGAGGCCGAAAAGATTACTCAAAGAGTAACCAGGGAAGTTATAGAGAGTGCCGAGTCGGCCGCTGTTTCTGCCCGAGCCATGAACGATATTGCCGATAAGATTGGATTCATAAACGAAATAGCACGCCAAACCAATATCTTGGCATTGAATGCTGCGGTAGAGGCAGCCCGGGCCGGAGAATACGGAAAAGGTTTTGCTGTGGTGGCCGCCGAGGTTCGAAAACTTGCAGAACGTAGCCAGATTGCTGCTGTTGAAATTGATGAACTATCCAAGAAGGCAAAGGTAATTGCAGGGCAGACCGAAGAGAAAATGCGCCTGTTGGTTCCTGAAATTGAGAAATCAAGCATGTTGATTCAGGAAATAAGTGCCGCTTCTATGGAGCAGGCTAAAGGGGCAGAGCAGGTTAATTCGTCTATTCAGCAGCTTTCACAGGTTACACAACAGAATGCATCAGCCTCTGAAGAACTGGCTACTAATGCCGAGGAGATGGCTGCTCGTGCACAAAATATGAAAGAATTAATCGACTTTTTTAACCTATGATAAAAAAACGGGAGCTCGCAAAGCTTCCGTTTCGTTTCTGAACAGTTTGAGTGGAGTTAAGAGAAACAGCTCTCTATTTTTTGAATATAAAGTATACGGCCAACACTAGAAAGGCAAAGCCAATTAGGTGATTGCTTCGGATTTCTTCATTTTTGAAAACCAGCAAAGTAAAAATCGAAAAAACTACCAGCGTAATTACTTCTTGCAACACTTTCAACTCCACTAAGGAGAAGGGACCACCATATCCTTGGTAGCCGATTCGATTGGCCGGAACCTGAAACATATATTCAAAAAGAGCAATAAACCAACTGATAAGGATGATGGAAAATAGACCTAATTTTTGAGTCCAACTGAATTGATTAAACTTCAGATGCCCGTACCAGGCAAAGGTCATAAATGTATTCGATAGAATTAGTAATACGATAGTGTAAAGTCCTTTCATATTTATAGAGGTTTTACCGGTTATTAAAATGGTTCATAGTATGTTCAATACCCATCAGAACAAAATTTTCGATAGCCGAACAGGCTACTTCGAATCGTGGAACAATAGTTTTCCATTCCTCCTCACTCCATTTACCCAAAACGTAGTCAACCTGAAAACCTTTGGGATAATTATTCCCAATTCCAAAACGCAAACGCGAAAAATTCTCCTTTCCAAGTGTTTCCACAATGTGTTTTAGTCCGTTATGTCCTGCATCGGATCCTTTCATTCGAAGCCTGATTTTTCCCAGTGGTAAGGCAATATCGTCGGTAATAACCAATAGGTTTTGGATCTCTATTTTTTCTGCCTGAAGCCAGTATCTTACTGCTTTCCCACTGAGATTCATGTATGTTGTTGGTTTAACCAAAAGTACATTTCTGCCCTTTATTCTAAGGGTACATACATCGCTGTATCGGGCTGGTTGAAACACTAAACCCGCTTTGGCTACGTACATATCCAAAATATCAAAACCCACATTATGGCGTGTATGCTGATATTCTGCACCTATATTTCCTAACCCGACAATCAGATATTTCATTCAAAAAAATCTTTATAAACACTGTAAAATGTGAGTGGGGTTCCAGATTACATCTACTTAGCCTTTATTACACACGGTTGTGGAGATATTTGTGATATTAGACTTAACAAAGCCACAATAGCAAATCTCCTCCACGGAATTTGGCAAATCCATGAAGGAGACTATTTGTGAGATGTGGATAATCTCTGATTGAAAATTACTCGGCCTTTTGTGTTGCACGGCTGGCACCAATGTTCACAATCACGGTTTGTTTTGGGTCCAGGAAATTAATTCCTTCCATGGAAAGATCAGCAACCTTTAAGCTATGGCCAACATCAAGCTTACTGATATCGATTTTGATAGTTTCAGGAAGATCGTTAACTATACCTTCTACGGTAAGTTTACGTTTTAGTTGACGCAGTTTTCCACCTCGCATTACACCAACCGATGAGCCTGTGAGTTCTACAGGAAGGCTTACTTTTACGGGTTTTTTCTTGTCAACTTCAATAAAATCAACATGTAATAGGCGGTCGGTTACAGGATGAAATTGAACTTCCTGAATAACAGCCTGTAACTTTTCGCCTTCAATGTTAAGATTGAACAAGTACACATCGGGAGTGTAAATGGCTTTCTGAAAAGGAACATAATCGCCATAGCAATGAATGTTACGGCCGTTGCCATAAATCTCGCATAATACTTTCTCTTCGGCCCGTAGTTTTTTAGCCGCACTTTTACCAGTTTTGGTACGTTTTTTCAACGACAAATCGAATGTTTTCATAATTAAATTAATTAAGTTGTGTTACTCAAAACCGCTCTCTAGGACGGTTTCCCATCACACGACAGATAATTGATTATCTGTAGAATTCGGGACCGCAAAGGTAACTAAATTTATTCAAATTCAAAAAAGCAAGAGACTTATTTTGTGCTACCGGCATATAATTTAATTCTCTAATGTAACCATTGGGTTGTGATGAATTTGTGAAGGCTTTTAAGTGTTGTTTCAAACCAATAGTTTCTCCATTGCTAAATTTCGATTAGTTTTGCGAGTATTAAGTTTTTTCTGTCATGAAAATTTTTCCTGCAAATAAAACATCAGATTGGCATGGAGGCTCAACGACCGAGATTTATATTTATCCCGAAGGAGCAACGTATCAACAGCGTAATTTTCAGTTTCGCATAAGTACAGCCACCATTGAAATTTCGGAATCAACGTTTACTTCACTGCCCGGTATTCGTCGAAAGATTATGATTTTGGACGGCCAAATTCAGTTGACCCATCGCGGTAATTACAGCAAACAATTAAATAAGTTCGATACCGATAGTTTTTTAGGAGATTGGGAAACGGTGAGTTTGGGTTATGCCACCGATTTTAACCTGATGTTAACCCACCCGTTCGAGGGAGAAATTATTGCTAAAACGCTACATTCTCCGGATACTTTTGAAATTATTACGCCACCGGATACTTTTACAATTTTGCTCTATTGTCACAAAGGAACTGCACAATGTTTTGGAGAAAACTTACCAGAGCATTGGGCGGCTGTAATTACAGAAAATGAGATACTCAAAGGTATTAAAATTCAACCCAGAAATTATTGTGAAGTTGTTTTTGCACGTGTGTGGAAAAAGGTTTAATTTTTTTTGAAAAGCGTTTTTTCAATGCCTATCGTATATCATCGGTTTTTGAATGAAAGGGTTGATCTTAATACCGAGACATTAATCTTGGGAACATTTAATCCCGAAGCTGCTCAAAATTCGGCCAATTATTATTATTCCAGGCCGCATAATCATCTTTGGAAATTACTACCTTTGGCTAAGGGTGAAGATATCGACCTTCGAGGTGGTTCTAAGGAACAAAAGCTGGAGTTTTGCTATCGACACAAAATCGCATTTGTCGATTTAATTTTTGCAGTTTCTGTTCCGGAGGGGACAGAAAATAACTACAACGATGCTTTTATTGATAGCCATGTATATCAATGGTACGATATTTTTAGCCTGTTACACAGTTTGCATAACTTGAAACGAGTTTATTTTACTCGTAAAACCTTTAACGATATACCCTCAATTCGAAAACAGGTGGAATCTGTTAAAGATTTCTGTACATTAAAAGGAATTGTTTTTACCTATCTACCCACTCCTGCCAGGATCTATAGTTGGCAAAAGCAGTTAATGTGGAATGAAGTTTTTGGTAGGTTGGATACTTTATAAGAATTATAAAATCAACACAAAGGGTTAATAAATTTTGTTTTAACTTTGTGATAACAAAATCATTTCACGCATTCCGGATTTGGGTTATTTTTGAACGTTTATTCCCAAAATATCACCGCTGGTATAGTTTTTAGCACCGTTTGTAGTTAACAACCGAGCATATGTAAAGTCGACTTGAAACGGCTCAGGGTTAGTTATATTTTTGTATTACTTCAAAAAGCGTGGCATAATTCTCTTGCCAAAAGAAGAAAGGAGTTTTTACTCCCAAATGTCTGGTTTCTGGTTGGTTTCAGATTGCCTTGCCCGCCCGGGTCAAGGCTTTCTGTTTTGGGTAAAGAGGAGAAAAATGTTGGGTTTTATTCTTGTTCTACCGGTTCTTCAGGGGGGGGGAAGTCGGGATATTCAATACGAGTGTGGTAGATATTTTTCAATTTCTCTTTAAAAATTCTTCGGGCTTCTTCAATATCTCTTAAACTAAGATCGCTGTTTCGAAGTTGGTTAGTTTTTAGTATTCCATCGATGATTTTGTCCACCAAGGCTTCTATATTTTTATTGCTATAGTTCCTGAGGCTTCGGCTTGCAGCCTCTATAGCGTCGGCTATCATCAATACTGCTGTTTCCTTTGATTGGGGTAGGGGGCCTTTGTATTGGAAAAGTTTGGGATCGATTTTCTGCTCCGGAGTTGAATTTAGATAGGAACGGTAGAAATAATGTACTATTCCATTGCCGTGATGGGTTTGAATAAAGTCAATAATGGGCTGGGGGAGTTTGTGCTGTTTGGCAAGTTCAACTCCTTTTTCAACATGAGATATAATTATTTGTGCACTGGCATCGAACGATAAATTTTGATGTGGATTTGCGCCTTGAGCCTGATTTTCAATAAAATAGTTTGGTGAGTAAAGTTTTCCAATATCGTGATAGAGCGCTCCCACATACACTAGTAGGGGATTCCCTCCGATTTTCCGAATCACACTTTCTGCAAGATTCGATACCTGTAAAGAGTGTTGAAAGGTGCCAGGGGCAAGTTCGCTCAATTTTCTGAGAAGTGGGTTGCTGGTGTCGGATAGCTCCATAAGCGTGATATCCGACATAAACCCAAACGATTTTTCAAACAGATATAAAAGCGGATAACTCCATAAAATTAACATTGCATTGCCGGCAAACCATACGAATTTCATCCATTCTATTTTGTTGATATCGCCCTCTTGCATAAGTGTAAACGCTACATATACCAGCGAGTAGGCAAAAAACACATTGATAGCGGCGTTTGAAAACTGCGAGCGTCGGATCATGGAGCGAAGGGAGAAAACAGCTACGATCCCTGCGATGAATTGCATGAAAATAAACTCGTAGGCGTTTGGTAGGATGAGGCCGGTAATAATAATCAATGCCGAAAAAATGTATATGGCAAAGCGGGTATCGAAAAATATTCGTATTACAATGGGTATAATGGCAAAGGGTATGAGGTAGATATCAATACTTTTGCTCTGGGATGAAAAGTAGGTAACAGTAAAGGATATCATTGCTAGCAGTACGATAAGCACTGTCTTAGGGTTAAACTGGTTTAAACCCTTACGAAAATAAATCATCAGGGAAAGTAATAATGAAGCGGCTATGAACGACATTAACAGCCGCCCGGACAAGGCCCAGAGTTGGGCCGGTTTGTCTCTACCGCGGGCTTTATATTCTTTTCGTAACGATTCAAGCAGTAGAAATTCTTTCTCGGTAACCACATCGCCACGACTGATAATTCTTTGTCCTTCCTGTACCAAACCGCGGGTAAGAGATAATTCGTTTTGTTGCTTTTGAAGATGGAGGGAAGTAAAGGTGGAGTCGAATACCAAGGATGAAATTTGAGTATATTTCTTGTCTATGAGGCGAGTTATTGTTTCTTGCCAGTTTCCTTCCGGACATTCGGATTGTAAAATTCTCTTGAACCGGACAGTTCCAAATTTCTTTTCCGGAAGTTCGCTGGCAAGATATTCTGTAGCCTCGTTGTTATGAACCACCATCACAACTTGATTATTTCTTGAGCGGCTTATAGCTGTATCGAGAATTCCGTTATAGAGATACTCTTTGTATTTTATGAGAGCCCGTTCGATACAAGTTTCAGCTATTGGGGGAATCTCTTCAGGGTATTGCTTTTTGGCAAAAGCTATGGTCCGTCTAAGTTGTTCTCTAAGCTGTGAGACATCTTTTTCGATTTTTACGGTATCGAGAATGAAGAATAAGGGATTGTTCTTTTTTAGGCTATCGAGTTCATGTTGAAGTTGTATTTCCGACTTATAAATTGGAAAGCTAAATGGTGCTATAAGGTTTTCATCGGTCCATGGGGCCCCGATTTTGTAATCGTGACGGAATATTCTCTCGCCAGGTAACAGCAGGAAAATGGTTGCTGTCATGGTGAGCAGAAGTACTATTTGCAGTAGGATCGATCTGTTTTCCGTCTCCCTTTTCATACGAACTCCAGATTATCGTAAAAACACTTTTGTTTCGATAAGGTTCTGATTTTATTCAATCTATAACGTTACAATGCGATCCAGCACTTTCTGAATGGTGGTTATTATATGGGGCTTGTAGTCTTTGCTGAATTCTCCGCGTTGGCGATTTGCTACAATATTACAGATTGTTAATGCGTTGTGTCCCAGGAGTTTTGACAATCCGTAAATGGCACTGCATTCCATTTCGTAGTTTGTAATTCTTTTTCCTTCAAAGGAGAAGGCCTCTATTTTTTTGTTAACCTCACTGTCGAGAATCGGGAGCCGGAGAACTCTGCCCTGTGGGCCGTAAAATCCGGGAGCTGAAATGGTGATGCCTTGTATCATGTCGAAAGCTATTTTTTCAAGTAAATGAGGGGAGGCATCAACAAAGTAAGGCCTGGCCAATATTGGCGAATAGTTCATGTGTTCCACAAACGCTTTCTCCAATTCAAGATTAGAAACCTTGTTTCTATCGGCATAAAAATTTAGTAATCCATCGAATCCGCAACCAATCATAGAGGCTACTGGAGTGTCTACAAGGATATCTTTTTGAAGAGCCCCGCTAGTCCCGATGCGAATAAAATTTAGTGTTTTGTGTGTGCTTTTGGGAACTCTTTGCTCAAGGTCGAAATTAACCAGGGCATCCAGTTCATTAACTACAATGTCGATATTGTCGGTCCCGATACCGGTGGAGATGGCCGATATTCTTCGTCCTTTATAAATTCCGGTATGCGTTCGGAATTCTCGGTTTTGTTTCTGAACCTCTACGGTGTCGAAAAATTGAGAAACTACGGGAACTCTATCCTGGTCGCCTACCAGGATTATGTATTCAGCTACATCTTCTGGCCGAAGTTTAAGGTGATAGATACTTCCGTCGGGGTTTAAAATCAATTCGGATTGTTGTATTTGTTGCATATTTTTGTAGTTTTGTGGAATTAACGTCCAAATCTAATGAAAAATTTTTGATTGCTAGCCGAATGTAGCCAAATTTATAGAACACAATCCATAGGGCAGCGCCAACACCTTCGATACTTAACAATACCAGGAATTTAACTAAATAAACCATTAAGGATATGAGTTCAAAGTTTTTTAAAATTTTAGTGCCGATAGATTTTTCGGATCAGTCAATATCAGGTCTTAGACAGGCAATTGCTTTGTCGAAAGCCGGGAACATTAAAATTATCGCCTTGCATGTAGTGCGTGAACACAGTGCTCCGTGGAATTTGTTTTCTTACGAAGAGAAAAGTCTTTATCTTGAAAAAATTCACGAAAAACTTCGAATGCTTGGGCAGTTGGAGGGTGCTGAACCTGAAAATTTTTCAACAGTGATTGAATCGGGGAAATTATGCGATACAATTTTAGCCATAGCCGTTGAGGTTAATGCGGATTGTATTGTTATGGGTACAAGCGCTGCCAACAACATTAAGAAGAAAATTATTGGAAGTAATGCGTTAAGGGTAGTCACCGAATCTACAATTCCGGTTATTACCGTTAAGGTTGACTGTGAGACAGACGATTTTGGTGAAATTATTCTCCCGCTCGATCTTTCGAAAGAAACAAGAGAAAAGGTACCATTAGCCGTTAGGATGGCAAATATGTTAGGTTCGGCTATTCATATAGTTTCATTTGTTTCAACAACCGACCAACAGATTCTTTCATACCTCAATCGTCAGGCAGAAACTGTGGAGCGGTTTATTGAGGAACGTGGTGTGGGGTGTAGATTTTCGTTGATAAATATTGAAAAATCGAGAAAAGAAACTATAATAGACTTCTACCAAAAGAATGAGGGACTAACCATCATTACCACCCACATGCACCCTGAGCTGATAGATATTTTCATAGGTTCGTTTGCTTCTGAAGTTATACATCATTCCACTGGGCCTGTTATGAGCATTGCTCCAGTAGGAGTTATCAAATACTCATCCGATTTTCCCGGCATTAAATAATTAACCCCAAAATTTTTACTGCGATGAAAAATTATCAAGTGTTACTCATTTCAATTATTGCCACCATTGTAATTTTAATTGTTTTTGGCAGTAGTATGTTTTATAAAATTAACCCGGGAGAGCGGGCTATTATTTTTCGCCAGTTTAGCACAGGGTTGGATACCATAAACATTTTTATGCCCGGGTTTCATATGGTTGCGCCGTGGAACGACTTTATTGTTTATGATGTGAAAGAACAAACCACGGAAGAAACCATGGATGTGCTCGACAGAAACGGACTTTCAATTATCATAGACGTATCGGTGCGGTTTAATCCGGTTTACAACAAAATACCTTTTCTTCACCAACAGTTTGGAGTTAATTATATCGAGCTTTTGGTAATTCCGGAGATACGTAGTGTGGTGCGGCAGGTAGCCGGACGATACACCGCCGAGGAAATTTACTCCACCAAGCGAAGCGAAGTGGAATACACCATCATTAACGAGGCCGATGTAAAACTTCGTCAGAATCATGTTGACATGCGAGCGTTGCTCATACGGTCTATAAAATTGCCCAACGACATTCGCATGGCAATTGAAAACAAATTAAAACAGGAACAAGAAGCTTTGGCTTATCAGTTTATTCTTGAAAAAGAGCGTAGCGAAGCACTACGAAAAAAAATTCAGGCCGAAGGAGAAGCAACGGCTAATAACATTATTAGCAACAGCCTTTCCGATAAACTACTAAAAATGCGTGGAATTGAGGCCACAATTAAGCTATCTGAGTCGGGAAATTCCAAAATTGTGGTAATTGGCAGTGGCAAGAATGGGCTACCTTTGATTCTGAACACCGATTAAAACCATTCTGGGCGTGCTTAACGAACGTAAATTGCTGACAGAGTAATTTACGTTTTTTTGTACTAACGATGTAACAAAAATAGGCTTTAAACGTCACACACAAAAAAGTTATTCCGATGACCATTGAAGAATACAATCAATGCGTTGATAAGTATGCCGACAACTTGTTTCGATTTATTGTAAAAAATCTTCGCAATAGCGATGATGCACAAGATATCGTTCAGGAGAGTTTTGCGAAAATGTGGAAAAACAAGTCGGAAATTGATGGAGCCAGGGCAAAATCGTACCTTTTTACCACAGCGTACCATACCATGATCGACCATTTGCGGAAATCCAAAAGGATGGATGCCCGAGAGCAATTACCACCGCAGGCCACGTTTCATTCCGAAGGATACAGCGATTTGCAGGAGATTTTGCACCAGGCAGTTAAAAAACTTCCCGAAACCCAGCAAATGGTGCTTATGCTACGCGATTATGAAGGATATTCTTACGAAGAAATTGGCGAAATTACCGGCCTCAACGAATCGCAGGTAAAGGTTTATATCTATAGAGCCCGCATGTTTCTCAAAAATTATATCGGAACCCCGGAAAATGTAATTTAATATGTCGCGGATTAACCGAGAAAATTATCCAATCTATTTTGTCGATTTTTACGACAGAAAACTCTCTCAGCAAGAAATTGCCGAGCTAAAAGCCTTTTTGAAAAAAAATCCCGATTTACAGGAGGAATTCGAGGTTTTTCCGAAGCTTTCTGTTTCCGCAACGAACGATATTTCATCACCAGATTTTTCCTATCTAAAAAAGGATATTTCTTCTCTTGAATTAACTACAGAAAACGCCGATGAGCTAATTATCAGTTTGCTTGAGGGCGATTATCCCTCTGAAATGCAACCAAAACTGCAAAAATGGATCGAATCCAACCCACATGTTAAAGCTGAATGTGAGAAACTATTAAAAGCTAAACTTACACCGGAAAAAATAGTTTGCGAAAAAGCCTCATTATATCGATTGCCCGATTTTAAAAACGAACCGGTAAATGCCGATAATGCGCCATGGTTTGCCATTGCGTTGATGGAGGGCGATTTATCTATGGAGGAAAAACACAAATTCCACCAATGGTTACAACAAAATCCCAGATTCGACTACGATTTTTTAAACACAAAACTTATTCCCGACTCTTCAATTACTTACGGTAATAAAGTAAGGTTAAAACATTTTAAGGTAGCTGCATTTAGAGTTGCTTCCTATTCTCTGGCGGCAGCTATGGTAGCGTTTTTAATAGGATTGTTCAACTTTATATCACAAAATCCCACGCCATCAGCGGAGGACCGTGTTCAACTCACCGTTACGGAAGAATCTAACACTACAACTCAGGTTGCTCAATCTATTTCCGTTACCCATATCAAGGAAGCAATTCCTCTTAACCAAATTAAACGGCCGAACCATATAAGCTATCAAAAAATTTCACCAATTCAAATTATAAAACCATACCTTGATTCTCTCTATAATACCTCTGATTTTGAGTTGGTTCGCCAACAAAAACCGGTCGATTTTTCTTATGCGTTGGTTTTAGACCCCGAAGACGATATAGAGTTGCAACCCAACGAAACAGAAACTGCGCCAACCGATGTAAAATTACTACAACGGGTGGGGGCGTTTGTTACAAACTACGCTCAAAAAACGTTTGGGAAAACCGCACTTAAGCAATCGTTGAAAATAGAAACCCGTAGAAACGAAAATAAGGAAATAATCTATTTCTCCATAGAAACTCCTGTTTTCGCCATTGAACGAAAAAAATAACACCAGTGTGTAACTTTTCGCACCCTTTTTTCGTCTGAAAATAAAACTCAAATAATCAATATTATGAAAACATTTAACGTAAGTATTGCATTAGTTTTTTTTAGTTCAATGGTTGTTGGCCAAGAGACTAAAGACACAATTAAAACCGATTCGGGAGAAAACCTAATCATTAACGAAACCCTCAAGCGTAAACTCGACAACAAAGAGGTTGAGATACAGGTTTCGAACGATCCCTCCAAATCGAGCATTGTGATAAAAGATACCGACACAACTCGTTTGAAGTTAGGGAATACTGAAATTCTTATCTTAGAAGACAAGCAAGCAAAGGAACGTAAAAAGCGCTACAATTTTGACTTAGAAGATAAGAAAGCGGCGGATGATGATAATTTTGATGCAAAGAAAAACCGCAAGAAAAAATCGGATTTTGAGGGGCATTACAGTTCCCTAAATTATGGAATTAATTTATTAAGCTATGGCAATCTTAATTTTTCTTTGCCAGATACAGCCAAATTTATGGAATTAAACGAAAACAAGTCCTATGAATTTGCCTTAAATTTATTTCAGTTTGAGATCCCATTTAGTAAACGAGTTGGGTTGGTTTCCGGATTGGGAATGACCTGGAACCACTATCGCTTTGATAACTCATCCTACCTTTTAGACAATTCACAACCGGTAATTACCTATACCATAGACACCATCAACAAATGGACTAAAAATCAGTTGAATGTATGGTCTATTCAAGTGCCATTATTAGTCGAAGGACAGGTTAAGATTGGGGATGATGTATTTTGGTGTGGTATAGGAGGATATGGTGGCTTTAAATTATCATCCAAAATAAAACTTAAAAATGAAGAGAAGCATAAAACAATTTTTCGCCAGGATTATCACTTAAACCCCATTATGTATGGATTGTCCGTACGTGCCGGTTATGGAGACTTTGGAATTTTTGCAAACTATGCATTAAACCCGTTGTTCAAAAAGTCGGAGGGACCGGAGCTCAATAATTTTACGGTTGGACTAACGTTAACCTTCAATTAAGATATTTTTGAGCAGATTGAGGCACGGTACACAAGAATCGTGCTTTTTTTTTTAGGCATAGGCTATTGCTCAAAAAAGGGTATATTTGCAGTATCAAAGCTAGTTGTGGCAAGGCCAATAATTTAGAAGAAAGTTTATGGAAAGAGTAGTTAGCGGGATTCGTCCCACCGGAAGACTTCACCTGGGAAATTATTTTGGAGCCATGGTGAATTTTGTAAAAATGCAGAATACCAACGAGTGTTTGTTTTTTATAGCCGATATTCATTCACTTACAACCCACCCAACTCCCGAAGACCTGCATGGCAACGTAAGGCAGACCTTGATTGAATATTTGGCTTCCGGCCTTGACCCGGAAAAAGCCGTGATTTATATTCAGAGCGATGTCCCCGAAATTTTAGAGCTTTACACATTGCTAAACATGAATGCCTATGTTGGGGAACTGAACCGAACCACAAGCTTCAAGGACAAAGTTCGTCAAAACCCAAACAACGTGAATGCCGGACTACTCACCTATCCGGTATTAATGGCTGCCGATATTCTTATTCATCATGCGGCTAAAGTTCCTGTTGGTAAAGACCAGGAACAGCATCTGGAAATGACTCGCACCTTTGCCCGTAGATTCAACAATATGTATCGTGTTGAATATTTTAAAGAACCGGAGGCCTTTAATTTTGGACGGCAATTGATAAAAATTCCAGGCTTGGATGGAAGCGGTAAAATGGGCAAATCGGAGGGGAATGGAATTTTCCTTGCCGACGAGCCCGAGGTAATCCGTAAAAAAGTTATGCGGGCAGTAACCGATTCGGGGCCGGTAACGCCTAATTCTCCGGTTTCGGAACCAATTCAGAACTTGTTTACTATTATGGAAGTAGTTTCTGAACCCTCTACCCTGGAATATTTTCGTGAATCATACGCCAATTGCACTATCCGTTACGGAGAACTCAAAAAACAACTGGCTGAAGATATCATCAAATTCACACAGCCAATTTACGAACGAATGAAAGAGCTATCCTCCAACGACAGTTATATTCGGAATGTGGCCCGTCAGGGAGCAGAGAAAGCGCGCGCCATAGCCTCCCAAACCGTGAGTGAAGTGAAAGAGATTATCGGTATTAAGAAATTTTAGACCTTTTGTCATGGCAAAGAAGCAGTTAACCTACAAGGAGAAAGTTGAGGAAATTGAACAAATAATAGCTTTTGTTGAATCTAACCCGGTAGATATTGACTTGCTCCAGGATAAGATTCAGCGAGCAGTTCAACTTATTTCGGAGTGTAAGAAGGAGATTGCTCAAACCGAAGAGAGAATACAGAAAATGCTCGACGATTCGGAAGAGTAACCTATTTTTGTAGGTCTTACTTTAGTCAACCCGGAAAATATGTACTAAATCTTTGAGTTGATCAGATAGTGCGTTCAACTCTTCGGCATTGGTAGCTAACTCTTCGCTTGCTGCTGCATTTTGCTGGGCAACATTATTAAGCAAGGTGAGCGATTTGCCAATTTGTTCAGAACTCATGTGCTGCTCTTTACTTGCTGCGCTAATTTCCTGAACTAGCTGGGAAGTTTTCTGAATTTCAGGAATTAGCTGATTCAAATACAGTGCTGAATTTTCAGTGGCCTGTAAGCTTTTAGAGGCAAGAAAAACTATTTCATCGGCGGCTTTGCGACTACGCTCTGCTAACTTACGAACTTCGAATGCTACAACGGCAAATCCTTTACCGTGTTCTCCTACACGGGCTGCCTCAACAGCAGCATTTAAGGCCAGAATGTTGGTTTGAAAGGCAATATCGGTTATAATTTTTATTTTTTCGGTAATCTCTTTCACAGAGTTAAGACTATCTTCCGATGCAGCCGATACTTTGGCAAGATTATCGTTGATTCTACTTGAAATCGCATTGGCTTCTGCTGCATTGTCGGTGTTTTGTGCAATGCCGGAAAGCAGTTCTTCTAGGGTGCTGCTTATTTCTTCGAGAGATGCAGCTTGTGCGTTTGCTTGTTGGGAAATCTGTTGCGACGAAGAACTTAAATCTCCCGAGCTACTTTGCATACAATCAACGGCATTGCTAATTTCTTTTATTATTTCATTGAGTTTGGAAACCATCAGGTTTAACGACCGTTGCAAACTTCCTATTTCATCTACACGGTCTTCTTCAATATTGCGAGTTAAATCGCCACGAGCTACGGTTTTGGAAAAAGCTATGGTGTTTTGGATGGGATGGATAATTTGATTCGATTGGTAGAAAATCACAACACTTAACAATAGTAACCCTACAAATCCTAAGATTAGTCCGTTAGCCATGAGTTTATTAACAGCCGAAAGAGCTTCCTTTTCCGGAATAATGGTGCATAAACCCCATAAAGATGAACCAACCTTTAATGGCTCAATGGCTACATAGTATGTGGTTTGCAACTTTTTGGAATAGGCTTCAAAAAATAATGGTTGGTCATTTTGTATTGCATTTAGAACATTTTGGTCAATAAAATCCAATGTTTCAATGAATTTTTGATAGATATGAGGTGTCTTGATGGGCTGCAATTAATCCCGAATTTGAAATTAGGATACTCCAACTGCCTGGAGTAACTTTAAAATGAGAGATAATTTCCGAAAGTTTTTTTAAATCTAAATCAATTCCCATTACCCCTAAACGTTCGCCTTTATAGATTATAGGAATAGCCACGCTTGTTTCAAAAAATGGATTGGAATTGTCCTCTAGATAGGAATAAAAATAGGGTTCTAACACAACCTCTTTGCCAGTATCGAAAGGAATACGATAATAATTTTCATTGTAGTCATTTTCAGAGTTATCCAGTTCCTCTAATATTTCCCCATTGTTGCTATAGCAGGAATAGCTAAATCGACCATTTTCACTATACTCTTTGTGTAATATATAATCTTTATCATTACCATCCAAAGCATTTGATTCCCACATTGTCCAAACAGCTAAATAATCCGAATTTCCTATAAAAGCATTTTGAATTAACGCTTTATAGTATTCCCGATTTTTGTTGCTTTTTTCCCTTAAGCCAATAAAACTGTTGCGAAGATTTCTTACGGTTTCGAGGGGTTTTTCAAAATGCCACAATATTTGCATTGACATTTCTTTTAGTCGGCTGTTGGTTAAGCTTTTGGTAGTTTCAATGGCTGTTTTTTGGTTGATTATGGTTATGGCAAGTATGGTTATACCAAAAATCAGAGCTGACATTCCGAGTATAGTTACCAAAAGTTGTTGTTTAAGGCTGCTGAATTTCATGGTTTGAACTTTATAGTTTTGATTGATTTGATTGGTTTTGTTCTTGGGTTCTTAGTTATAAAATTATAAAATTAGAAAGGAGGGTATCAAAATTTTTGAAACAAATAATAGTTAATTTTTGATTAACGATCAATCCAAATTTCTTGAATAATAGGAAAAGTACATTAACGCCAGTTGCCGTACCGGATTTTCAACCACGGAGAAGATTTCAAAACCTCGAGATTTAGCCACTGCCGATAGGATGGGCTTGAAGGCATGGGCAATTCCTCCTGAGAAAGCTAGCGGAAGTGTGGCGTGCTGTCGTAACACTGAGTCGTAATGGTCGAAAAAGTCGTGAAAGGAATATTGAATAAGTCTTCTAACGGAATCGTAATGTATTAGTTGTGAGATTTCTGTGCAGTAGGAGGCTATTTCCTTGGCCGGATGTGCAGAGGAATAAATTTTTTGGATAAACTCCGGAGCAGGAGGAAAGGTGGCTTTTTTTTCCAATTCCTGATTGATTTCTTTGGGAAACTTGCCTCCATACCAATTAAGGAAAAATCGTCGGGCAATATCGACTCCACTACCCGGGTCTCCAACCATCCATCCTAACGATGGTACCGGAATAACCAATTGATTGCCATTCCAAATGGCTAAGGAAGATCCGGTTCCTAAAATACACACTATTCCGCTATTTTCCCCGTGCAGTGCTATGGCTGTGCCAATAAGGTCGGAATGTACTTCTATTTCAAACAGTGGAAAATGTTGTTTTAACCATCGTAAAACCGCCGATTGCGGTTCGGGATTTAAGCATCCGCTACCGTAGAAATAAAGACGCCCACTGGCGGCCATCATGGGCATAATGGCTTCCAGATCCGAGGGTGTAAAGGAAGCAAGCGCCGATGGATGAAGTCCTGAGGTAATCACTGTACCACTTTTTTCCCGCGATGAATAATACCAAATTGTCTTTGTTCCACCACTATCGGCTACAATTATCATGCTCTAACGTTTTCTACTAAATCCTAACTCAAAGTTAAGGATTGTATTTGAAAAAATTCTTTTTTGTTGGTTTTTTCGCATTGATTTGCGTAAATTTGTTAACTTGACAAGTTCTGCAATGTGTACTATCAGGTTCCCCATTATCTTTTTATAAGTATACTATCATGCCATCATTTCGCTAATATGTTGAAAATTAATTTAATATGACTAATAACAGTAGCTGGAGAATCTTTATAGTGATAATGCTATTTTTTACTGCAATTTCGCATACACAAGCGCAAACACTGCCAATTCCCCGAATTGATTCTGTTTCTATGACGTTCGATAATAAGGTGTGTATTGGCTGGAGTGTTGAAAATGCTGATGCCATTAAAAAGTTTGTAATCTATAGAAAAAGAACCATCGATTTTGCATATCTCCCGTTGGATACTGTTTATGTAACCTCGCCTTGGGTTTGGTACGATAACAATGTAGATCTTTCGTCCGAACGGTGGTTCTATTCTGTGGCTGCCATGAGTGTCGGTGATACTATTTCCGGACTTGCTTCACCCCATACCTACATAACTCTTGCATTAGGGCAATATGAAATATGCCACCAAAAACAACATTTTCAACGCACAAATTATGTTGGATGGGAAAATGCCACTTACGAAATGATTTGTGAAACAAATTCCGGCATTTTCTTTCGATCGCCAATGCCCGAATCCATTGCTTCAGTTCCCGTTGTTCCAGGTGTTGAGAACCGTATTTATGTGCGTGCTCGTTGGAACAGCAATAGTTCCACCTCGATGTCGATAATGGTAATTCCGGATATTATGCAAATTGATACGCATGTTGGTTTGCGTCGCATTGAGAATAAGGGGCTGAATTTTGAGGTGGAAGTTTACAGCTCCCCTTCACGCGACCGTAGGTCTGTCATTTTAAACTATTTTTCAACCGATACCGAAGTGTATAATTTTCAGCAAGAAGTTGCCTTGGCAACTCAGTCTGTAAGTTTCACAATCCCGGTAAAAAATCTCACAGGCAGTTTTTCCGTAGCCGTTAAGGATATTTGCGATTCGATCTACCTTAATCCACATCGCGTTCAAGCCATAGGGTTAAATATGATCGAACGTCCAAACGGTGTTTACCTGAGCTGGAATGAGCCCGAAGGATATCCAAACTTAAACTACACGGTATTTTTGAACGATGGTTACGATAGAGTTATTGCGCAACTTTCAGGGCAAACGCAACATTATCATCAATTTTATAATGCGGCTATAAGCGTTTCTTCCATTTGTTTTTGGATAGTTGGTTCCAACGACACATTAACCTGGATAAGCAACCAGCGTTGTATTAATACCGATGAAGATTTGATTTGGCCTAACGCCTTTATCCCCGATGGTGATGGATTCGACGAAGTTTTTCGTCCGGTTGTAAAACGTTTTTATCCCGACACATATTCTTTAGAAATTTTTGATAAAAAAGCGCATCGTCTTTTTATATCCAACCATGTTGATCAAGGATGGAACGGGAAATACCAAGGTGTGTTGGTACCCTTAGGGGCCTACATCTGGCGCTCTAATTATACCATTTCCGGCAAAAAATATCAGAAACAGGGAGTGGTAAATGTGATATATTAAAAAATTCACCGATAAAATAATTCGAATATGGCAACCAATCTCAAACAAGAAGCACTCGAGTATCATAGCAGCGGACGTCCGGGGAAAATACAGATAGTCCCTACCAAACCCTATTTTAAACAATACCACTTAACCTTGGCATATTCCCCAGGTGTTGCAGAGCCATGTCTCGAGATACAAAAAAATCCCGACGATATTTATCGCTACACTGCCGCGGCTAATCTTGTGGCAGTTATTTCCAACGGAACCGCCGTTCTTGGGCTTGGAGATATTGGGGCCAAAGCATCAAAACCCGTAATGGAGGGTAAAGGGCTGCTCTTTAAGGTTTTTGCCGATATCGATGTTTTCGATATTGAGATCGATGAAAAGGATCCGGAGAAACTAGTACAAATCATAAAAGCCATATCACCCAGTTTTGGGGGAATCAACCTTGAAGATATTAAGGCCCCCGAATGTTTCTACATAGAACGCCGACTCAAGGAAGAATTACAAATCCCTATCATGCACGACGATCAGCATGGAACTGCCATCATTTCTGGAGCTGGATTGCTTAATGCGGCTGAGCTTGCCGGAAAAAAACTTTCCGACATCCGCTTGGTGGTTAATGGAGCCGGAGCCTCGGCCACCAGTTGCCTCCGAATGTATCAATACCTTGGGGTAAAACGTGAAAACATGGTTGTTTTCGACAGTAAAGGGTGTATTCATAAAGCACGTACCGATCTTACTCCGGAAAAACAGGAAATGGCTAGCGAAAAAAATTATCCCACATTGGCCGATGCAATAAAAGGTGCCGATATGTTTTTAGGGCTCTCTGTTGCTAATCAACTTTCACCCGAGATGGTTAAAAGCATGGCACCTAACCCTATAATATTTGCATTAGCCAACCCAGTTCCCGAGATATCATGGGATGCCGCACATCAGGCAAGGAATGATCTTTTTATGGCAACAGGTCGTTCCGATTTTCCAAATCAAATCAATAACGTTTTGGGCTTTCCGTTTATCTTCCGTGGTGCACTCGATGTGCGAGCCACTACTATTAATGAAGAAATGAAGATAGCCGCCTGTAAAGCGTTGGCTGAATTGGCTAAAGATCCAGTGCCTGCAGAAGTTTGTGAGGCCTATGGTTTAGATAACCTAGAATTCGGACGTAACTATTTTATCCCCAAACCCGTTGATCCTCGGTTGATTGAACGTGTTTCGGCAGCAGTTGCTAAAGCTGCTGTAGAATCTGGTGTTGCACGACAACCGATAATCGATTGGGATGATTACCGAAGCAAATTGCAAAAGATGCTTGAAAACATAAAACGATTACCATTATAGGGCCTAATTTCACTAATAAAATGTTATTTGCCATTATTGGATTGCTATAACCCAATAATTTCTCTTATTTTTGTATCCTTAATTAAAAACAGCAGGAGAATGCAAGAGGAATTGTTTAAAAAAATTATTGCCCACGCTAAAGAGTACGGATTTGTTTTTCCCTCAAGCGAAATATACGATGGATTAAGTGCAGTTTATGACTATGGACAAAACGGCGCAGCCCTGAAGTTCAACATAAGGGAATATTGGTGGAAAGCCATGACCATGCTTCACGATAATATCGTTGGGATTGATGCTGCTATTTTTATGCACCCCACGGTATGGAAAGCCTCAGGCCATGTTAGTGCCTTTAACGATCCTTTAATTGATAATAAAGACTCCAAAAAACGGTATCGTGCCGATGCGCTTGTAGAAGAACACATTCAGAAAATCGAAAGCAAAATAGAAAAAGAAATTGAGAAAGCTCGTAAGCGATTTGGTGAAGCATTCAATTACGAACAATTCGTAAACACAAATTCGAAAGTAATAGAATATCGGAGCCAGATAAATACTATTAAAGCTCGGTTAGCTGAAATTCAAAACAACAACGATCTACACGGATTTAAAAAACTCATCGAAGATTTAGAAATCGCTTGTCCGGTTAGTGGCACCAGAAATTGGACCGATGTTCGGCAATTCAATCTGATGTTTGAAACTAAACTCGGATCAGTCAGCGACGAGTCCTCTACCATATACCTTCGGCCAGAAACAGCCCAGGGCATCTTTGTTAATTATCTTAATGTACTAAAAACCGGACGAATGCGGATACCATTCGGTATAGCCCAGGTTGGCAAAGCGTTTAGAAACGAAATAGTTGCACGGCAATTTATTTTTCGAATGCGGGAATTTGAGCAAATGGAAATGCAATTCTTTATTAAACCCGGAGAAGAAAACCATTGGTTCGAGTATTGGAAAACCCTTCGAATGAAATGGCATAAAAACCTCGGCATAGACCCATCTAAGTATCGTTTCCACGATCACGAGAAACTGGCTCACTATGCGACAGCTGCCACCGACATTGAATTTAATTTCCCCATCGGTTTTAAAGAGGTAGAAGGAATTCATTCGCGCACCGATTTTGATTTAAAGCAGCACCAGGAATATTCAGGTAAAAAGCTGCAATATTTCGACAACGATACCAATACTAGTTATGTTCCCTATGTTATCGAGACTTCAATAGGCTTAGACAGAATGTTTTTGTTAATTCTCTCTGCAGCCTATAAGGAAGAAGAGGTTGCCAGCGAGGGAAAAACCGAAACCAGGGTTGTTCTGCAGATTCCACCCGCCTTGGCACCAATAAAAGTTGCCGTTCTACCTTTAGTTAAGAAAGACGGTTTGCCTGAAAAGGCTCAGCAAATTTTTAAAGAACTGAAATACTCATTTGCCTGTGAGTACGAAGATAAAGACAGTATTGGACGCCGCTATCGCCGCCAGGATGCTATTGGTACACCTTATTGTATAACTGTAGATCATCAAACGCTGGAAGATAACACCGTTACGCTTCGCGATCGTGATACAATGCAGCAAGAAAGAGTCAATGTTAATCAATTGTTAGACATTCTTAATCACCGTGTAAGCATAACAACCCTACTCCAAAAACTCGATGAATAACATTATTTACATGAAAATTACACTCAATAAGCTGGCAATATCCTTGGCGCTTCTCATTCTGGGAACAGGATTGTATGCCCAACAAAAAACCGAACGAGAAGAAAAAATCGAAGGTTATAGGTTTGAGAAACGATTGAAAGGCCCAGGGCATCAGCGAAGTGCGGTTCTAGAAATTATGGTCGATGAATACGATAACTATTTAGCAGCTACATTTAGGGCCGAAAAGGCTTCGTTTACCTATTTGGCAATTTACAAACTGTACTCTTGGGAAGAGGTTTTAACCCTGCGCCTTGAGGATAAAAGGTTGGAATTATACAACAGTACATTCGATCCAAGTGGGCGATATTTTTATGTTAATACGGATATTTATCGCAATCGTTTTAAACAAATCGACCTTCAGACAAAAGAGGTTCAGGAAGTCTCTTGTAGACAAACACCCAAAGGCTGTAGAAAGATAGAACCGCTTCAATATAAAACCGAAGCCTATACCCGTGAAAATTACTATTATATATATCGCCCCGATAATTACCGAAATTCAATCCTAGTATTGAAAAGCAAGGCATTGATTGAGGCAGAAAAAGCTAAAAACCCCTACTTTCTTTTAGACGATGAAGCAGAAAAAGAACGACTTGAAAAAGAGATGAATATGGTAGACCCAGATCAAGCTCCTGAAGATAAACGAGTTCTGAAGGAAATTGAGGCCAAAAAGGCCATGGAAGAGCAAGGACAAACCGCCAAAGAGAAAAAGCTAAGGGGGCCTGTCAGTTATGTAGATATTGTCATAAATGAAAAAACAGTTTCCGACTTGCGACGTTATAAGTATGCCAAATATGGTGGCTATGAAATTATTATAAACAATTGGCTTGCTTACACTTTTGAGTTCACTCCCAATAAGACCAAAACAATCACCATTAGTGAGGAGGATTTTCAAACCCTAGTCAACAACGGAGAAGTTACAAAAGATGTTGTTCGATTAAAAGTAACCTCCAATAAATAATTGCTGCTGAGCTGAAAAATATAGTAAAATACACTTACATCAGAAAATCTACACTTCCATTGTTGGATGCAAAGAAATCGCTTGCACAAAACATACTCCAGCATTTATCCCGAAGCCGGATGCGACGAAGCCGGTAGAGGATGTTTGGCCGGACCTGTGGTAGGAGCGGCTGTGATTTTAGCAACCGATTTTTTTCACCCCTTGCTCAACGATTCAAAAAAGCTCACTGCGATGCAGCGAAACACACTGCGAAAATTTATTGAGGAGAACTCTATCGATTTTGCTGTGGCCTTTGTTGACAATCAAACCATTGATAGAATAAATATTCTCAACGCCTCAATTCTGGTGATGCACAAAGCCTTAGATCAGCTTAATCTTAAACCAGAATTTATTCTAGTCGACGGGAACCGTTTTAAGCCTTGGCAAAATACTCCGTTCCAAACCATAGTTAAGGGCGATTCAACCTACCAGAGTATTGCGGCTGCTTCCATTCTGGCCAAAACCTATCGCGATGAATTTATGGAAACCATAGCGGCCGAATTTCCAATGTACGGATGGGAGAAAAACAAGGGATATCCTACCAAAGCTCACCGAGAAGCAATTCGAACGTTTGGGGTATCACCATTTCATCGCAAAACGTTTACCTTATTCAACCCCCAACTCTCAATCCAATTCCCCGATTCTCCCTGTGATTAGAAATTTATTGTGTTTTCGTTATCTCCCTTTTGCTTGGTAAGAAAATAAATAATGGCTCCAATGCCAAGGGTGAGAAAAATAAGCGGAATCAACCATCGGTTTTTACCTGTGCGGTAAACATCCTGAATGGCCAAAATAGTGAAGTAAATCAGGGCTGTTAGAAAAATCACCAATAAAATTCGCCACAACATAGAAGATTCTGTTTTCTGCAAAAGTAAGCATTTCGCATTGTCAATGGAATATCTTAGCTATGCTTTTTTTACCCGTTAGCTGTTTTTTTCGGAGGGCTTTGTTATTTTTGGCAATTAGAACATTGAACCTTTTTCCTAAAGCCATGATTTTTCAATTATCGTTAGTTAAGAGCAAGTTTTTAAACGTTGCTGCTTATTTTCTAATCCTTTTACTATTTTCCTCGTGCGGTTCGGTTGAGGATTTATCACGAATCAACATCAACCGATGGTATATTTCACATGATCTTGGTTTAGCTCTAAAATTTCACGAAATTGGGAAAAACATTCATGGAGTTTATGTACAAATCGATAAGGCTGTTGCAGAGGAAATTCCATTTCAAGTGAAAACACGCTTTGGCAAAGTGCTTTTTTCATTTGCAGGGAGAGATACAGAACGTTTAAAAGGGAAAATAGAGATAGGAGAACGAGGGGAGATAGTTATAAAGCCGCGTTGGCAACGTGAAATAATTTTCTATTTGGAACCCAAATTTCCAAAACCTGTTTTAGCTCCCCGGTATCTGAAACCCATATTTAACGAGGTTAATCGGGAAGAGGTAGTTTACAAAGTAGCGCAGGGGTACTATTCCAGTAAGATTGTCGATAAAGCTTCGCGCTCGGAATACATTCAGATTGTGCTAGAGGTATTGAAATCCCTTGGGCAGAATCTATTGATGAGCGATTTACAACTAACTATGGACATTTACACACCGGTGGGCGACACCGTTCAACAGCGCCCCCTGGTGGTTTACATTCATGGCGGGGCATTTATTATTGGCGACAAACGCGACAGGTTTCCTTCGGCAGTTGCGGAGTATCTTGCCCGGTGCGGTTTTATTGTGGCATCTATCAACTATAGGTTGGGGTATATTTTTCTTCCCGGCATGTATTCCAATTTTGAACGTTGCATTTACCGTGCCACCCAGGATGTTAGGGGAGCTCTGCAATTTATGGCCGATAATGCGGCGAAGTATCGTATTAGCACCGATTATTTTTACACTATTGGAAACAGTGCCGGAGGTATTCTTTCGTTAACCAACGCTTTTATGGAAAACCATCAACGGTGGGAGAGCACCTATTCCAATGTTTTCCTGCTGCAAAACGATCTTGGCCCCCTTGATTCCGAAGAGGGAGAACGTTCAAAAAATTACCGCCTATCCGGAGTAATTAGCCTTTGGGGCGGACTTACCGATCTGCAAATTATCGATTCTCACGAATCAACACCTGTGTTATTGATTCACGGTAATCAGGACGATATTGTGCCTTATGAATACGATTATCCGTTTCGCAATGTCAATCCTACCGTATCCTCGTTTTTTTCGCGAAAAATCTTTGGTTCTTACCCTATTTATCAGCGCATCCGTCAATTCGGGAATCCCGTTACAATTCACACATTACACGGAGTCGGCCATGAGCCTCAAACCAACAACGACGGCACCTTCAACCACCTGTACGACACTATCTTATTCAAGGTCAACAAATTTCTAACTACCACCTTAAAAACAAAACCTTTAGCTATCGATGGCCACTCAATAGTATCTGCTAAACATACAAAACCCAAATACTCCATAAGCTCTAAGGAGTCTCAAAGTCCCATCTTTTGGGCAGTTTACGGGGGAATTATAATTTACTCAGCACCTTCATTTATCGAAGTGGTTTGGTTAAAATCAGCTTCAAACAAAAGAGTTGAGGCAATGATTATAGATAATTTAGGTAGAGAAGTTTCCGGGAATTTAACGGTGACTCAAATCGACTGATTCTGCCTGCATTCCCCCGATTAATGAAAATATGTTATCAAATATCCCGAATCGGCACACAGAAAAACTAAAATTGTTGTTACCTTTGTTCACCGGCAATGAGGTCTGCCTCAAACCGCTTTCATAAGCTGATGACTTCTACCCTGAATCAACAGACAAATTTTTACAATGGTTAGGGTTATAATTTTTGCAGGCATAGGGGGATTTCTCGGAACAATCTTGCGCTTTATCATTTCCCGTTACTTTCAGGTTTATACCTATTCTTCATTTCCATGGGGAACATTTTGGATAAACATTATCGGGAGCCTACTCATCGGAATTCTTTACGGAATTTTTGAAAAGGGCGATTTTATCGCACCCGAATGGAGGATATTTTTAACTGTAGGGTTTTGCGGAGGTTTTACTACTTTCTCCACCTTTAGCAACGAAGGATTTCTTTTGCTGCAAAACCGGGAGTTCTTTCAATTGGCAGTCTATGCTGGCCTTAGTCTATTTTTTGGGCTGATGGCAGTATTTTTCGGCAGATTAATTGTAAAAAATATTTAACCATGGAACCTGAAAGTCAAATAAAACGAATTCGGATTTACTTAAGTAATACCGACAAACTTAAAGAAACCCTGCTTTACGAAGCCCTGGTTTTTGCTGCCAGAAGATACGAAATTGCAGGAGTAACTGTTATCAAAGGAATCATGGGCTATGGGACCAGCAGTGTAATTCACTCCATAAAGTTTTGGGAAGTATCCGACAAACTTCCGGTAGTTGTTGAAATTGTCGACGAAGCCGAAAAAATACAAAAGTATCTCGACGTGGTGGTACCATGGATTGAAAATCTGCGATATGGCTGCCTGATTACATCGGAAGAGGTTCAAGTAGTTTTGCACAAAAAAGGACAAAAGAAGGGTTTTTTTAATTAAATTCGTAGGAATAAAATTACGCAACAAATAACTTTAAACATTAAGAACATGAAAATTTTATCGGTAGAAGCGTTGGAAATTCTCGATTCCAGAGGGAATCCAACAGTAGAAGTTGAGCTGGTGCTCGAAGATGGTTCAATAGCACGTGCAATGGTACCAAGTGGAGCATCCACCGGCGAACGTGAAGCCTGCGAGCTTCGCGACGGCGACAAAAAACGTTATTTGGGAAAGGGAGTTCTCAAAGCTGTAGAGAACGTAAATTCCATTATAGCTCCTGCTATTGAGGGGAAATACTTTTTCAGCCAACGGGAGTTAGATTATTTTTTGATTGAACTCGATGGCACTCCAAACAAATCGAAATTAGGAGCCAATGCTATTTTAGGCGTTTCCATGGCATTTGCCCGTGCTATGGCCGAAAGTTCAGGAGTCCCACTCTACCAGTATCTCGGAGGCAGCAACGCATATCTGTTGCCGGTTCCCTGTATGAATATTATCAACGGAGGTAAGCATGCCGACAACAATGTCGATTTTCAGGAGTTTATGATTGCTCCTCATAATGCCCCTTCGTTTGCCGAATCTATTCGCATGGGTATTGAGGTTTTCCATAGCTTGAAATCGGTTTTGCGTGCTAAAGGATACAGCACCGGAGTTGGTGATGAAGGTGGTTTTGCTCCAGACCTTAAATCCAACGAAGAAGCCATAGAGGTAATTCTGGAAGCTATCACCAAAGCCGGATACAAACCCGGTGCCGATGTTAGCATTTGCCTCGACCCGGCTGCCAGCGAAATGTGGGAAGATGGAAAATACAAAATGTTCAAAAGCTCCGGCAAATTTATTACCAGCGATGAATTAATCAAGCTTTGGGAAAATTGGGTTGAGCAATATCCGATTATTTCTATCGAGGACGGTTTAGCCGAAAACGACTGGACCGGTTGGCAAAACATCACCAAAACCCTCGGTAACAAAATAGAACTTGTTGGCGATGATATTTTCTGTACCAACAAATCGATTCTTGCCGAAGGAATTCAGAAAGGAGTCGCCAACTCAATACTGATTAAGCTCAATCAAATTGGGACCGTTACCGAAACCCTGGAAACCGTTGAGTTGGCCTACAGAAATGGCTACAACACTTTCATTTCTCACCGTAGCGGCGAAACCTCCGACAGCTTTATCGCCGACCTGAGTGTAGCTGTAAATGCCGGACATATTAAAACCGGCAGCGGATGCCGTGGCGAACGCATCGAAAAATTCAATCAGCTACTCCGCATTGAGCGTCAGTTAGGAGCTACTGCACTTTTCGGCGGTTTAAAATCGTTCAAAAATCAATAACACCAATTCTCTTGCTTGAATCCCTGCATCCAAAAACTTGCAGGGCTTTTTTTGTTGTGGAACAATTTTCAAAAAAATCTGTTAAATTGGTAAACAATTACCAAGCCGTTTCCTTACGATTTTAATTTTGCCGTATCAAACATGATTCAACTACAAATATCCAATACTAAAACCCTGAATCTACATCACTTGGTGCTAGATTATAACGGAACATTAGCCATTGAAGGAATTCCCATACCCGGAGTGATAGAAAAACTAAAACAGGTTGCCAGTTTCATTAACATTCACATCATTACAGCAGACACCTTTGGAGTAGTGCGAACCTATCTAACCGACGACCGCTTTCAAATTACCATTCTGTCTGCCTCTCCCGAAGACCAACAGAAATTGGCCTTTATTGAATCGTTGGATAAACAAACGGTAGTTGCCGTCGGAAACGGAAACAACGATGCCCTTATGTTACAGGAAGCAGCGCTGGGAATCGCTGTAATTCAGGCCGAAGGTGCCTCTTTCAAAGCTATTTCTCATGCCGATATTGTTTGCCAAAGTATTTTCGACGCGTTAGAAATTGTAATTAATCCGTCGCGAATTAAAGCAACCATAAGAAACTAAATTATGAAAAAGAACCTATTTATCTATTGTTGCATAGCGGTTGCAATTTTATCCTCCTGTGGTAAAAAGGAAACGGTTATTGTAGAGTGGAAATCCGAAAAAATTATCCTCGATTCCTCAATCGATCAATATGCCGACTCTTCCTATCTCAATCATTTACAGCCATTTCGTGACAAAATGGACCATGTTATGAAACAAAAAATCGGATATGCTCCCAACCCCATCCAAAGCTATCCTCCAGAAAGCCCCTTATCCAACCTATTGGCCGATCTTTGTCTGGCTACAGCCAACATATATTCACAGCCAGTGGTTGATTTAGCTATTTTGAATTTTGGAGGAATTCGTGCCGATTTGCCAGCCGGCGACATAACTATCGAATCCATTTTCCGAATGCTCCCATTCGAAAACGAATTGGTTATGATTACGCTGCTTGGCCAACATCTTCAAAACCTAATTGAAGCCTTTGCCAAAATTGGAGGGCAAGTCGTAGCCGGTGTTCATATAGAAATAAAAAATCAAAAACCAATCAATATTACCATTAATCAAAAACCGCTCGACCCCAACTACATTTACACCATTGCAACCACCGATTATCTAGCTGAAGGAAACGATGGTATGGAATTTCTCGCAAAGCATGAATCTCTTGAAAAAACAGGTATTAAAATCCGCGACATCTTTATTCACTATATTCAACAACAATCCTCCATGGGCAAAGAAATTCAAGCAAAAACCGATGGGCGCATCACAATCCGTAACTAAAAAAACGATCCCGTTATGAAAATTTCATATTTACTAACTCTGCTTTTCATACTACAGATTTACGGTTGCACAGAAAAATTTTCGCAAAACCGTCCGATTACCCTGGTAATTCTCCATACCAACGACACCCATAGTCAGGTAGAACCTACCCATAAAAATCTCGGAGGATATTTGAGGAGAATGGGAATTATACAAAAAATCCGCAATACCGAACCTAACGTTTTACTTTTCGATGCTGGCGATTTCTTCCAAGGCACACCCTATTTCAACTTTTTCAATGGACGGGTTGAAATCGATGCCTACAACCGCATGCAATACGATGCCATAACCCTCGGAAATCACGAATTTGACAACGGAATCGATACCCTGGCTGCTATTCTTCAATCCAATACAATCCCAATTGTTTGCAGCAATTACGATTTTACGAAAACGCCCCTGGCCAAAATGGTAAAACCCTATGTAGTGTTAACCAGGGGAGGATTGCGAATCGGTGTTCTGGGAATTGGCCCAAATCCTTCCGGGCTAATTCTTGAACGGAACTTCAAAGACATTAAATACTATAATCCAATACTTGTTGCCGACAGCATTTCGGCGCTTTTAAAAAACAAGCTCCGATGCGATATTGTTATTTGCCTCTCTCATCTGGGAACCGATCCGGAGAAAAACGATGTTACCGATTACGATCTCGCCGCAGCAACCCAACATATCGAAATTATTTTAGGAGGGCATTCCCACCAAATAATTACCAACTCTTCCAAGCTTAACCGCATTAGGAAACCTGTTATAATTGCTCAAATGGGAAAATCGGGAGAATATCTCGGGCGTATCGATTTGGTTATTAAAAAACAGAAGTTATGATACCCCTTAAAATTCATTTATTGTTGGTATGCACACTCTTGATGGCTATTATATTTCGAGAAAAGACCTAACTATTTGTATCCAAACACACTACCATGAGCAAACACCCTGTATTAAAAACGAAATTCGAAAAACGCCCCAACAAGCATATTGCCATAGCCGGAAATATTGGTTCTGGGAAAACCACCCTTACCCGATTACTGGCAACACACATGAACATGGAACCCCATTATGAAGATGTAGAAAACAACCCTTATCTCAACGATTTTTACCACAACATGCAGCGATGGTCATTTAACCTTCAGATATATTTTCTTAACAAACGTCTTAGCCAAACCATTGAAATTCGTAATAGTAACAGCAACGTTGTTCAGGATAGAACCATTTATGAGGATGCTCATATTTTTGCCCCTAATCTCTATCGAATGGGACTCATGTCTTCACGCGATTTCAATAACTATTTCAGTTTGTTTAAGTTAATGACTTCCCTAATTCAACCACCCGATTTAATTATTTACCTGCGGGCATCGGTAGCAAAACTTGTAGAACAGATTCAAAAACGCGGGCGGGAATTTGAAAACTCAATCCGTATCGATTACCTCAAAGGATTAAACGAACTTTATGAGGAATGGGTAGAATCCTATCAAGACGGAAAAATGATTATTGTAAACGTGGATGAGTACGACTTTGAAAAAGACCCACAGGCGCTAAGCTACGTTATCGACAGAATTCGTGGAGAACTACAGGGATTGTTTTCGGTTGATTAGTTTTTTCCGGTTTTAGACGGAATGCATTTCAAGTAAAGAAAGGGCCTAAATTATTTCATCATATCCATAAAAAAGGGCGGCTATTAGCCGCCCTTTTTTATGGATTAACGCATAAATTTATCTTTTAACCATGCGGTGAGTTACAACATTACCGTTGTTGTCAAACAGGGTAACCATGTATACTCCTGCAGCATAATTCGAAACGTTGATGGTTTCAGTAGCGGCAGGATTGTCAACAACCCGCATAGCTTGGCCAACAATGTTGGAAATCTGAATACGACGAACGTTGTTCAGATTGGTAAGGGTTAGCATATCGTTTGCCGGATTCGGATACATCTTAACTTCGCTCAACATGTTACTGTTCGTAATTGCATTGTAGCTGAACAGATGTGTAGCGGTGGTCATGCCTGAACCGGTTACAGCTACCCGGCCTCTTTTGAATTCACCTTGATATTCAACTGTGTAAACGTAGGATCCAGAACGTAAGTTAGAAACTTCTACTACTCCATCGTATGAAATTGTAAACTCCTCACTAATAACTTGAGACATATCTGAAGGGTCTTGCCGGTATAGAGTCAAAAGAGCTCCTATGGCTCCGGTGGTAACCCCAGTTTCTGGATTTTGGTTCATTATCTCGAAACGAATACCTCCAGTAACGTCTTCACCAAACTTGTCAACTACCAACTCTATTCCAATGTTAGCCGCTTGAGCAACCCAACCCCAATCGTTGTCTCCGCCAATCATTACCCAGTTACCGTAGAACGATGGATGGATGAATTTGTCAGCGCCAATGAAGAAACGTTGTCCGTTCGTCCACATGTGTATCGTAACAAGGTAGAAGTGTCCCTCTTCTGTAGGTGTGATCAATTCGTCAGTGCCCTCTTGTGGGAATGGGATAAACATGAAAGTATTCACAAAGTGGGAGTCAACAGGCATTTGTTCACTCTGTATTTTCGGAGTGGTTAACGGACCGGTTATCCAATTTCCGCTTCCATCTTTTTGCAATTCATAAACTCTTGCTTGCAGAGTTGCCACATTTCCTGCTTCCCAAATTTGCCAGTTGTAAAAATCACTATTAATGTGAACATTTACACCTCTAAGAACATAAGGAGCTGGAATGGTGGTTCCGGGAATAACTTCGGTTGGAGGATTCAACATGTAGATAACGCCAATACCATCTCCATCTTGTGAACCTACATAACTAAACGGAGACTGACGGTCGGTATTAACGGTAGCTGGATTAGCAAACCCAAACAAGTTTTCGGTAACATTGAAGTTGTAAACATATTGATTGTTTCCTGGAGATAAATCTTCTTCATCGCCATGCAATAGCCCGTTAAGGGTGTACGCTCCTACAGAGGAAAGCACACGTGGCATTTGATAGGTAAATGGGCTTTCGATACTATCAGTAGCTCCGGGGTTGCTAATTGCTAATGGCGCAGAGGTATTTGAAAAAACTTCCGTGTTGTCACTTTTCTTAATTTTGGTTGTGATTTTGACGTTGTTCATAGAATAAGCCCCAAAATTCGATGCCAATGAGCGGGCAGAAACAAAAGGTTGCAATGCATGATAAGCATTGAAATAAGGTATTGCTGAGAATAGTTTAGCAATATTGGGGTTGTTGTAATAAGCAAATTTTCCTTCCGCATAGTCAACCCAGTAATTTTTTACACGAATATCATATGGATAGGGTTGATATACGATGATATCGTCAAACGACCAGTGGTAATGCGATTCCCCTTTAAGGTGGAAACGTAGGGTAACAGTGGGTTGGTTAGCTGCTAATGAGGTAATGGGCACTTCGAAAATCGATGGGTTGGTTTTTGGCATTTGGTTAATACCAGCTTGGTGTACAGCAATTTCTGTCCAGTCGGTTCCATTATTGCTAATATATAGCTTAGGTCCTACACCAGTATTGTAACTGGCGCAGCAGAATCGGTGCCATTGCTCAAAGTAAATGTTAACAGCTGAGTTTTGTGAACAGTCGATCACGGCGTACTGTACGTATGAATCCATGGAAACTGGTGGGCTAACCATAGCTCCAGCGGAGTTGGTGTTGTAGTAGTCGGCTTCTAGCATCATAAATCCACGGTCTCCTCCACTGTTATCGCTTGTAGACTTTACTTTATGGTTGTTGTTAGGAATAAAGGCATTTTGCCCTTGACCAGAAGTATAGCGCCCGCGTGGGCCAGTTACAGACCAACGCCAGTAGAAGTTGTTACCGGTTAAATCAACAACTGTCCAGCCTGCTGGCATGTTTCCGGGAATTGGAACCATATCTTCATCAATTGCGGTGTGCCAAAGGGTTGAGTCGAATGTTTCTTGGAAGATGATAACCTGAGCATCAACTCCACGCTTTGGTTGGGTAATTTCACTTTTCTTTTGAGGAGTGTCGGTAAGTTCTGACAATCGCTCTACAGCATTGCTCATTTGTTGTGCGAAAACAAACGAACCCAATGCCAACATACTGATTGCTAATGTAATCTTTCTCATGTTTTTGTTGAATTTAGGTTTAACTAAGGTTTCGACGCAAATATAAATCATTTTCCCAATGTAAACAAGTTTTTCAAAAAAAAATTGAAAAGACCTTATATAATTATCGTTGAGCAGAACATAGGTTCCCAATGAAATTTTACCTGTTAAAGGGTTGAATTTTTGCCATAAGGAACCACAGTTTTTATGACAATGTGATTTTTAGCCTTCATTCCTTTACGTTGTAATTCATATAAAATCAACAAATAGGTATCAGGATTGAGTAATGGGAAGTTCCCTATTCAGATCGGAAAAGTTTCTTTGTACCGAAGGCTTAAAATGTTCAAAAATCATTTGCGAGAATGTTATAAAAGCGTAACTTTGCCACACATTAATTAAGGTAAACAACTTCAAAACGTTCAACAATACGAATCCGGCATTTTAGCAACTCTGTCGGCAAATACAAAAACTTAAGACTATGGCAGAAAAATCAACTGTTATTGAAAAAGAGGCGGTTGTAATCCGTTTCTCGGGCGACTCGGGAGATGGGATGCAACTTACCGGGACACAGTTTTCGGATACTTCAGCCCTCTTTGGGAACGATGTGGCAACTTTCCCCGATTATCCTGCAGAAATACGGGCCCCTCAAAACACCGTTGGTGGAGTATCTGGATTCCAGGTTCATATAGGAAGTACTGAGGTTACCACCCCAGGCGATTTTTGCGATGTGCTTGTGGCGATGAATCCTGCTGCATTAAAGGCAAACATTCGTTGGGTAAAGCCTGGTGGAACCATCATTGTAAATATCGATACGTTTACCGAAAAGGCACTTTCAAAAGCCGGTTACACCGAAAATCCTTTGGCTGAATACTCAAAAGGAGAATACAACATTGTTGAGGCCCCCATTAATACGCTTACTCAGGAAGCCCTAAAATCGGTAACCAGCGACAATAAAACCATTCTGCGGACCCGTAACATGTTCGCTTTGGGAATGACCTATTTTATGTTTAACCGTCCATTGGATTACACGGTTGAGTTTTTTAATAAAAAGTTTGGAAAGAATCCCGAAGTGGCTCAAGTAAATAAAGTAGCACTGGAAGCAGGGTTTCATTATGCCGAGACTATCGAAGCAATAGCAACAAAAAGAGTTGTGGTAGCTCCTGCTAAACAGGCTCCAGGAGTTTACCGTAATATTAACGGTAATACAGCCACTGCCTGGGGATTAATTGCAGCTGCCGAAAAAGCCAATCTGCAACTTTTCCTGGGAAGTTACCCCATTACGCCTGCTACTGAAATTTTAATAGAGCTATCAGCTCGGAAAGATTTAGGAGTAAAAACATTCCAGGCAGAAGATGAAATAGCTGGGATTTGTACTGCAATCGGAGCTTCCTTTGCCGGTTCGTTAGCGGCAACTTCTACCTCTGGTCCCGGATTATCGTTAAAGTCGGAGGCTATTGGATTGGCTGTTATGACAGAATTACCACTGGTTATTATTAATGTTCAACGTGGTGGGCCTTCTACCGGATTACCTACCAAAACCGAGCAATCCGACTTGGTTCAAGCTCTTTTCGGGCGAAACGGAGAATGTCCGGTTGTGGTTCTCGCTGCCAGCACACCAACTAACTGCTTCGATTATGCCTATATGGCAGCTAAAATAGCGCTCGAACATATGACACCGGTAATTTTGCTAACCGATGGCTTTTTAGCCAACGGCAGCGAGCCAATGAAAATTCCTTCCATGGCCGAATTACCAACAATCACTCCTCGATTTGCACCAAAAGAAGAAAAATATCAGCCCTACGCTCGTAATCCAGAGTGGCTCTATCGTTATTGGGCTATCCCTGGTACTCCGGGACAGGAACACCGCGTGGGTGGCCTCGAAAAAATGGATGTAACCGGAACCGTTTCGTATGTTCCTGAAAACCACCAGGTAATGTGCAATTATCGGGAAGAAAAAGTGGCTCGGGTTCAACGGATAATTCCTCTTCAGAAGGTTGAAGGAGACCAGGAAGGCGAACTGCTTGTAGTAGGATGGGGAGGAACCTATGGACATTTAACCCACGCTGTACGAAATCTGCGTAAAGAGGGATATTCCATCGGACATTGCCATTTTAATTACATTAATCCGTTACCAGCCAATGTTGATGAAATATTCTCCCGATTCAAGAAAATTGTAGTTTGCGAATTGAATTTTGGCCAATTCGCAAACTACCTTCGAATGAAGCATCAACGGTACGAATACCTGCAATATAACAAACTAATGGGCTTGCCTTTTACGGCTATCGAATTGGAAGAACACTTTAAAAAACTTTTAACAAGTAAATAAGTTATGGAGACTAAAATTCAATATACCCCTGCAGATTTCAGAAGCGACCAGGATGTACGCTGGTGTGCCGGATGCGGCGACCACGCTATTTTAAATGCCATGACAAAAGCTATGGCAAATATTGGAGTGCCCAAAGAGCGTATTGTAGTTGTTTCAGGTATTGGTTGTTCTTCCCGATTCCCGTATTATGTTTCAACCTATGGATTTCATGGAATTCATGGAAGGGCAGCAGCCATTGCTTCCGGAATTAAAACGGCAAATCCCGACCTGGTAGTTTGGGAAATTACCGGCGACGGCGATGCTCTTGCTATCGGAGGTAACCACTTTATTCACACTGTCCGCAGAAATATCGACATTAACATAATTGTCTTCAACAACGAGATTTATGGGTTAACTAAGGGACAATATTCTCCAACCTCTAAATTGGGTGCCATTACCAAAACTTCACCCTATGGAACGGTAGAACATCCATTCCGTATAGGGGAAGTGGTAATAGGAGCACAAGGACATTTCTTTGCCCGCACCATTGATGTTATGGTTAACCTTTCGAGCGAAATAATGGAGCAGGCTGCCAGATTCAAAGGCACTTCGGTTGTTGAATCGCTTGTAAATTGCGTGATTTTTAATGATGGGGCTCACAATGTTTACAGCGATAAAGAATATCGCGATGATCGGGTAATAGTACTTCGCCATGGCGAAAAGATGGTTTTTGGTAAAAACAAAGATAAAGGGCTTGTCCTTGAAAACCTAAAACTAAAAGTGGTTACTATTGGCCAGGATGGCTATACAATGGATGATATTCTAACTCATAACGCTCACGAGGAAAATCCCGGAATTCATCTTATGCTTGCCAACATGTCGTATCCCGTTTTTCCATTGGCTTTGGGTGTTATTCGAGCAGTAAGCGGACAGACCTACGAAGAGTTGTTAGAAAAACAAATTGCTGAAGTAAAAAGCAAGTCCAAAATCCGCACTATGGACGATCTATTACGCTCAGGAGCTACATGGGAAGTAAAATAATTCTTTTGTGATTTTAAAAATAGAAACAAGGGGGGGCTATATCCCCCCCTTTTTCATGAAATTTTAGTTTTGGAAAAACTATTTTGCCGCACAAATGTTTACTTAAAAACAGTCCAGAAATTTATGCTGCAAATTAAAACGTTTGTGTTCAACCCTTGGGGCGAAAACACCTATTTGATTTACGATAATACCGGAGAAACGGTTATTATCGATTGCGGTTGTTTTATGGAGCAGGAAGAAAAAGAACTGCTCGATTTTATCGAGAAAAACAATCTCAAAATCTCCTACCTGTTGAATACCCACCTACATATTGACCATATACTTGGCAATCATTTGATAAAGAGGCATTTTGGAATTGCCCCACTGGCACACGAAAACGACGAATTTCTTATCGATCAGGCCTTGTCGTATGCCAACCAGCTTGGAATTGCCCTTGGGAATGATCCTCCGTATCCGGCCCAATACATTGATGAACGGAGTAAATTAACCTGCAAGAATTTTGAAATCAAAATTTTTCATATTCCCGGTCACACTCCGGGGCATCTGGTTTACTATATTCCAAACGAAAAAGTTCTCTTCACCGGCGATGTTTTGTTTAACATGTCGATTGGCAGAACCGATCTTATATACGGGAATTACGAAGTTTTAATGAGAGGAATTTTTCAGAAATTGTTAGTCCTGCCCGACGATACAAAAGTTTTCCCGGGACATGGAGAGCCAACTACCATAGGCTTCGAGCGCAGTAATAATCCCTTTTTAAAGCACTTTAATATCAATTGAAAAAAAAAGCTGCCATAAGGGCAGCTTTTTTTATGTTGGGTAGGCGGTTATTTCTTGATAAACTTCATAACCCCGCCATTGCTGAAGCGAATAAAATAGAATCCCGGACTGAGGGCTTCGGTAGAAATTTGGCTAAATGGGGAGTCGATACTTAAGGACAAGACTTCTTTACCGGTAATGTTCAGAATTCTTACACTCTCAACGGTGCTTATAGGTCGCTCAAGGATTAGCCAGTCAGAAACAGGATTGGGATAGATAAAATACCCCAAACAGATGGTTTGTCCGATACCGGTCATAGTGAGTTCAATGGTTTGATTTGCATTTTCGACTGTAAAGTTCCCTGAAATCTGATTAAATCCCTCTTTGGAAGCTGTAAAATGATAGGTTCCGTTCGGAAGAGAAATAACAGCTTCGCCTAAGGCGTTGGTTACAATGGGGGAATATCCATCGATGGTAATTTCGACTCCGGCCAGTGAGGATTGTTGAGTGTCTCTTGCAACAAAAGTTATTGAGTAGGTTATTTGAGAAAAGTTTGCCGTTAGGGTGATGTTCTGTGCCGGCATGGTAAAGATGTAGGTTGGGCTAGTGCTTAGGACGTTATTGGTTTCATCGGTCCAGTTATGGAACTCGTAACCTATGGCGGGCGTAGCGGTTAAAACAACCTGTTGGCCGTAGGTGTAACTTCCCGATCCCGTGATTGTCCCTCCTTGGGCTGGGTTGGGGAGCGCGGTTATTATATATTCGATATCTTCAAGAATAAGTTGCACGGTTATAGAAGCAGCAGGCATCTGGAAGGTGTAGAGTGTGTTGGTAATAAGGGTATCAACTGGAACATGATCATTGTTCAAAGTCCGAACTTGAATATCTGAGATCGCTTTACCAATTTCAACACTGTTAACCGATATTTGAACTGGTTCATTCTGGGCGGCAACGATTTTATCAGTTTGAACCGTTGCGGTTCCTCCCAAGACTGGTAAAACTGTTATATCAAAAACTTCTTCAATAGTCACCGTTACTAACACACCATTGGCAGGCATGTCAAAGGAGTATTGTTGCCCGGCAATAAGTTCGCTGAAGGTTACAGGGGTGTTGTTGATATCGTTTACCTGAATTCCTACAAAACGATGTGTGTTTGGAATATTGGAAATATTTACAAGAATAGTTTCTCCCTGTATTGCCACCTTTTTGTTTAGGGTTACAGTTGCCGTACCTCCAACCACAGTAGTGTTAATAGCAAGTCCGAGAGTTACTTCCACAGTGGCACCTCCGGTGGGCATTCTAAAAACATATTGACTGTTTTCGGTTACTTCCTGTACTTGAAGGGGATTAGTTGCTGTATCGTAGGCATCTACCTGTAAAACTGCTTTACCATTTTCAATGTTTGAAACATTTACCATTACAGCCTGCTTAAAATAGGCTGAATTTGTCGGACTAGTTGATATTGTGGCTTGTCCGCCTGATACTGGTAAAATGGTTATTGGGTGCAGTATGCTTAAATCATGTACGGATGACCACTCAAAGTTGTCAATAAAAATCACTTTGGAAGGAATGGCTATATTTGTGATTTCGATAAGTATGTTGCTGTTTCCGTTATTGATATTTCCTACGTAGGTATGCCAGTTGGTGCTGGTAAAAAATTCGGAATTGATTGCAATAGGCAACGTATCCCATTGGCTTCCTCCGTTGGTTGAATACCGCACTACATAATGAATTCCATCAAGGGTGTTTGTTGGCTTAACTTTAAACCTGAATGTTGATACACCGCCGGAATGAATAGTAGCTTGAACTCGTGTGTTGAGAAAATTATTAGCGGTGGCTAAACTATACGTTCCAAGGACATAGTTTGGATTATTTATATGGTTAAGTCTAATAATATTAAATCCCTGAAAACTTACATTGAGGGTGGGCATAGTGTAGGAATGGTTGCCTATTTCATCCAACTCTTTACCCGGCTGGGCTTGCCAAAAAGAAGCGGTATCAAAGTTAACTAATTTTTGGGGACCTTCAGTAATAAAGGCAGCTGTGGTTTGGGTTGTGGAATTGCCATAGATATCTTCAACCGGTAAAATGGTGATATAATACAAGCTGCTTTCATTCAATAACCAAGATGGCGACACGGTTATTACCGTTTTGTTGGTATTGATCGTGGCGGTAAAAGGCTCTGGTTCAAGGTTTTCGTTGGTTAGCATAATCAACGACGCAACGGTTTGGTTTGTAATTTCTGTTCCTCCAATGTGTTGTATGGATCGTTCGAAAGTAATGGTAGGCTGTATCCAGAGTGGTACGTTGTAGGTTTCGGTTGGTGGATTGAAACTTATTTGGGGCGGATAGATGGTAGTGAAACTGATTTCCTGAACGGTTGTTATGTTTCCGTAAATATCGGCTACAGGCTGAAGTATCACACGATAGGTAGTACTGTGGCTCAATGGTTGAGTTGCGTTTACAGAAATCAAAGTGCGTAAATCATTGATAGATGCCGTAAAAGGAACGGGATTGTTTTGGGCGTCGTAAAAACCAATGAGTACCGGAAGATGGGGGTCGGAGAGAGGTTCACCCGTTGGTAGGTGTAGAGCTTCGTTCGACAAAATGGTAACAGTAATATTCTGTAAAACGTTTGTTGCGCCGTTAATCGGAGTAAAGATAATTACCGGTGGAAGCAGGTCGATGGTATTGAACGTTGAACTTTGAATCACACTTTGATTCCCAGCCGCATCTTTCAATGGTAAAACAGATAGGGTGTATTGAGCGTTGGGTTGTAACGCTTCGTTTGGGATTAAGATAATGGTTTTCTTATCAGAACTTATGGTTGCATTAAAGGATACATTTGTTGTTCCAAGTTTTAAGGTAATAACGGTGTTTAATTCACTGTTGGTTAGTTCAGCGCCGTTGATTTTTTTAACAGGCTCATTAAAAGTTATAACCGGATGAACGATCAAGGGAATTTGGACTGCTCCGTTTTCGGGATTAAATGTTGCTATGGGTGGTTCCAGATCTTGATTCCCCTGGTTTTCGGTTTTGAAACGAAACGATTTGTTGGTTGTGGCAAATCCTACGCTATCTTCGACAGGACTTAAAAAAATAGTGTATTCGGTATCATAATTAAGCGGTTGCTGTGGAATAACTGTAATTTCTGTAAACAAGGAATTTATGGTTGCGTTGAAAGATGTTGGAATATAGGATATAAATTGTATTAATTCTAAAGCTGAATTGTTAGAAATAGTATCTCCGTTGGTATGGAATACCGGTTCGCTAAAAATAATTTTTGGGTTGGTTGAAATGGGTATATCAACCGAATGGTTCGGGGGTAAGGTGGTAATTACTGCGGGAGAATTGTCTCTGATAGGTGCGTAGTTGTTTGGGTCGAATTCTCCGAAGCCATACAACCGATCGTTTTGGGCTACAATTTGATAACGGGTGACGGGGTTAGTCCATTTTTCACTGATCAAACTACCCCCCATTTCTGAGAAGGTGTATTCAATGTTTTGTCCTTTTGAACTAACAATATTACCCTCAGCATTAACCCCCGTCCAAGCCTCAGAGGGGAGAGCATTATCGTTACCAAAAACATCCACTGGTACAAAGGTACCATTCCCAGCTCCATCAAATTGAATTTCCAAGTAATCGTTTCCATTGAAGGTGAAATTTACTTCAATAAACATAATGGAAGTCGATTGGGCATCAACCTGAGTTAATCCATTAGCCAAAAGATAATTCCGTATGGCAGGATTTCCCAACACCAGAATGGCATATTCATTATTTATAAGAGTCAAAGTACGATTCTCGTTAATCAGGAAAACGGTGGTGTCGATTACTGTCCCGTTACTACTAATTTGTAGAATTTTAAGAGGGTTGGTTGAAAAGTTAACCGATGAGATCGGCTGACCGTCGAAAAAATAGCTATAAATTAATTCAATTCCTAACGGGCCATTCATGGCACGGGGACAAATATATTGGGTTATTTTGAACCTGAAAAGTTCCTGTGCCTCTCCTGTGGATGTTATCAGAAATATGGAGAGGAAGATAAAAATTCTTTTTAGTATCCATGTCATAGCAGTAGAGGTTAGAAGGTTAGAAAGGTTTATAACATTTATACGAATGTACAACTTATTTGAGGACAAGACAAACCGTTAATCAAGTGTTTTCGTTGGTTAATAAAAAAAATAGTGTTGTTACTGGAATTTTTTGACAAGAACAATTTTTGTCTTTGATTGTTTAAGCCATACTACCCACCTTTACAGAAATTAGTCACTAATACTATTCATTTAGTCAAATATTTATAACCAGAACCAATATCTGTCGTAAAAGAAAATGTAGAAAGTGTAGTTTGTAATCTTTATGTTTATGACTATGATAAAAAAGATAACATTTCTCGGTGTGTTGTTACATGCGGTTGTTATTGGTTACGGACAACCAAGTGTAACAGACTTTAATTGGGTTGTTAAACAAGACACCTGTGCACCTATTGGATTTACCTATACCACTGGCGGAAAAACCATAGTGGGGCAAGGTATTTATTACAGAGGATATTCGGCTCCTTTTTCCTCGAACGTTTATGTGCTGAGTTCAAAAATAGCAACCCAAGATACGGTAATGATCAGTCCGCTTCAACCGGCTACACGATACAAATACGGAGTTTACATTATTTGGGATAACAACGGTTCGAACGATACTGTGTTTTCATCAACCGAAAAAGATTTTTATTCGTTGGCTACAGAACCTACCACTCATGTTGGTTACATTTCTATTTCGGCGGCTACCACCAACTCCGTTACGCTTAGCTACTCGGCTTCATCGGGGGCAACCCGGTATGCTATATATCTCAACAGTGGCGACTCTCCAATTGATGTTACGTTGATTCAAGATGGTATAGCAATTTCAAATCCTCCTAACAATTTGGGTATTGACCGTAAAGAAACCACCGCAACCTCTTACCAATGGCTAACGTTAAGTCAGAATCAAACCTACACAAGCACCGTAGTACCAATGAACCGATCGGGGCTGCTAGTTGCCACAAATAATTTTTTAACCAGCGGGAATGTAAGTTCCATCACGTTCAGGCTGGCTCCAACAACACAAGCCTCAAACATATCTTTGGATAATTTTTCCGGAGGTGTGGCAACCATTAGTTGGACCAATGGCAATGGAAATGGGCGAGTAGTAAAAATGAACACTTCAAATTCGTTTACTGATCCCACACTTGGCACATATCCAACTGCCAATCCCGTTTGGCAAAATGCTGGAGAGCAGGTTATTTATACCGGTTCAGCCAGCACTGTCCAAATATCTGGATTATCAAGCGGACAGACCTATTGGTTTCGAATATATGAGTTAAACAATCCTGAAAGCGGTAGAGCATTGTATAATACTTCTACATCAACCAACAATCCCGCATCGTTTACGCCTATTGGTGAACCCATAACCCAAGATTATACCATAACCTTTTCTGGAATTACTGCCGATCAGATAATTGCTTCTTGGACCAAGGGCGATGGTGAAAAACGAATTGTAAAGGTTAATACTCAGAACAGCTTTACTCTGCCAGTTGACAATACTACATATTCGGCTAATTCTGTCTATGGAGGAGGAGAACAGGTGGTTTACAACGGTACAGGAAATACGGTAACGGTAACTAATCTTGCTTCCGGTACTACCTATTATTTCAGAGTATTTGCCTACAATGGATCCCCTGGTGAAGAAAAATACAACACACAAACCTCAAGTCAAAACCCAAATTATTCAGCAACACCAGGCGTTACACCAACCACTCAAGACAACAACATAGTTTTTTCCAACATAACTGATTCCACTTTCACTATAACCTGGACAAAAGGGAACGGACAGTATCGTTTGGTTGCTATTAACGACAACCCAATAACAACTCTTCCTACAGATGGAAATGTCTATACCGCCGACAGCATTTGGCAGAAAAATGGTCAACAATATGTTTATAATGACACCGGGAACAAAGTTACAGTAAAAGGACTCACTCCTGGAACCTTGTATTATGTTAGAATTTTTGGCTATAATGGGCTTCTAAACCCCTCCTATCTCAGAACCATAGCCACAGGAAATCCCACCAATACAACTACACCCGGTTTTATCTACTGGACAGGGTCTGTATCAAGTAATTGGGATAATGCCTCCAACTGGAATCCTAACGTAATACCAGGGGCCTCTTATAAAGTTAGGATACCACAGGTAATGACCAACTACCCAACTATTAATCAAAATACCTCATGTTATCAAATTACCCTAGAGCCCCTTGCTCAGTTTACGGTGGAGACTGGAGTGCAGTTTAACGTTTCTACCGATTTTACAATAATGGGGAATTCTAGCGGTTCCGGTTCTTTGGTTGTAAAGGGGAATGGTTCAGTTTCTGTTGGGCAAAACACAAAATTTGTACGCCATACCGGTAGCAACAATTATTGGCATTTTGCTTCTGCTCCCACGAATAATCCCGATATAAAACAGTTTACAGGTCACTACGTAAATCGCTGGAATGAGACAACCCAATCCTGGTCGAATCTTAATCTTTCCAGCAAAATTGATGTTATGCGAGGATACTCTATTAGGCAATATAACCGAGATACAGCCGTTTTTACCGGTACTTTTAATAATGGAAATATTTCTCTTGAAGTAACCAACTCTGATTTTGGCGAATATCCCGGACTCAATATTGTCGGTAATCCATATCCTTCAGCTATCGATTGGAACACCTCATCTGGATGGACAAGAAGCAATATCGAACCCACTATTTACGTCTATCACACTCAATCGCAAAGTTACTATACATACAATTATCAGACTCAAGTAGCCTCTCCTGCTACTTTCGATGGAGTTGTGCCGGCAGGCAATGGATTTTACATCATTGCTGAAACCAATACTACTATAGCCGTTAGCAACAATGTGCGTGTACATAGCAATCAACCATTCTATAAAGAAAGTCGTCCCGATTCCTATCCTACCCTAAGACTTTCTCTAGCCAACAAAGACTATTCTGACGAACTGGTGGTTTATTTCCATCCTGAGGCTGGTAAAACATTGGAATACAATGGCCGCTTCGATGCTGTTAAACTTTTCCCGCTGGAGGTAAAGAAACCCTTAATTTATGCCAAAAACCCCGGTCAATTCAATAAAAGAGCCGTTTTGGCATTAAACCCCGAAGTGCTTGATAATTTACCTGATAACGGAACCTTGGATATTCCAATTCAGATTGAAGTTCCGGAGAGAATGGTGGCGAATCTTATTCCTACAGCCACGTCTTTACCCAAAGGAATATCGATGTACTTGATCGAGCCTTTCTCCAAAAAGTGGATTCCGTTAAACGAACCTGTTCAGGATATAGTGGCAGGAGAATACTTATTGCGCTTTGCTACCAATAATTACACCCCGTTGGCTGTTAATGAGATGTTAACGCCAGAGGATATGTTAGTTTATGTCAGTGATGGTAAATTATATGTATCAAACAATCAAAATGTTAGCGGAGAATTGTTGATTTCTGATATCCTTGGAAGGGTTGTTTTCCATGGCACTTTTTTTGAGAATGAAACAAAAATTATTGACGTGAAACAAAATCAAAGTATCTTTGTTATTTCGTTTCGAACCAAAGATTGGATTAAAGCATTAAAGTATTTTAAGCAATAGCCTGCACCAAATTATGAAAAGACACTCTTACATAGTATTTCTAACGTTAATGCTCCTAACAGTTTCTTCCCTTGCGCAATCTAGGTTTGGAGAGAGAAAGACTATTGCAAGAGAGTCGGTTTCTGAAAATGAACCAAGGAGAAATCCTAATGAGATGAGAAACCCGTTCGATCCTGGAGGTGGAGGGACAGGTGATCCTATTCCCATTAACGGTGGAATATTGCTGCTAGTTGGTTTATCGGTTGTGTATTTTGCCAGGAATCGGAAAGATATTCACAAACAGGACTAAAGATTATGTCTAAAATTGCTACTAGAGACCTGAAGCCCCACATAGGAATTTTTGGAAGAAGAAATGTAGGAAAGTCGTCCTTTATAAACACAATAACCGGTCAAAATGTAGCTATTGTTTCAGACATTTCTGGAACAACAACCGATCCTGTAAAGCGAACGGTAGAAATTCTTGATTTTGCACCAGTAGTAGTGATTGATACTGCAGGGATAGATGATGAAGGCACTTTAGGTAAGCTTCGAATTCAAAAGTCGTTGCAGGTGGTAGCCCAGATCGATCTTGGGTTAATTCTTTTTAGTGATAATCAGTTTGGGTCAATAGAAGAAAATCTTATCGATAAATTCATTAAGCACGATATACCTTTTTTAGTTATTTACACTAAGACCGATGTATCGGTACCTGATCCGGAGCTTATTGATGCTGTGCAACGAAAAATCGGACAGGAAGTAATTTTTTTCAGTAATAAAGATCCACAGAACTTACCACAGGTTGTTGAGGCTATTAAAAAAGCCATACCCGAAAACGCTTTCTTAACACACTCTTTATTAGGAGATATTATTGGGCAAAACGATATCGTGTTACTTATTATGCCCATTGATTCGGAGGCACCAGCCGGCAGGCTCATTCTGCCTCAGATGCAAGTTCTCCGCGATATGTTGGATAATCATGCTATTTCTATAGTGGTACAGCCTGAAGAGATTGAGCCTTTATTGAAAACTACCGGAATAAAACCCAAACTTGCCATAACCGATTCACAACTTTTTTACCGAGCCGATACGTTGGTTCCAGACGATATTCCGTTGACCGGCTATAGCATTGTTTTAGCACGATACAAAGGTAACTTTGAAGAGTTTATGAAAGGGACGCCGGCAATTGACCGTTTACAAGACGGAGATCGGGTTCTGATTCTGGAGTCGTGTTCGCATCATGTGAGTTGTGAGGATATTGGGCGGTTTAAAATTCCGGCCTGGATGCAAAAATATACCGGTAAAAAATTATTGTTCGATGTGGTAGCGGGCTTATCTAATATCGATAATCCTATAACCGATTATGCGCTTGTGGTTCAATGTGGTGGATGTATGATAACCCGTAAACAACTTCATTTACGCCTTAAACCTGCTATTGAGGCTGGGGTTCCGGTTACCAACTATGGGATGTGTATTGCATATCTTCATGGGTATTACCATCGGGTTATGCAGCCTTTTATCGGTAAGAAAATGGTTGGCGAAAATGGTTAAGTCTTTCAACGGAACACAATGGGTTAATGGTACTAAAAAGGCTGTCTAATAAAGACAGCCTTTTTAATTATTAGATAGTGAAGGTGAATTATTGCACTATTATTGTTTTGGTAATAAGTTTATTTTCGGTTGTGTTCATTCTAACGAGTAATTGCCCCACCGGAAGACCTCCAACCAGAATATTTTGCAGGCGATCGGGATTGTTGACTTTATGAATAACGCGTCCTGCCATGTCGGATATTTCAATTTCTACCACCGAACGGGTGTTTTCAATAGTTATTACTCCGGTAACGGTTGGGTTAGGATATAATTTTATGTCGTCATCAAGGTCGTTGGTTTCGATGTTGTTGTAAGGAGAGAAGAAATTAAAGGTAGCTTCGTTCATAACGTTTCCGGCAAGGTCTTCAATGTTGCGGATAGTTACTGTGTGCATTCCCAGGGTTACGCCTTCAAGGTTCAGGATTGCAACATGGGTTTGAATGGCATGGCGGCTAGCCCACAGCAAATTGATGCCTCCGGAGAACTGGTAGTTGCTTAGGTTTGAAACAGTACTGGCCTTAATTGGTTCGTTGAAATAGATCCACATGTATTGGGGCGATGCAAGGTTGATATCCACCACGTAAGGTTTGTCAAGGTCGCTGCCTGGTTGAACATCGGCTGCCGAACGTAACTCTATTTTCCAATCGGAATAGGTGTATGTTAATGGGCCGGTAATATCGTAATATGCCCCCAAAACAGGGGTGTGGGCATATAGCATGGTGTTGTGTATCATCATATCACCGGTTTTATCGTTAACTTTCCACATACCGTAACCTTCGTTGGTACTAACTACCTGAGCTCCGAGTATTTTTACCAGAACCGATTCGTAAGGTTCTTTGTCCTGACCAGCCTGTATAACAATAGGTTCTGGGAGAGGTTTGTTTTTAGCAACCAATTGAAAATGAGTTATATTGGTCATTTCTGTAAGTCCAAAATATTCCACGATTTTTCCGGTAACTATTACACTGTCGCCAATGTCAGGATTACGGCCAATATCGTAGATATATAATCCACTCCAGGGGGCTCGGGCATCTTGAATAAAATAGCCGTCGCCAAAGTTTCCGGTAACTACGCCGGTAACCGTTACGATTTGGTTAACCATGGGAGAGGAAGCTGCTTGTCCTTGAACGTTTATAATAGGTGTAATGGTTCCGGAAAACTGCGGTTGGACTTTGTAGTTGTAGACTACTGATGAGGATGTTTGGGATCCGTTGGTGGCTTGAACTTGAAGGTATATAACGCTATTGGCTGATTGGGGCGGAATGGATGCGATAAATGTTCCATTATTAAAGGTCATGGGGATTACATTGGTTAGGGATGTGTAGGCTGTTCCCCATTTTAGCGTTGCTGTTATGGGTCCATTTCCTTGGGCTGTACAGGTAATGGTTACATTATCGGTGGGTTTTACCACTTGGGGAGATTGTGCCATATTGCCAATGGCAATTGGGTCGGCAGGGAGGTCGCCCCATATCATTTGTACCCATCTTGGATTATCGATAAATGGGTTTCGATTTTTTTGAAAGCTATAAATCACGTCGTTTCGGTTACGCTCAAATGCGTCGGGCAAGTCGGCTTGGTTCCATTGGTAGAGGGCCGAAAGTTTTCCATGAAGTGGGAGGGGATAGGTATTGACATAATCGGCTACTTCCAAATCGGGTTCTCCGTTGGTGCCTTCGTAACGAGTTGCCATGTAGAAGATTATTCTGGCGGCGTCTCCTTTAACGGCGTCACGCGGTTCCCAGGCATTAGCGGTGTAGTAACATTCTGTTGCAATTGGGTGTTGTACGGCTCCGGGTTGTCCTTGGCAAACATCGAAATCTTTATTGCTTCGATCGATATTTACGGAAGCCATGGCTGGTTTCAGGTTGTGTACATCGGATCCTGTTGGTTTGGCTGTGCCAAAGCCTCCGTGCGATTTTGCAAATACGTGTTCGCGGTTTACATAGTCACCTCCTGTCCCGTAATAGTTCCAATGTTTGGTAAAGCCAGTGTAAAACAGAATTATGCTATCGGTTGTGCCGGGTTTTCGGTCGCTAATAGCCATGATGTTTTTTGAATAGGTGTATTCCCAAGCTAAGTGATTTCGTATAATATGGTGCAGGGCGGCTTTAAGTTCAGCTCCGGTTTTTCCCTCGGTTCCGTTGTAGTAGCCTACGGGTTGGCTTTGCAAATGCAGCGTTAAAGCTACTAATACAATTGTTACTAAAATTTTCATGGTCGTTGGTTTTTAGAAAAAGATACGCATGGCGAGGTTGGCTACTCTTCCCATTCCAAAGAACACTTCGGCAGAATGGGCGTCAAAATTATTAAAGCTCTGGTATTCAAGGTTTGTACTATTATTTTGAGCGTCGGTAATGTAAATTTTGTCGAAAATATTCAGAATATTAAGGGTAATCCCTCCGTTGAGCTTATTGGTAATTTTGAAATTGTAGTTGGCAGTCATATCAAACAGGGTGTAAGGAGGTATTTTCCACGATTCTCTTTGTTTGTTGTTTCCGGTAAGTGTACTTGGGGCAAAATCTGAATAATAGCGGGCAAAATATGTGCCACGCAATTGAATATAGAGGCCTCTGATTATGTTGTAGCGAACGGATCCTCCTAATTGGGTTTGGGCCGCATCGCCCACATGCACACCTCGGGAGTCATAAACCACGGGCGCTCCCAGTACTGTGCCAGTATTCTCGTTGCGGAAAACGGCTGAATCGGCGGAATTGTAGATCCAATCGCCTAGTGAGATCAAACCTTGAATTTCAAGTTCTTTAATGGGTTTAAACGCAAAATCAAATTCAATTCCCATATGGCGCGCTGAAATACCATTTAGATTGAGATAAAATGTTTCATTTGTTTCAGGATCTTCTCTTTTTTCTAATTTATCAAGTGGTTTGTTATTCCAATAGGTATAATAGGTGTTTAGGTTGCATGAAAATATTGGTGCGCTGTAATTAGAGCCCAGTTCTAAAGCATATACTTCTTCGTTTTTTGCATTTTTAGAGGGTTGGTTGATGTTGGGAAACACGTTGTTGAATCTTGGTGCCTTAGAGAGTGTTCCTGCATTGATGAATGCGTTGATGCGTTCGGTAATGTTGTAGTTAAAGCCGGCTTTCAGTGTATAGCCGGGATATTTTTTTATGGGCGAGTACTTATTTTTTTGAACGGCATCGGCTAAATCGATGGTTTGATAGTTGTTACCTCCTAAATTAATCTGCGGGTAATAACGGGTCTGATCTTCGGAGGAAAGTAAGTACCTAAATACTACTTTTATGGTATCTTGGTAATAATAAGGAGCAAAATAATCGATTCTTTGGTATGTTGTTTGGGAAAGCGAACCGCTCACAAACCAGCTATATTCAGGGGTGGTGTATTCGAGTTGGGAGAAAATTCCGCCCCACTTAACTTTACCATCGTTATAGTAATTTAGCTTATCCCCTACTTTCCGGAATCGTGTTGTAATAGGATAATATTCTCCCTCTTTGGGAGTTATCCCTGATTCATATATAAAAAAGTCGCCTCCCATTAAATCAAAAATTTCCTGATAGTGTTCGCCGGTATAGTTTCTGAGGTCGATACCACCGCTGAGGTTGAGGTTTTGGCTAATTTGGTAATCGGCCGAAGATATTACTCCATACCAATGGTGGTTGTTTACACTGGAGAGTATGACTTGGGTGGCCTTACGTCCTCCTAGATTGGTAATGTAGTTTTTGTAGTTATAATCGTAATAACGCTGCATGTCAATTTGTGGGGTTTCTCTCTGTCCGATTTTTGGTGGGGACTCTCTAAGCCTGGTTCCACCTCCGGTTCCAATGGAGAGATAGAGGGTAGTGGAAATAAAGAGCTTATCAGTTACGTTCCAGGTGTCTTTTAAACTAAATTGAGGTTTATGATAATAGTTTAGGCGTTCGTTGAGTTTTTCGGTTTTATGCCAAATGGTGTCGTTGTTCGGACCAATTTCCCAACGGGTTAGCTCGCCCCAGTGCTGGTTGTAACGAATTCCGAGGTTGGTAAATTTAGGTCGGGTAAGGGGGTTGTTCCACATGCTGTCGGGGATTCCGGCCACATCTACCGAATAGGCGCTATCGATGAGCATGATAGATGTTTTGTAGGAGCGTTGATAATGTTGCTGAGGGGCTCCAAAGCCGCTAAGGCTAATCAAATGTTTTCCTAATCGGCGTTCGAGTTTTAGGTAATAGAAAAATCCCCGGGTGTCGGTTACATCGACGAACCCTGTCCCCCATTTATAACTACCGGCAAGGGTAACTCCCCAATTGCCAATTTTCCCAGAGGAGGCCCCAAAGGAGGTTCGGTAATAACCGTAATTGGTAACCTCTTGTTTTAGCGAGACGCTGGATTTGGATGAAATACCTTGAGTCATAATGTTCATGGTTCCCCCTACGGAAGGAATTCCGAGTTTGGAAGCTCCCAACCCGCGCTGAACCTGAATGGTTCTTGTAATCATGTCGAGGCCAAACCAGTTGCTCCAATAAACCCAACCGTTTTCCATATCGTTTACGGGTACACCGTCGAGCATTACGGCAACATTACGTTGGTTAAAACCACGAATGGTAATTCGTGCATCGCCATCGCCTCCACCGGTTTGTGTTGCATAAACTCCCGGAGTGGTGTTCAGAATCATGGGTATATCGCGTCCGGCAAGTTCTTCATCGAGTTTTGCCGGAAGAATGTTGGAGAAGGCTACGGGTGTTTCGCGGGTTCGAGCAAAGTCGGCTACCACTACAACTTCATCGAGCACTACGGTTTTCATGGTTATCGATAGTGGTTTCATGCCTTCTGCGACATTGAGGTCGACAGTAGTTGACTGATACCCAACGTAGGAAATGATTAACGTATATTTTCCTTTGGGGAGAGAGAGTTCAAAAGTTCCCGAAAAATCGGTTACAGTCCCTCCGGCGGTTTGTTCCACATAAACGGTGGCTCCAAAAAGTGGTTCTCCTGTATTACCATCGGTAACGGTGCCTCGAACTTTTATGTTTTGTGCCTGTAGATTTAGCGCGATGCCTAGAATGGTTAGAAGAGTGATGTAAATTTGCTTCATAGTTTGCGGGGGTTATGCAGTTGAAAACGGAAGAGTTGCCAACCACTCGCGTTTAACAAACTCCTCCGTTTTTTGACTTATCTAGGGGTGGTTATTCAACTTTTAATTTCCTTGTCGATTTTGTTTGATTGGTGTGAAGAATCTTCACCAGATATAGGCCTTTATTAAGATTGTGGGTGTCGATGGTTATTTTGGCCGTGCTACCATCGGCGTCAACAGTTGAAACTAATTGGCCTATTGTGTTGTAAATCTCTATTTTTTTGATAATTTTAGAAGAGTGTACGGTAACATAACCCGATTGTGTCGGGTTGGGATAGAGCAAAACGGTGGGCGATGTTTCTAAAGGTTCTTCTACATTATTAAATCCACACTCGCAATTGTGGGTGCGCAAATTTGTGAAAACGTTAACTCCAATAGTGTCCCACTCAATGGCGGGATTGAAAAATGCGGGATTTGCGTTTACCCCGTGGGTCACTGAGGGCTTACGAATCATGGTGTTGTTGTATGTCCAATGGTTTGGATCATACCAATTTGACTGCTGAAATAAATTATTTTCGTCATCGTTCCAGCCGTAGCCGGGGTCTTGACCAATTACCCCTATTATGTCTAAAATTGCGCCACTAGCTATTTCCTCTATGGTTACGGCATCGTTTCCATTAAAATACATCATTGAGTTGAGGTTGTAAACAGGGCAAAGGAAAATGTGTGCTAAAGCCTGGAGTTCTGGATCAACCATGGTGTCAGTCCCGGTTCCATTAGGGTTGCGTTTATCGAGCACAACTACCAAAACGTTTTTGGGCGGTATTATCGTACCTGTGGGAAAACTTACATAATCGCCAAACGTGGAACCATTACGGTAACGTGCCATCTTATAATTGTTGAGGTTCACTGGTTGGTTGGTTGGATTGTAAATTTCTAACGCTTTGTTGTTTCCTGTGCCTTCCACATACTCCGAGAAGAAAATTTTTGAGCATGGGACTTGAGCAATAAGCACTCCGCTTATGGCTAGCGTTGTGATGGTTGAAAGTAGATGTTTTTTCATAGTTTTTATTTTTTACTATTGTTAGTATTTGTTGAAAATTTTGGTGGCTAAAGATAAATAAATTTAGTGGATGAAAATGTGTTTAATCCAAATTTCGGAATTTTTTAACACCAATTCCAAATCGGCGGGGGTATCAATAGAGATGTTTTCAATAGTGGTTTGGCTAGTTTGAATTATGTAGCCATTTTCAATCCAACGGAGTTGTTCGAGCGATTCGGCTTTCTCCAGCGAGGAAACAGGCAATTGGGTAATTTTTTCGAGGACATCGGTGCGGTAAGCATAGAGTCCTATGTGTTTAAAATAGCGATGATTTTCAAGCCATTGCTCGACAGGTACTCCCCTTTGGTATGGAATAGGATGTCGGCTAAAATATATGGCTTCGTTACGGCTGTTAATCACCACTTTGGGTTTATTGGGGTCGATGAGTTCGACGGGAGATTCTATAGGTTTAATTAGTGTGGCAATTTGAGTTTTGGGATTTTGAAATGCCTCTTTGATCTGTTCGAGTTGCGTGGTATCGATAAAAGGCTCGTCGCCCTGAACGTTGATAACAACTTGAAACGATTGGTTAAAACTCTCTTCCGCTTTTCGTGCAGCCTCAGCACAACGGTCTGTTCCACTTTGGTGTTCAGGCGAGGTCATAATTACCGTTCCTCCAAAACCACGAACAACCTCCTCAATGCGATGGTCGTCGGTGGCTACGGCGCAAAATGGAAAGAGTGCCGAAACACGCTCATAGACATGTTGTATCATAGGTTTGCCGAAAACATCTACAAGAGGTTTTCCTGGGAATCGGGTGCTGGCGTAACGTGCGGGGATCAGTGCCAAAAAAGCGTTTTGCATTAGCTGGTGAGGTTATTGTTGTTCCGGTAATTGTTGCTGAATGTATTCAAAAGGCATTTCGGTTAGGTCGTCGAAATATCTGACCGATTCGAGTATGTCTTCGTCTTCCGAGGTATAGACCCACTGAACGGTGAACAAGTAGTCGTTTTTATAGAATTTGTTAAACGAACGCAATATTTCGAACAACTTTTTCGAGGTTGCTGTGTTGTAATACTTCAACTCAACTCTAACGATGTATTTTTTCCCTTTTTCGGGTTCGAATTTAGAAATCCAATCGATGATAGGGTCAAAAACTTCACCGGCATCTTCCGGATACGATTGTCCGAAAATGCTGAAAATGCCTTGGATTGGGTCGAAATGTACTCCCGGTGTTTTAACGGTGGGTTGGATAATTAGTTCTTTAGCTTCCATGGGATAGGTTGACTTGGACCAAATATACAAAAATTCTACCACAATTTTGTAGCTCTTTTTAAGGAATTTTTATGTTTTGGTTAAAGAAAAATGCCGATTTTTGTAACACCAAACATCACATGCACAAACCGTAACTTATGTCGAAAAAAATAATTATAGCTGTGGATGGTCACTCCTCGTGTGGAAAGAGCACGCTGGCCAAAGATATTTCACGGAGCTTGGGAATTACTTATATCGATTCGGGGGCTATGTATCGGGGAGTAACACTTTTAGCTCTTCGTAACGGATTGATAAACAATCAACAGGTGAATACTGAAGCCTTGCTTAAACAAATACGCGATTGTTCTATGGATTTTGTATCGGTAGATGGCAAAATCCATTTATATCTGAACGGTGAGGATGTAGAACGCGATATACGATTGATTGAGGTTTCGGATAATGTAAGTTATGTTGCCCGAGTTCCTGAAATTCGGCAAATTTTGGTCGAATGGCAACAATCCATGGGAAAAACTAAAAGTGTGGTAATGGATGGCCGCGACATTGGAACCGTGGTTTTTCCACATGCCGATGTTAAATTTTTTGTTACCGCCACACCCGAAGTTAGGGCTCAACGTCGTTTTTTGGAACTTGAGTCTATGGGCGAAAAGGTGTGGTTCGAACAGGTGTTGGACAATATAACCCGTAGGGATTCCATAGATCAAGACCGCGAGGCTAGCCCGTTACGTCAGGCTGAGGATGCCTATGTTCTGGATAACAGTTATCTAACGCGTGAACAACAATTGGAGTGGGCTCTGACCATTATAAAACAAAAACGCCCCGATTTTTTTATATGATTCAGGTAACCATTGACCCCAATGCAGGGTTTTGTTTCGGAGTTCGACGAGCAGTAAGCAAAATCGAAACACTTTTATCGTCTGACAAGGAACAGAGGTTCTATTGTCTTGGTGAATTGGTTCATAATCAAGAGGAAACCGAACGCCTTCAGAAATTAGGGCTTGAAACAGTTGAACATACCCATATTGACCTGGTCCAAAACACCAATCTAATTATTCGAGCTCATGGAGAACCTCCTGCTACATTCGAGAAGTTGGCCGGTAATAACAATAGGGTTATTGATTTAACTTGTCCGGTAGTTAAAAAACTTCAGGAGCGTGTTCGCCAAGCTTACTTAAATAACCTTGGTGCGCAAATTGTAATTGTGGGAAAAAAAGGACATCCCGAGGTGGTTGGGTTAAACGGGCAAACCAACAATTCGGCCATTGTAGTCAGTTCGCCCGAGGAGGTGGAGAACCTTTTGGATTCTGAAAAACCGATTATTCTTTTTGCCCAAACTACCATTTCCCGCGATCTTTTTAACAGTGTGGTTAAAAAAATCCGACAGTTTAGTAAGAACCCCAATTTCTGTTTTTATGAGACTCTCTGTCGAAAAGTTTCCGACAGAGAGCAAGAGGTTAAGCAATTTGCCCGCCAGTTTGATGTTGTGGTATTTGTTTCGGGTAAAAATAGCAGCAACGGCAATTTTCTGTTTAATGTTGCCCGTTCGGTTAACCCAAACACCTATTTTGTTTCGACAGTTTCGGAAATTATGCCACAATGGTTTAGCGACGGAATGAACATTGGAGTGAGTGGAGCTACCTCAACGCCCCAATGGTTGCTTAACGATGTAGCTTCTGCTATACGGTCGTTATTTCCTTAGGTTAAAACATTCGGCTTCGCTTAATGAGCCACGGATATAAAACCTGAGAGAAAGGAAGGTCGATATCGGCTTCAATAAAGTCGATTTTATACTGGGTAAACCGCTGTTTTAGTTCCCGCTGTTGTTCTTCGGACAAACGGCGATAAAATTGTTTGTATTCAGTTGGAGTTAGTTTTATTACTTCACCGGTTTCCATATCAACAATTTTGTACGGACGATTATCAAAATCGAAATTCATCTCTGTGGCGTGATGCGTTACCCGGAAAACCACTATTTCGTGATGATTGTACCGCAGATGCTCAAACGCATTAAAAATGTCCGACGAAATTTCATCGGAAAAAATATCGGAAAAAAATATTACCAACGATCGTTTTGGGAGCATTTCGGCGATTTGGTGAAGAGTGGGGGCAATGGTGGTTTGGCTTTTGGCTCCATTTTCGGCAGAAAATCTTTGTTCCAACATATTTTCAAGATACCCGAAAATATTTTTTTGGTGTGCCGGCGATAACCTTGCCGGCAGGTGAGTTTCGATTTTGTTGGAAAACGTGGTTAACCCGGCAGCGTCGCGCTGTTTGCTGAGTAGATAGCTCATAGACGCAGCACATAGGGCTGAAAAACCAAGTTTGGTGATTTTTTTATCGGTGGGATACAACATTGAATTGCTGGTATCGATAACCATCTGGCAGCGTAAATTGGTTTCGGCTTCGAATTTTTTTACAAATAATTTGTCGGTGCGGCCAAACAATTTCCAATCGATAAAGCGGGTAGATTCTCCGGGATTGTAAATTCTGTGTTCGGCAAATTCGACCGAAAATCCATGATACGGACTTCGGTGAATACCGCTAAGAAACCCTTCCACAATCTGCCGGGCGTAAAATTCGATGGAGTTGAGCTGTGCTAGCGATTCTATCTGCTTTGCTGTTGTGAGGTACCGATTGTGCATCACTCTTGTTTTTTGCAAAGATAACGTTTTGATTTCGATTAAAATTTTCGGTCCAATTAAACCTTTTTTATTTTTTCCACTCTAAACAATTGAAAGAATGTTAAAACTTGAGTTTATGAAACGAGCTATTATTGGAACCTTGCTGCTCACAACTGTTGCCTTCGGGATGATGGCACAGCCTTACGGAAAAGGACCGAATGTGAATCCAGGCGGACAACCGTACTATTGTATTCCAAACCTTACTGAACAACAATCGCAACAAATTGAGAAACTCCGTGTGGAACATCTGAAGAAGATGAATACCATTCGTGCCGAAATGGAGAAACTTCGTGCTGAAAAGCATGCGCTTATGATTGCCGAAAAGCCCGATCAGAAGGTTATCGATGCAATCATAGATAAAATGGCTGCTCAACGCGCAACCATGCAAAAAGAACAAGCCCGCCATCATTTAGCCGTTCGCGCTCTACTTACCGATGAGCAAAATGTTTATTTCGATCAAAAAACATTCAACAAACGTACGGTAAAAGTATGGGGAAAGGGTTGTGGACCTCGAGGCTACTGGGGATGCCGATATAATTGCAATGACAATCGTTCGCTAGAAAAAGAATAAATTTGCGCCGTAATGGTATGCTAGGCACTGAACCAGCCGTAAACACAGAATTAACCAAGGAGGTGAGCTATAAAGCAACCTCCTTTTTTTTTTGCGGGCCGAGGCATCCCAGTTGGCAGTTTGCATTTTCGATATTGACATTTTTTGTTCTGCGACTTGAACAAAAAAGAAACAAAAGATTAATGATAAATTAATTTACCCTCCTTTACTGTGGAATAGTTTTGGCACGGAGATTTTATTTGAGTTTTGTTATAAATTTTGATGTTTTGCCATATTTTTTTTTATTGATTATCTTTGAAATCATTTCGGAAACCCCAAAATTTTTAAAAATGAAACACAGAAATTTACTTTTAACGTTTTTAACAACGTTTGCTATTGTCAACCTTCTTTCAGCACAGCCGTTGCTGTTGGAAGAAAACTTCGATTTCGCTCCGGGTACACCCCTGGTTGGAACCAATGGATGGGTTGAACAGGGAGGACCTAATTCCACCAATGTATTCACCGTTACGGAAGGGAATTTATCGTATGCGTCGTACGCTAGTTCTAATATTGGAAATTATCTGGAGATTAAATCTAACGGGCAAGATGCCTACAAAGCTTTTCCGTTACAAAATTCGGGGAATGTTTATGTTGCTTTTCTAGTAAATGTGACTCAAGCAAAAACCTCCGGCGATTACTTTTTTGCCCTTGAACCGTTACCAGGTAATACGGCCTATACATCAAGGCTATTCATTAAAGGAAATGAATCCAATGCTCTGGCTTTTGGAATTTCCAAGGGAACAGAATCTGTCGTTTACAGTAACTACGATTATTCACTTAACACAACGTATTTGGTGGTAATAAAGTTTCAAATGATTCCAGGAATTACCAACGATGTGATTTCCGTATATATTAATCCCACGGTAGGTGCGTCAGAACCATCATCTCCTTTAATTTCAACTACTGGAGGAACAACAAACGACCCCGCCTCGTTGGGAGCGATTTTATTGCGTCAGGGAAATGTTGCCAATGCTCCCACTTTATTTATCGATGGTATTCGAGTTGCCACAACATGGGAAGAAGCCGTAAAACAGGTTGCAAACGATACCAATCCCCCAGTTGCAACCTTTAATCCGGCTAACGGTGCCACGAATGTTGCTTTGGATGTGATGCCTACCATTAGTTTCAACGAACCTATTTTCAAAACCGACAATACCCCAGTTCAAACCAACGATTTGTCATCCTTGATTACTTTTATTGATGGCAATAGTAATCCTGTAGCCTTCGTGGCCACCATAAATAGTGAACGAACATTGATAACTGTAACGCCATCGGCTCAATTACAGAGCGAAACTTCTTACACCCTAAGTGTAGGTCCGGTGCGCGATGAAGCAGAAAATGAAAGTGCTATTCAATCGGCTACATTTACCACCTTATCGCAAGCCCCTGCTATTTCTATTTCTTCCCCATCTAATAATGCTATTATGCCCGTAGGCGATGTAACTATTACATTTACGGTTTCTAATTTTACCGTTGGGACTGTAGGAAGTGGTGCCGATGGACACATTAAGGTCACAGTAGATGGAGGGGCTCCTTTTATGCATTATTCCACCAACCCCATTGTATTAACCGGATTAGTAATTGGAGATCACAGCGTTGAGCTTGAGTTGGTTTCCGATGTTGGGCAATCGCTTTCACCAGCTGTTTCAGCAATCGTTTCTTTTACCCTTACTCAGCCTGCTACTGGAGAATTGTTTTTTAGCGAATACATTGAAGGGTCGCTTAGTAACAAAGCCATTGAGATTTTCAATCCTAATTCGTTTCCGGTTGATTTAAGTTTATATTCGGTAAAACTTTTCGCTAACGGGGCAAATACCCCAACTAACACCCTAAATTTAACAGGCACCCTTGCAGCCAATGGTGTATATGTAATTGCCAATTCTTCGGCAAGCACAGCTATTTTATCCCTTGCCAATGTAACTTCTAATGTTACTTATTTTAATGGAAATGATGCTCTGGGGTTGTATAAAAACGATGTGTTAATTGATGTAATTGGGACTATTGGCTCCGATCCGGGAACCGCATGGGATGTTGCCGGTGTACCCAATGCCACTGTGGATAAAACATTGGTCAGAAAATCAGATATTTCGCAAGGGAATACCGATTGGGCACAACAAGCTGGCACTAATGCAGATAATAGCGAATGGATAGTATATCCGCTCAATACCTTCGATTACCTTGGGTCGCATCAATTTGGACTAAACCATGAGAGCGATATATTAACGTTTAGTTTGCCACAACAAACGCAAGCGGCAACTATCAATAGTCAAGCAAAAACCGTGGATATTACCGTAATTCATGGCACCGACGTTACTAACCTGGTACCAACATTTACTTTATCAAACGGCGCTAAAGCTTACGTAAATGGAGTTTTACAAACATCAGGGGTTTCAGTTGTAGATTTTACGAATGCTGTAATTTATCAAGTGGTTGCGCAAAACGAAATAGATCAAACCAATTGGACAGTAACGGTTACGGTGGATACGAACCTCAGCGGTGAAGCTGAAATTTTATCATTTATGGTACCTAATCAATTAGGTAATTCCGTTATTAATTCTTCGGAAGCTACGGTATCAGTGACGGTTCCTTACGGAACTAATGTTACAAACCTAATTCCAACCATCGTTGTAAGCAATGGGGCTACCATTTCTCCTCCTTCGGGTGTAGCACAGAACTTCACAAACCCTGTGCAATATACGGTAACCGCTCAAAATGGAACCCAAAAGGTTTGGACAGTTACGGTAACAATACAGCCATTGATTTCTATTTATGATATTCAGTACACCACCAATTCCTCCGGCGAATCTTTGTACAACAACCAGGTAGTTACTACATCAGGGATTGTAACGGCTATTCAAGGTACAATAGCCTTTTATATTCAAGACGGAGAGGGAGCTTGGAACGGGATATATGTATATAAAGGGAATCAAACTATTGAAACCCCGGAAGTAGGAAGTCACATTGTCATTAAAGCCAAGGTTTATGAATATTATGGATTTACAGAGTTAAAAGATATAGTTTCTATAACCGTACTATCTACCGGAAATGCATTACCAGCTCCGGCAGTTATCGTAGCTTCTCAGATGGGAGAGCCTTACGAGGGAGTCTTAGTTCGTGCCTTGGGATACACCTGCGTTCATAATGGTTCTGGAAACAACTGGACATCAAAATATGTAAAATCTGACGCTCCAAACGATACGCTGTATGTATTTCGCCAGATGTACACCGACTTTGTTCCGGTAGTGGGGAAAATGTATAATATTACAGGATTGGGTAATTACCATTTCAGTCAGTATAAAATAGCCCCACGTAATGCAGCCGATGTTGTTGAATCTCAGATAAATCAGGCTCCAGTGATTTCCAACGTGGAAGTATTCCCAGATATTCCGGTGTTAAATCAACCTATTTATATTCGCGCTACAATTACCGACGATGGAGGACAGCAGAACTTAACCAACACTTTGCGTTTTGGTTACAATAGCGGGAACCTCGAAAATATGGTTAACTTTGTACCTGTGGGTTCAACCGGGACTACTTTTGTGGCTACCATTCCGCCTCAGACCGTTTCCGGTGTTCTGTACTACCGAATTATTGCCAACGATGGACAATTGGAAACCATCTTCAACGGTCAAATTAATCTGACGTCCATTGACGAATCGTTGTCAACGAAAGTTATGGTTTATCCAAATCCGGCAGAGAATCAGTTGTTTGTTAGCGGAGTTACCGGAAACTATTCTGTTGTAAATATTCTTGGTCAACAGGTTGCTGCGGGAATTCTGGAAGAAGGAAGTGCAGGAATTAACGTTAGTAGATTGAGGTCAGGAGTTTATTTCATTCATGTGAGCACCAACGACAAGCCTTGCGTTGTGTCGTTTTTTAAGAAATAATCAGGAACCCATTCATTCCATTGAAAGGCCGCTGTAGGGCGGCCTTTCTTTTTCAAGGACGGAAGGAAACTATTGTAAAAACAACTCTTTTTAGTAAAAGCTTTGGAATATATTTTGTCGTTTAAGGCTCGATTTCTAACTTTACCGCCGAAAAAAAGATGAGTATGACGTTGAAAGAGATTTTAGCCGTATCCGGGCAACCAGGGTTATATAAATTGGTTGCTTCGTCGAAGACAGGAATTATTGTGGAGAATCTTGAGACAAAAAAGCGAATGCCTGTATCGGCATCAGCCAAGGTAAGTTCTTTGAGCGATATTGCTATTTTTACGGTTGCCGAAGAAAAACCTCTGGTTGAAATATTAAGGGAGTTACGAACCAAATATTCCTCGCAGCCGGCAATAAGCCACAAAGCCCCGGAGAAGGAATTAAAAGACTTGTTTGCCGAAATCCTACCGGACTACGACCGCGAGCGGGTTTATGTATCCGACATTAAAAAGGTTGTTCAGTGGTACAATATTTTGCAATCGAGCAATTTGCTGGATTTACTGGATGTTGTTGAGGAAAAGACCCCCGAAGAGCAATCGAATCAATAGCATTTAACCCTATAAATTAAAATCCGGTGGTGACAACTGCACCGGATTTTATCGTTTTAGCGAGGCAACATGGAGCGATATAACGAAATAAAGCAACAGTACGACAACTACTACCGATACTACCTTAAGAGGCAATCAGCCAGCCAGAAGATCGGTTTAATAGAGCTTAAATACGAGCACTCCTACAGGGTTGCAGATTTTGCTGTCAAAATAGCAGAGCAGGAAAAGTTAAACCCTGTTACGCTAGAATTGTCTGCCATTGCCGGGCTTTTACACGATATAGGCCGTTTTGAACAGGTAGACCGCTATGGAACTCTCGACGATCTGATTTCTGTTGATCACGGTAATTTTGGCGAGGAGGTTTTGCAAAGAACCGGCTTTTTAAATCAGCTACTTCCCGAGGAACAGAATTCTGTGTTGTTTGCGGTGAGAGTTCACAACAAAAGGGCAATAACCCAATTTACCGATTCTTTATCGGAATGTTTAGCCAAAATTGTTCGCGATGCCGACAAACTTGATGTTTTTCGGGTAATGCATTACAATATGCTCAAAGGGTCGGAACCTCAGAAACAAGCTGTATTTCTGAACTTAACTCCAAGCAACGGAATTTCAACGGATGTCTTGCAGTTGATAACCCAGAGAATGCTTGTTAGCAAAGAACTGGTAAAAACAACCACCGATTTTAAACTGATGCAACTAAGCTGGATTTTCGATTTTAACTTCAGATCGTCGCGTGCTATTGTCAGAAGTTCGGAACATTATCGTTTTTTGCTCGATGATTTTTCCAAATGTGTTGAACAAAAAGAAATTGTGGATATTTTTGAACAATATTTGAATTCAATCACCTTATAAAATACAAGCCAAACATTGACCCCTTAATCCGATCTATTATGAAACGACTTTTTTTAGTACTGTTGTTGCCCTTGCTGGTTATTTCCTGCAATCAGGAAGAATTGAAAAAACTCCGCGAAGAAAACCTTCGTCTGAAGAACGAACAAGTCCAAAACGAGGAAGCGATTTATAATTTCGCGCAAGCCTACAACTCCATTCAATCCAACCTCGATAGTATAATGGCTAAAGAGGGAATTATCCATAAAATTGCTACCACAGGCGAAAAATCGAAATCTTCTCATGAAATTATTAATGAGCAGATTAATACTATTTACGATCTATTGTTGCAAAACCGTAAAGAGTTGGAAAAGCTTCGTAAGCAGGCCGGGCAACTTAGCCGCAAGAACAAAGATTTGGAGCAGATCATAGAACGCCTTAACCGTAGCCTGGAAGAGAAAGTTGTTGAAATAGAACTGTTGCGCGGACAATTGGTTGCCATGCAATATCAAATTACAGGGCTTAATCAGAAAGTAGATAGTTTATCGGTGGTTAGCTCCAAACAAAAAGAGATTATTGAAACCCAACAAGCTACCATTCAGAGTCAGGAAACAGAGCTAAACACCGTTTATTTTGCCATCGGGACTGAAAAAGAGTTGCAGGCCAACCGGGTTATTTCGAAAGAGGGAGGGTTTATCGGAATAGGAAAGAGCCAAAAAGTTTCCAACGATTTAAACATAGAATATTTCCAGAAAGCAGATAAACGAACGATGCGCACTATTCCTATCGGCGCACATAAAGTTCGCATTGTAACTCAACACCCAACCGACAGCTATACATTACATGGCGAAAAAACGGTTGATAGCTTAACCATTACAAACCCGGAACGTTTTTGGAAAAATTCCAGCTTCCTGGTGATTAGTATCAAGCGTTAGGATTACGATCTAGTGTTTATGGTTGATAACAAATTGAGCCATTTGATTCAGGGGCAGCACATGTGTGGCTGCTCCTAATTTTATTGCTTCCTTGGGCATTCCAAACACCACGCACGATTTTTCGTCCTGGGCTATGGTGACAGCTCCGGCTTCTTTAAGCTCAAGAAGCCCGCGTGCACCATCGTCTCCCATTCCTGTCATAAGAATACCTAAAGCATTAGGGCCGGCATACATGGCTGCACTTCGAAAGAGAATGTCGACCGAAGGTCGGTGGCGATTTATTAACGGCCCAGTGGTAACTTCTACGTAGTAGCGTGCTCCGCTTCGTTTTAGCATCATATGATAGTTTCCGGGAGCAATTAGGGCTCTTCCACGGATAATGGTGTCGTTATTTTCAGCCTCTTTAACAGTAATTTGACAAAGGTCGTTAAGCCGTTCGGCAAACGAGCGAGTGAAATGTTCCGGCATGTGTTGTACGATAGCTATTCCCGGGCAGTCGGGTGGCATAGCAACTAAGAATTCACGCAACGCTTCGGTTCCGCCGGTGGAGGCTCCCACAACGATAACCTGTTCGGTGGTTTTTATCATGGATAGACCCTTGGTGTATGGGAGCATGGCATCGGCGCTTAGTTTGGGTTGAACTTCCATGCCGGGTGTAAACACCCGTTTAGGCGGTGCAGAAGTGTATTCAACTTTTGGTTTTTCAATAGTTTTTACGGGTTGTGCTGATGTTGGCTGAGGCGATGATTGATTATTTTGCGGTAGAGGCGAAAGTCTTTTGAGTTTTGCCTTGGAGGCTGCTTTTACTGCATCGATGATTCGGATTCTTGATTCTTCCAGGAACTCTTTAGTGCTTACGTTTGGTTTGGTAATTAAATCCACGGCACCTAATTCAAGGGCTTTCATGGCGGTTTCGGTGCCTTTTTGCGTAAGCGAGGAGATAATTATAACCGGCATAGGGTGTTGGGTCATAATTTTTCGTAGGAACGTTAAGCCGTCCATCCGAGGCATTTCAATGTCGAGAGTTATTACGTCGGGGATAATTTCGCGTATTTTATTGGCTGCAAAATAAGGATCAGAGGCAACTCCTATAACTTCAATCTGTGGGTCGGTGCTTAGTAAAGAGGCCAGGGTTTGGCGTACTACCGCAGAATCGTCAACAATCAATACTTTAATCTTCTCTTCACTCATTGCTTAACGATTATTGTTCTGTGGAATTAGCGTTCTTTGAATAAGTTTCATTAAAACGGCTCCGGTTTGAGTGTTAAACTGAATTTTACGTCCTAATTTTCCACCCGTATCGGATGCTACTATTTTTATTCCCAGGTCGCGAAGCATGGTTTCTCCGATTTCGATGTTTCTCTTTCCTATATTAAACATATTGCTTCCCGCATCGATAACTTCTCCACCACCAAAGATTTTTGCCACGAGGTTTTGTTTGCTGCATCCGGCTTTTAACATTTGTTCTACTAGCTTTTCAATGGCAATGTTGCCGTATTTGGGAGATGCCAATCCTTGCCCGTTCCAGAATGGAAGCATGTAGTGGTTCATGCCTCCGATTTTGAGGGTGGTATCGTAAAGGCAAATGGCTACGCACGACCCCAATATGGTGTTTATCAAGTAGGGTTCTTTTGAAAAAAATAGTGCGGCTGGATATAGATAATGGCTTGGTAATTCTTGTGTCATTTTTTGTAGTATCGAACATTGTTTGATCGAAATCTGTTCTAATGTCTCATGGTTTAAAAGGTTTGATTATCGCCCTCGTCGAAAATGAATTCGTTTCCGTCGAATGCAAAGCCTTCGGGTTCAATGTCTTTAGGGCGTGGAATGCTTATTATGATAAGTGTTCCGCTTCCTACTTCGCTGGTGATATCGATTCTTCCGCCAAGAATGTCAAGGTAGGCTTTGGTTACGGAGAGGCCAAGTCCATAACCTTCGTTGATGGAATTGATTTCTTTGTTGCCTTTGTCGAAACGGTCGAAAATTTTTTCAAGATATTCAGGACTGATCCCTCTGCCATGGTCGCGGATGGAAATAAATAGTTCGTTATCTACAATTCCGGCATTGATTTCTATTTTACTGTTGGCACTGCTGAATTTTATACCGTTGCTCAATAGGTTTGAAAGAATTACCTTGAGCATTTCGGCATCGGTGGGAAAGAAAAAGTTGTTTGCCAAATTTTCGTCGGTGGTGTAGTGAAGGTTTATTGACAGCTTTTTTTGTTTGGTTTTAAAATCGTAGGCTTCCAGAACGCTCCGAATCAAACTGTTGATATCCACCATGTTGATTTCAACGTTGGTTTGGCCCGCTTCAACTCTGGCAGCAGCAAAAATGTTTGTTAGTTGAAAATCGAGATTAAAGGCTTCGCTATAAATTAGTTGAGCCAATGGCTTAGCTTTTTCAAAATCGTTTGGACCTATGGCCATAATGGCTTTGCTGAGTCCCATTATAGAAGAGAACGGGTTTACCATTTCATTGGCAACATTGGATAGGAAATGGCTTTTAAGCGCCTCGCTTTCGCTTAATTTTTTGTTCACTATTTGCAGCTCTTTGTTGAGTTGCTGGAGCTGAAGCAGGGTGTCTTTACTTTTTTTTATCCTCAGTCTCAATTCCTCGAGGAGTTCTTCGTCGGATAGTTGGGTTCTTTTACTCATTTTTTTGAATGGTTTGATATATGAGTTCAACCAGGTTTTTTTCGGTAAACGGTTTGTAAATAATTGCATCGGCTCCGGATTCGATAGCCATTTCCAGGTATTTGGAGGCCGGGTCGCCGCCTCCGCTGGTTGTGGCTATTACTTTTACCGGTTCCGGGAGTGATTTTATTTCTCTTATAAGTTCAAGTCCCTCTTTTTCGGGCATTATGATATCGGTAAGGATTACGTCGTATCGATTGGTTCGGATTTTTTCCATTCCTTCGGTTCCGTTCGAGGCTTCATCCACCATTATAGGATATTCCTGCAAGGAATCTTTAATAATTTCACGCATAATGATATCGTCGTCTACCAATAAAAGTCGGATCAACATGTTAAATTCGTTTGAAAATGGTGGGTTTTATGTGTTTTAAAGGGACATTCATATTGGTTATCGATTCGGAATGTCCAAGGAAAAAATATCCGTTAGAACGTAAATGTCGGCAAAGTTTATTGATAACTTTTTCCTGTGTTTCGCGATCGAAATAAATCAGGGTGTTTCGGCAAAAAATTATGTCGAAGGTTTCTCCGATTGAATATACATCGTCCATTAGGTTTAATCTGCCAAACTTAACTCTTTGGCGCAACTCCGGAACAATTCTTACCAGACGTTTATTCGGATCTTTCGAACGCAAAAAGTATTTCTTTTTAAGGGTAAGCGGAATGTCGGCAATTTTGTCTTCTTTGTATATGGCATCGATAGCGGTTTTTAGTACTTGTGTGGAGATATCGGTGCCGATTATTTGAAAATCAATTGGGGTTTTGGATTGTGAAAATTCGCTTAGGGTTATGGCTAATGTGTAGGCCTCTTCTCCGCTTGAACTACCGGCACTCCAAATTTTCACGGCGCGTTGTCCCGCTGCTGTGAATTCGGGTAAAACAACATCGGTTAAAAATTCAAAATGAGTGGGTTCTCTAAAGAAATCGGTTTTGTTGGTGGATACAACATCCATCATGTGGATTACTTCGTTTACTCCTTCGGGACTAAAAACATAATCGCAATACTCCTTAAAGGAGGTCATTTTCAGCGCTTTTAATCGTTTTTGCAGCCGGCTTTGCAACATAATTTTTTTTGCCGGAGGCATTTTAATGCCGTATTCGTTGTAGATAAACGAACTTAGCTGGTTGAATTCTTTGTCGGTGAGTTCTGTACCGTAGTGGTACTGGTAGTTTTCGTTTAGCATATTGCCATGGGTTGGTTTATCCACACTAATATTAATTCCCCCTGTAGATTGGTTGGTATTCGCTCTAGTTGATGGAATACCAACGCTCAATCGCAGGTAATTTCAAGCGTTTGTAGCAGGTTATTCTTTAACTTCCTGTGCCTCCTCGGTTTTATTTTGAAGGGTGATTATTTCGTCGGTGCTGAAAATTAAATCAATATTTAAAAGCATAATAAATGTTTCTTCGGTATCGCGCCACATACCTTTGATAAATTCGGCTTTATAACGGGTTCCGATGCTTGGTGAGGGTTCAATTTTTTCTTCATCGATCTGAAGAACTTCGCTAACGGCGTCTACTAGAATTCCCAACATAACCTCTTCGCCATTAATATCGACATTGAGAACTATTATACAGGTGTCGGGTGTGGCTTGGATTTGTTCCATTCCAAATTTTACCCTCATATCGATAACTGGTAGTACATTCCCTCTGAGGTTTATTACTCCTCGCATGTAGGGTGGCGATTGGGGTACTTTGGTAATGGGCTTCAGCTCCAGAATGTTTAACACTTTGTGGACGTTCACCGCAAAGGTTTCTTTGTCTAATCGGAAGGAAAGATAGGTTTGAATGTTTTTGCTGAAACTTTGTTCTTCGGCTTGTGTTTTTTTGGTGGCTTTCATAGTGGTATTTTTTTACGGATTAACCGATTTTTACTTCGTTTTTTGCATATTCTTCGATCAGCTTATTGGGATCGAGCACTAGAGCTACGGTACCATCTCCAAGTATGGTGGCCCCGGAAAAGAACTCTTGGTTTTTGTAAAATTTGCCGAGGGGTTTTAATACGGCCTGATATTCGCCAACAATTTCATCAACAGTAATTCCCATGTAGTAGTCGTTAAATTCTATGGTAACTACTCGTTCGATTGGAGGGGGTGGGGTTGTGAATTCGAAATATTTTCTGAGATAGATGTGCGGAATATGATTGCCATCGGCTAAAATCAAATTGTTGATGGCATTGTTGATATACTCGTGTTTGTATTCAAATACTTTGTATACGGAGTTTAAAGGAATAACTATGTGGGTGTTGTCGATTTTAACCAGCAAGCCGTCAATAATTGATAGTGTGAGAGGTAGTTTTATGGTTACGGTTGTCCCAACATTCTCCTGGCTTTCAATTTCTACCTGCCCGCGCAGATCGGCAATTTTTCGTTTTACCACATCCATTCCAACGCCGCGTCCCGATAGATTGGTGACATTGGTTGCGGTGCTGAATCCGGGAAGAAATACCAGATCCAAAAGCTCTTTATGCGATAGTTCGGCTTCGTGGCTTATCAGTCCTTTTTCGATGGCTTTTTTCTTAACTTTCTTTAGGTCAATTCCACGGCCGTCGTCAATGATTTGAATGTAAACATTGGTTCCGGAATAAAACGCGTTGAAGGTTATTTTTCCCTGGGGTGATTTGCCTTTTCGAATTCTTTCTTCAGCAGTATCTTCAATGCCGTGATCCATACTGTTGCGTATGATGTGCATTATTGGATCGGCCAGCATTTCAATAATGTTTTTGTCGAGTTCGGTTTCGGTGCCTTTGGTTTCAAAAACTACTTCTTTATTCAAATTGTGCGAAAGTTCACGCACCAGCCTTTGAAAACGGGTTAGCATGTTGGCTACTGGAATTAATCGTATGCTGAATACATCGTCACGAAGGCGGCGGGTTATTTTTTCAATTTCCTCGGCAATTGGGGTAAGGCCGGGATAGTGGTTCTGTTGTGCGTAGAGTGATAATTGGGCCTGAATGGTTACCAACTCGCTTACCCAGTTGATGAGGTTGTCGAGTTTTTCGCTCGAAACTCGTATCGATGATATCGCTTGCTCTCCGGTTTGGACGGTTTGTGTGGTGCGTCGTTGGTTTTTTTCTTCAACTTCTTCCTGAATTTTTTCTAAATCGCGGGCTAAGGTTGTAAGTTGCTCTAGCGTGTTAACGTCTTTTTTCTGTAGGGTTTCGAGGAGTATTTTTCGTTGTGGTTCGGATATTAGGAGATTGGTTTCGCTGATTTTGTGTACCTCAACTCGTGTTCGGTTGTTCACAAAAATAAACACATCCATCAGGTCGTTAATGCCTTTTCTTGACGCAATCAAAATTTTCCAGCCAATATAGCAGTTAGTTGGGACAATCTCTTGCAACGAGGGTATGTGTTGATAATCAGTGTACATTATTAGTTCTCCTAGTTGCCATAGGTCGTCGATAAGGAACAGTGGATTGGAACCGTCGGCAAAAAAGTCGAGCGATGGATAAAAGGCTATATAATAGGTTGATATTGGTCGGTAATCGTTAAGGTTTTCTTCACCCTGGTTAACGGGATCTGTTTGTTTTGGCCTGGCCGATAGGATATCTTCAATCCACTTGATGAATTTGTTGTTTGTTTTTTCCAGTTCGTTTCGGTTAGCCGGGGTTTCCTCTAACAAATTCCGCAGATGATCTACTACGTTGAGGGTTACCTCCAGAATATCGTCGTTGATTTTGAGTTCGTTATTCCGGATTTTATCGTAAATATTTTCTAACAGGTGGGTTAACTTGTCTATCAGATCGAATCCAAACATGGCACTACCCCCTTTGAGTGAGTGCATAACCCTGAATACCTCTTCAATAATTTGGCTGTCGCTTCGATTTTGGTCGAGCCGCAACACTAGTTGCTCTAATTCGGCAATCAGTTCGGAGGCTTCTTCCTTAAATTTATCTTTGAATTTATCGTTCATAGCTTCCATGATTATCGTGCGACTTTATTGATTGCTTCCAGTAGTTTTTCGGGCACAAAGGGTTTGACAATCCAACCAGTGGCTCCGGCTTCTTTAGCTTCCATTTTCTTCGAGGTTTGCGATTCGGTGGTAAGGAACAGAATGGGAATAAATTTATATTCTTCAATAACCCTGACTTTTTTTATGAATTCTATTCCGTTAAGATTGGGCATGTGTAGGTCGGTGATTATCAGGTCGAACTTTTGACCATTGAGATAGGTTAAGGCGTCTTGACCGTCTACGGCTTTCACAACTTCGTGTCCTGCATTTTCGAGTGTAAAGCTTACAACTTCGCGAATACTCTCCGAATCATCTACAATTAGTATTTTTTTTCCCATATTGTTGTTACGTTTTTATTCTTTGTTGAAGAAATCGATGTTGGCGTGTTGAAGAAGAAGCGATGTGCTATGCGAAAAATCGGTTTCGAAGAAGGTTTCAAGCTCCTTTTTCTTTCTATCGTTCAAAAAGGCATACAGTAGCTGTACGGTTGAAAGGTCGAACGATTCAATCGATTTTAGGTTTAGTCGTATTTTCCGGGGGTCGTTAACAATGGCAAGTAATTCTGCCCGAAGTTCTTCGGCCGCATTTATTCCCAAGTCGCCGGAGATTTTAATGGTAATTTGTTTATCGGTTTCCCGTATGTTTTTTTCAATCAATGCCATAAAGTATGCTTTTAGAATAGTTCAACATCCGATTCTTTATCTTTATTGTCAACGCTTTTACCGTAATGCAAGTCGCGTTGCGATTGCATAGTGTAGTTTTCTTCCATAGTGGATAACAAATCTAACGATTTTTTTGTTGATTCGTAATAGGGTAAAAGCATTACATAAATTTCATTCAACAATGCAATAATTTTTTCCACTTCCCGGTCGAAAGCGTCGTAGTAGGTTACTTTTTCAATAGATTGCAAGAGTTCGTTTGAGCGTGTTTTCCCCATTTCTGCCACAATTTCGCGCATTGAGTTTAGAAGGGTTCGGGTTTGTTCTCGATTGTAGCTTTGGGGCGATTTTAACCCCGATGTTGTCAGGGCTATGGTTTCCGTGAGGTTTAATAACTGGGTGCGTATGCTGGAATGGTTGGCATCGGGAAGTAATTGATTCATTTTAATTTGCGATTGCCGGGTATCAAACAACAGTGGCTCTATTTGTTTTGCAAATAAATCCAAATTGTGTTGGTCTTGTGGTTGCAGGTTTCTGATTTTTTCGGCAAGGGTGGAAAGTTTGGTTTCAAACGACACTAATTCTTCTTTTTTCCGCAATTGATTTTCAATTTTATCTTGATAATACGCGCTGGTGGTTATTAATTGTACTGCCAGGTTTGATATTTCGACCAGTGATTGGTAGGTTTCATGCCATTGTGTAACCAATTTGTCGAACAATTCCTCGATTTTATTGATGTTTTTATTTTTTTCGATGCAGATTCCCGATATGGAAATGAGCTCATTGCTGGTTTCGTGCAGTTTTTGCATTATGGTTTCTATGGCCATTTGATATTCCTTGTTGGTAAAAACAAGTTGTGAGGCCTGAATTTCAATAACTTCCGGTATTTGTTTCAAATAATCTAAGTATTTATCATTGTTTGGGTTTGATGCAGTTGTATCGCTTTTTAGAACTAAATTGTCAATTATTGTTTGATGGGTGTTTTGTATGTGCTCCATCTTTTGGCGAATAATATCGTGGTATTGAATGTTGGTAATTACGTTATCAAGGTTTTTGAAGCATTGCTGGCCGTGTCGTTCAATTCTGCGGCTATCTTCTAAGGTTTTATTTTTTAGATCAGTTATTCGGTCGAGATTTTTTGAAAGGTCGTTGAGGGAATGCTCTAGCGATGGTAGTATCTGAGATTGTATTTTTTGAATGTGCTTGCTTAAATCGGTCATCTGCTGATTGAGAAACTGAATGTCGTTATCGAGCAAAGGAAGGCCCTCGCGGGTATCTTGTATGTAAGCTGAAATTTCATCAATTAAGCCATTAATTTCTGCAGCATGCTGGGGTTCACTTATCCATTGAGATAATTTAACGTTGACAAATAAAAACTTTAGCGTTAACAGGTTTTGACGAAAGTTGTTAAACGGAACAAACAGTTGCTGAAGATCTTCTTCGGTCTTTTTTATGGTGTTGGAAATTTGATTGCTGACTTTTTTGATTGTACCTAATCGAGGTAATACAGCCTGCTGAATGGCTGAGGTTTCTTCAACCAGCGTTATGTCTTCGAGAGTGTTAAACATTTCGAACAGCTTGCCCGACTGGGAGGTGAGCTCTTTGGTTTTTTGATGATATTCTTTTAATATTTCACTAAAGCCTAAGAAATCTTTGGCACTTATACGGTTAAGTTCCAAAATTTTGTCATCGATACTTTTCAGAATTTGAACAATCTTTTCTATCTGCTCTTTAGGGGCAATATAGGGTGGATTTTTTGACATATAGACTGATTTTTAATCGGATTTTTCTGCTTTCGGCTTGATATTGGGTTGCTTTTTTGCCGTTGCAAGCTAATAATTTTTTTTATTCCCACAAAAGTTACGGCTGTGATTTTTATCGTGTTTTTTTTCTTATTCGAATTAGCGTAAATGCAAAGATCGACAGTTGTTGGCCTGCTTTTAACTTGTGGGGCAATTTCATGTGTGTTAAGTAGTTTCATTGATGCCTATTTTTGTTGGGTTGATGTTTCCCGTTTTCAAAAAAAAAATGGGTAGCTTTATTGGGCAAAACTTTAGGTTACTATGCACATTTTAATTGTTGACGACATTGTGATTAACAGGATAATTCTCGGAGAAATGGTATCTAGGCTCGGACACATTCATGTTCAGGCTGGTAATGGAAAAGAAGCTTTAGAACTAATTCAGAAACATTCCTTCGACTTGGTTTTTATGGATATCGAAATGCCTGTTATGAATGGAATAGAAACAATTAAGAAAATACGACAACTTGATGGGAAATTGGCTTCAGTGCCGGTAGTTTTGTTAACTGCCCACAATCCGGAAGACTTTTTTGAAGAGTTTGGTCAGGTGGATTATAACGATTGTATATCGAAACCCTATTTGTTTGAAAAAATTGAGCGGGTGGTTAAAAAGTTTTCAACGGATTAAACTACCTCGTTTGTTTGCTGGAAAACTGTAAATTTGTGCCGAAAAAACAAATCAGGGTTGTTTATGAAGCTCTCTTAAAGAGAAATTTCATGGCACGATATTTTGAAAAACCAATAGTTCTATCTATCTCAAGCGGCATTCTATTTAGCCTCTCTTGGCTTGGAGGATATTGGTCACTATTGATTTTTATGGCGTTAGTTCCGTTGTTGGTAGCTGAAAACCGCCTTGCTGGACAAAAGGATTATTTATCACGTTTAGCATTATATTCGTTACTAACCTTTTTAATCTGGAATTCGCTCACTATATGGTGGCTGGCTTATGCAACCGTAGGAGGGGCCATTTTTGCCATTTTGGGTAATAGCGTTTTGATGTCGTTTGTTTTTTTTATTTATGGATGGTCGAGAAAGAAAACAGGTTTTTCCTATGGCCCATGGCTGTTAGTAATTTGGTGGTTAGCTTTCGAACATGTTTATTTGCGTACGGAGATTTCATTTCCATGGCTAAATTTCGGGAACGTACTGGCAACTCTTCCGCATATCATACAATGGTACGAACTTACCGGCGTTGGAGGCGGTTCGCTGCTTATTCTATGCACAAACATTTTGTTGTTTCAGTTTATTCAGTATCGAACTCAGAATCCCCGTAGGGCTTGGGTTGCTCTATCTTTTGCAATAGTTGCTCTTGCATTTGCTTTTGGGTGGAGTTTATGGCGATACAGCACGTATTCTGATAGTGGACGACCGGTTGAGGTAGTTGTGGTTCAGCCAAACATCGATCCTTACAATGAAAAGTTTTCTGGATTAACCGATTTTCAGCAGTTGGAAAAGTTTTTAAAGCTTGCAAATACCAAAATTTCACCCCAGACCGAAATTTTGGTAGGGCCCGAAACTGCGTTAACGGAATACATTTGGGAGAATCGGTTTAACGAGTCAATGTCTGCAACCGTACTAAGGCAATTTCTGTCTAATTTTCCCACGATGGCGGTTTTAATGGGTGCCAGTACTCGAAAGTATTATCTTCCGGGCGAAGAAATTCCTCCCACAGCCATACGTTTTCGCGACACGGCTTTGTATTACGACCGCTTTAATACGGCCATCCTACTGGATTCGGCAAGCATTCAAATACATCACAAATCAAAATTGGTTCTGGGAGTTGAAAAAATGCCCTACCCTCAATATCTGAAATTCCTTGAATCTCTTAGCATTGATCTTGGCGGAACCGTAGGGAGTTTAGGGTATCAGGATACACCTACTGTCTTCACGTACAAGGATATAAAACCGGCACCGGTAATTTGCTACGAGTCGGTGTATGGCGATTATGTGGCAGAATATGTTCGGAAAGGCGCTAACATGATTGCCGTAATTACTAACGACGGGTGGTGGGACGATACTCCAGGCTACAAACAACATTTGAAAATGGCACAACTGAGGGCTATTGAGACCCGCCGAAGTGTTGCCCGATCAGCAAATACGGGAATCAGTTGCTTTATAAATCAGCGGGGCGATATTCTTTCTCCTACAAAATGGTGGACACCCGATGTTATTACAGGTTTTATCCTATTAAACGAGCACACAACTTTCTATGTAAAACATGGCGATTTTATCGGGCGGACTATCAGTTATTTCGCCTTACTGGTGCTAATCTATCTTGCAGTTCTTAGTTTTGTCAAAAACAGGTCGGTTCATTTGTAATTTGTTCGATATTATGGGGGTTAGAATTCTTGTGGTTTGTACAGGTAATAGTTGCCGTAGTCAGATGGTAGAGGCTTTTTTGAAATCATTCGACCCGACTTTGGAAGTATTCTCTGCCGGAATAGCTCCGGAACGTGAGCTTACTCCTTTGACAATCGAAGTAATGAGGGAAGTGGGAATTGATGTAACGCAAAACAGCCCCAAATCTGTGGAATTTTTCGTAAATCAGGACTTCGATTATGTTATTACGTTATCGGACCGTGCTAATAAGGAACTCCCGGTTTTTTACGGTTTAATTAAAAGCCGTTGGCATTTGCTTTTCGACGATCCGGCCGAGGCAGTTGGCAGTTATGAACAACGTCGGGAGGTTTATCGCCGTGTGCGCGATGAAATTCGTTTTGGCTTTGAATCGTTCTATCGTACACAGATATTAGGAGAGCAGGCTTGTGGATGTTTGCCATAAAAAAGAACCGCCGATATGCTCCCTCTGGTTTTAGTTATGTAAGCTGAGAGTTGGATTTATTTCAGAGAGAGCTTCGACGGCCCTATGGAAAGAATTTCTGACGTTATTCCGTTTTTGCGGTTACTTTAAACATTGAGATGTCATCGAGGCCGCATTTGCGAATGTAGTCGGCATGATGTTTGTTTTGAGCAGCACCCAATTTCACAAAAATCTGTGCGTGTTTTAGATAACTATCATCACGAGTGCTGTCAATAATCAACAGCCAACCCATAATGATGTTTCCGGCCATTTCAACCAAACGTCGAGCATGGAAGTCGAGATATTCGGAGTTTTCACTCTTGGTGTTGATTTCTTCTACCAATTTCACAGACTTTTCATATTCGTCGGCCATTTCAAGTAAGATTCTTTTTAACGGCTCATGCACAGGCAAAATTTCGGTTTGCTGGTATTCTTTAATTTGAGCCAGGAAAGTGCCGGTAACAACACCGCGGATGGCAGCTACCACCTGAAGTTGAGTTGTTCCTTCGTATATGCTGGTAATGCGCGCATCTCTGTAAATTCGTTCAATTGGGTAATCCTTCATAAATCCCGATCCGCCGTGTATTTGCAACGAATCGTAGGCAATTTGGTTACAATATTCGCTGGAAGTCATTTTGAGCAGCGGAGTGAAAACGTCGGCCAGACGCTGATATTTCTTCAAGTCGTTTCTCTCTTCTGCTTCTAATTTTCGCTCGTTAGAAATATGTGTCAGAGCTTTGTAAATGTCTACAAATCTTGTAGTTTCGTAGAGGAGCGAACGCATTGCCTTAATCTTGGCTTCCATGGTGGTAAGCATTTCGTACACAGCGGGGAAGTGATTAATAGTTTTACCGAATTGAGCTCTATCGGCAGCATAGGCAAGTGCTTCACGATAGGCAGCCTCGGCAATTCCCACCGATTGAGCGCCTACCCCAAGGCGTGCTCCGTTCATGAGCGACATAACGTATTTAATAAGCCCCATTTTACGGTCGCCAACAAGCTCTGCCGGCGCGTTATTGAATACTAATTCGCAAGTGGGAGAGCCTTTAATTCCTAACTTGTTTTCAATGCGGCGGATTTTTATGGCGTCGCTTTTTTTATCATAAATAAAGAGTGATAGACCACGTCCATCGGTTGTCCCTTCTTCAGAGCGTGCTAATACCAGACTTATATCAGCATCGCCGTTAGTGATAAACCGTTTTACTCCGTTCAGATACCAGGTTTTATCTTTTTCGCTGTAGGTGGCTTTAAGTTGAACCGCTTGGAGGTCGCTTCCGGCATCGGGCTCGGTAAGGTCCATAGCTGCAGTTGCGCCCTCATTGAATCGTGGCAGATATTTTTGCTTTTGTTCTTCGGAAGCAAATTCGTAGATGGTTTCTGCACAGTCTTGCAATCCCCAGATGTTAGCAAAACCACCGTCGGCGCGTGAAACAATTTCAGCCGACATTACATAGGGAACCATAGAAAAATTAAGTCCATTATATTTTCTGGGCAAAGGCATTCCATAGAGTCCTGCTTTGGTTAGTGCTTCGTGATTTTCTTGGGTTCCTTTGGCGTAAATAACTCGGTTGTTTTCAATTCTAGGCCCTTCATGATCTACCGATTCAGCGTTGGGAGCCAAAATATTGCCGCAAATATCGCCAATAATTTCCAGCACCTTATCGTAGCTGTCGATAGCATCCTCGAAATCAATCGGAGCATAGTCGTAGATTTCACTTTCCTTGTAGTTGTTCTCTTTAAGAGCAACTATTTTCTTCATCATCGGGTGGTTGAGATGAAATTTAAGATCGGGATTATCGGTATAAAAATTAGCCATCGCTATAGTTTTTTCAGGGTTTTACTTGGTATTTTTCTTATAGGCTTTGATCATTTTGGGAATGATATCGGTAACACTGCCAATGATTGTATAATCGGCAATGGAATTAATGGGTGCCTTCGGGTCGGTGTTGATGCTTATGATTATAGACGATTGGTCCATTCCTGCACGGTGCTGAATTTGTCCCGAAATACCACAGGCGATATAAAGTTTTGGACGAACGGTGGTTCCGGTTTGGCCGATTTGTCGTTCATGTTCAGCAAAACCTGCATCAACGGCTGCACGAGAAGCTCCCACTTCTCCACCTAAAACTTCAGCAAGTTCGTAAAGCCATTGGAAATTTTCTTTCGATCCAACGCCATATCCTCCGGCAACAATGATGGGTGCTGCCTGAAGATTGATTTTCCTTTTTTCTATATGGCGCTCAATAATTTCAACCACAAAATCATTATCGTCAATTAGTTTACTTACATCGATGGTTTTTACTTCTCCGAGGTGGTTTGGGTTGAATACCTCTTTTTTCATTACACCTTCCCGCACGGTTGCCATTTGCGGACGGCAATCGGGGTTGATAATGGTGGCAATGATATTACCTCCAAATGCCGGACGTATTTGATAAAGCAGATTTTTATAAACTTTGCCTGCTTTTTTATCTTCATGGTCGCCTATTTCAAGACTGGTACAATCGGCAGTTAATCCGCTTTTTAAGGCTGATGATACTCTTGGCCCTAGGTCGCGGCCAATAACTGTTGCCCCCAAAAGTGCGATTTGAGGTTGCTCTTTTTTGAATAATTCTATCAGAATTTTAGAATAGGGGAGTGTAAGATAGTGCTCCAACCGTTTATCGTCGACAATGTGAAGTGTATCAACTCCGTAAGGGAAGATTTGTTTTCCGATTTCGGAAAGGTTGTAGCCTATTGCTACTGCTTCCAGTTTACATCCGAGCTGATTGGCCAGCGATCGGCCCTTAGTGAGAAGTTCCAGACTTACATCGGCTACCTGGCCTTCTTCTATTTCGCAGAATACAAATAAATTATTCACGGTATTATGTTTTTTTCGGATTCGACATTCACTATTTAATTAACCTATAGTATGGTTTTTAATTAATTCAATCATCAAGGCTTCGATTTCCTTTTCATCGTTTTGTATGAGCTTCGACTCCTTAGCTTGAAGCACAACGTTTTCAATGTTTTTAACCTTGGTGGGCGAACCATTTAACCCAAGTTGGGTAACATCGGCTTGAATATCGTTAACGTTAAGTTCGGGTATGTTAAGGTATGGCCTTGAGTTATAGAGTTGCAGATAGTCCTCTGAGGCTTCTTGAATTTCGGAAACCGTTTTGGCATGTTTGTATTTCATGGTTTGTTTTGCATGACGTGGGCGGCATTCCCGCGCAGAACCGGTAACGGTAATCACCAGAGGCATTTTACCACGAACTGTTTCTACACCCCGTTCCAGCCGGCGTTTAACAATTATAGTGTTTCCGTTAATGTCCAAAATTTCTTCGGCATAGGTTATTTGGGGCAGATTAAGTTTTTCGGCTACTTGCGGTCCCACCTGTGCGGTATCGCCGTCGATTGCCTGACGGCCTGCGAGAATTAAATCGAACGGCCCAATCTTTTCAATAGCTTTGGAAAGGGCATAGCTGGTGGCTAAGGTGTCGCTTCCTGCAAAGGCTCGGTCGGTAAGGAGGTAGCCGTTGTCAGCACCGCGGTATAAGCCTTCCCTTATTATTTCTGCGGCTCTTGCCGGCCCCATAGTTAGAATTGTTACAGTTGTTCCCGGAATCTTATCTTTCAGCGTTAGGGCTTGTTCTAACGCATTTAGGTCTTCGGGATTAAAAATGGCATCAAGTGCGGCACGGTTTACGGTCCCGTCTGCCTTCATCGCATCTTTCCCAACATTGCGTGTGTCGGGTACTTGCTTGGCCAATACCACAATTTTAAGTCCTTTCATCATTTTCAGGTTTGATTATTATATAATTATTAGGCTGCAAATATACAATTTGTAGTTTATACTCAGGGGGGTTAAAGCTCCTTTCTTCCTTGAGGTGAATTATTTTTTCTTTTGAGGGATTGCCGGTTGTGTTGATTGAAATTGGTAGAGGGTTCCGGACTTTTCGTCGATTAGAAATTCGATATTTGGATTTCGTGAAATTTCATGGGGAAGTTGAATTAATGTCCCACGCTGGTTAATAAAATGTTTTGCAGAATACAGAAGTTTGTTTCCTAAATACAATTCGGTTTCGCATTGAGTGGGAATTCGGTAAACAAATCCACCCGGGAAATTCACTTCCCCGGTAATTGGGATGGTTGGACATCCGATTTCTACCACCAGATGTTGGTTCTTATTGTTGTTTCGATACGGTATTTTTTTGTTGATTAAACTTAGCCCTTCCTCTGTATCGAAATAACATAGAACTTTGGTGTATGGTTCGTTTTGAGCAGGAGGGGTTATGAATAAACGATAGGTGTAGGTAGTATCCTTGGAATAACCGGTGAATAATTGCAAATAACGCCGTTCAACGTTGTAAAGTTCTTCAATACTTGTTTGCAGCGATTTACCTTCGGGAAACGATTCATAAAGTCCTGCTGTTAACTCGAAGCGGAGGTTGCGTAATTTTTGTATAAATTCAGCTGCCAATCGGGCAAGTTCTTCCGTATTTTTGGAGATTCTTACCGTTTCTCTTACCGGCACTCTTACGGTGGTTGTGTCTTTTTTCACATGTTGAAATGTGGTTCGTAATTCTTCTCCCACCATATTTGCCATTCCTAGTTCATAAAAATATCCTTCGAATTCTATGGGTTGGGGTGGTTGAAAATCAGGAAAAATTTCCTTTGTAGAACGTGTAATTTCTCCATTATTAAAAGCCAGCAGAACATTTTCCGAGTTTAACACAAACGAGGGAATTGTTTGCTCAGAATGTACAAAAGCGTACCATTGAGATGAGTCGGGAGTGGTAATGGTTCGACTTGAAATTTTTTCGATGGTAAATTCCCGATGGTTTCTTTGAATTATAGCTTCTTTGGCAAGCCCAAGATATTTTTCTCCGTATTGATAATATGGCCCTCGGAACGATTGGCGTTGTTTTACGGTTATTTCAAATTCTAAAACCGTTTTGGGAAGATTATAGTAAAATAGGGCGGGTTCTTTCTGTTGGTTGACAGGTATTACGTAAGGTTTTTGAATTGGTTCTACTGATTTACATCCTAATAAGGCGAATAAGAGAATCGCGAAAAGATGATATTTTTTCATTAACGTTTGATTTTTCAATGCAAATATAGCGGAAAAAATCAAAACCAGTATTAATTAACAGATTTGAAAGCTTTTCCAAGGTTACGTATAATATCCGAGGCAATCAGGCTTTCTTGGCTTTGTTCTATACTGGCATAATCGCCTGCTTTTCCATGCACCCATACACCCATAATTGATGCATCCAATGGGGAGTACCCACTACATAATATTCCGGCTATTATCCCCGTCAGCACATCTCCACTTCCTGCAGTAGCCATTCCAGGATTTCCGGTTTGATTAAAAAAAATCTCGCCTTGGTTTGAGACTACAGCCGTGTTGGCGCCTTTCAATACTACAATAATTTGGTGCTTTTTAGCGAAGTGTTGGGCTTTTTGCAACCGCACGCGATGATTTTCCGATCTACCTGTCAGGCGCTCGAATTCCCCAATATGGGGAGTTATGACTGAATTCTGTGGAAGTTTTTCCAATAATTGAGGATTTTCCGCCAAAAGGTTGAGGGCATCGGCGTCTACTACTATTGGATTAGTATAATTTTCAAGCAAAAGCTCTAGTAGTATTTTTTTTTCACTTGTTGTGCCCAGCCCGGGACCAATAGCAACCGTTGAAAATCGCCTAAGCTTCTCAACATCGAGATTTTTAATAGCCATAATTTCAGGGGTGGAGGCATGAATTGCCGTTTGTCCTGGAGTATCGCAAAGAACTGTTACCATGCCGGCTCCGCTTCGTAAACATGCGGTGGAACTTAAAATCATAGCTCCATATTTCCCTTCGCTACCGGCTATTATAAGAGCGTGCCCAAAAGTTCCTTTATGAGAAAATCGTAAGCGGGGTTTACAAATGTTTTTTAAATCCTGCTGTTCAATAAGATAATTAATTGTGTTAGCTTTTTCGATAGCTTCAGGATTAAGATTTATATCCACAATATCCCACTCCCCGACAAACAATTCGTTTTCCGGGTAGAAAAACGACATTTTAGGGAATTGTATCGATACTGTATAAGTAGCTTTAATAGCAATAAATGATTCATTGGCAATGAAATCGTCGAATAGTCCGGATGGAATGTCGATCGAAATTTTAGGATTAGGGAGTTGGTTGATTTTATTTATAATATCCGCAAAAAAGCCCTCTACCGGTTTGTTCAATCCATTACCAAAAATGCCGTCAACAATTATGCTGCCTAGAGAAAGTAAAGGAAAAGAGTGGGTGTTGGTTATATAAGAATAACTCATACCCAAAGCATTCAACCTTTGAATGTTGGTTTGGCAATCCGGGGAAATTTTTGAATCAGTATTTACCAGGTATAAAGAAGCTTGGTATCCTGCCAGCTTCATAATACGGTAAAGTGCTATAGCATCACCACCGTTGTTTCCAGGGCCGGCAAAAATATCAAACCGATTCTCCTTGGAGAACCGCTCGGCTATTTTATCAAACAAACGTTGTGCAGCCCGTTCCATTAAGTCGATCGACAGGATGGGTTCGTTTATTATGGTTTCAGTGTCAATTTGTTTTATTTGACTACTATTTAGAATTTTTTTCATATCCTATGAACTTTGAGGGAAGGTCTAAAAGCCTTTTTTGCAAAAATAAAATTTGTTTTATCTTTGCCGCTGGGTCTCACGAAAATATTTTGAAAACAAATAAAAACTGAAAAACTATGTTTAAAGGACAACCAAAAGGATTGATTGCTGCTGCGTTAGCCAATATGGGAGAACGCTTTGGCTTTTATGTGATGATGGCCATTCTGGCCTTATTTATTCAGGCAAAATTTGGACTTGATGGAACAAACACCGGGTATATCTATGGTACGTTCTATGCAGCCATTTACCTTTTAGCCTTAGTGGGAGGGTTTATAGCCGACCGAACACGTAACTACAAGGGTACAATTTTGATCGGAATAATTACCATGGCTTTGGGATACTTTCTTTTAGCTATTCCTACAGCACCCACAAAAGCCAACCTTATTTTAACAATTGGTGCCCTTTTTGTTATTGCCTTTGGTAATGGACTTTTTAAGGGCAACCTCCAGGCACTTGTTGGGCAAATGTACGATAATCCGGAGTACAAAGCTGCCCGCGACTCAGGGTTCTCCATTTTTTACATGTTTATTAACGTAGGTGCAGTTTTTGCTCCTTTGTTTGCCATTGGAGTTAGAAACTGGTGGTTATCGAGATACAATTTTGTATACGAAGCCGACCTTCCTGCTCTTTGTCATGCCTACAACAATGGAACCATAACTTCAGAGGCAACCGAAAAATTATCTGCGCTAGCAGCTAAGGCTTCGGGAGTGACTGAGGTAACCGATTTAGGAGCATTTGTTAATCAATACCTCAATGTTTTTTCTACCGGATTCCATTATGCATTCGCTACAGCGATTTTCGCTCTGTTGTTATCATTATGGATTTTTATTACTAATAAAAACAAATTCCCCGATCCCAAAAATAAAACCGCATCCGCCTCTGCTGCTGAAATAAGCATGGATGCCTCTGAGATACGCCAGAGACTTTATGCCTTGTTTGCTGTTTTTGCCGTGGTGATCTTCTTCTGGTTCTCGTTCCATCAAAACGGGTTGACTCTCACCTTTTTTGCCCGCGACTATGTGAATCTGGATTCTATTAACTTCGATTTAGGGTTTACCACACTTAAAGGAGCAGAACTTTTCCAATCAATCAACCCATTTTTTGTTGTATTCCTAACCCCGATTATAGTTGGTTTGTTTGGATGGCTCAGAGCTAGAGGAATTGAACCATCTACTCCCAAAAAGATTGCTATTGGGATGTTGATTGCCTCACTAGCTTTTGTGGTAATGGTTATTGGATCTTTGAATCTGCCTGCGTACTCATCTATTAATCCTGAAGTTGGTGGAACTCCACTGTCATCGGCAGAGAAGGTTACTCCATGGTTATTGGTGGGAACATATTTTATTCTGACTGTAGCAGAGCTATTTATCAGCCCTCTCGGCCTATCGTTTGTGTCAAAAGTGGCTCCACCACATCTTCAGGGACTTATGCAGGGAGGATGGCTTGGTGCAACTGCCCTCGGAAATCAACTGTTGTTCATCGGTGCTATTTTCTACCAAAACATGTCGCAATGGGCAACCTGGACTATTTTTGTGGTGGCCTGTTTGATTTCGATGATGACTATGCTACTTATGGTTCGTTGGCTTGAAAAAGTTGCCAAATAATAAACTTTTATAGCAAACTCAAAAAGCCATCCAAAGGATGGCTTTTTTGTTAACGGAATCTTAATGTCCCAGGTTTTACTATCATAGAAAAAAAAAGGTTATATCTTTACAAACGTTTTAATAAAAAATATTGGCTGTATGAAAAACTTTTTGATCACAACCACAATAATTACATGTGCATTAGTTCTCAATCTGAGTTCTTATGCCGATGCTCCCTCATGGGCTGATAAAAAGGCTGATAAAACTTATGTTTACGGAGTAGGAATGAGCTTTAAGAATAAAAATCCCAAAGTTGTATACAAGCAAACCGCCGAGAGGTATTCCAACGATTATGTTGAAGACGCACGTCGTAAAGCATTGAAAAATCTTGCTGAAGCTGTAAGCGGAGTTAATATATCAGGGGAAGATATTTCTCCGGAATTTGAAATAGAACCCACCCGACTTAAAGGATTTGAAGTTTATAAAATTTATGAAACATCGCATGAATATTGGATTTCTTTCAGATTGTCTCATGAACAGGCTGAGAAAATTCGTCAGGAAATTCGCGTGGACAAAGCAAGGCAAAATTTGAAAGAAGGAAAGCGAGACCTTAAAAAGTCGGCCTTTGACGAAGAATTTAAAAATGGAAATGAAGATTAGCAAAAAAAATAATCTTTGATATTATCTATTATCAACAAAGAATCAAATAATTTACTTTTGTTAATTTTGAACTAAAATAGATTTTTTATGAAAAGAATTTTTATATTGATTTCTGCAATTGCCTTATTTGGAAAGTTTGACGCACTTGCGCAGAACGATAAATTTAAGGCATTGTTTATTTACAACTTTACAAAATATATCGAATGGCCCAAGGAGTACGAACAAGGTGAATTTGTTATAGGTATATTGGGCAGTTCCTCAATTGTTACGGAATTAGAGTCCATTAGCGGGAAAAGAAAAGTAGGAATGCAAGACATTGTTGTACAACAGTTTAACTCAGTTGGCGATATTCGGAAATGTCATATTTTGTATATACCTCCAAGTAAGACTTCTTCATTATCCGAAGTTTTACCAAAAGTCCATGGAACTTCAACTCTAATTATTACCGATGCCCCAGGTTTAGCACTGAAAGGCGCTGCTATCAATTTTGTGGTAAAAGGGAATAAACAGGATTTTGAGATAAATCCCCAAAAATTTGAGGAGGCAAAACTCAAATTGAACAATACTTTATTAACCTTGGGAACTGTTGTAAGTCAATAAATAAAAAAATATTCTATGAAAAAATATCTACTCTTTATCGTACTGATTACCTGGGTGTTTTTTAATAATCGCACACAGGCACAACCTAAAATAGATATAGACAAAATTTCAAAGTCGGAAATTGTAAAATTAAGTTATGAAGTTTTACTTGATTTACCACTAGAAGATTTGAAAAAACTGGCAGAAATTGTAGGAGTATCTCCCGATGAGCTACTTAAAATTGCATTAAATCAGGAGGTGAGTGCGGCATCAAAAAAAGGTGAAAGTTTATTCGAATCACCTCTTTCTGCTTCAGTAATAACCAAAGAAGAACTTCGGTTAACCGGAGCAACCACTGTGGAGGAAGCATTACGATTTATTCAGGGAATTATTGTCCGACAGGAAACTAATGGGAATTTTGATGTTCACATTCGGGGCAACGATAATCTACCAAGTGGTAATATGTCGCATTTTTCCGAAAATACGCTTACTCTGGTAATGATTGATAATAGAATTGTGTACAATTACATGAATGGTGGAACCATTTGGGAGTCACTACCAATAAGTTTAACAGACGTTGAACGAATAGAAGTGGTGCGTGGCCCTTCTAGTGCTTTGTATGGTCCTAATGCTGTTTCAGGAGTAATTAATATAATTACCCGTAAGCCTGAGGAGGATGGAATTAAAGCTAATGTTGATATTCAGGCCGGGAGCTATACTTCATTATTGGCAAATGCTGTATTACTGCATAAAATTAACAACAAATTTCAATGGAAAGCTTATACTTCTTTCGACATTAGAGGCCGTTTTGTTACCGATTTTTATGAGTTTTTAAGACAAGAATATTTGCCCGTAGATTCTCTAACCAGCATGTTTAACAACATATATTTTGCTAAGTCGCGAGATACAGAGCTTGCCAAGGATGGAAAAAAAGGTGGTGTAACTCTATATTACAATCCCACAGCATTTTCTCTTTTAAGTTTAAGCATGGGGATGGAAGACTCCCGGGCTCAAAGTATCTATTTTGAAAACCTAGCAACTCCTCTATGTATCCGAAACTCTACTACCGGTTACGTTGACTTTAGAGCTCAGCTAAAAAAACTTTCTGCCCAATTAAATTATATGGCGGGTGATCAAAACCTTCATGAATACATGCTGAAACCCGTAGTGCATTACAACATGTCTTTCTTAACCGGTAATTTAGAATACGATTGGGCCTTGAATAATCTGGGCATTGGACAACTTACCCTGCGCCCCGGAATGAATTTTCAGCGCGCAGAATATGATGATAGCAAACAAATATCAGATTATCAGCAGGAATATAATAACCCCCAATTAGGAGGGTTATTAGGGGAAGCAAAACACCTTAGTACGATATCGGGGAACTTGCGTTTGGATTACAGGCCTTTGTCCGAGTTGAGAATCTTTGGAGCTGTACGGCTGGATAAATTCAACAAGCCCGATAAATCGTATCTTTCCTACCAAGGAGGGGCATCATATCTTTTGAATAGCCGCAACATGGTTCGGTTTGTTACATCGAAGGCTTACCGCAGCCCGTTTATGGGCGATATGTTTGCCAATTATAAAAACTGGCTTGGAGTTCAATCTGGGCTAAATCTCTATCAGGTCTATGCCGGGTTTGAATCGCCGGAGAATAGCTTTGATTACACTTTGACTTCTCAAACTCTTTATGAAATTGGTTATAGGGGAATTTTTACCGATTGGTTGCAGTTGGATATTGAAGGGTTCTTTACTGAAAGCAAGAATTTTACGGCATTAATGCCTAGATCGAATCCAGAAATACGGTTTAATGATGTTTTAAATCAATATGAAATTTTGAGTATTTGGGAATATCAAAATTTGAAAATGGTGGCACGTCAAACCGGGGTTTCAGGAGTTATCAGTATAAATCCCATTGACAAAATGGTTATGAAAGTGTTTGCCACGGTTCAGCAAACCAAACTTACGGATGCTCCTAACAACATTTTGCAAGATTCTTTGATTTCGCAAACCCATAAAAATACACCAGGATTTTATGGCGGGATGAGTCTAAATTATAGTTTTCTTAATCGATGGAATTTTAATACCAGTTTGTATGCTTTTAGCGAGCAAACTTATTCGCGATATCGCTTTATATTATCTGAAAACAGGCATTCTACTATGTCGGCTACCATAAAACCAAATGCAATAATTAATTGTAAGTTATCGTACAATGTATATCAAAACAGTACTCTGTTCATCAACGTTAGAAATATTAACCTTTCACAAAATCCGGAGTTCGCATATAGCGATAAAATAAAACCTTTGATTTTGTTTGGGATAAATATTGTGCTTTAACGATAGCCGCCCTAAGGCGGCTTTTTTGTTTTTAGAAGGTTGAACTTTGACGGGTAAGATAGAAGTTAGTACAGTTAGGTAAGCTACCGAGTCTCTAATAAGCCTACTGTGGAATTTTGTCGCTTAAATTGTACTTTACGAGGTGATTTTAAGATTCTGTTATGAAAAGACTCGTTGTATTAATAGCCTCCGTTTTCATTATGATTTGTATTGGTGGCGTTTATGGCTGGAGCATTATCGCTGCCGAACTAATATCAAACTGTGGTTTCTTGGGCACGCAGACACAACGAATATTGGGTAGTTTGATAGCTATCTTTCCTATTACCATGGTTTTAAGCGGTAAATATGCACGTTCTTTTCATCCAAGAAATCTTGTGCAATTGGCTGGTGTACTTTTTATGTCGGGATATTTAATAGCAGCATATTCTGGAGGTAATTTCTGGCCAATCTTTATTAGCATTGGAATAATAGATGGAATTGCAACCGGAATGGCTTGTTGGGTTTCTAGAACATTGTCTCTGGTCTGATTTTCCCGAGCAAAAAGGTCTTGTTAGCAGGATTGCTGCCGCCGGCTTTGGTTTGGGGGCAATGGTAGTGACGGAGATTTTTATTCTAGTTTTGCAGCACGGGGGAAATGTTTTGTTTTGGCTTAAAGTTCTTGGAATAAGCTATGGTGTTAGCCTCATTTTTTTTGCAGCCTGCAGTTACCGAAATTTTTAGGGTAAAATTCTCAGAGAGTACGGTTGGATTTGTTAAAACACGATTTTTTTTTCAAATTGCTTTCTGGAATTTTTTTTGGGTACGTTTGCAGGGTTAATAATTATCGGGAGTTTAAAAATAATAGGATCTTCGTTTCAATTATCGGATAAAATTCTGACATTCAGAGTGGTATTATTCACCTATTGCAAACTCAGGCGGTAGGTTTTTTATGGAGATTTTTTAGTGATATTTGGGGAGCGGCAAAAGGAGTGTTTTTCGCATAGTTTCTTCAGGCTGTTGCTATTGCTCTGCTGGGAATTGTCGAAGTTTCGATTAAAGGATTTTTGGTATTACTATTTTTTATTGGATTTGGTTTTGGAGGAAACTTTGTATTGTTTGCTAAAGAAACAGCCCAGGAATTTGGATTAAACAATCTGGGAGTTATTTATCCTTTTGTGTTCTTGGGTTATGCGATAGCTGGCAGTGCGGGGCATGTTACCGGAGGATATTTATTTGATGTTTTTGGATCGTATTTTTATTCCCTTTTGTTAACAAACACTATAAGTTTTATGGGTAGCGTGATTTTCATCCACGAAACAATCTGGAAAAAGAAAGCGGAAACTCATTAATATTATTTTGAGTCTCCGCCGAAACTTTCAATCAAAACTGTTTTTGGGTTAACCCTGTGATTCTTTTAACGGTTTAACGATTAGTTGAGCCACATTCGATTGTTCCACAACAACAGCTGTTCCACGGTCGATAAATCCTTTCTTGGATAAGGCATCGTATTGTTGGTTTTCAATTTCCACTATCCCCGAAGGGCGAAGGTCGGTAACTGCAACACCTATTTTTCCAACTAGTGAAAATATTTTGCTATCAACGCTAATGTAGCCTTCTTCTGCTTTTTCCTCTGTTTTCAGCGTTAATACACTAAGTTTCCCGGAGGTAAGCAGTTTTCCTCCTAGCCAGATGCTTGTAATCAAGGCCATTCCTGTGGCAGATAACACTATAAGAAAGGCTCGCGTAATGAGTGTCCATACCAATGCAGGATATTCCAATTCCATGCTATCTACCATGGCAAGAGCTAGGCTGATAACAATTAAAATAATACCGGTAATCCCGGTTACTCCAAACCCCGGTATTACAAAGATCTCAATTAGCAAAAAAATAACGCCGATGATAAAAAGAATAATTTCCCAATGTGTGGCAATGCCTTCCAGATATAACGGAGCAAAGTATAATATGGTGGCTATGACAGCTGTGGCTAATGGAAATCCGATTCCGGGTGTTTGGAGTTCGAAGTAGATTCCACCAACAATTAACATAATAAGAATTCCCTGTAAAATTGGATTTAGAAGGAAAAGAATGATTTTGTCCATGGGGGAGAGTTTTTGGTAAATAACTACCGCCGGTTTATCTAATTTGTTTTTAATGACATCTTCAATGCTTTTAGCGTCGCCATCGCAATATCCGTGATATATTGCTTCTTGAGTGGTAAAAGCCAAAACCTTTCCGGATAAAGAAACTCCTTCAATTTCAATATCGGGATCAACCATAGCTTCTGCAATTCTTGGATTGCGTTTCCATACAATGGTTGTATCGTTTCCCGTAATAATGGTGTCTGCACCGTGCATTTCGGCTGTGCTGCGCATCAGGGCACGCATGTAACTCTGGTATTTGTCGGGCAAGGGTTCTCCATTCTGATTTACCACGGTAGCCGATCCAATGCTTCCTCCAGGTTTCATAAAAATTTTATCTGCAGCTATACTGATTAAAGCTCCGGCTGAGGCTGCGTTGTTGTCGATAAAAACCCAAACCGGAATCTCGCTGTTGATAATGGCGGTTCGAATGCTATCGGCGGCATTGAGAAATCCACCATAGGTGTTTAGGTGTAATAAAATAAGGTCGGCTTGATACAACCTTGATTCGCGCATGGCTTTTTGGGTTTTACGCCACGATGCTGGGGTAATGTCTTCCCTTAATTCATACACATAGACTTTGATAGTGTCGGCCTCCTTGCTTCGGATTTTTGCGGGTGCCAGTAATAAAACTGACAGAAACAGGGATGTGATAAATAATCTTTTCATAGTACATTCAGCAAAGTTTGAGTTTTGGGTCAAGGTTTTTCAATATTCGATTTTGCAAGCTTAAGGAAATGTTCTACCGCTTTGTGCCGTTCGGCCGTTAAATCGTATTTTATGTTGTGGGTAAGGTATTTATTGATTGTATCGAATGAATAACGGTAGGGGTGATTGAAGTATTTTATAGCCTCTTCAAGATGTTGAACTCCAAATTGCAGTGCTTGGTTTAGAATGTTGACATAAGCCGGATTCAAGTCCCTGTGAGCAGCCCATACAGCAAAGGTAAAGGGCAATCCGGTGTATTGGTACCACGCTTCTCCTAAGTCGTAGGAATGTGGATAATTGTTTGCTGCATCAAAGCATCGGTCTCCGATTAGAAGGAGAGCGTCGGTGGATGAGAGTGTTTTTATTTGATTATCAGAAGTGAGCGAAGAAAATTCAACGTTCAGTTTCCAAAAGTTGATAATCAATACTTTGGTTAGTAGTACCGAGGTTGTGGATTGATAATCGAGCACAATTCGTTTGACTTGTTCAATAGGCTTAAAGCTGAAAATTTTTACGGAATCAACCTGGCGGTCGGTTCCGATGCAGTAGTTTGTAACAATTTGAAAATCGGAAGTTTGGAGTAACCCCCCAACTGGCAATAACCCCAGTGGAACCTCATGATGAATAATTTTACGGGTTCCGGCAGACGGATAGTCGAGCTGGGGAATAAAAATTTCGGTTGCCTCTTTATGATTCATCAGCCCGTATAAAAACGGCCAAGTGTTTATGTAAGAAACAACGGAAATTTTGACAGGTGTTAACATAGAAAACTATTGCGCTTCAAAGTTATTCAAAACAACCGAATTTTGATTTTGTTGGGTTATCAAATTTATTGGCAGACGAATACTTCGACTTTATTTTAATAGGTTTTTATGCTAAGCGGTTTATTTGTACTTTTGCAGGTAAAATTCAAGCTGATGGAGAAACACAATCTTTTAGCCATATCGCCCGTGGATGGACGGTATGGAATGAGTACCTGCGAACTTGGAGAGTTTCTTTCGGAATACGCCATTATCCGATATCGGATTTGGGTGGAAATTGAATATTTTTTTGCCTTATGTGAGCTACCTTTACCGCAATTGAAAGGCTTCCCTGTTGAACACTTCGATTCTTTACGTTCTCTTTATCAAAACTTTACACCAGAAGACGCACTGCGGGTTAAAGAAATTGAAAAAGAAACCAATCACGATGTAAAGGCGGTTGAATATTATATTAAGGAGCGGTTGAAAGATCTTCGGCTGGAACATTTTCTCGAATTTATCCATTTTGGACTTACTTCTCAGGATATAAACAACACGGCATTCCCCGCAGCGTTTCGTGATGCATTATACGAAGTTTATATTCCTGTTTTGGAAGAAGTTATAGCCGATTTGGTTCTGAAAACCGTTGAGTGGGAAGATGTGCCCATGTTGGCTCGCACACATGGACAGCCGGCTTCTCCAACTCGATTGGGCAAAGAAATAGCCGTTTTCACCGAGCGGCTGCAGATACAGCTGAACGCTCTGAAATCGCTTCCATTTTGTGGGAAATTTGGTGGCGCCACCGGAAATTTCAACGCTCATGTGGTTGCATATCCCGATGTGGATTGGATCCGTTTTTCTAACGATTTTCTGGAACGAAAATTAAATCTTAAGCGATTGCAAACCACTACTCAGATCTCTCATTACGACGATATGTCGGCTATTTTCGACAACTTAGGTCGGATAAACAACATTCTGACTGACCTTTGCCGTGATTTTTGGCTGTACATTTCAATGGATTATTTTAAACAGCGCATAAAGAAGGGAGAAGTTGGTTCGTCGGCCATGCCTCATAAGGTAAATCCAATAGATTTTGAAAATGCCGAAGGAAACCTAGGAATAGCCAATGCAATGTTTATGCATCTTAGTCAAAAGTTACCGGTTAGTCGTCTGCAAAGAGATTTAACAGATTCTACTGTAATCCGTAACATTGGAGTTCCGTTGGCGCATAGTGTTATTGCGTTAAAAAGCATCAAAAGGGGGTTAGGCAAAGTGCTGCTAAATTTTGAAAAAATCAATCAAGACCTTGAAAACAATTGGAGCGTTGTGGCCGAAGGAATTCAGACAATTCTTCGGCGCGAAAACTATCCAAATCCCTACGAGACACTCAAAGCCTTGACACGTACGAATCAAAAAATCGATCGGGAAACCATTCATCGGTTTATTCACTCGCTCAATGTGTCGGAAGAGGTTAAAAAGGAACTTTTGAGCCTTACACCACAAACCTATCTTGGTATTAAACCCAGATAAATTACCCACCTGGAACATACTCCGAACAAACGCAACTTGTTTTATGAAAAAAATTAAAGCCCTACTCAAATACGTTTTCCCAAAGTACACAAAATATGTAGTTCTGCATGTTTTATTTGTTGTATTAAGCATTCTTTTCAGCCTTTTTTCTCTGACCATGGCCATTCCATTTCTTGGGATACTATTCGATAACCAGCCCATGATTACCGAACCGGCCCCCTGGACATTATCTACAAGTGCCCTTTTGCACAATTTTAATTATTACCTGAGCCAGGTAATCATGGAGCAGGGCAAGGTGCAGGCTCTTTGGCTGATTTCATTGTTTGTTGTATTCACCGCACTGCTAAAAAATCTATTTTTGTATCTTTCCCGATACTACATGATAACCATTCGAACCGGAGTAATCGTTGATCTCAGGAATATGGTCTATTCCCATCTGCTTAGGCTGCACATGGGATTTTACTCCAACGAACGCAAAGGAGATATCATATCGCGGATGACCAACGATGTTAATGAGGTTGAATTTTCAATAATGCAATCCATCGAGATTTTATTCAAAGAACCATTGACCATCATTGTTTATGTTTCTGCTTTAGTCTATCTAAGCCCTGAGTTATCGTTGTTCATGGTGGTTATGCTGCCGCTTACCGGATTAATCATTGGGCGAATTGGTAAAAGCCTTCGTAAAAAATCGGTTGTGGCTCAAACCAAATTGGGCGAATTGATTAGTATAATAGAAGAAACACTTGCCGGAATGCGGATTATAAAAGTGTTTAACGCTCAGGAAAGAATGAAAAGCCGGTTTTTTAATCACAATAAGGAATACAACCGAGTATTAATAAAAATCTGGCGTAGGCGCGACTTGGCAATGCCGTTAAGCGAATTTCTTGGAACCTTAGTGGTGGTTATCATAATGTGGTATGGTGGTAAAATGGTACTAAGTGGCTCAACAAACCTAACTTCACAAGATTTTATCGGTTATTTAATAGTATTCTCTCAAATAATTAATCCTGCTAAGGCCTTTTCTAACGCATGGTATAATATTCAAAAAGGAAGGGCCTCAGCCGATCGTCTCGACGCAATCCTCAGATCAAATCCGGCAATTAAGAACAGTGCCGATGCTATCCCCATTACAGAGTTTAAAGATCGTATTGAATATCGCAATGTTTGGTTTAAATATCATAACGAACCGGTTCTTAAAGGAATCAATCTAACCATAGAAAAAGGGAAAATGATAGCTTTGGTAGGACAAAGCGGAAGCGGTAAATCTACTCTTGTCGATCTGTTGCCAAGACTTTACGATGTAACAGAAGGAGAAATTCTGATAGACGGTATCGACATTCGTAAAATATATACCCATAGCCTGCGTGGCTTAATGGGAATAGTAAATCAGGAGCCAATATTATTTAACGATACCATTTTTAATAACATTGCTTTCGGGGTAGATAACGCAACCATGGAACAAGTTGTTGAGGCTGCCAAAATAGCCAATGCCCATGAGTTTATTCTGGCAACTATCGACGGATACAACACCATTATTGGCGATAGAGGCAGCAAACTTAGTGGGGGCCAGCGACAGCGGATAAGTATTGCCCGAGCTGTTTTATCGAACCCTCCCATTCTTATCCTAGACGAAGCAACCTCTTCGTTGGATACAGAATCCGAACGACTTGTTCAGGAAGCTATTACCCGTGTTATGCATTCCAGAACCTCGATTGTTATTGCACACCGCTTGTCAACCATTGTCCACGCCGATGTAATTTGTGTAATGAGCAATGGCCAGATAGTTGAAATGGGTAATCATTACGAGCTCATTGCTAAGAATGGCGTCTATAAACGACTTCATGATTTGCAGATTTTTGCCTGATAGCGCAAACTAAAAGAAGTGTCTCCTTAATTCAATACAAATTATTCTAAAAATCAGACAACTTATGAAAGTAACCGGATTTTCATTCATACGAAACGCAATTATCTACGACTACCCTATAGTGGAAGCAATACAATCCATCTTGCCCATTTGCGATGATTTTGTTGTTGCTGTAGGCAAAAGCGACGACAATACGCTAGAGCTGATTCAGAGCATTGATCCGGTTAAAATAAAAATTATACAAACCGTTTGGGATAATTCTCTGCGAGAAGGAGGCCGTGTTTTGGCCGACGAAACCAACAAAGCATTTGATAATGTTCCAACCGATTCGGATTGGGCATTTTACATTCAGGGCGATGAAGTTATACATGAAAAATACCTTCCCAACATCCGAAAAGCTATGGAAGATAACCTTAACAATCGTTCCATAGAGGGACTACTTTTCAAATATCTACACTTCTACGGTTCTTATGATTACGTAGGCTCTTCCTATCGATGGTACCGGAATGAGATACGCGTTATCCGCAACGACAAGTCGATTCGCTCCTATCGCGATGCCCAAGGGTTTCGGAAGAATAATAAAAAACTTACCGTGGTTCCCATAGACGCGTATGTTTACCACTATGGGTGGGTTAAAGAGCCAGCTGCCATGCAACGAAAACAGGAAACATTTCACAAACTTTGGCACGACGACCAGTGGATTGAGAAAAATATTTATAAAGCCCCTGAATTCGATTACCTGAAAAATATTGATCAACTGTCGCGCTTCACCGAAACTCATCCTAAAGTTCTTCAGGAACGTATAGCCCGTAAAAATTGGGAATTCGAGTACGATATTTCGTTTAATCGAAGAACAGTTAAGCAACGCTTGAAAGAATTTGTTGAAAAAGTTTTTGGAATACAACTTGGTTACAAAAATTACAAAATTTACCGTTCTTGGTTTTAACAATAACTGATTGAAAACAGAACAATTATGCAGCGAATAAAACAAGGTTTGTTTGAGTATTGGCAAAAGCATCCATTGAGATTAGCCTTAATCGTAGGGTTGGTTTTGCGATTAATAGCCGCAGTGTTCAGTGGAGGCTACGGTATGCACGACGATCATTTTCTGGTGATTGAAACAGCCCAGTCGTGGGTGGATGGCACCGATTACAACAACTGGCTTCCTCACAGCCAATTGAAGGATAACCCCGACAAGGAGCCTAAACCCGATGGCCACAGCCTCTTTTATCCCGGCCTCAACTATTTGTTCTTTTACACATTGAACACCTTGGGCATTACAGATTTTTCGCTTAAAATGATGCTTCTACGGTTGTTGCATGCCCTTTTTTCGCTGTTAGTTATTTATAGTGGATTTCGTATTACTCAAATTATAAGCAACATAGATACTGCACGGAGGATAGCCTTACTTTTGGCCACCTTTTGGTGGATACCTTTCTTTTCAGTACGAAATTTGGTAGAAGTAGTAGCTATTCCTTTTGCAATGTTGGGTATGCTCTGGCTTTTGGAGGCAGAGCAAGACAAGGGGTGGCGAAAATTATTCTGGGGTAGTTTTGTCCTGGGGATCACTTTCAACATACGATTTCAGACAATTTTTCTCGCCACCGGTATTGGGCTCTTCTATTTGTATAAAACCCAATGGCGTAAATTGTTGATTTTTTCATCGGCATATTTATTTGCCATTTTGATTGTTCAAGGCGGAATAGATATGCTTATATGGAAACGTCCTTTCGCAGAATTTGTTGAATACGTGATTTATAACATGGAACATAAGTACACCTATGGAAACAATCAATATTCCATGTACTTCCTGTTACTGTTAGGCTTTATGCTCCCTCCCATCAGTATTTTATGGTTTTTCGGTTGGTTGCGGAGTTTTAAAAACTCACTTTTATTGTGGTTGCCAACTATTTGTTTTTTCGCATTTCACACAATTTTCCCCAATAAGCAAGAACGTTTTATTATCACCATTGCACCCATGGTTTTGGTGTTGGGCGTTGTTGGATGGATCGATTTTATGAGCAGTTCACAATTCTGGATAAAACAACAGAAACTCTATAAAGCTATGGTTCGAACCTTCTGGATAATAAACCTTATACTATTGATTCCTGTTACCCTTACGTTTTCAAAACGTTCCCGAGTGGTTTCGCTTGAATATCTGTCGCAATATAAAGAGTCCATTAATTCGGTTTTAATCGAAGATACCAATCGCAGTTCCGTTCCATTTTTCCCATTAGCCTATCTTGAAAAATGGGTGCCAGTATATAACCTTCCCCGGAACGATTCGGGTAGCAACCCAACCGACATAGAAAAAAGAGCCACATGGAATTTTCAGATTTTCTCTCCCGAATATTTCTCACTTACGCAAAAACCATTTCCCGACTATGTTCTTTTCTTGGGCAACCAAAACCTTGAACAGCGGGTAGAGGCCATGCAAAAATATTGTGAACTGGAATTCGAAACCGAAATTAAATCAGGGTTTGTCGACCGAATTATGGCTGCAATAAACCCCAAGAATGTAAACGAATCGGTGTACATTTATCGTGTGGTTAAACCAAATCAAAAAACAATCCGTCCCAGATGCTGCCGGTAGAAAAGATCTTGGTAAGAAATGTCATGAAGTCCTTATTTTATTTATTTGTGTTGCTGATTGTGGGAATGTCGTGTGAGCATATATTCCCCGGTGAAGGGAAGTTTCAGACACGAGAATTCAGCTATCCGGAGGTAAAAAAACTATCAGTCGACGATCTTTTTCAGGTAACAATTGTGCCCGATACCATCACGATGCTATTCATTAGTGGTGGAGAAAACCAGCTTAAAACCGTTACTGTTTTCTACGACTCTGTTGAGTGTAAACTTTCGCTGTCTAATTCGGTTCAAATGCGGATGCTTACAGGATATTCCCCCATAATAGTACACCTGCATACACCTTCTTTGGAAGAACTTGCAGTAACATTGGCTGCCGGAATTCAGTTTGTCGACACCCTTTATGTTTCATCACAGTTTCGTTTTCGAGCAGTGGGGGATATTGCTAATGCTCATATAGTGATTAAAGCGCAGTCGATTCTTGTGGAAAACATCGACACCAACGGGAAAATCATTCTCGAAGGAGAAGCAACCCATTTGGAAATTTTTAATCGCGGAATTTCTATTGTCGATGCTTCAAAACTTCCAGTCGAAACCATAATCTGCAGGCAATATTCCCTTGGCGACTGTCATATTTTGGCGAACAATTCTCTACAGTGGGAAATCTTTCGCAATGGAAATATTATTCAATATAAGAACATACCCAATGTAATGGGGAGGAGCTATAGCAAAGGCCGATTGATAATTGTTGAATAACACAAATTTCCAATGTTTACCCGAAAAACTCTTTTGTTTTTTTTACTGGTCTTCTTATGCCTTTTTAGCTATGGCCAGGATACAATCAACCCGGCAATTTACTTTCAGGCTGGTGGCTATTCCGGTTTTTTATACGCTCATCACAGATCAATGGGATATTACATTCAGGATTATCCTTCCGGGGGAGAGTTGAAACTGGGATGGAAATTTAACGGTAGCAGTCCATGGCAACACGCAATGCGATTCCCTGAAGCAGGGGTAGGAATTCTTTGGGGCGATTTTGGCAATAAAAGTGTTTTAGGTAACGGGTATTCCCTTTATGGATTTCTTGACATTCCTATCTACGAGAGACAAAAATTTGTTTGGAGCTATCAACTTGCTGCAGGAATAGGTTATGTAACCAAAATTTTTGACATTCAGAACAACTATAATAACGAAGCCATTGGATCGCATTATAACGCTTTTTTGCTTATATCTACCGGACTGAAATACAAAGTTACACCGCGAATTTCCCTCACATTAGATTGCGGACTTCACCATTTTTCGAATGGGAATGCCAAAGAACCCAATCAAGGCTTGAATACTTTTTACACCATGATCGGCGGCAGATATTTTTTTAATCAGGCTCCATTATTAAAATATCCAAATATTGTTAAACCCGTTCCAACGTGGGAAACCGTTTTTTTTGCTGCCACAGGAGTAAAAGAGGAACGCCCGGTAGATAATCAAAAATATTCAATATTCGATACCCATGTAACCTTTCGCAGAAAATTTTCCCATGTCAATAGTTGGGGGTTTGGAGTTAACCTGATGTACGACGGTTCGATCGAAAAGCAGTTAAAAATTCGCCAAGGCCATGGATATGTAGTTCCCGATTCAATATACAACCCCTCCGAATGGCAAAATTTTACACCTGCAATTCACGGAAGTTGGTCAACGTATGTAGGTAAAATAGTTTTCAGCATTCAGGTCGGAGTATATATCTACAATGCTTTGAACCGAATAATCTTTAACCGATGGCTGTTAGAGATTGATATATATGATAATTTGAGCATATCCGGAGGGCTAAAATCGCATTTCGGGTCGGCAGATTACATTGAGGTAGGAATGGCATGGAAAATTAGGCGATAAAATTTTTCATTCAGTTGGTGTTATTATTTCATTAATTTTGTATCTTTAAACGAAATTTTTACGCAGCTAACCAATAAAGCCAAAATTAAGCATTAGATTTTTCGATGTTTTAAGGTTAGGAGGCTAATAATAAAAGCTCTTAGGCATAAGAAAAATATATGAAACAAAAAATACTATGAGTGCAAATATAAATTTTATAAAAACAGTTCTTTCTCTCCATGACGAAATGGTGTCGAACGGATTTTCTCTTGTGTATGAAGGAGTTTTCAGCCACGATATCATGAAAATGTTTACCTCGATGGCTGAAAACAACATGGACAAACAAAACGAAGATAAATCCGTCAGGAGAAAAGTATTCCACGTAATGGTAGAATGTTTGCAGAACATGACCAAACATTCCGACGATTACGATGAAAACGACCGCATAGGTAATGGAATGTTTATTGTGGGGAAAAAAGAAGGTTTTTGGAATATAATTACTGCAAACAAAATTCACAAAGACAAAATTGAGCCACTTCGAAGATCAATAGAAAAAATTAATTCATTGACTCCCGAAGAGTTAAAAGACCTTTACAAAAAACAGATCAAGGAAGGAACCCTTTCAGAAAAAGGAGGCGCAGGCTTAGGACTAATAGACATTGCCAGAAAAACAGGAAGAAAATTGGATTATCAGTTTCTACCACTCGACGACAATGAAAACTACTTCTTCCTGCTAAAAGTAAAAATAGCTAGCGTCAAAGAAGGAGCTGACGGCGAATAAATTCACCCGTTGTAACCCCTTCTACGGCTAACGACTACCTAGCCATAAAAACCAATGTTCCTCAGAGCCAGAATAATTGTACTTTTAACCCTTACAGCTGTTGGAGGCTTCTGCCAACGATATAATTTTACTCAATATTTTATTGACAAAGGACTTTCACAATCGCAGGTTACAGATTTAAAAATAGATAATCTTGGGTATTTGTGGATAGCCACCGACGGTGGAGGGCTTGACTATTTCGATGGAATAAATTTCTATAATATCAATCAGGAGCAGGGATTATCTTTCGGACGAATAACCTCTCTTGCCGTTACGAAAGAAAACTATATTATTTGTGGAGTTAGACAGAACTTTTTCTCCATTATTTTCCCCGATTCCATCGTTAATTATAATACAAACATTAACGTCGCAAACACTACTGTAAGTGCAATTATTATTGATTCCCCAAACGGCATTTTATTGGGAAACGATGCCGGCGATATCTACTATCTCGACAGCACATGGGAACCAAAGCATTTTCTACATCTTGATATTCCCATCACATCTCTCTGTTTTTCTAACGAAACTCTTTATATTGGAACAAACCAGGGGCTTTATACAAAAAAAGGCCAAACGATAGAGCGGGTTCAATTTCTTGAAAACCTAAAAATAAACACTATTACAACCAATAAACAAAATACAATCTTTGTTGGGACAGAAAGAGGCATGTTTTATTCAAAATTTGGGAAATGGGTTCGTCATGATTATTTTTCACAGCAAATAACAACCCCAATAACCAAAATAATTTTATCCGACGAAAAACAGATCTGGATTTCAACCTATGGGAACGGAGTTTTCCTTTATGATGGAAATAGTTTAATTTCATTAAACAATCGCAACGGATTGCAAAATAATTTTTGCAAAACAATTTTACTTGATTCTTCCGGGAATTTATGGATTGGCACCGATGGCTCAGGGCTAATAAAATACAGTGGGAATCGGTTTTCCCATTATTTTAAATCCGATAAAAGCTTCCTCGACCCTGTTATGTCCATTGTGCAAACATCCGATGAACGGTATTGGTTAGGGACTTTTGGAAGCGGAATTGCGTTGGTTGGAAAGTCCGGAGAATGCACTCCTTTTGCAAACAACCATTTGTTACCATCCAAAATAATTTATTCACTTCTGCCCGTTACACCAAACCAGCTGTTGGTAAGTTCCAAATACTCGGAGGTAGCTATTATCAATACCCAAACTAATAAAATATCCTTGTTTCAAGATAAAAATGGAAAACTAGTCAGAGGCGTAGTAATTGCTAAAAAAGACTCGCAGGGAGCTCTCTACTTAGGCACATTCGACGATGGATTGTTTATTTTCAAGGATGGAGTTCAAGTACACCTTAAAGATAATTTACCATCATCGCGGATAACCACCTTAACGTTGAGTCAACCCGGGAAATTATGGATTGGTACAGAGGATGGAGGTGCGTTTACTATAGAATTATCCGAAATTTACAAAGCTTTAGGTGGGGAAATTAAACCCTCAGAAATATTTCCAGAACCACTGTCATTCATAAAAAGAACCATGGTAACCGGAATTGATTCAGATTTGAAGGGAAACATTTGGTTAGGGACTTTTGGGCATGGTGTTTATTGCATCAAAAGCGATAATTCATTTACTCATTTTGGAAAATCGGATGGTATGCTTTCGAATAACGTATACAGTCTTATGTCCGATAACACTGGTGTTATATGGTTAGGTACTGATCGAGGAGTAAACAAATTGATCATCGATCATGAAAACAATAAATTTAGTTTTATTTCTTACGATGCTCAAAATGGATTTCCTGCCATGGAGTGTAACATTAATGCCCTTTTTGTCGATAACAAAAATCGAATGTGGATAGGGAACATTTACGGAGTGTCTGTTTATAATCCGATGGGATACGCCACCCGAAGCAGTGAAATCCAGATACACTTTACCAATATTCTGACCTACAAAAACGAATCGAAGTCAAAGGTTCTATCCTATTTTGTATCAAACTTAGATCCAATTGAATTGCCATACTCAGAAAACAATATTACCTTTTACTTCAAGGCTATCGATATTAATTCCCCGGATAAAGTTACTTATCAGTTTCATATGGAAGGCCTCGACAATGAATGGCAAAGCTCCCGTTTGGGTATTGCACAATATTCGTTTCTCCCACCGGGTAAGTACACGTTTCGGGCAAGAGCAATTAACAAAGAAGGGTTTAACAGTAGTAACCAATTAAGCATTAACATTATCGTTGATGCCCCCTTTTGGTTAACCCCGTGGTTTATAGGAATTATTTTTCTGTCCATTATTGTTCTCTGGGCAATCATTTTCCGCTATCGGCAATATGCTTTAATTCGACACAACAGACTTTTGCAGGAACTGGTAGAAAATCGAACTTTGGAGCTTAAGCTGGAAACCATTCGCGTTCAACAGCAAACGGAAGAAATTCGAACACAAGCCGAGAATCTGCGACTTATTAATCAAGAATTAAAAAAGCTTTCAATTATAGCCTCAAAAACCGATAGCGCCGTGCTAATTGCCAATAAAAATTTTGAATGGGAATGGGCTAATGAAGGCTTTACCAAACTTTACGGATACACATTAGATGAGTTTATTGCTCGATACGGACGAACCATTCAACAAACTTCCTTTACCCGAAAAATTGATCATATTATTGAAGAAGCCTTAAGTCAGCAAAAATCGGTTGTATATACCGCCAAGGTTTACAATGCAGCAGGTGGTGAAATGTGGGTTCAGTCTACTCTGACACCAATTTACGACGACAATGGGGATCTTCAGATGATAGTTGTTATCGATGCCGATATAACCCACATCAAACAAATCAACAACGAACTTCGTAAACTTTCGTTGGTTGCCTCAAAAACCGATAATGCGGTAATTATAATGAATAAACATGGAGAAATTGAGTGGGTAAATGAAGGATTTCACCGCATGTATGAATTATCGCTCGATGACTTTAAGAACCTGTATGGAACTACGATTTTTGAACTTCACCGCGATGCCAAAAGTTTGAAGCAAATTCAGGAACTATATCAAACCAATCAAACCCAAACCTTTGTTTCAAAATTTATAACCTCTAGAGGAAACGAAAAGTGGATACAAACGGTTTTAACACCAATTATTTCTCCGGGACAACAATACGAGCAGCTTATTGCCGTAGAATCGGATATAACCCGTATAAAACAGGCTGAAGAGCAGTTAGCCCTAGAAAAAGAAAAATCCGACACTCTCTTGAAAAACATTCTACCGCAGGAAATTGCCGAAGAATTAAAATCTAAAGGACATGCAACCCCAAGGTATTATAAGTCAGTAACAATCTTATTCACCGATATAAAAGGTTTTTCAGGATTCTGTCAAAATCTTACTCCACAACAATTACTCAATGAGTTGCACGAATATTTCGACGCCTTCGATGAAATTGTCAAGCAAAACTATGTTGAAAAAATAAAAACAATTGGAGATGCCTATATGTGCGCCGGAGGGCTTCCTATTCCAAATCGTTCGCATCCATTCAATGTGGTTTTAACCGGGCTGCAAATTCAGCAAGTTGCCGGGAGAATAAATCGTAAAAAAGAGGCGGAGGGTAGAACAGCATGGCATTTTCGGGTTGGGATTCATACCGGCGAAATTATTTCCGGTGTTATTGGTAAACAGAAATTTGCCTTCGACATCTGGGGCGATTCGGTAAACGTTGCAGCCCGAATGGAATCGAGTTGTGAACCTGGTATGGTAAACATCTCCGGAGAAACATACAAATTGGTAAAGGACTATTTTGAGTGCGAACACCGAGGCAAAATTGAAATAAAAAATAGAGGAAAGGTGGATATGTATTTTGTGAAAGCTATTAAAGCCGAATATTCCGAAAATGGCGATGGAATTACCCCAAATGAGCAGTTTAGGTTATTTTTAGCTGAGCTTTAATCTCCCTTTACAATTTCATCCAGAATATTGACTATTATCACAACTTTATCTTTCCAATGTTTCTCCCAAGTAGGCTCTGGTTTTTGGTCTACCGATACCCCTTTGTTAATGCAATGAACCACTCCTCCAATTTCCGATGGAGCTGTTTTATAAACAATTGCGGCATGAAAAACTCTTCCCGATTCCGGATTGCCAAAGAAGATTAAGTCGCCTGCCATTGCTTCTTTGGGAGTGATTTTTCGTCCAAGTTTCGATTGCATACTTGCACTATGTGGGAGCTCGTGTCCGGTTACTGTTAGATAAACGTAGCGGGTAAATCCGCTGCAATCGAAATTATCAGGCCCCTTGCCCGCATATTTATACGGTTTCCCTACGTGAGAAAGGGCCTCCTCAATTAGTTGCTCCCGCATGAGTTTAATTTTCTCTTCCTTGGTAGTGGGTGGTTTCGGTTGAGAAACATCTGCCACCTCATTTTTTGCAAAACGTGAAGGCTCTCCAAAGATACTAACCAGCACTTTATCGAGTAATTTTAGTTTAGTATCATGGTTCTTCTCTTCAAAATATGTGTAATAACGGTTAATTTCCGCATGTAAGAGATTTGAAAGAGGTTCAATGCGTTCAGGAGCTCCTTTATTGCGGTAATAATCAAAATATCGGATGCTTTTTACCAAGTGCGAGTATCCAATTTGATAATCGGTGCTGTTTTCTGCCGTTTTTAATTCAGCCCAAGAAAGGTAATAGTATAGTTCCTTTTCTTTTTTGTGTTTTTTCAGGAGTTTGTTTGATTTTCGAACTATTTTTTCATATTCCCCCTTCCATTGCCAACGCTTTAATCTACGTATATACCACTGGGCTTCAACTTCAGGAAGGCTTAAAACTAGTAGAAGGACAATTATCAGAAATCGTCGTAACATACATCCGATTTAGAGCAAAAGTAATCGATTTTTTAATTTTTTAGTACCTTTGGGAGATATTAAAATCATCAGGTCGGATATGAACAACAATGTAGAATTCTTTTTCACCGATTTTGAAGAAAGCTCGTATAATGAACTACGGGATTTATGGATTGAAACCAGCATAGAAACTCCCGGTAGGGGCGATACGCTGGAGGTTATACAACAAACTTTGGCGCACGATGGGAAACTAATTTTAATGCGAAAGTCTGACGATAATCTTCTGCTGGGGTCGAGTTGGATTACCAATGACGGACGGAGGCTTTATATACATCATTTTGCAATTGCAAAAAAATTTCAGGGGCGCGGACTTGGAAAAAAACTATTACAGGAAACCTTGCGTTTTGTAAAAGGAAAAAACATGCAGGTAAAACTTGAGGTGAGTCAGCATAACACAGCGGCTATAAAATTGTACACCCAATATGGGTTTAAACCTCTAGGCGAATACGATGTTTATATTATCCGAGATGTTCAAAACATTCAATTTTTAGCTAATGAATAGACTTAGTCATCGGTTCCGGGTAACGCAATTTTTAATTCTAACTTCGATACTAACATGCTGCGGACAGATTCAGTTGCAAACCGACCATTTCCGTCAGCATCTCCGTTTCTTGGCTTCCCCCGAGTTGGAAGGTCGCTTCCCAGGGACACGTGGAGATAGCATGGCGGCCAACTATATAAAAACGGTGTTTGAGGAAATCGGGCTTAGACCGTTGTACGACAACTATTTCCAGGCTTTTGAGTTTGTTGCCGGAACACAAGTTTCTGACAGTAGTTTTTTGGTTTTAGGAAGCGATACTTTAACTCTGATTAAAGATTTTGTATCGGCTCCTTTCTCTTCCTCAGCTAGAATAAAAGCATCTTTCTTTGATGTTAATCTCGATTCGATAACAGGAAGAAAATTATCCTCTTTAAAAAAAACATCATGGTTGGTAATTAACATTCAAGGGAGAGACCCAGGCACGAAAGAAATTTTGAACATGTCATTTATTGCCGACTCACTAAATGCGGCAGGAGTAATTCTCGTAATTCCGTTCGATTCTCTCAAAACAGTCAGCTTTAATCAAAGACCCTTAATATTTCCAGGTAGTTTTCAGGTTACCATACCAGTAGTTTTTGTCGATAAAAAGAGCTGGCAAAATTCTATGGATAAGCAAAGGTTGGCAAGAAAAGGTATTGATTCCATAGAAGCCAACATCCGATTACACAAATTAAAAATTAGAACACAAAATGTTGTTGGCTATATTCCCGGGAATGCTGATACAACCAAGTACATTGTTATTGGATCCCATTATGATCATTTAGGCTACGGCGGAAGAAACTCAACTTCACGAACACCACATCTTCATAAAATCCACCCCGGAGCCGATGACAATGCGTCAGGGACTGTTATGATTATGAATCTAGCCAAGACATTAAGTCAAAGCAAACCACCAATATCACTAATCTTTGTGGCCTTCGGAGCAGAAGAAGCCGGATTGATAGGTGCGCGAAATTTTGTGTCATCGCCTCCCGTCACATTGAATAACATACTTGCCATGCTAAATTTTGATATGGTAGGGCGTATGGAAAACAACACAGTTTATATCGGCGGTGTAGGAACCTCTCCTTTGTTTCAGTCTATAATTGACACTTTGAAAACCTCCATCTCTGTTGTTACAAGCCAATCAGGATCCGGGCCATCGGACCATTCAGCGTTTTATAATTCAAAAATTCCGGTATTGTATTTCAATACAGGGATACATACCGATTACCATACCCCCGATGATACCTACGATAAAATCAATTTTGAAGGAATGGAACAGCTGTTAACCTACACTCATAACCTCATGAAAGCACTTTTTGCCGGTTATGAGCAAATTACCTTTACTGCCACATCAACCGGAGATCTTGAAAGGTCGGGATCTCGCGCCTCATTAAAGGTTACTTTAGGAATTTTACCCGATATCACTGGGGGAGATAATACCGGTCTAAAAGTTATGTCGGTTAACCCCGGAGGGCTTGCAGCCTCACTTACCATCGAGAAAGGCGATAAAATAATTAATATCAACGGAATGCCAATTAAAAATATCTACGACTACATGGATGCTTTACAAACTCTTGAACGAGGCAAAGTAATCCATATCACCATACTACGCGATAATCAGGAAAAAGTATTTTTACTTCAACTTTAACACACAATATCATCATATCTATGAACAGACTTTTGATTGTATGGATACTTGCCGTACTAACCACATTAGCCGTGGCCATTTATCAGAGAACCTCCGGGCCAACTTACCCATTAAAACTTAAAGTAGATGACATAAGTATAAAACTTCCTCGCTCGTCATCTCAAAACGTTGCATGCACAATATCCGTTCCCGGTAGCCCGAACTTCAATAACGCCCGTATAATTTGGCGTTACTTCCCTGGAGAATACTCATACGATACCATTCCCATGCAGTTTCAAAACAATTACTGGATTGGAGAACTCCCCACGCAACCGCCTGCTGGGAAATTACAATATTTTATTGAACTTTATCAAGATGAAACACCATATTTTTCATCCGTTGATAGGCAAGCCATTATTCGGTATAAAGGAGAAGTCCCTACTGGAGCACTTGTACCACATATTATTTTTATGTTTCTTGCCTCTCTATTCAGTTTTGTGGCACTTTACATGATTATTTTCAAAAGCGGTAATTTTAATCGTATTCACCAATTTACGGTTGTTTCTCTCTTTCTTGGAGGGTTGGTTTTTGGCCCCATAGTTCAAAAGTTCGCCTTTGGTGCCTATTGGACAGGATTTCCAGTTGGCATGGACCTAACCGATAACAAAACGTTGATAGTCTTTCTTATTTGGCTGATACCGTTTATGATTAAAAAGATGGAAATCCGAAGAAAATGGATAATCATTGCAGCCATATGTATGCTCATAATAAATAGTATTCCGCACTCAACTCTTGGAAGCGAACTAAACCGCAAAACCAATACCATTGAAACCGGAAAGTGAAAAAAAAATCTTTTAACGATAAAAAAGTGCCGCTTCATTTATCCTAGCGGCATTTTTTTGTTGAAAAAACTAGCCCCATAGTGCTGCACTCGATAAACTATTATTCCCATAATTAAATACGGAACTAATTCATTTTCTTTAAATAAAAAGTTGAAATATTTTGTTGCAAAAAAAAATCTTTCTACCTTTGCAGTCCGAATTAAATAAGGGTAAAAATATCTATAACAAACAGAGTATGCCAACAATACAGCAATTAGTGAGAAAAGGGCGTAAGCACGTAAAGGCAAAAAGTAAAGCTCCCGCCCTGGATGCGTGTCCACAAAGACGTGGTGTTTGCACGCGGGTTTATACCACGACGCCAAAAAAACCTAATTCGGCGTTGCGTAAAGTTGCCAGAGTTCGGTTAACAAACGGAAAAGAAGTAAACGTTTACATTCCGGGAGAAGGACACAACTTGCAAGAGCACTCAATAGTCCTAGTACGCGGAGGTCGTGTTAAAGACCTTCCAGGAGTTCGTTATCACATTGTTCGTGGCGCACTAGACACTGCCGGAGTTGATGGCCGCAGACAGCGTCGTTCAAAATACGGAGCAAAACGTCCAAAAGCAACAAAAGCACCAGCAAAAAAATAAAACATAGATAAAAATGAGAAAAGCGAAACCAAAAAAACGGATATTGTTGCCGGATCCTAAATTTAACGATTCGCATGTAACACGCTTTGTGAACAACCTTATGAAAAAGGGGAAGAAAAATCTTGCCTTTCAAATTTTTTATGATGCTATAGACATTGTAGAGAAGAAAAAAGGAAACATCGAACTTTCCGGAATCGAAATCTGGAGAGCAGCTCTCGACAATGTAACCCCGCAGGTTGAAGTTAAAAGCCGTCGAGTTGGTGGGGCAACCTTCCAAATCCCTATGGAAATTCGGGAAGACCGAAAGGCCTCAATCAGCATTAAAAACTTGATACTTTTTGCTCGGAAACGATCAGGGCGGTCAATGGCTGAAAAATTAGCCGCAGAAATTTTAGCGGCCTATAACAACGAAGGAGGTGCATTCAAGAAAAAAGAAGATACCCACAGAATGGCCGAAGCCAACAAAGCATTCTCCCATTTCAGATTTTAATTGAGGTTTACTGCAGACAATGAGTTCGAAATTAGAGTTTACACGAAACATAGGCATCATGGCACACATTGATGCCGGAAAAACGACAACAACCGAGCGGATACTCTTCTACACCGGTAAAACCCATCGGATTGGCGAAGTACATGATGGTGCTGCCACCATGGATTGGATGGAGCAAGAGCAGGAGAGAGGGATTACTATAACTTCAGCAGCAACAACCACATACTGGAGATATGCTGATTCAGAATTTAAAATCAATATCATAGACACCCCGGGACACGTTGACTTTACCGTTGAAGTAGAAAGATCGTTACGTGTTCTCGATGGTGCTATTGCCGTATATTGCGCAGTTGGCGGCGTAGAACCCCAATCAGAGACAGTCTGGAGACAGGCTGATAAATACAAAGTGCCTCGCATAGCCTTTGTTAACAAAATGGACCGTGTTGGTGCCGATTTCTTCTCCGTTGTCCAACAAATGAAAACAAAACTCAACGCCAACGCTGTTCCTATTCAAATCCCCATTGGTTCAGAAGAAAAATTTAATGGTGTTGTTGATTTAGTTGAAAAACGCGCCATCGAATGGTATGAAGACGAAAAAGGCGTTACCAACTACAGATATATTGATATACCAGCTGATTTACATGATCAGGTGGAGGAATATCGTCAACTAATGGTAGAAGCCATTGCTGAAGTCGACGATCAAATTTTGGAGCGCTACCTGGATGATCCCGAAAAAATTACACACCAGGAAATGCGTGAAGCCCTTAGAAAAGCAACCATAGCAAGAGTATTGGTTCCGGTGATGTGTGGAGCCTCGTTTAAGAACAAAGGTGTACAGCGCTTACTCGATGCAGTATGTGCCTATTTACCCAGCCCACTTGATATAGATGCCGTTCAGGGAACAGCTGTTGATGATCCAGAGGAAATTATTATAAGAAAACCCTTGGATAGCGAGCCTCTTTGTGCTTTGGCGTTCAAGATTGCAACCGACCCCTATGTAGGCCGGCTTTGCTATATCCGAGTTTACTCAGGTGTTCTGGAAGGTGGAATGACCGTTTATAATTCACGCACTGGAAAAAAAGAACGCATCTCACGCCTATTCCAGATGCATGCCAACAAGCAAAATCCGGTAGAACGTATTGGAGCCGGCGACATTTGTGCTGCCGTTGGTTTTAAAAACATTCGTACCGGCGACACTCTTTGCGATCCGGACAAACCCATGGTACTAGAAAAAATGGATTTCCCCGAGCCGGTAATATCACTATCCATCGAACCCAAAACACAGGCCGATACTGAGCGTCTTGATAATGCCCTTGTGAAATTGATGGAAGAGGATCCAACATTCAATGTAGTTACTGATTCCGATACTGGGCAGATAGTAATCAGTGGAATGGGCGAATTACACCTTGAGATAATTCTCGATCGTATGCGTAGAGAGTTCAAGGTTGAATGCAACCAAGGAGCTCCTATGGTGAAATACAAAGAAGCCATTACCCAAACCGTTGAACATCGCGAAGTATTCAAAAAGCAAACCGGTGGTCGTGGTAAATATGCCGATATTTATGTACGTATTGGCCCAGCCGATCCTGGCGTAACAGGATTACAATTTGTTGATGAAATTAAAGGAGGAGTTATACCTAGAGAATACATACCAGCTGTTGAAAAAGGCTTCAAAGAAGCAATGCTAAACGGGCCATTAGCTGGGTATCCGTTGCAGAATCTCAAAGTAGTATTGTTCGACGGATCGTTTCACCCTGTAGACTCGGACTCACTATCCTTCGAACTTTGTGCAAAAGCCGCTTTCAGAGCTGCGGCAGCTAAAGCAAAACCAGTATTGTTAGAACCAATAATGCTGGCCGAAGTAACCACCCCTGAAGAATACATGGGTGATATTATTGGCGATTTCAATCGTCGTAGAGGAATTATTCTAGGTACCGACGACAGAAATGGAGCCAAAATTATACGCGTACACGTTCCATTAGCAGAGAAATTTGGATATATCACTGTATTAAGAACATTATCTTCAGGACGAGCATCTCATGCCATGGAATTTTCTCATTACGAAGAAGTTCCGAAAAATATTGCAATCTCAGTTTTGGAAAAAGTAAAAGGTAGAACAGATCTGTTATAATGTTAAGCTATGAGCCAAAAAATCAGAATTAAATTAAAGTCTTACGACCACAATCTGGTTGATAGATCAGCCGAGAAAATCGTAAAGACAGTAAAGGCAACCGGCGCTGTAGTTAGTGGTCCTATACCACTGCCTACCCATACCCGGATATTTACTGTGAATCGCTCCACTTTTGTGAACAAGAAATCCCGCGAGCAATTTGAATTACGTTCACACAAGCGTTTGATGGATATCTACAGCTCAAATGCTAAAACCATCGACGCATTGATGAAACTTGAATTGCCCAGTGGTGTAGAAGTAGAAATTAAAGTTTGATAAAACGTACCGAAATGGCTGGATTAATTGGAAGAAAAATTGGAATGACATCGGTATTCAGTGCCGAGGGGAAAAACATCCCATGCACTGTTATCGAAGCGGGCCCTTGTGTTGTTACACAAGTTAAAACCGTTGAAAAAGACGGTTATAGCGCTTACCAGCTAGGGTTTGACCCCGTTAAGGAGAAAAATGTAACCAAACCTATGCTTGGACACTTTAAAAAAGCCGGCGTTTCTCCAATGAGAAAACTTGTTGAGTTCCCCATGGGAGAACATCAACTAAATGTTGGAGACGTTGTTACCGTTGATATTTTCAAAGATACCTACTGGGTAGATATCGTTGGAATATCAAAGGGAAAAGGATTTCAAGGCGTTGTTAAACGCCATGGTTTTGGTGGTGTTGGCGAACAAACACACGGACAGCACAACCGATTAAGAGCTCCCGGTTCACTTGGTGCATCATCTTTCCCATCACGTGTACTTCCGGGAATGCGTATGGCAGGAAGAACCGGAGGGAATCGAGTTAAAGTTATCGACCTCCAAGTCGTTAAAGTAATTCCCGAACAAAACCTTATTCTTGTAAAAGGTTCGGTACCCGGAGCAAAAGGATCATACTTAATTATTGAAGACTAATGGAACTGAGTGTATTAACTATCGAAGGAAAAGATACCGGACGTAAAGTAACGTTAAGCGACGCAATCTTTGGAATAGAACCCAACGATCACGCCATCTATCTTGATGTTAAACAATACCTTGCCAACCAGCGCCAAGGTACTCACAAATCAAAAGAGAGAGGCGAAGTTCAGGGGAGTACCCGCAAACTAAAGCGTCAGAAAGGAACCGGTGGTGCCCGTGCAGGTATGATTCGTAACCCCCTCTTTGTAAAAGGAGGTAGAGTGTTTGGACCACGTCCACGCGATTATCGTTTCAAACTTAACAAAAAAGTGAAACGGCTTGCACGTTTATCAGCTCTATCCTATAAAGCTCAAAACGGGCAGATAATCGTTGTAGAAGACTTCGCCATGTCGGCTCCTAAAACTAAGGATTACGTTAAAATTCTTACCAATCTTCAGATTGGCGAGTTAAAGTCTTTAATGATTATGCCAAGGGTAGAACCAAATATTGCTTTATCGGCTCGCAATCTTCAAAATGCAAAAGTTGCCGCCCTCAACGGGTTGAATACCTATAACATTTTGAACGCCAAACGATTAATATTCACTGAGAGCGGATTAAAAGCTGTTGAAGAATTGTATAACGCTTAAAACTTAAAACTTTTACCGATGGACATCATAATTCGTCCCCTCATAACCGAGAAAATGACCGCACTTGGAGAGAAACTCAACCGTTATGGATTTGTTGTAGATAAAAGAGCTACAAAACCACAAATACGCGAAGCGGTTGAAAAACTTTACAACGTAAAGGTAGAAACAGTCAACACCTGCATTTATGGAGGCAGAAGACGCTCTCGATATACAAAAAGCGGTGTAATTGAAGGGAGAACTAACTCCTTTAAAAAGGCGTTTATCACGTTAAAAGAGGGATATACAATTGATTTTTATAGCAATATCTGATAACAATGGGTGTAAGAAAGTTAAAACCGGTAACCCCGGGACAAAGACACAGAGTGGTAAATACTTTCGAAGAAATTACCACCAACAAGCCTGAGAAATCACTGTTGCAATGCCTCAAAAGTACCGGCGGAAGAAATAACGTTGGTAAAATGACAGTGAGATATAGAGGCGGAGGCCACAAAAGACAGTACCGGATTATTGATTTCAAGCGCGACAAAGAAAACATGCCGGCTATTGTTAAAACCATTGAGTACGACCCCAACCGTTCAGCGTTCATTGCCTTAGTAGTGTATGCCGACGGTGAGAAACGTTACATTGTTGCTCCCCATGGACTAAAAGTTGGACAAACCGTTGTATCCGGCAAAGGCATTAGCCCAGAAATAGGTAACTGCCTTTATTTATCGGAGATACCCCTCGGTTCCATCATCCACAACATCGAATTACAACCAGGTAGAGGAGCAAGCATGGCACGCAGTGCCGGAACGTACGCGCAATTGTTAAGCCGTGATGGCAAATACGCAGTACTAAAATTACCCTCTGGAGAAACAAGGCTAGTGTTGACCACCTGCAAAGCTACCATCGGAGCTGTATCGAATCCGGACCATGGGTTGGTTACTTCCGGAAAAGCAGGTAGAGAGCGTTGGTTAGGACGTCGTCCACGAAACAGAGGTGTATCTATGAACCCAGTAGATCACCCCATGGGTGGTGGAGAAGGACGTGCCAGCGGTGGACATCCAAGATCGCGTAAAGGTATTCCTGCCAAAGGCTACAAAACCCGCGACAAGAAAAAAGCGTCCAACCGTTATATCATTGAACGTAGAAAAAAATAGGTCAATTAAACAAATGAAATTATGAGCCGTTCATTAAAAAAAGGTCCATACATTGACTACAAGCTGGAGAAAAAAGTCCTTGATATGAATGCCAGTGGCAAAAAACAAGTTATCAAAACCTGGTCACGTGCGTCGATGATTTCCCCAGACTTTGTAGGTCATACAATTGCCGTACACAATGGTAACAAGTTTATACCTGTATATATTACCGAAAACATGGTTGGGCATAAGCTAGGAGAATTTGCCCCAACTCGTATCTTCAGAGGACATGCAGGTAACAAGAAAAAGTAATAATCGGAAAAACTGAGGAATCATGGGTGCAAGAAAACGACTTAAAGCACTGGAAAGAAAATCAGCAAATAAAGGAAAAGTATTTGCACGACTCAACGATTGCCCAACCTCACCACGAAAAATGCGATTAGTAGTGGATCTTATCCGTGGCAAAGAGGTAAACAAAGCTCTCGACATTCTTCGCTTTACTCAAAAAGAAGCAGCTCGTCGTGTTGAGAAGCTACTTCGTTCAGCCATTGCCAACTGGGAAAATAAAAACCAGGGAGCACGGATCGAAGAGGCTGGATTGTTTGTTAAAGAAGCCTACGTTGATGGAGGTCGTATGTTAAAAAGACTTCGACCAGCACCACAAGGGCGCGCATATAGAATCCGTAAGCGTTCGAATCATGTAACAATTGTTTTGGGCAGTCAAACCACAAATGAAAACTAACATTCAATGGGACAAAAAACAAATCCTATAGGTAATCGACTTGGAATTATCCGTGGATGGGATTCCAATTGGTATGGAGGTAAAAATTACGCCGACAAACTTGTTGAAGATAAGAAGATCCGTACCTATCTGAACACGCGCCTTGCAAAAGCCAGTGTTTCAAAGATAGTAATAGAACGGACCTTAAAACTTATCACCGTAACCGTACATACCGCTCGTCCTGGCATAATTATTGGTAAGGGAGGCCAGGAAGTTGACAAACTCAAAGAGGAGTTGAAAAAAATTACCAAAAAAGACATTCAAATCAACATCTTTGAGATTAAACGACCCGAGCTTGACGCCGTATTAGTAGCTAACAACATTGCACGTCAGTTGGAAGGAAGAGTTTCATACCGCCGTGCGATAAAAACAGCCATAGCTTCTACCATGCGTGTTGGAGCCAAAGGAATAAAAGTAATGATCTCAGGCCGTATAGGCGGAGCCGAAATGGCGCGTTCAGAAACCTATAAGGAAGGTCGGATACCATTGCATACTTTGCGTGCCGATATCGACTACAGTTTGGCTGAAGCACTTACAAAATACGGATTGTTAGGTATCAAAGTTTGGATTTTCAAAGGCGAGGTATTCGCAAAACGTGACTTATCACCCAATGTTGGACAACCCAGCGTTAGCAGTGGTAAGCCATTTAAAGCACATCGCCGGAAAAAGAAATAACCCAAAAAGATAGGGAGATACGAACATGTTACAACCAAAGAAAACGAAATATCGTCGTCATCAGAAAGGACGCATGAAGGGAAATGCCCAGAGAGGGAATCAGCTGGCCTTTGGATCTTTTGGGATTAAAACCCTTGAAAGTGCGTGGATCGACGGACGTCAAATAGAAGCCGCCCGTGTTGCTGTTACACGTTTTATGCAACGTCAAGGGCAAGTTTGGATACGAATCTTTCCAGACAAACCGATAACCAAAAAACCTGCAGAAACTCGTCAAGGTAAAGGTAAGGGAAATCCGGAAGGATATGTTGCACCAGTAACCCCAGGACGTATTCTGATTGAAGCAGAAGGAGTACCTATGGCAGTTGCTCGCGAAGCTTTGCGTTTGGCCGCACAAAAACTACCGGTTAAGACCAAATTTATTGTACGTCCAGATTATGTTGAATAATTAAAAGTCGAGCCGTTATGAAAATGTCAGAAGTACGCCAACTCAACGATAAAGACTTAAGAGATCGCATCAAAGACCTTAAGATCACGTTAACACAATTGCGAATCAATCATGCGATTTCCCCCCTGGATAATCCCATGCGCCTTCGTGCCCTTAGACGAGATATCGCACGATTGAAAACCGAATTGCGGCAAAGAGAGTTATCTAAACGAAACAATTAAAATGAACACAATGGAACAGAAGAGAAATGCCCGCAAAGAAAGGATCGGCGTTGTGGTCAGCAACAAAATGAATAAATCCATAGTCGTAGCTATAGAGCATAAAGTAAAGCATCCCATTTACGGAAAATTCGTAAAAGCTACCACTAAGCTGAAAGCCCATGATGAGAATAATGAGTGCAACATTGGCGATATAGTTCGCATCATGGAAACACGCCCGCTGAGTAAAACCAAAAACTGGAGACTTGTAGAAATCATTGAAAGAGCTAAGTAACCATGATACAGCAAGAAACACGTCTAAATGTTGCCGATAATAGTGGAGCCAAAGAAGTATTATGTATTAATGTTCTTGGAGGTTCCAGAAAACGGTATGCTACAGTTGGTGATGTAATTGTTGTCACCGTAAAAAGCGCAATCCCCTCGGGCGATGTAAAAAAAGGGACCGTTCACAGAGCAGTTGTAGTTAGAACAAAAAAAGAGATCCGTCGTGCCGATGGTTCATACATCCGTTTCGATGATAACGCATGTGTATTACTAACCAATGCCGGTGAATTGAAAGGAACCCGTATTTTTGGTCCTGTCGCTCGTGAATTACGTGATAAATACATGAAAATTGTATCTTTGGCACCCGAAGTGTTGTAAAAAAGCAAAACAGATCAAAAATGCGCAGAAAATTTCATATTAAAAAGGGCGATGTAGTTGTTGTTATTGCCGGCAACTCCAAGGGGCAACAAGGCAGAGTACTCGAAGTTGATACCAAAAACGAGAGAGCCATTGTGGAAGGAGTTAATCTAATCTCCAAGCACACCAAGCCTAACGCCCAAAACCCCAATGGGGGAATTATCAAGAAGGAAGGTTCAATACATATCTCAAACCTTCTGCCCTTAGACCCAAAAACCGGCAAACCTTCACGCGTTGGTCGTAGAAGAAATGAAGAAGGAAAATTGGTAAGATTTTATAAAAAATCTGGAGAGGAGATTAAGTAATGGCTTACGTTCCAACATTAAAGAAGAAATATCGCGAGGAAATAGTGCCTGCACTTCAGGCGGAATTCAAGTATAAATCCATTATGCAGGTACCTCGCCTCGAAAAGATCGTACTTAACCAAGGGCTTGGCAAAGCCACTTCCGACCGCAAGCTCATCGACAGCGGTTTGAACGAAATGACCATGATAGCAGGTCAGAAAGCCGTTGCAACCTTATCCCGTAAGGACATCTCAAATTTCAAACTACGTAAGAAAATGCCTATCGGAGTTAAGGTAACCTTGAGAAGCGATAGAATGTACGAATTTTTGGAACGCCTAATATGCGTAGCTCTGCCACGAATACGTGACTTTCAGGGTGTTGGTGGCAAACTCGACGGCAGAGGTAACTATACCTTGGGTATAAGTGAACACATTATCTTCCCCGAAATCGATCTGGACAAAATCAACCAGATTCTTGGGATGGACATAACCTTTGTCACCACTGCCAAGACCGATGAGGAAGCATATGCCCTATTGAAAGCTTTTGGGATTCCATTTAAAAACGAGAAAAAGAACTAAACTATGGCAAAAGAATCAATGAAAGCACGTGAAAGAAAACGTGCCAAATTAATTGAAAAATATGCAAAGAAGCGTGCAGAGTTAAAAGCTGCCGGCGATTATGTTGGTTTACAAAAATTGCCGAAAAATTCATCCCCCGTTCGTTTGCATAACCGTTGCCAGTTAACAGGACGTCCCAGAGGATACATGCGGCAATTTGGAATCAGCCGTATATGTTTCCGCGAAATGGCTAATCAAGGGCTCATTCCAGGAGTTAAAAAAGCAAGTTGGTAACTTTTATTTAATTGAAAAAAGCAATGGATGTAATAGGCGATTTTTTAACCAGAATACGTAACGCCTCAATGGCAAAGCATAAAGTATTAGAGGTGCCTTCTTCCAACATGAAGAAAGCAATAACCAAAATACTTTACGAGCAAGGGTACATTCTGAATTATAAGTATGAAGATTCCGATCCGGTACGCAAAACCATTAAGATAGCGCTTAAATATAACCCCTACACCAAACAACCGGTAATTAAGGGAATTCATCGCGTTAGCCGTCCCGGACTAAGAAAGTATTCAAGTGCAGAGAAAATGCCCCGCGTATTAAATGGACTCGGTATCGCTATTGTTTCAACATCACAAGGTGTGATGACCGACAAAGATGCCCGTCGTTTAAACATTGGCGGTGAAGTAATTTGTTACATTTATTAAAAACATTTGAACAATGTCACGGATAGGTAAATTACCGATAAATATCCCCGCCGGAGTTACTGTTACAATTGATAAAGGAAACAATGTAACCGTTAAAGGCCCCAAAGGTCAGCTGCAACAAGCGGTTAATCCCGACATAACTGTCTCAGTTGAGAACAACACCGTAATCGTTACCCGGCCAACGGATAATAAACGACACAGAGAATTACACGGGCTTTATCGTGCTCTTATTAATAACATGATACAAGGAGTATCTCAGGGATACACCACCACACTCGAACTCGTAGGTGTTGGTTATAAAGCCGAGGCTAAAGGACAACTGCTTGAATTAGGACTTGGGCATTCACACAACATATTTATTGAACTGCCCAAAGAAATAGCAGTAGAAACCATTACCGAGAAGAAAAGCAACCCCAAAATTAAGTTAACGTCCATCGACAAACAACTGTTAGGGCAAGTTGCTGCTAAAATCCGTTCACTACGGAAACCTGAGCCATACAAAGGTAAAGGAGTTCGATTCGAGAATGAAACTATCCGACGCAAGGCCGGAAAGTCAGCAGGTAAAGCTAAGTAATTGATAAGGAGGAAAGAGATATGTCACTAAGTAAATTAGAACGCAGACAACGAATTAAATACCGTATTCGTAAACGTGTTTCAGGCGATGCTCAAGCGCCGCGAATGAGCGTTTTTCGTAGCAACCGCCAGATAAGCGTTCAATTAATCGACGATGTTAAAGGCCACACTATGGTTTCAGCCTCCTCGTTATGCAAAGAGATCGCTGAAAAAGCAACAGGCTTAAAGAAATCGGAAGTTGCAGCCTTGGTTGGAAAACTAATAGCCAAAAGAGCCCTTGAAAAAGGGATTACTTATGTTAGATTTGATCGTAACGGATACCTTTATCACGGGAGAGTTAAAGCTCTCGCAGACGGAGCTCGTGAAGGAGGACTTAAATTCTAAAAAAAGGAATTATGTCAGGAATTAGAAAAATAAAGACAAGCGACCTTGAACTAAAAGACAGGCTAGTAGCCATAAACCGTGTAACCAAGGTTACCAAAGGTGGACGTACCTTCAGTTTCTCGGCAATTGTTGTTGTTGGAAACGAAGATGGAATTGTTGGACATGGATTAGGAAAAGCCGGTGAAGTAACCGCTGCCATTTCCAAAGCCATAGAAGATGCCAAGAAAAACTTGATTAAAGTACCCATTATCAACAAAACCATACCTCACGAAGCCTACGGAAAATACGGAGCCTCAAAGGTTCTGATCAAACCTGCTTCTTCGGGTACCGGGGTCAAAGCAGGTGGTGCAATGCGTGCAGTACTTGAAAGTGTTGGGATTCACGACGTATTGGCAAAATCACTCGGATCCAGTAATCCGCATAACGTTGTTAAAGCAACGATGAACGCATTAATGCAATTACGCGATGCTTACGCTGTTGCTGCTGAACGAGGCATTGAGGTTGATAAAGTTTTTAACGGATAAATGTTGATAGTATGGGAAAGCTAGTAATTAAACAAATCCGTAGCGGAATTGATCAGCCAAAAAAACAGAAACTGACGCTTAAGGCGTTGGGGCTGCGGAAAATGAACCAAACGGTTATTCACGAGGGAACCCCTCAGATCCGTGGAATGGTTGAAAAAGTAAAACATCTAGTAACTGTTACAGAAACTAACGAGTAAACGTATGGATCTAAGTAGTTTAAAGCCAGCAAAAGGTTCGATTAAAAGAGATAAGCGAATTGGACGAGGAGAAGGATCGGGGCATGGAGGACATGCCACAAGAGGATTGAATGGTGCTAAATCCCGTTCTGGTTACGCTAAGAAAATTGGCTTTGAAGGCGGCCAAATGCCTCTGCAACGCCGCCTACCAAAGTTTGGATTTAACAATCGTAACCGCAAAGAATACAAAGCCATCAATCTGGATGTTCTTCAGCGATTAGCTGAGAAGCATCAAATTACAACCATCGACGTTGACACCTTGATCGACAATGGTTTGGCTTCTAAAAACGATTTAATCAAGATTTTAGGAAACGGAACACTGACACTAAAACTTGAAGTTAAAGCCCACGCTTTTTCGCAAAAGGCAAAAGAAGCAATCGAAGCATTAAAAGGAACAGCTGTAAAAATTTAATCGATGAAACGCTTAATCGAAACGCTAACCAATATTTGGAGAATAGAAGAACTCCGTAACAGAATACTAACGACTCTTGGCTTGTTATTAATCTACCGTTTGGGAGCACACGTTGTTCTACCAGGTATAGACCCGACCAAGTTGGCTGCCTTATCGCAGCAAACGGCTACAGGAGTTTTAGGTCTGCTCGATATGTTCTCCGGCGGTGCTTTTTCAAATGCTTCGGTATTAGCATTGGGGATCATGCCTTACATTTCAGCGTCGATTGTCGTTCAACTTCTTGGAATAGCCGTTCCCTATTTCCAACGATTACAGAGAGAAGGAGAAAGCGGTCGTCGTAAAATCAATCAAATCACCCGCTACCTTACTGTAGCCATTTTGCTGATGCAAGCGCCTGCCTATTTGACAAACCTTCATGCGACGCTACCTCCTGATGCCTTTGTGATAAGCGGTTCGTTGTTTACCATCACAAGCATTATTATTCTTACCGCCGGAACTATGTTCGTGATGTGGATCGGTGAGAAAATTACTGATCGTGGTATTGGAAACGGGATATCACTCATAATTATGATAGGTATTATTGCCCGCCTTCCGTTTGCTTTTATGGCTGAATTTATTAGCCGCGTTGAAGAGCAAGGTGGAGGTTTGGTAATATTTCTTGCCGAAATAATCATGCTGGCCGTAGTAATAGTTTTCGCTATTCTTTTGGTTCAGGGAACACGTAAAGTTCCGGTTAACTATGCAAAACGTATTGTTGGAAATCGTCAATATGGTGGAGTACGTCAATACATACCGCTGAAGATTAATGCCTCTGGAGTTATGCCGATTATTTTTGCTCAGGCCATTATGTTTGTTCCGGTTATACTTCTTGGCTTCTCTTCATCAGAGACGTTAACCGGAATTTCAGCAGCATTTGCCGATTTCACCAGCTTTACGTATAATTTCACCTTTGCCGTTCTAATTATCGGATTTACATATTTTTATACAGCAATTACTGTAAATCCCACACAAATGGCGGAAGATATGAAGCGTAACGGCGGATTCATCCCCGGTGTTAAACCAGGAAAGAAAACAGCTGAATACATTGACACGATCATGTCAAGAATTACCTTGCCAGGTTCAATCTTTTTAGCAATCATTGCTATTTTACCTGCGTTCGCCATACTTGCTGGTGTGAACAATCAGTTTGCACACTTTTACGGTGGAACATCCCTATTAATATTGGTGGGAGTAGTTCTTGATACCCTTCAACAAATCGAAAGTCATTTGTTGATGCGCCATTACGATGGACTAATGAAGTCCGGTAGAATTAAAGGCAGAAGGTCAGTCATCTAAACACTGCTAAACAATGGCAAAGCAATTAAGCATAGAACAAGACGGTACCATCATTGAAGCTTTATCCAATGCCATGTTTCGTGTAGAATTAGAAAATGGCCACGTTATCACAGCACATATCAGCGGTAAAATGCGGATGAATTACATAAAAATTTTACCTGGGGATAAGGTGCGAGTGGAAATGTCGCCATATGATTTGACCAAAGGCAGAATAGTTTTTCGATACAAATAAAAACGATACTTATGAAGGTCAGAGCCTCAGTAAAAAAACGTAGTGCCGATTGCAAAATCGTTCGGCGAAAGGGACGTGTGTACATTATTAACAAAAAAAATCCCAAACTCAAACAGCGTCAGGGATAAATTATTAACTTTGCAGAAAAATTAACAACGCAAACAAAAATTTATGGCACGATTAGTAGGTGTAGATTTACCCAAGAACAAACGCGGAGAGATAGGCTTAACCTATATCTACGGTATCGGTCGCAGTACAGCTAATAAAATTCTTGCGGAAGCCGGAATAGATCGGAATATCAAAGTTAAAGACTGGACCGATTCACAAATTGCCACTCTGCGTCAGATACTGTCTCAGTACAAACTGGAAGGAGAATTGCGTACTGAAGTTCAGTTGAACATTAAACGCTTAATGGATATTGGTTGTTATCGTGGTATTCGTCATCGTGTTGGACTTCCGGTTCGTGGTCAGAATACCCGAAACAATGCCCGTACACGTAAAGGTAAACGTAAAACAGTTGCCAACAAGAAAAAAGCAACTAAATAAACAGTAATGAAATAACTATGGCACAAAAATCAAAAACCACTCGTAAAAGAGTAGTCAAAGTAGATCCGGTTGGGCAGGCCCATATACACTCTTCGTTTAACAACATAATTATCACCTTGACAAACGCAAACGGAGATGTAATTTCGTGGTCTAGTGCAGGGAAATCCGGATTCAAAGGGTCGAAAAAAAACACCCCTTATGCAGCCCAGGTCGCTGCTGAAGAGTGCGCAAGAATTGCATTCGATGCCGGGTTACGAAAAGTAAAGGTGTATGTAAAAGGTCCGGGAGCCGGGCGGGAGTCTGCAATCAGAACTATCAACCAGGCTGGTATTGAAGTTACAGAAATTGTTGACGTTACCCCGCTACCGCATAACGGATGCAGACCTCCCAAAAGAAGAAGAGTCTAATAGTTAAATGTAAAGAGAAATGGCAAAATACATTGGTCCAAAAAGTAAGATAGCTCGTCGTTTCGGAGAACCTATCTACGGTGCTGACAAATACCTGGAACGTAAAAACTATCCCTCCGGAATGCATGGGCTTAACAGAAAACGAAAGAAGCAATCCGAATACGGGATACAGTTAAATGAAAAGCAAAAAGCTAAATATACCTACGGAGTATTGGAGCGTCAATTTGCAAATTATTTCGAAAAAGCTTCCCGTAAAAGTGGTGTAACCGGTACAATTTTGCTTCAAACTTTGGAATCACGTTTGGACAACGTGGTATATCGCCTGGGGATTGCTCCTACCAGAGCTGCAGCCCGTCAATTGGTTAACCACCGTCATATTACTGTTAACGGTAAGGTTGTTAATATTGCGAGTTATCTAGTTCGTCCGGGAGACATTATCGCCGTACGTGAACGTTCTAAATCATTAGAGGTAATCAATGAATCGGTACGACGCAGCAAGGTAAGCAAGTACTCCTGGCTGGAGTGGGATGCAAATTCCATGACCGGGAAATTTCTGAATGTGCCTCAACGTGAAGAAATTCCCGAGAACATTAAAGAACAATTAATCGTTGAACTATATTCTAAGTAAAAAACAGGTATATGGCAATTCTAGCTTTTCAAAAACCAGAAAAGGTTATCATGCTCGAAGCCGGCGATAATTTCGGCAAGTTCGACTTTCGTCCGTTGGAACCTGGATTTGGTGTAACCATCGGTAATGCTCTTCGTCGGATACTACTTTCGTCGCTAGAAGGCTTTGCCATAACCAGAGTTAAAATCGAGGGTGTTGACCACGAGTTTTCTACAATTCCCGGTGTCATTGAAGACGTAACAGAAATTGTTCTTAACCTCAAACAGGTTCGTTTTAAAAGAGTAGTACCCGATTTTGACGAAGAAACAATCAATGTTACCCTACTAGGAAAAGAAAAATTCGTTGCGGGGGATCTCAATAAATTCCTTTCAAACTTTCAGGTATTGAACAAGGACCTTGTTATTTGCAACATGTCGAAAGATGTTAAGTTGCAAATGGTCTTGACAATCAACAAAGGTAGAGGTTACGTTCCGGCAGAAGAGAACCGTTCTTCCAACGACGAATTCGGAGTTATCGCAATAGATTCAATCTATACTCCTATTGTGAACGTTAAATACGAAGTAGAAAACTTTCGTGTTGAACAGAAAACCGACTATGAACGGTTGATTATTGAAATAAAAACCGATGGCTCCATTCATCCAAAAGATGCCCTCAAAGAAGCAGCTAAGATTCTGATATATCATTTTGCTCTATTTTCTGATGAAAAAATCTCATTGGAAGACATTGAGCAATCAAAAGTTGAGGAATTTGACGAAGAATTGTTGCATATGCGACAGCTCCTCAAAACCAAGCTTACTGACTTAGGATTATCGGTAAGAGCCTTAAATTGCCTTAAAGCTGCTGATGTTCATACTTTGGGAGAGTTGGTAACCTATAACAAAAACGATCTGTTAAAATTCCGAAATTTTGGTAAGAAGTCACTAACAGAGCTTGATGAGTTTCTTGCCTCTCACAATCTTACCTTCGGAATGGACATAAGCAAGTATAAACTCGACAAGGATTAAAGCAATGAGACACAATAAAGGATTTAATCATTTAGGGCGCACAAGCTCGCACAGAGATGCGATGCTTTCCAATATGGCTTCTTCGCTTATTTTGCACAAAAGAATAGTAACAACGGTTGCAAAAGCAAAAGCCCTACGTTCTTACATTGAGCCCTTAATCACAAAATCAAAAGTAGATTCAACCCATTCGCGTAGAGTGGTGTTCAGTTATTTGCAAAACAAACAAAGCGTTACGGAACTCTTTCGTGAAGTAGCTGTTAAAGTTGGCCATCGACCCGGAGGATATACCCGGATTCTTAAAACCGGTAATCGTCCCGGAGATAATGCTGAGATGGCAATTATTGAATTGGTTGATTTCTTCGATCACGATATTCCAAAAGAAGCAACCAAGAAGAAAAGTACCCGTAGAGGTAAATCAAAGAAATCGGAAACTTCCAAAGCAGAAGCACAACCCAAAGCTCAAGAGCCCACCGATTCATCTCAGAATTCAACAGAACAGACTGAATAGTGTTTTGTTTGATATCGGAAAAAAGAGGGGATAATGTTATCCCCTCTTTTTTTGTATATTTACCAAAGTTAAAAGTTTTAATTATGGGACTTATTGCACATATTGTTGCCCGACAGATTTTTGATTCACGGGGCTTCCCTACAATAGAGGTTGATGTTGTAACTGACCAAGGCATTTCCGGGCGTGCTTCGGTTCCAAGCGGTGCCTCTACTAGTGCTTTCGAAGCCTACGAATTACGGGATGGGGATAAATCAATGTTCTCCGGTAAAGGTGTTTTGAGAGCGGTGACCAATGTTAACACAATAATTGCCGAGCAACTCAGAGGTATGTATGTTTTCGACCAAACGCTGATTGACAAAGTTATGATAGAGTTGGATGGAACCGAAAACAAAAGCCGTTTGGGGGCCAATGCCATTTTGGGAGTTTCGTTGGCCGTTGCAAAAGCTGCAGCTAATACTTCCGGACAAGAACTTTTCCGATATCTGGGTGGTGTGAATGCAAATACACTGCCTTTACCCATGATTAATATTCTTAACGGTGGAAAGTTGTCTAAAGCCACCGATATACAAGAGTTCATGATAATGCCGGTTGGAACTAACGCTTTTTCTGATGCGTTACGCATGGGAAGTGAAGTTTTTCAGAGTGTTAAAAATCTTTTGACTAGTCTGGGACATTCTGTTTCGGTGTCTGATGAGGGTGGTTTTGTTTCAAACTTAAAGTCGAACGAAGAGACATTAGACTTAATGATTTCGGCCATTGAAAAAGCTGGCTACAAACCGGGGGAAGATATTGTTATTGCCATTGATGCTGCTGCAACGGAGTTTTACGATAAACAAAAAAAATTATACGTTTTTCGATCTTCCGATAAAAGGTTTTCTTCCGAAGAACTGGTAGAATATTGGGAAAAACTAGCTCACAAATACCCCATTGCTTCTATTGAAGATGGGTTGCATGAGGAAGACTGGCAAGGCTGGAAAATGCTGACCTCGGTTTTGGGGCAAAAACTTCAGATTGTGGGTGATGATCTATATGCTACCAATATTACACGATTGCTTCGTGGCATTAATGAAAAATCTACCAACAGCATCCTTGTTAAACCAAACCAAATTGGAACACTCACTGAAACAATCGATGTTATTAATTTAGCAATCCGGAATGGAATTACTGCAATAATTAGCCACAGGAGCGGCGAAACCGAAGACGTTACTATCGCCGATCTGTCGGTGGCCATGAATACGGGATTAATTAAAACCGGTTCAGTTTCCCGAACAGATAGATTAGCTAAATATAATCAACTGTTGCGCATCGAAGAACGTTTGGGAGATGCAGCCTATTATCCCGGCCGAAATTTCAGATTTTTGCCTAAATAACATTTTTTAGTACTGAATTTTGCAAAACAGGGGTTAAATATTTTATGAAAGACCTGCAAAAATTTGTCACCCTCCTTAAACAGCATGGGGAGTTGTTAATAGTTAATGTACCTGTAGATACCGAACTCGAAATAACCGAAATTGTTGATCGTTTGTGTAAAGACAGCCGATTTAATAAAGCGGTGCTTTTTACAAACACTGGAACTCAATTGCCGCTACTAATAAACTATCTTGGTAGTGAAAAGCGGATGGCCTTGGCGCTTGGGTGTAATAGTTTAGATGAACTAAGCCTACGTGTAAATGAGGTGTTAAACACATTTTTAGAGCCCAAAAATAATTGGAGAAGTAAATTAGCCATTTTACCTGACCTTTATAGGGCATCGAAATTTTTCCCTAAACGTATTCGGGGACGAGGAAGATGTCAAGAAATAGTTATGAAAGAGCCCGATTTGTCGTTATTGCCCGTATTAAAATGCTGGCCTAACGATGGCGGGAAGTTTATAACCTTGCCCTGTGTTCACACCATCCACCCGGAAACCGGAGCACCAAATGTAGGGATGTATCGCATGCAGATTTTCAGTCGAAATACTGCTGGCATGCATTGGCATAAGCATAAAACAGGGGCATTTCATTATTCGTTATATCGCAAATTGGGGCGAAAAATGCCTGTAACAGTTACCCTCGGAGGAGATCCTACCTACACCTTTGCAGCCACGGCGCCATTACCCGAAAATATCGATGAATATTTGCTTAGTGGGTTTTTACGTCAAAAGAGTGTGCGCCTTGTCAAGTGTTTAACAAACGACATTTGGATTCCTGAAGATGTTGACATTGTTATAGAAGGCTTTGTAGATCCACAGGAAGAGTTGGTTTTGGAAGGACCATTTGGTGACCATACCGGATTCTATTCTCTTCCGGATTATTATCCGCTGATGCATGTAACAGCCATTACCTATCGGGCCGATGCCATTTATCCTGCCACCATTGTTGGGATTCCTCCTATGGAAGATGCCTATATAGCTGAGGCTACCGAGAGAATTTTTACACCTCTGATAAAAGCAACTCTTGCCCCTGAGGTTAAAGATATGCACATGCCAATATGGGGCGTAGCTCATAATTTGGTATTGGTATCGTTATCATCAACGTTTGAAGGACAAGCCTTTAAGGTTGCGCAAGCCTTTTGGGGGGCGGGTCAGATGATGTTTAACAAAGTGCTGGTTGCATTCGATGAAACGCAGGACATCAGAGATTATGGCTCTTTAATTTCTTCAATAATGAAGTGCTTTATTGGTTCTGAAAGGATTCTTTTTTCCAAAGGCCCCTTGGATGTGCTTGATCATGCTTCCACTGTAACAGGCTTTGGCAGTAAATTGTGTCTTGATCTTACTAATTTGACCAATACACCAGGACAATTACAATTACGATTTTTATTCTCATCCGACCTTAGTTCTGCTACAGTTGATTCAGTATCCGCATCCTCAAATACAACTGAGGTTGTAATTCTGCTTGAACCGGAACTTGAACACTTACCGGATGGGATCAAGTTATGGTATTTGCTTAACAATATTGACCCGTTGCGGGATATTACGGTTTCTGAAATGGACTTTAAGTGTTTACTAGTTATTGATGGTCGTAGGAAAAGTGTGCAAAAGAAGTGGCCGAATGTTATTACTATGTCGCCCAGAATTATCCAAAAGGTGGATAGTCGATGGTGCGAATATTTTAACGTTGAATTTATTCCATCACCATCGCTCAGAATTTTCCCATTGAAGGTAGGAGAAGGGGCTGAGATTTAAGTTCCGAAACAGATTTATACTAGTTGCTTCTGTATTTTTTTGATCTTTTTCTTGATAAGGTTTTTGATATGCTAGTACATAAAAAGGCTCTCCATTGGGAGGGCTTTGGGTTATGCATCAATTTTTGCGTATTTGGCGTGTTTTTCAATGAATTCTCGTCGTGAAGGAACGTCATCGCCCATAAGCATGGAGAAGATACGGTCGGCTTCTGCAGCATTTTCGATGGTAACCTGCCGCAATGTTCGTTTTTCGGGATTCATGGTTGTTTCCCAAAGTTGCTCCGCATTCATCTCGCCGAGCCCTTTGTAACGTTGAATAGTTACTGATCCCTCATTTCCACCTCCGAATTCCTGAATAAATCGAGCTCGTTGTTCGTCGTTCCAACAGTAGCGTTCAATTTTGCCTTTTTTCATAAGGTATAGAGGCGGGGTTGCTATATAGAGATGGCCTCGGTTGATGAGTTCAGTCATGTAACGGAAAAAGAAGGTCATGATAAGGGTTGAAATGTGGCTACCATCGACATCGGCATCGCACATGATTATGATTTTATGATAGCGGAGTTTTTCAAGGTTTACAGCTTTTGGATCGTCTTTCGTTCCGATTTGAACCCCTAAGGCTGTGAAAATATTACGTATTTCTTCGTTATCGAATATTTTGTGCTGCATAGCTTTTTCCACGTTCAGAGGTTTACCTCGTAGAGGAAGAATGGCCTGAAAGCGCCTGTCTCTGCCTTGTTTGGCGGTTCCACCGGCTGAATCCCCCTCAACAAGGAATAACTCGCATTTTGCCGGGTCGCGTTCGGAACAGTCGGCTAGTTTTCCTGGAAGTCCACTTCCACCCAACGGTTTTTTTCGCAACACCAGTTCGCGTGCTGCTCGTGCTGCTTCTCTGGCTGTGGCTGCTTGAATAACTTTGTCGACAATGCTTTTGGCATCTTTTGGGTGTTCTTCCAGATAATTAGCAAGCATTTCACTAACTGTTTGGTCAACGGGTTGGATAATTTCACCATTCCCTAGCTTGGTCTTGGTTTGGCCCTCAAACTGGGGCTCGGAAACCTTTACCGATAAAACGGCCGTTAATCCTTCTCTAAAATCGTCTCCTGTAATCTCGAATTTTAGCTTGTCGAGCAGCCCCGATTTTTCGGCGTAGGCTTTTAATGTTCTGGTTAAACCTCTTCGAAATCCGGTTAAATGAGTTCCTCCTTCAATGGTGTTGATATTGTTTACGTAGGCATGAATGTTTTCCGTAAACGTATTGTTATACACCATGGCTATTTCTACGGGAATCCCGTTTTTGGTGGAAGAGATGTGAATGATATCGTCGATTATGGGTTCGCGATTTTCTTCCAGGAAGCGAACAAATTCCACAAGCCCTTCTTCTGAATAGAATGTGTCGGTGAGATAATTCCCGTTTTCGTCTTTGGTGCGTTTGTCGGTAAGGGTGAGTTTTACTCCTTTGTTGAGAAACGCTAATTCGCGAAGACGGGATTGAAGAATTTCGTAGTTGTATTCGTGTACGGTGAAAATGGATAGGTCGGGTTTAAAGGTTACAGTTGTTCCGGTTTTGGTGGTTTCTCCAATAGCGCGTACCGGGTAGAGCGGTATGCCCTTTTCGTACTCCTGTTCCCAAATTTTTCCCTGGCGATAAACGATTACATGTAAATGTGTCGACAGGGCATTTACACAGGAAACTCCAACTCCATGCAAGCCTCCGGAGACTTTATAGGAATCTTTGTCGAATTTTCCCCCGGCATGTAGCACTGTCATAACTACCTCTAGGGCTGAGCGTTTCTCCTTAGGATGCATATCCACCGGAATTCCCCGCCCGTTATCCATTACTGTTATGCTGTTATCTTCGTTAATTATTACTTGAATATCGTCGCAGAAGCCGGCTAATGCTTCGTCGATGGAATTGTCTACGACTTCGTAAACCAAATGGTGAAATCCTTTTAATCCAGTGTCGCCAATATACATTGCAGGGCGTTTCCGTACGGCTTCAAGTCCTTCTAACACCTGAATGCTCTCGGCAGAATATTCATTTGCCTTAATGGATTTTTCTTGTTCTGTCATTGCTTTTTGAATTGATTTTTACTTTGTAAAGTGTGTTTTAAACGAGCTATCAAAGGTACAAAAAAATGATGGTTTAACCTAATTTTTGAGTGGCAAACTTTGCGCCAAATCAGCTTTTTAACGCGTTAGGTTAAAAGGAATTACAATCGTAGGTTTTAATGTTGTCTTAGTTCAATAACTGGGGTTAGAATAAAATTTTTGCGCCTGTTTGGAATACAAAACGGTGCAGGGGATAATGGGCATAATATTGCTGCTCACGATGCAGAATATTGTCGAATTTTACAAAGAAGCCTACAATCCGGTTTACTTGATATTCTGCCATCAGATTTATATCGATAAGTGGTTTGAGTTCGCCAATGGTTTGATCTGTATTTTTGAACTTTCGTTTTCCCAAAGCAAACAATTCGGTTGAAAGGGTAAGTTTGTTATACATCCGGTAGCGTGCTGTTAGGTCGGCAGTGAAGCGGGGCATATGCCATGGCGATGGCAGGAAGTCGAGGGTATAGGTTGTGTAACGACTACGGAGAATAATGTTCAATTCATCGGATTGTTTCCATGATAGTTCTCCGTTTAGAGAAAAGGCTGTCATGTTATCGTATTCTACCGTGTAGAAGCGTGACAGGATATCGGTGGTGTCGGTAATAAAGAAGTATTGGTTGTTGATTATTTGGTACGAGGCGTTTGCGTTAAATCCAAAGCGGCTGCTAACCATTCCACGGATTCCCGACTGGATATTGAATTTTTCGTTGGTTGGTTTTACGGCGAGTTGTGGGTTGATGAAGAAATTTTCCTTAACAATTTCCTCGAAACTGTTAAGTTTGAATTTACCTCCTACATCAACATAGGGAACCAGAAAGAAGGCGGCAATGTTGTAGTGAAGTTTTACGTTTGGGTAGAGATAATACTCGGCGGTTTTTTGGTTGTAGGTGGAATTAAGGCCAACTTGAATTCTCCAGGTTCTTCCAAAGAATCCAATCCATGGATTGAAATCAATGAAGAGGTTGCTGAGTGTATCGGTGAGTTTCTCGTTTTGAATGTATTGGATTCGGGTTTCAAGCCCTAGAAAATTGATATCGTAGTACTTATCAATGTAGAACCTGAGCCCGAATTTGTCTTCCACAACGTCGCGGATGGAATTCAGATGATTGAACTTAAACTCGGTGCTAAAGTTCGGCTTGCTAATGTTTCGCTCAAAACTGTAAAGAGATATTTGTGTCTGAAATTGATTAATGTTTTGGTGTTCGTCGATATTCGAAGTTAGGGATTGATCGATTGTCTGGGGATCGATGGCAGAGCCGTAGTAGGTTCGGTAGTAGTTGTTGTATTGAAGGTTGCCTTCGAGTGTGGCTCGTTGGAAAAATTGCTTTCCGTTGGCAACAATTTCTGTGTTGGCGTAGGTGGCTTCGACGTTTTGTCCCCACCTATTTTCCACTTCTCCTTTGGCTCCTTGAAAATCGGCAGCAAATATTCCCTGGTAGTTCTGATTTCGTAGCGTGTTGACTCGCAACTTTGTTAGTCCGGATAGTTTTGTGCCTCCACCTATTAAAAAGTAGGCATGGTCGAGAGGGTAAATTGGTTCGCCTCGGAGAATTGCGGCTTGAATCGGACGGGGTGTAAAGTGCCCGTAGATTGCAGACGACCGTATGTCGTAGGTGAAATTCAAGTTTACTGTTACAGTATCCTGAAATTCCGGAATCAATTGAATACGTTGTACTTGCTGAATTATGGGTTCGTATTCGCGCTCAACAACTACTTCTCGTTGCTCATTTTTGGGGGGTTGAGCAAGATTTAGCAAGGGTGTTGTTCCTACGAACAAAGTGATTATTAAGGCTGGGTATGAAATAAATTTCTTTACCATAATTGTTTCGGATTGGGTTATTTCATATCAATGATAACAGGTTGTGACCGATTTTCGAATTGCTGGTTTTCCATAGCCATTATTTGATTGAGCATGTCGGTAGCTTGTTGTTTAATCCCGTCGGTGTCGTTGGGATAGTTGGCCAGAAGACTTTGCAGATAGGCTTTAGCCTGGAAGTGGTCGTTTTTCTCTTTATAGATAGTTGATAAAAGAATGAAGCTTTTCCCAAGCCAGTAGAAATGTGGTGTTGATTCTTTGATAAATCCGAAAATAATTTTCTCGGCCTGGATAGGATTTTTTTTCAGATAATAGATTTCAGCTACGCGGAATCGTGCTTCAGCACCTAGAGGAATCCTGGTGTTCTCGGAAAGTGTCTGGTAGTCAATCAAGGCGCTGTCGAGGAGGTTTAGGGCCTGATAACTTTTAGCTCGGTTATAGGTAGCCTCTATTCGGATGTTTTGGGGTATGGAACTGATTTTTAAAACCTGATTGGCTGCTGTAATTGTTTCTTTATGTTGGTTGAGCTTTTCAAGACTTCTCATTATTCCTATTCTTGACTCGGTGTGAAGAGTCTCGTTGTCGGCAAGTTCCAGCAGTAGTTGATAACTATCCAAAGCACCAGAGTAGTCTTGTTTCTCGAATTGCAGTGGGGCTAATTGTTGAGCAGCTAACACTGAGTACATATTCCGTGGTAATAAGAGTATCGCTTTGAACGATTCAATAGCTTGGGTTGAATCGGCAAGTTTAAGGGCCGAATGTCCTTTGAAATAGTAAGCCGGAGCGGTAAAATGTCCGTTCGGGAAACGCGTTGTGTATTCGTTTAACGATTTGATAGCCCGCTGGTATTCACGGTCGATATACAATTTTTCAGCCGATTGGTAGAGTAACGAGTCTTGCGACGATTGTGCAATTTCTACGTGGATTGTTCGCATGTAGGCAAGATATCCTTCAATATCGTCCATACTCACGTATATGGGGCGTAATGTTGCAATGGCTTCCGTGGCTTCGGGGGTATTAGGATAGCGCTCAACAACCCGTTTCATGAAATCTATGGCTTTTTGATTTTCTCCGAGGTTGTAGGCCATAAGCCCACACTGCAGTTGCGACCTTAGAAAATATTTGCTGTTGGGATAGTTGTAAACCAGGTACTGATATGCCTCGAGAGCATTTTTGTAATCAAGCAGGCGGGCATAGGCTCTTCCGATTTCAAAGATGGCGGCGTCGGCATATACGGAGGTATTATTTGAATAGAAAAACTCGAGTGTTTTGATTTTTGCTTCCTGATTACCCAACAACCCCAATGATATCCCTTTTTGATAAACTGCATATTCGTTGGCCGGATAGCTGAGTTCTATGGCTTTATTATATTTTTCAATAGCCGGGGCGAACTGCCGTTGAGCAAAAAATCCGTCGCCAAGTCGCAAGTAGGCATCAATTGTAAAACTGGTCTCTCTTCCCGGATGCGCCGTATAAAGTGAGAACCAACGTTGGGCTTGTGCATACTCTTTTTGCAGAAAATAGATATACCCAATGTTGTAGTGTGCCAATCCGTATTCTCTCGAGTTATAGCTACCGGGGGTTTTGAGGAATTCATTGTAGTAGTCTAAGGCTGTTTGGTAATCGTTGAGTTTAAAACAAGTTTCGGCTAACCAATATGTGGCCATGGCACGGGTAAAAATGTCGTTGCCTTTAGAAGCAAGCGACTTTTCAAAATTGATTTTTGCTTCGCGATAGTTTTGGTTTGTAAATAATTCAACTGCGTGGAAAAAAGCCGTTCGTTGGCGAGCATTTTCCAAAACGGGGCTTTTGTCTTTTATCCGGTCCATAGAGGCAAGGGCTTCGCGATAGTTTTTACCTGTGAGATAAACCTTTACCAGATAGTCGTAAACTTCATTCTTACGGGGAGAATTTGGAAATTTTTCAAGATATTCTTCAAAGGTTCGGATGGTTTCGGCAAACGGGGCAAAGCTGAGTTCGTAGGTAAGTTTTGCGTAGTTAAATAAGGCATCTTCCTGAATTTCTTTAGAGAAATCGAGTTTGTAAGCGTTTCCAAAGGCAAGGTGTGCATTTTTTTTATCGTTTAGTGCCAGGTAGCTTGCTCCCATGTGGTAGAATGCGTTTTGCGACAAGGCGTCGGGGGTGTTGGTAACTAACGATAAGTTTTTGGTGGCCTCTTCATATTTTTTTACCTTGTAATAGGCATAGCCTAATTGATAGAGGTCGTAACGTTCGAACCCTTCTCCGGCTTCTTTAAATTTTTCTATGTAAACAATGGCACTGTCGTAGTTTTGGAGACGGAAATAAGAATTTCCCATAATTTTCAGCATCTCTGCCTTACGTGCCGGAACCACTTTGTCAAGGTAGCGTGGAATATATTCTATAGCTTTATCGAATCGTTGCTGGAGAAAATAGATCTGCGCAATGTAATAAGGGGTGAGCGACCCGAAGGCTCTGCTATCGGCAAGTTTTTCAAAGCCTTGGAGGGCTGTTTGATAATTTTTCTTTTCGTATTCCATGTGAGAATAGTAGTAGAGTCCTGGTTCGTAGTAGTCGGTATTGGGCAGATCGAGGAGTTCGTAGAACATTAAACTGGCAAGTTTGAAATTTTGTGTTATGTAGGCGCAATACCCTTTCTTGAAATAGAATTCCGAAAGTTGGTCGCGGGTTAGATCTTGCCGCGATACCTTATCGAACCATCGGGCTGCTTCTGTGTAATTTTTAAGCCTGTAGAGGTGGCGTCCCCTATGGAAATAGGCCATAATTATCCGAACGTTGCCCGGATGATTTTCTACAAAGCGAAGTATTCGTTCTTCAGCATCGGCATTATGGAGTTCAATGGCGCAGAGAGCTGCAAAATATTCTGCATCGGCGGCGATGTCGGTAAAGCCAATTCGCTTTTCTTTATCCACAATGCGGTCGAAAAAGTATTGGGCGGCTCCGTATCGTTTTTCGTTAAAAAGCCTCAGGCCTTCCTTATAATCGCGTTCGGGATCGTAGCTTGTGCTGAAATCTTGCATGTGCCCTACCAGCGGGAAAAGGTATAGAAGAATAAATAGAAAGCGCTTCATAATGATTCGAGAATGTTTTTTATTGAACAGTTGCACCATTGCTTTTGATTCTCATAACGTACAAATTTAGTAAAGATTATTCGATTTTCGAAAACTTGGCATGCGGCGACACCTATAGCACTTAACATTATTAATAAAAAAGGGAATAACCATCGGTTGTCCCCTTAACCGGTGTATAAATTTATGTTTATTTTCTGGGCTCGCAATCGCTAATCGGAGTCCCGATAAGCGGAAGAACCGGATTGTATTCCGAAGTTTCTTTAACGCTTAACTTTCCAGCCTCGCCGGTTGATTTTGGAATCCAGGGAAAAGTAAAGGTTGCACACTTAGCAACGGCACTTTGGTCGGAATATACCCAGTTTCCGTCTGGGAGTACTTTAGCAGCAAAACGCAGAGGAAGTCCGGCTCTTACATTGTAATAGTGTGCGGTTTGATTTGGAGCTAAATCCAACTCTCCGGCCCAATCGTTAGAGTATACATCAACCCGAATTGTAATGCCTGTGTGGTTAACAACTAAAATTTCCTTAGCATAGTTGTTTGTTCCATAACGGCAATATTCGTAGGAGTAGGTTGCCTCTTGGCATTGTGTATAACTCTGTTGGTTAATTTTTTGCCAGGTTCCTCCTGGGTGGTTAATCCATATGGCACCGGTGCCGGCTGGGATAACGTATTTTTTGGTTGCACCGGGCTGGAGGGTTGTCTCTTGTTTAATCGAGCAGGAACCGAGATAAAGCACATCCACCATAATCTCAAATGGATTGGCGTTTTCAACGGTAACTTCGGCGGTGTTGTTCTTTTAACAATCTTTTTGTTCAACGATTATACAACCTGAAAAAGTGATTGTTGTTGCCGCAATTACTAGTGCGATAAGATTTTTTTCATGGTATAAAGTTTTTGTGGTTAAATGGTCTTTAATAAGGGCTATTGAATGGCAGTAATTGTCCAGCGTTGTTCAACATCTTGTGCACTTTGTTTAACGTCAACAATAGCTCCGGCATTGCTGTTTTGCGCAGCTATATTCAGGTCGTTGGCGGTTTATTGGAATAACGTTTCGTTAATACTTCTATAAAACTATTTTCTTGTTGATGATTTTCTGACAATTAATTGGGTTTCCAGAACTACGTTTTGAAAATCGTCTTCGCCTTCTTTTTCAATACGGGAAAGGAGCAGAGAAACTGCCTTATGTCCCATTTCGTGGCCAGGTTGGTTTACACTCGACAGAGTGGGATTGAAAATCTGACTTATGGGGTCGTTTCCAAAGCCGACAACAGCCACCTGTTCGGGGACAGAAATGTTGAGTTCCATGAGTTTATTGATAGTGCCAAGTGCTGTAAGGTCGTTTACTGCAAACACACCATCGAATTGAATGTGGTTTCCCAACAAATAGTGTAGGGTTTCTTGTGCTTTACTGTACGAATCGCACTCTATGATTGAGGCTTTAGTTATAGGCAAATTTGCTTCTTCTAATGCTTTTTTAAAACCATTCATTCGGTTAATGCTTATCTGCCGGGTTTTGGGCCCTGCAAAATGGATAATGTTTTTACAACCTTGTTCAATAAGATGTCGGGTGGCTTGGTAGGCTCCGTCAAAATCGTTGATTACTATCCGGTCGATAGCTGCGTTTTCAATTACACGGTCGAAAAAGATTACTGGGATACCAGCATCTTGCAATTCTTTGATATGTCGGTCGGTATTGGTTTCTTTGGAGACGGAGATAATTACTCCCTCTACAAAACTGTTTTTGAATATTTCGCAAAGGAGCATTTCTCGTTCAAACGACTCAAACGATTGGCTAATCATTACCTGTAGGCCATTCTCTTCGGCAGCGGTTTCTATGCCGCTAATTACGGATGAAAAAAAGTGGTGTACAATTTCTGGGACAATTACTGCTATGACATTGCTTCGCTGGTTTTTTAAACTTAGAGCAATTGGATTGGGGCGATATTTCAGCTTTTGTGCTAATTCGGTAACCTGACGTTTGGTTTCTATGGATATATCAGGGTGATCTTTCAACGCTCGCGATACAGTAGAGGCGCTTATTCCAAGGGCTTTGGCAATGTCTTTAATGGTAACGGTTCTGCTTTTCATGGTTTGCTTGGTTGAACGGTGTATGGGGTTGAATCGTTTCTTTATTTTTTCTTAATCGGTCCTATTTACTCCCTTCTGTAAGGCAATAATACTTTTTTTTGGTTAAATTTTATGAATTTGGGCGTTATTTTTACCCTAATTTTGCTTAACAGTCTTATTAACAATGGGTTGATTCCCCTAGGGGAGAGCGGTTTCTTCCTAAAAAACTGATTTGAGATTGGGGGGTTTATTTTCTACTTATCGTAATTTTTTTATTGTCCTGAAAAAACAAAAAACTGCCCATACGGACAGTCTTTTGTTACGATGGTAATGTGTTACAACCGTTTTTCTATCACCTTAAAATCGAGCACATTCCAAAAGTTTTCAATATACTTTGCTCGGGCATTTTGTGTGTCGAGGTAATAGGCATGTTCCCAAACGTCAATTACGAGCAAGCACTTTTCACTGTTTTTAAAAGGAGTTTCGGCATTGGATGTTTGTTTAATGGCTAATGTTCCGGGAGTGGTCTCAATTAGCCATGTCCATCCACTGCCAAAAAGTGTCAGAGCCAATTGGTTGAATTCGGTTTTGAATTGATCGAGTGACCCGAAAGTTTTATCAATTAGCTCCTTAAGTTTACCTTCGGGTATTTTTTTGGGATTGGCAGAAAATTGCTCAAAGTAGAAGGTATGGTTCCAGGTTTGGGCAGCGTTGTTAAAAATTCCTCCACTACTTTTTTTCACAATTTCCTCCAGTGAGAGGTTTTCAAATTCTGTTCCCTTAATCAGGTTGTTAAGGTTGTTGACATAGGTTTGATGATGTTTACCCCAGTGAAACTCAAGGGTTTTGGCTGAAATCCATGGCTCCAGCGCATTCAGTTCGTACGGTAATTTTGGCAATTCGTGTATCATACCCTGCAGTTTTAAAGTTTGTTCATTTTTTTTACAAATGAAACCCAAATTTGTTTAAAAACAAACAAAAAAACTTTCCGGCCTTGAAACTGTTGGGTCCGTTTTTGGATCGTCAATTCGGGTCAAGGGGTTGCAGGGTATGATGTGGCCGGAAAGTCGGAAGTTTTTTATAAAGTTTTTATATACAATTCATTGGCTTTTTCCCAGTTAATTATATTCCAAAAGGCTTCGATATATTCTGGGCGTCGGTTTTGATATTTCAGATAGTAAGCATGCTCCCAAACGTCCAAGGCGAGTACCGGGTTTCCTTTAAGTTCGCTGATGTCCATTAATGGGTTATCTTGATTAGGCGTGCTTCCTATCACTAGTTTACCGTTTTGGCTTACCAGCCATGCCCACCCCGACCCAAAGCGGGTTGCAGCTGCGGTATTGAACTTTTCGCGAAACGCTTCAAACGACCCAAAATCCCGCTCAATAGCTTCGGCTAGTTTACCAACCGGCTTTTTGCTGCTTTTGGCTGTCAACAATTCCCAAAATAGGTTGTGATTGAAATATCCGCCACCATTGTTTCTTACCGCCATAGAATATTTACTAATTGTTGATAAAATTTCTTCCATGGTTGCCGGATAATCTTTCAATTCTGCCAGAGCGTTGTTGAGGTTGGTTGTATAGGCCATGTGATGTTTCGTGTGATGTATTTCCATAGTGCGCGCATCGATGTATGGTTCTAGCGCATCGTAACTGTAGGAAAGATTTGGTAACTCGAATTTCATAACTTTATAGGTTTTAGATGTTTTTCTGATTTATTAAACAGCTATGAATGGAAATTGTTCAGATAAAAGGATATTAAAATCTGAATATGATTTATAATAGTTTTTAAACAGAAAATCAATTAAAGGCTGAGGAAAAATGTTACCAGAAACGGGACAAATATGGTAAGCACAGTTCCGTGAAAAACCGAAATAAGGGCAAACTCATGTCCGCAATATTGGGTAATAACAGGAAGTGTTGTGTCCATGCTGGTAGCTCCGCCGGAAAGGATGGGTGAAATTTTGCCAAAAAAACGGGCTAAAATTGGAGTGAAAACCAACGTAAAGATTTCTCTTAAAATGTTGGAAATTAGAGCAATAGTGCCAAGTGCCTCAGTTCGTATTTCGGAAATGTAAATACTCGACAGGCTGTAATAGCCATAACCTGCACCAATTGCCCAAATGTCTTGCAGATTCAACTCTTTTAAAAAGGGAGCGGCTGCAGATACTCCGATAAAGGTCCCAACAATAGTTAGAGCAGGCAGTAGTAAGATTGAAAGTTTGAAGTTTTTTAAAATGTTTAAAGAGTTTTTGTCGGCTCCAATGCTTAAGCCTACCAAAAACATAAGCAGGTACAGTGTGTATTGTCCGGCAATGATGTTTTCTAAAACCAAAGACGCGGGCGACAAATAGCCAACTACAAGCCCTACCAGAAACGACAACAGGATTAGCAAACTTCCGCTCATTGGTTTTAGTGTTTGGCTTTGTAGAACAACCAATAGGCAATCCATCCCATGACTACGCTTCCAGTAACTGCCCCAAAGGTAATAACTACCGCCTGAAAGCCTAAGGCTGGGAGTTTTTCAAGTAAGGTTTTGTTCGTGCCTATCGAAAATCCCATTATGCCCAGTAGCAAATACATGGTATAGAGTGTAAGGCGGTCGATAATGGATTTTATTCGGGGAGAGTTTGGCAATAAAAGTCCGAGCAAAATGCCGGAAGCCATCAGCAGTAAGACCGTGAGCATGTGTTAATCGTTTTCGGTTAGTAAATCGGGGCGCAAGCGGTGGGTTCGTTCCAACGATTGTTGCTGTCTCCAAGCATCGATATTTGCCTGATGTCCGGAAAGTAGAACCTCTGGTACTTTCCAACCGTTGAATTCGGCAGGACGGGTGTAAACCGGTGGAGCTAGCAGGTTGTCTTGAAACGAGTCGGATAATGCCGAGGTTTCATCGTTTAAAACACCGGGAATAAGCCTGATTACTGCATCGCAAATTACTGCTGCGGCTAGTTCTCCGCCCGTCAATACATAATCGCCAATCGAAATTTCGTGAGTAATCAAATGGTCGCGTATTCGTTGATCAATTCCTTTGTAGTGCCCGCACAAAATCAAAAGATTCTTTTTTAAAGATATTTTGTTGGCCATAGCCTGATTAAACCGTTCACCGTCCGGCGAGGTGTAGATTATCATATCGTAGCTACGCTCTGAAGAAAGTTCGGTTATTGCATGAAATACTGGCTCAACCATCATTACCATTCCGGAACCGCCTCCGTAAGGATAATCGTCAACACGTCGATGTTTATTATTAGACCACTTTCTAATATCGTGAATAACAATTTCTACAACTTTGTTTTCCCGCGCCCGCTTTAATATCGACTCATTTAATGGACTCTCCAACAAGGCAGGTAACACTGTTAAAATATCAATGCGCATGGGTAACGTGATTTTTTGCAAAATTAATCTATTTTTCCTCGGCTAAATCTATGAAAAAACCAGCGACCTAAATGTTGAAAATTAATTTTTTTTGAGTTTTTGGGGTTCAGAAACACCTTTAGGGCTTTAAAATATGAGCAAGATCATAAAATTTCCCCTTTTTACAGGTAAAATAATGTTGAATTGTTCTAAGGAAGTGTTGTATTTTTGTACAAACTAAACAGTGTGTAACAAAGTAAATTCATTCCAGTAATGGCGGAGGTAAAAAAAATTCTGATTGTAGATGATTCTTCCACGAGTTTATATCTAATGGAGAACATCCTCGAAAATCATAACTTTATGGTAATTAAGGCAGCTTCAGGAGATGGTGCTTTAAAATATCTTAAACGGGAGGTTCCCGATTTGGTCCTTCTCGATTTAATGATGCCTCATATTTCCGGCTTCGAGGTTCTTGAATGGATGCGTGCTAACCCTCAAACCGCTGATGTACCAGTAGTTGTGGTTTCGGCTGTGAATGAAGAGGAGGCACTTAATCGGGCCAGGAAGCTGGGTGTTCTGCGCTACTTTCTTAAACCAATCGATATCGAGGAGTTTTTGTACTATCTTTATTCAATACTCAACAGCGAGAACTCAAAATAATTTTCTTCAATTTTCTGTTCTAGGTCATCCCTCTGAAAAAATAATAAAAACATATTGGAGGGGATGTTTTTTTCTATTGAAAATTTCACGGAATGTTTGTTAATAATTTTTAAACAGCGTTTTAACCAAGCTCTTCAGTAGTCTGGATTGTTAAAAACTTGTTGATTTTTTGTTGAAGGAGTGTTGATATTTTGTCAGGGGCTTGTTCTACCTTTGTCTGAAAGGCTCTTTGGGGAGTTGCCCTGTTATTGATTTGATTTTTTAGCTCAGGGAAATATTGGGTGGCTGTAGTGTGGTGGTTATGTTTTGATGCGGAAAGGGAAGAGCGTTACATGGCGCACTAACTAAGAAATCTTAGGTAAGAATTTAATAGAAATCTACATAGGGGATGAAAAAAGTAAAATCTGTTCAGCCACGGAAACACAAAAAAACCATAATGCTTTCGCGCAGTGAATTAATGGCTTTGGAAAATTACTGCCGAAAGTATAAAATTGAAAATCAGTCGGCATTAATTCGCCAGGTTTTACTCAGCCATATCTACGAGCAGTTTGTGGTGGACTATCCTACGCTTTGGAGTAAGCAGGAATTGGCCTTGTATGGATGTTTGTAGTTGGAGTAATCTATGCGTTCGTTTATTGCCCTAGATATTAATCCATCCAACGAACTAAGTTCTTTTTATTTTTTGTTAAAGCGTCGGTATAATCAATATCGCATTAGTTGGGTGGAGCCTACTACATTTCATCTTACCCTTGCGTTTTTGGGTGAAATTCCAGAGCGGCTGGTTGATGAAATTTCTTTTGAACTTCAAAATGGAACAAAGGGTTTATCCGCTTTTCAGTTTTCGTTGAAAGGGTTCGGATATTTTGGTTCGCTTCGTAACCCCAGAGTGCTTTGGATAGGTGTGGAAAACAACCACCTGTTGAAAGGATTGCAGAAAGTAGTTGCTAACGGTGTAAGCAATTGTGGGATAGAGTTGGAAAAACGGGAATTTAGCCCGCATCTGACGGTGGGAAGGGTGAAAGATAACGTAGAGCTTCCTGGATTAAAAAAATTGGTGGAGGAGCATTCGCAAACTTTTTTTCAACATGTTGGTGTAGAACAGTTTGTTTTGTATAAAAGTGAGCTTACTCCGCTAGGGGCGGTGCATTCCGTATTGCAGGAGTTTCCGCTTAAAAGAGCTTAAGCGCGGGGAAAATTTTCGATCATTGTTGATATGAGTTTTTTAATCCCCGAATAATTGTTCCACTGAAATCGGAAGGCTTCGTCGTAACGGCGGAACCAGTTGTCTTGTTTACGGGCAAATTGCCGGGTGTTGTTTTTTATTTTGGTTATGGCTTCTTCGAGAGAAATCTTATGGTCGAAAAATTCGAAGAGTTCCTGATAACCAACGGTTTGAAGTGCCTGTAGGTTTTTATGCGGATAAAGCTGAAGGGCTTCGTCGACGATTCCGGACTCGACCATCTTGTCAACGCGCTGGTTAATTCTGTGGTAGAGTAGGTCGCGTTGCATTTCGAGAACAATTAAAGCCGAGTAGAAGGGGCGGTGTTTGTCTTTTCCGAGAAAAGCGGAAAGGGGGATTCCGCAGGTGTAGAAAACTTCCAATCCGCGAAGAAGACGTCGGGGATTTTGAATATCGATTTTGGAGAAATATTCGGGGTCTACCGATTTTAACTCTTGTTGCAGTTCCTCAATAAGGCCTTGGTCGATTTTTGATTGAATTTGGGCTCGGATTGACTGGTCGGGTGACGGGATATCGTCAATTCCTTTCAGAACCGCATCGATGTAAAGGCCGCTGCCACCGGTCATAAACACAATTTGGTAGTGGCGGAACAGTTCCGATAATTGTTGTCGAGCTAGTGTTCCAAAATCGTTGGCATTTAGTGGCTGATGAATGGAGTGGGTTTGAATAAAATAGTGTTGGGTTTTGGTGAGGTGTTCCGGTTCAGGCACAGCAGTTCCGATGCTCATTTCCCGGTATATCTGGCGGGAATCGCACGATATCACCACCGACGAGAAGTCGGCAGCCAGTTGCGCGGTCAGGGCTGTTTTACCCACAGCGGTGGGGCCTCCTATGGTAATAAGCAATCTATGTTTTTGGGGCATCATATCTAAAGATTATGAAAAAACCTTGCGGAAAATTTTTCCCACAAGGTTTTCTTGAACGGTTGGTGACGTTTAGTTTTTTAAAGGTAGAACGGTGTAGTTTTTAGCATAGAATAGCATTTGCTCTTTGAAATCTTCGGGAATGGTTAGTTTAACATCGGTTATTTCGTTGTTTTTGATGGTAGCTACCAGTTGCGGCTGAATAAATCCGCTGTAGGGTGCTATGTTCAGTTTGCTGTAGCGGTCGAGTACTTCTTTATGAAGTTCGTAATCTACAGGTGCCCCATAAGTTTCTATAAGGTTTTTAGCATCTTGGAAATCGCCCTCGCTCTTGATTCGCTGAATTTCTCGTAGAAGTTGACCAAAGAGTTGACGTAGTTTGTCGTAGTCGTTGATAGCGATGAAGGTTTTGCCGTCGCGAGTAACTTTTTCAATTACATTTTCGGCTTTTCCTTGATGGTAGCACCAATTCGAAATCATAGCTCGCCCGCGCATATGAGCCTGAACAATCTGGTCGCCGAGGTTGAGTCTTACCAGTTGACGCATCATCCCGTTCACGATGTAGTTTATATAAGCTGCTTTCCCAAGGTCGGTGGATTCAATAATACCTTCTTCAACCAATTTGGGATCGTAAATGTAATAGAGGGCTACTATATCGGCGCGGGCTTCTTCCATAGAGCTGTAGTAGTTTTTGAGCGCATCGGCCGGGTTAACAATGTGTGGTGCAAGTTTTCCGGATCCGTGGCCAATAACTTCGTGCAAGGCGGTCATAAGTTTTCCGGAGAAGTTACCGTATTTTTTCAGGTATTCTTGTTGTTCGGGGAGGAAGAATTCCTGTAACATTCCAGAGGCTTTGGAGGCTTCGTCGTAGGCGCTTTCTATATTGCCCAGGGATATGGATTTACTACCGTATTGTGCGCGTATCCAGTTGGCGTTGGGAAGATTAACTCCCAGAGGCATGGTTGGGCCGCAATCTCCGGCTCCGACGGTGGCGTTGATAACTTTGTAGCTCATGCCGGTGATTTGATCGCGTTTGTATTTTTCATCTATGGGGGAGTTACGCTCAAACCATTCGGTAAGTTCGGTTATTTTCGAAAATTTTTGTGTTAATACATGGTCTTTGAAATAAACCAGGGATTGCCAAGCCCCGCGGTAGCCCATCGGATCGCTGTAAACTTCAATAAAACCGTTTGTAAAGTCTACATCCACATCGGTATTTTGAGTCCAGGCGATGCAATAGTCGTTAAAAATTTTCAAATCGCCGGTTTCGTAGAATTTGATTAGCAGTTCGATAACTTGTTTCTGATCAGGGTTGTTGGTGTATTTTTTAGCTTCGTTGAGCCAGTAAATTATTTTTTCGATGGCCTGGGAGTACATGCCGCCAACTTTGTAGAGATTTTCGTAAATCTTGCCGTCTTTTTTTACCAATTGGCTGTTAAGACCATAGGATATGGGGGCTGGGTCGTTGGGGTTTATCATTTTTTTGTAAAAGTCTTCAACTTCTTTTTGAGTAAGGTTTCTGCTGTAAAGGTTGGTTGTCGATTCCCGAATGATGTCGCGCTTAGGATCAAGCACTATGTTTTCTTTGTCATACTCAGGGTCGAACATTATTTTCTCCATTTTGGCCAGCAGGTCGGGAACGGTTTCACCTTCCAAAAGAGGCAGTTGATTTTCGGGCAGGTTTTTCACCTGTTGGGCGAACCATTCGTAGGTGCATTCGGGTACAAATTTCTGGTTGGAGTAATGGTGGTGTATGCCGTTGCTGAACCAAAATCGTTTGGCGTATTTTTCAAAAAGTTGATATTGTTCGTTGTTGGTATCGCCGATGTAGTTTGTGATTATGGCTTCAATAAGACGTTTAATCTGCAGGTTGTGTTCGTAGTTTTGATCCATAAAGATTTCTCTGCCCCAAAGGGCAGCTTCCTGTAGGCAATAGAGGAACTTTTTCGTCTGCAGGTCGAGTTCTTCGAATCCGGGAACCTGATAGCGGAGAATTTGTAGATCGTAGAACCGATCAACCACGTATTTGAATTCTTCCTGTTGGGTTGTCTTTTTGGGCTGACAACCGTTAGCCAACAATGTTGCAGCAAAAATCATGAGCCCAATGTTTTTTTTCATTTTTCGAAATTATTTAAGGTTGTTAAATTCCATGAAGAGGGGATTTTAGTTGTAATCGCGTCGGATTTTGAGCCCTTTTTCTTCCAGTTCTTGCGTTACTCGTTTTAGGATTTTCACCTTTTCGTTGTTTGGAAGGAAAGCTGACTTAAATCCGTTGATGATCAAATATTTTAGCTCATCGGGAGTGAATCCGAATTTTTCAATGGCAATCATATATTCTTGGGTAAGGGTTGTGTTGGAAACCAGGCGATTGTCGGTATTAACGGTCACCCGAAGTCCGAAATCGAAATAGAATTTGAGGGGGTGCTTACCGTAGGATTCAACAGCTTTGGTTTGGACGTTGGAGGTAATACACATTTCGAGTGGAATTCTGTGGTCGTTCACATAGTTTAGCAAATCTCCGTCTTCGCGAAGCCTGGTTCCGTGTCCAATGCGGTTGGCTCTAACCCAGTGCAGTGCCTGGTGGATGCTCTCCGGGCCTGAGGCTTCGCCGGCATGAACGGTGGTGTTGATGTTGTTGTTGATTATGAGGTAGAAGGCTTCCCGGTGATCTTTTGCCGGATATTTGTGTTCATCGCCGGCTAGGTCGTAACCCACTACTCCGCGGTTTTTGTAGGCAACACAGAGTTCGGCCAAGGTAAGCGAAACTTCGGGCGACATGTGACGAAGCCCACAGATAATAATTCCGATTTTAATGTCGAGCTCTTTTTCAGCTCTCTCTTTGCCTCGCAAAACCGAGTCTACTATCTGGGTCATTTTAAGCCCTTGGTTAATGTGTAATACGGGCGAAAAACGTATCTCAAGATAACGGATATTTTCTTCGGCACAATCTTCGGCTAATTCGTAGGTGGTGCGTTCGAGGGCATCTTCCCATTGAAGAACGGAGCATGTTACGTCAAAGGCTCTCAGATAGTCGGTTAGCGATTTGCAATTTTCTCCTGCGTGTAGGTATTTGGTCAGTTTTTCCTTGTCTTCGGTGGGTAGTTTTACGTTGTATTTTTTTGCCAAATCGAGGATGGTATCAACGCGTAGCGAACCATCGAGGTGGCAGTGAAGTTCAGCTTTAGGCAAACTTTTAACAAATTCGTAGGTTAGTTCCATGGTATCAGATTTTTGTTTGAGCGTACATTGCAAATATAGCGGGCAATTTCGGAATTTCCAAGGTTTGAGTTTTCCATTGGTCAACGGTTTTGGTGCTCAGGAATTGATTTTTTCCGGTTAAATCTATTCCCAAGGTTACCAGGGTGGAAGGGCGGCAGCAATGGAGCAAGTCGTCAAACATGGCTTGGTTTCGATAGGGTGTTTCTATAAAAATCTGGGTTTGTCGGTTTCTGGCAGATTCCACTTCAAGTTGCCGGATTCGTTGTTGTCGATCTTTGGTTTTCACCGGAAGATAACCGTGGAATGTGAACGATTGTCCGTTTAGTCCGCTGCCCATGAGTAGCAAAACAATCGACGACGGGCCTACCAAGGGCATTACCAGAATGTGATGTTGGTGTGCCATTAGGACAATCTCGGAGCCGGGATCGGCAATACCCGGAACGCCAGACTCTGACATTATTCCAACGTTATTTCCCTGCTGCAATTCGTGAAGAATTTGGTGTTGAGCAGGTTGGTTCTGATGTTTCCCAATTTCAATAAATCGCAAGTTATCGATGTTAATTGAAGGGTTAGTTTGGCGTAGGAAGCGCCGTGATGTGCGAATGTTTTCTACTGCAAAAACCTTAATCTCAGCAAGCAATTGTGCATAATCCGGAGAAATCCAGTTTACTGATTCTTGTTCACTGAGCGCTATGGGTAGCAGATAGAGGGTTCCGGGCATGGTTATCGTAAAAAATTTCGGCTAGTTTTTTATTCAAATCTTCATGATTAAGCCAGTTGGCAACGATTATGCCATTGGGGTCGATTAAAAACATTCGTGGAATGGAATTTACGCCGTAAAGCTTCGCAGCTGCATTTTTCCAACCTTGAAGATCCGAAACATGGTCCCATGTAAGTTTGTCGGCCTCGATTGCTGCTAGCCACTTTTCGCGGTTGTTATCGAGCGATACCCCTAAGATGGCAAAATTTTCGTTTCGATATTGGTTGTAAAGTTCCACCACATGAGGGTTAGCTTTGCGGCATGGCCCGCACCACGAGGCCCAAAAATCTAACAGCAGGTATTTACCCCGATAATCGCTCAATGAAATAACTTTACCTTTGGGATTTTCCATTTTAAATTCAGGAGCGGGTTTCCCGATCATGGTTTTTTCCAGTGTCAACAGTCTCTCGCTAAGAAAGCGGTAAATAGAGGATGGATAGAGTTCTTTGTTGAATCCTTCGAGAGTTTTTTTCAGCTCTTGGTAATCCATGGTGTAAACCAAAAATCGGTGGATAATATACAATCCAACAATGTTTTTGTGAGTTTGGACAAATTGCTTAACAAATTCTGCTCTTAGGTTCTCAAGTTCGTCTATTTGTTTTACAACCTCTTTAGCGGCCGAATCGTTTTTGGCATCTGTTAGTTTGCGATATTCAGTGTAGAGCGAATCGAAACTATTACTGAAAGATGCACTACTTTCCAGATAACGGGTAAATAGGTCGTGGTAGGGGGTTCCTGTAACGGTAGGGATTGTTACCAGCGTGTCCACTTCAATGTTGATGGAGTGAGTTCCCGGTTCCAGAAAAATGGGAATGCTTTTCTTTCTTCCGGTTATTTTGAGGAAATAAACGTCCGGATGTGATAGTTTTCCGCTAAATGTTACTGTTGGGTTGGATCCCTCGGCCGAATCAATGACGATGTAGGTATCATTTTCTGGTTTCTCAAGGTAGATTTTGCAGGGTTTTTCGTTAATAAGGGTGATGTTTAATGTAAAACTGTCGTCTTTTTTGCAGAACCACAGAGCAAGGCAGGCTAATAGAATTATCGATTTTTTCATGGTTGTTTATAATTAAGTTGATAAAATCTAGATTATCAGGTACTTAAGAATGTTTGTCGATAGCGTTTAGCATAAACACAGCGTGCAGGAGGATTTTTTCTATTTCGGAAAAGTATTCTTTAACTGCTTTTAGACTACCGGGAAGGCAGAAAATAATTTTTTTGTCAACAATGCCGGCAAGCGATCGGCTTAACACTGCCGCCGGATTTTGCATTCCGTACTTAATTCGCACCAAATCCATTATTCCGGGCAGTTCGTAGTGGATAAACTGTTGAACAATAGGTACAGTAATATCCCGTGGCCCAATTCCTGTGCCACCGGTTGTGAAAATGAAATCGACTCCTGTTTTGAGATAATCCGTTAAAATCGAGCGCAATAGCTTTTCGTCGTCGCCTATAAGTTCATAATCAGTATACACATTATAGCCGTTGGAGTCAAAATATTTTTTAAGAGCGTCTTTCAGATATTTCCCTGATAAATCGTCGTATTCGCCGCGGCTGGCTCTGTCGCTCAAGGTAATAACCAGAGCCTTGAACCTTCGGGACACATGTTCCAGTTTTTGCCTGGTTTTCAACGTAAAGTTGCTTAACGATCTGCTAACGTAATAATTTTTCTGTTTATCGATTCCACAGATTTCCACGCACGACTGGTCTCCGAACCAAACATGGTCAAGAAGATTGGCAGACAACGTTTCGCTCGACTCGAGAAATACTATGGGATAGTAAGTTTCTATGGGGGTGAAGTGTTGTGCGTCAGGGACTAAGATTAGTTTCATCTCTGTTTGCAGAGTCAGGGATGGTAGTTCTTGATTTTCCTTGAGAATTTTTTTTATTTGCATAGCCATATTCTACGTTTAGATGCCTCAAAAATAACTTTTTTACCTCAATTTTATTGCAATTAATGCCTATGTTTCAAAGAATGTTAAAAAAAGAAATATTTTTTTTGCCAATTTGTTTTCGTATATTTGCTTACGATTAAAAATTCTCCCCATACAACAATCTGTGAATGGCAATCAATTTAAAGAAGATAGTTTCTGAAGAAGTTTCCGAAGGTGAAGTTTACAGCTTTATTGGGGAGATTACGTCTGAAAAAATAACCACTATTTTAGAAGAGGTTGAGAGAAAGTTGCATACGTTAGAAGCAGTTGACCAGAAAACTCATAAACGACTGTTTTACGTGGGCGTTGAGTCGATTCAAAACTTGTTTCATCATGCCGAAGGTGTTTTTTGTAAAGGGATCTACAACAAACGCATAAAAATGGTTGCCATAAAAATACTCCGAACGGCCAAAGGATTTGAATTTATTACGTGGAATTTTGTTACTTTCGATAAAATCGATAAAATTGCAGAGCGAATTGACAGCATTAACAAATTAACTAAGGAGGATTTAAAGGAATATTACAAAATGGTGTTAAACAACAGCCAATATTCCGAAAAGGGCGGAGGTGGTTTGGGAATGATTGATATTGCTCGAAAAGCCGAAGGCCGGTTTTCCTACGAGTTTAAAGAGATACAGAAAAATTTGGCGTTGTTTCGTTTAAAAATAATCATAAATTCAAATTAGCAATACAGTATGGAAGCGATAAGAATTGAAGGAACTCCAAAAACTCCAAGTGTATCTTTTGATGCATATAAGGGGCTATTAGAAATTAAAGGGCGTTCGATTCCCGAAAACTCAATTGAGTTTTATAAACCTTTGATTGAATGGTTGGATGTTTATGGAGCATCTCCTGCACCGTTAACCACAGTCGATATTCAACTGGAGTACTTTAATACCAGTTCCTCCAAATGTATTCTCGATGTATTTAAAAAACTCGAATCTATCTACAAGAATGGCCATGAGGTTGTTATCAATTGGTACTACGAAGAAGACGACGAAGATATGCTTGAAGCCGGAGAAGATTATCAGTCGATTATCAAGATCCCGTTCAAAATGGTTGAACTCGAAGGATAAATATCTCTAGCGGTAGAGAAGGTTTTTTAATTGTCGTTTTTTAACGAATCGAAAAGTATCGTTTTAAAAGGGTGCTTTTCGGTTTTTTTTTTGGCACCATGAACAATGATTTTTTACACCGAACAACTTACTTGCCAACAATGCATTGATTACTCTTCTGCTTTTTTGCGGAAGCGTTCGTTCAATTTTTCAGACCAGTTGAGGATACGGTAAAGACCCCGGTTGTATAGAATTAGGAACAGTATTGTGTTCATGATCCACAACACTACAATATTTACCCAATAGGTTGGGTAATAAAGATTGAATACTCTTTTGTAGGGAGCATAAAAGTGTGCTTTGATAAATTTTCCGTCGGGGTCTTTGTAAATGGGGTCGATTTTTTGATAGAGTTCGTTATTGTACTCAATAATTCGTATCATTGAGTTGGAGTTTTTTACAAACTCGGTTAGGCTTCGGTTGGTGTTTTTTTCTTTCAGAGAAATAAAGTTACGGCTTCCCAAACTATCTTCAAGCTGCATTATCATGTTATCCTTTTTATTGTTGGTGCGGTTATACAGGTTAATGTAGTAAAGGTTTAGGTAATCGAGAAAACTCATGGTTAGGTTGTAGGCTGTGGAGTCAAACAGTTCGTAGTGAAGTTGGTTGATTTCTGGGAAGGTAAGGTGTTGATTTTGAGATAGTTCTTTGGAAATCTCTTTTTTGAGCAGCAATAGGGCTTTGGAAACTTCTTCCATTTTGGTTGAATCGCCAATGTTTAGGTAAGCAAAGTTTGCTTTGTTTCGCAGGGTTTTAATCCAGTAGTCTTTTTTAAACGAGGCTTTCGATAGAATTTTATCGTAGGGGTAAACGTGTTTTTCAAATTCGTTTTCTTTGTATTGGTAAACCGCTAAAGCTTCATAAGCCCAACGGGCTGTAATTATTTCACCGTACCACGGTATGGATGTGGGCGACGATATTCTGGGGTTGATTTTATCGTATGTGACAATTATGCCCGAGAGAATTAACTGTGGAATTACCAAAAAGGGTATTAGAATATAGATGGTTACTGCTGTCTTAAAACTATCGGATATAATAAGTCCCATTAGGTTTGCTCCCATCCAAGCCGAGAAGAGGGCTAGCCAATATTGAAAAAACATTCCGTGGATTTCCATTATAAGATTACCTATCAGGGTAAATGCAAAAGCTTGATAGGCGCTGATTACAACTAAAACCAAAAGTTTTCCTCCAAGGTAGCTCATCCAACTGAGATGCAGAAATTTTTCGCGATTAAGAATTTTTCGGTCTTTGATAATCTCTTCGGCACTAACGGTAAGCCCTACAAAAATGGCAACAATAACGGCCATAAAAATATAAACCGGGAGGTTAGAGTTTTCGTAAAGTGTGTAACCGCTTGAGGTACCTTCGTCAACATTGAAGTATTTTACAATAAACGAAAGCAGGAAGGCCAACAAAGGTGCCTCTAACAGGTTAATTATCAGATATTGAGTATTGGTTATTTTGGAGAGGGTGTCGCGAATGGTGAATATTTTGGTTTGCTCTGTTTTTGGTGGCGTTTTAAATTTTATCGGGGGGAGTTTCCCATAAAATTGTTCTTTGGTTACTGGTTCACGGGAGTGGGAAATTAGGTATTTTGCATACCATTCTCGGGGTGGAATTTTTCTAGATTTGGTGAGGTTTCCCGATTCGTCGACAATGGCCGATTCCACGATGTTAAAAATTTGTTCCGGGTTCACGTTTCCGCAGGCGTGGCATTCGCTTTCGTTCCAGTCGGCTTGTTGTATTTTGCTTTTGAAATAGATAATGCTATCGACTGGATTTCCGTAATAAATCAAATAACCGCCGGTATCGAGCAGCAGGAGTTTGTCGAGCATTTTAAAAATGTCGGAACTGGGCTGGTGAATTACTGTAAATATCAGATTTCCTTTTAGGGCAAGGTCTTTCAACAGTGCCATGATATTTTCAGAGTCGCGCGATGATAACCCGCTGGTAGGTTCGTCGAGGAAAAGCACGGCAGGTTCGCGAATAAGCTCCAGTGCTATGTTTAGGCGTTTGCGTTGGCCGCCGCTGATTTTTTTGTTGAGTGGCGACCCTACAGTCATATCTTTTATTTCGTAAAGTCCCAGTTCGCTAAGGGTGTTTAGAACTTTGCGGATTATTTGTTTCTGGTTAAGATTTCCGAAACATAACCGGGCGTTAAAATAAAGGTTTTGAAATACGGTAAGTTCTTCAATCAACAAATCGTCTTGCGATACATAGCCTATAAGCCCTTCGATGCTCTTGGCATCTCGATGAATATCGAAGCCGTTAATTTTTACGGTTCCGGTGGTTGGGGTTACTATTCCGTTGAGAATGTTGAGCAGGGTTGTTTTACCGGCTCCGGAGGCTCCCATTATGCCTACCAAATGTCCGCTGGTTTCGGTAAAACTAATGGAATGTATGCCTATTTTCCCCGAAGGAAATCGATGACTAACGTTTTCTACTTCGAACAGAATTTTTTCCCGTTGGCTGGGATTGATAAAAATTCCTACAATGTCGGAGTAGAAAATGGGTTTAATTTTAGCGCCACGAATCGATGCTCCGGAGGTTAGAACATAGACATCGTTGGATTGAATGAGTTGCCCGTTGAGATAAATTTCGTCGTCGCCCATGTAGCGCATAACGAACATCGACACGTTTTCCAAATGGAAAATGCGCAATTGTCCTTTCAGCCCGGGTACTTGTATGTGGTGCACAAGCATGTCGGGGTCGTCGGGGTCGCTGTCGATAATCAGCAGCTGACGGCTGTTGGGCAATCGGTTAAAATCGTAAAGAATAAAGGCCTTTATTTTTATAAACTCATCCTCGTTGATAAAAAAGGCGTCGGAAACTGTTTTTACAAACTCGTATTCTACCGGTGTGGGTTCTTCTCCGGTTTTTATGAATTGCAACAGTCGGAAGAGTACTATTCTTTTCTGCTGCCGTGTAAGTTCAAGGTTTATTTCGTGACATATTTTCAACACCTTTACCGAACTGAGCGAGAGTGTTTTTTTCTCCTTATCTTTTTGGCTTTGGCGCTCCTGATAGAGTTTGTAGTAGTTATCAAAAACGCGGAGGTAACTATCGGTTAATTCCTGATTAAGAAAGAGCTCAAGAAAGGATCGAACTACCTGTCTGCGATCGTATCCGTTGGCCTGGGGGCTGGATATGATGGCAAAAAGGTGCATTAAAGCATTGAGAATCCTTTCGCTCATAAGGGGGTTGGGTTATTGCTGATAACCTATCATCATTAGAGCGATGGCCGATTTATCAATTTCCGGAGCTATTTCTACTTCGATAATGCAATTGATGGTTCCGGTGAATTGAAAATCCCAATAGGGAGAGTTGTCGAAATCGCGGTTAGAGAAGAGTATGTTGCGTTCGGGGTCTAACATCCTGAAGATGATTTTGTTGGGTGCGTTGAGGGTTGAGGCTATTGCCACCCGATAGCGGATGTTGGCAAAGAAGGTAACCTGGAACTCGCCTACTTCGTCGGGGGTTATCATGGTGCGATATATTTGCCCGTCGGAAAGATAATTTTTCGGGAAATACGTACGCAGGTTGGTTTCAACCGCATCAATTTGCCCTATAGCTGTTTTGAATATTCCTATTAAAAAAAGATATATGAGTATTCTTTTCATGTGTGTGGTGTTTTTCTTTTGCATTGGGAGTGGTTCTATGCTTTTGATTGTTAGGTTTAATTTATACAAAAGTTTCGTAATTCGGTTATTTGGGAATAAATTTCAGCAAATAACGGCTCCGGCATAGATACCTCCGAAATAATTTCGATTTTGGAGAATTTTTGTGCTGTCGCATGTTCTGATTTTACATAGCGATAGCGGGTCTCGACCTGACTAAAGGTTTGACTCAGAGAAGATAGTTTTTCTATAAGTTTTTCATACCCGGGCGTTTCCTCAGAGTGCTCGTTGAGTATGGCCAGGAGGTTTTCCAGAGCTTTGCGATTTTCTCCGATTCGGGCATATAGTTCGGGATCTTTGGTGTTTTTGGCATACTCGGCCAAAAGATACATGCTCTCTATCCAACCGCCCGCCAGAATAAGCGCACCAATCGACTCTTGCTGGTTTACTTTAAGGTGGATATCGATATCCTGAAATGAGTTGGTAATGTAATAAAGGAGCGTGTCTTTGTTGGATAGGTTTGATTCTATTTTTTTCAAAACATCTTCTTTAATGGCGCTGATTACTTTAAGGTCTTCGGCAAGAATTTTAATTACGGAGAAGTATTTTATGGTTTCCTGGGTTTTGTCGTAAAGGTTGAGATACCCGAAGTTGGCGCCGTAGATTCCCAGGTTGAGGGCTTTTTTAAAACTGCTTTGGTAGTTTTTATAGTTTGCCAACGGATTTAGGTGTGAAGGCTGATACGCCATTTTTTTGTCGGCCAGCATTTTAGTCAATTGGTGCGGTGAGGGAATGCTGAATAAAGAGTTACGGATGTTGAAAACCGACGATTTTTCCAAAACTTCCTGACTTAGTTCTTCTTCGGAGGCATTATTTTGTTGGCTACAGTTGGTGCATCCCTGAGCTCCAAAAAGCAGCACAACCACTAAGAAAAGTGTTCGTTGCATTGGCGTTTTGTTTTTTTTGTTAATTACAAAAATAATTTTTTTTCAGAAGTTACATTGCATGTTTAGCACAAAAATTTAGATACTAAAGGAGGAGTTGATTTTTTTGTTTTTGAGGAATCTTTGTTTGAGGGAGTTGGGGATGAAATTTTGGGGGTTAATACCGGTGGTTACCACAAGCTCAGTCACCGGTAAGCCTGTAAAATGGTTACAGTTTTGTATTTTTGATAGGTTCTTTTCAGCTTTCTACGATTCGAAGACGTGCTGCGAATGTGTTGTAAAATGGTTACAGTTTTGTATTTTTGATAGGTTCTTTTCAGCCATCCCCGTATGTTTTTAATAAGGTTTTGAGTTGTAAAATGGTTACAGTTTTGTATTTTTGATAGGTTCTTTTCAGCGACACATCCGTTCTTCTGCATAAATATTTTGTTGTAAAATGGTTACAGTTTTGTATTTTTGATAGGTTCTTTTCAGCATAGCGTTAAAAGAGGTCCCGCAGTCTGTAGTTGTAAAATGGTTACAGTTTTGTATTTTTGATAGGTTCTTTTCAGCAATAAAATAAAAATTGCTATCGAGACGCCCGTTGTAAAATGGTTACAGTTTTGTATTTTTGATAGGTTCTTT